>JAAWDH010000042.1 GCA_022793675.1 Oscillospiraceae bacterium
AGCGGATGCCCATCGCCGGGAATATCTTCTCCAGGTAGTTCCCGGCGTCGATATAGTTCCGTGAGAACCTGCTCAGGTCCTTGCTGACGGTGCAGTTGATACGGCCGGAGCGCATATCCTGGAGCATCCTCTGAAAACCAGGGCGGTCTGTGTTGCTGCCGGTCTCACCATCGTCGATGTAGGTGTCCACCAGCTCAAGGCCGTCGTGGCTTTCTATGTAAGCCAGACAGATGGCCCGCTGGCTTTGGATGCTGTTGGATTCCATCCGGTCAGCATCCTCTCTGGATAACGGGCATAGATGCCGGTCTTATAGATTTTGTCGGACATTTTGAACCCCCTTGTCGTCTGTCTGCCAGAAAACCGAAGGCCCTGTCCCGTATGGGAACGGAATACAAAGCCGCTGGCCCTGTGATGCTGTCCTTTTTTTGACCCAGGCACATTGTAGCGCCGAGCCGCCCTGTTTGTTAAGGATGTCAGGTCCCGGCAAGGTAGAGGGAATTGATACGCTCCTCAATGGTCTCGCCCCTGTTCGCGAAGCTCAGCTTCACGACCACGCCGCCGTCCAGATAGACATAGGGATTGCCGAGCTGCTCGATCCACGCCCGGATGCGCTCCTCAGTGGGAGCCTCTGGGTGGACCGTACTGCAGTCGCGGAGCGCCGCCTTATCCACCTTGCGGAGGTCGATGTCCTTCATCACTTCTGTCATAGCATACCTCCAACCTACCGAAAGAACAGAGCGCCCTCAAAAAATGCCTCTCCTCTCATGGGACAAGGTTATTTTTCCTCCTTGCCCAGCTCTGCCTGCAGACAAAAGAAAAGAGCAGTCATTTTCTCGGTTGAAAACAACTGCCCCAGCTTGTCGAAAAAAAGTCCAGTTTTTACTGTTTTTTTCGACAGACTGAGGTGTTTTGCGAAACGCAATACGCTTGCGCTCCATGTGTTGCCGCTTCCTTTCGCTTCCGTTCCGGCGGCGCAGCCGCTTCCCTGCAAGGTGATGGGATCAAGCGGTTTGGAAACCGCTGGGAAAGGATAGGGATGGAATCGGTACTTGATAAATCCGTAATTGATTGGTCTTTTTTTGATAAATCAGTTCTTGATATATCTTTATTTAATTGCGTTGGATTTTCCAATGTAGGTAAATCCGATGTAGGCGGCTGCGGCTGTTCGTAGATCACATACTCCGCGCCGCGCAAGCGGCCTTTCGCGTAACGCTCCCTTGACCGCACGATATACCCAGCGCGTTCCAACTCCCGCACCGCTTCGCGGATAGCGTCGATACTCTCCTTAGAATAAGAGAAAACGCAAGTTTCGTTTTTGCTTAAACTTGCGTTTCTCAACAGGCTGGGCACTTTCCACTTAAAAGGAAGGCGCTTTTTTGTTTGACGTATATTTCCCCCTTTCTGACAAATGCTAGCTTCAAAACCACAATGAAAGGGAGTTTTTTCGATGCCTTCTGTAAAAACAACGCCGGCGCAGTACAGCGCGATGGCCAAAGAGGCTGTGCCGCCGTCGCCGTCATTTAAAAACATTCCGCTGGCTTTCCTAATCGGCGGGCTGATTTGTATGCTGGGGCAGGGCCTTCTGAACCTTTACCAATATTGGGGCTTAACGCTGGATCGGGCGTCGGGCTTTGTTTCGATTACGCTGATTTTTTTGAGCGCGCTGTTTACTGGGCTGGGCTGCTACGACAATATTGCGCGGCACGCCGGCGCCGGCACCTTGGTGCCCATCACTGGCTTTGCCAACTCGGTGGTTGCACCGGCGCTTGAGTTTAAGAGCGAGGGGCTGATACTGGGACTGGGAGCAAAGCTGTTTATAATTTCCGGCCCTGTTATTGTCTACGGCCTAGCGGCATCGTGGGTGTACGGCATTATTTTGATG
This sequence comes from Oscillospiraceae bacterium, assembly GCA_022793675.1. Taxonomy (GTDB): domain Bacteria; phylum Bacillota; class Clostridia; order Oscillospirales; family Ruminococcaceae; genus Faecivivens. Next base: position 1,883 of record JAAWDH010000042.1, read on the forward strand.
TTCATGGGATACGGCGGTATGAAGTGAGCTGAAGCGCCAACACGATAAAGAAAGAAGGATTGGAATGGCAAAAAAATTGGGACGGAGCACATTTTTGCTGGAAAAACATCCAGCGATTTTAGCCTCGGCGGCGATTGGCGGGAAAATGGAAGGGGAAGGGCCGCAGGGCGCTTACTTTGACACCATTTCCAACGACGCCCAGTTTGGAGAAGATAGCTGGGAGAAAGCCGAAGGGCGGCTCCAGCAGCTGGCGCTGCAAACGGCAATGCAGAAAGCAGGCGTGTCGGCGGCGGAGGTCGACTGCCTGTTTGCAGGCGACCTACTGAACCAATGCGTTGGTTCCAGCTATGGCTTGCAGCAGTTTGAAATCCCTTTTGTGGGGCTTTACGGCGCTTGCTCGACGATGGCCGAGTCGCTGATGATGGCGGCACTTTTCGTTGAGGGCGGGCTGGCGAAACGGGCGGCGGCGGTGACTTCCTCACATTTCTGCTCCGCCGAAAGGCAGTTCCGCTTCCCGCTAGAATATGGCGGGCAGCGCCCGCCTTCTGCCCAATGGACGGCTACAGCGGCAGGCGCAGCTATTGTTGGCTGCGGCCAAGGCGTATCGGTCAACGCAGTGACCGTCGGCACAATCCGTGACCTTGGGATTACGGACGCCAACAACATGGGGGCGGCAATGGCTCCTGCGGCAGCCTCTACCTTGACCACCTTTTTCAATGACAGCGTCACCCATCCGGCCGACTACGACTTAATCCTCACAGGCGATTTGGGGCAGGTTGGGCGGGACTTGCTGTTCGAGCTGCTGGAAAAAGAAGGGGTGCGCATCTCTGACCGTTATCACGACTGCGGGCTGCTGATCTATGACCGCGACAAGCAGGATGTTCATGCCGGTGGTTCGGGGTGCGGGTGCTCGGCCTCGGTGCTTTGCGGCAGCATTTTGCGGCAGATGGCCGAAGGACGCTGGAAAAACGTACTGTTCATGGCTACTGGGGCGCTGATGTCCCCGACGATGGTCCAGCAAGGCGAGGCGATCCCTGGGATTGCCCATCTGCTGCACTTGAAAGCCTGAAAAGGAGGGAACCAGATGTTTTGGGAGTATGCAAAAGCCTTTTTGATTGGCGGGCTGTTCTGTGCGGCAGGGCAAGTCCTAATCGATTACACAAAACTTACGCCAGCAAGAATCCTGGTCAGCTATGTAGTTGCAGGCGTTGTGCTTGGGGCGCTGGGATGGTATACGCCGCTGGTGGAATGGGCCGGCGCAGGCGCAACGGTGCCGCTGACGGGGTTTGGGAACCTGCTGGCGCGCGGCGTGCGCGATGCGGTCGACCGTGATGGATGGCTAGGCGTTTTTACCGGCGGTTTGACAGCGGCGGCAGGGGGCATCACAGCGGCGGTGATTTTCGGGTTAATTGTCGCGCTGCTTTTTCGTTCTAAAGAAAAGTAGTCGGGGCGCGCTGCGTAAGCAGCGCGAAGGCCGTGTGCACGGCCTTTCCCGGTTTTGCGCCAACCTTCCTAAAACAAACCCGTACTTCCGGAGCCAAGTAAGGCGCGGCCGCCCGCTTGCTAAAGTCCGTACAACTTCCTAGCGGGGAGGTAAGCGCCGCGGGTTTTCGCAGCGAAACGATAGCGAAGTATCGCAAAACAAATTGCATAAATGTTTCGTTCGTTCGAGGGGGCCCCTGAGGGATACCTCCCTCGGGCGCGCTTTTTGCCTACTTTGTTGTCGTATGACAACAAAGTAGGTCGGTATATCGGGACGAAACCCGATTTTGATGAAGGGGCGCCTGTACTCTCAAAAAGGTACAGGCGCTTTCACTTTGTTATTCTTCATCGTATACCGCTGTAGTCAGCGGCCTTTTCTGTCGGGATAATCTTTTTCTTCCATCCTCTTTTTGATGAAGATCAGCAGGCCGCAGACTACCACCGCCGCAACCGCCGCCGCTGCTGCAACGGCAAGGATGAACCAAAATGGATTCATATTAAGCCCCTTTCTGTCGGCTGTATATTTTAAGCTTCGCTGTAAATGGCGCAGATTTCCCGGGCAATCTCAAAGCATTTTTCCAGCGCCTGTACTGAAGTGTATTCAAACCGGCCGTGGGCGTTGCAGCCGCCGGCGCAGAGGTTGGGGCAGGGCAGCCCCATAAAGGATAGCCTCGCGCCGTCCGTGCCGCCGCGGATCGGTACAATAATCGGCGCAATCCCCAGCTTCTCCATTGCCGCTTTGGCGTTCTCAATCAGGTGCATATGGGGAAGGATCTGCTCCTTCATGTTGCGGTAAGATTCCTTGATTGTGACAACAACTGTCCCTTCGCCGTATTTTTGGTTCAGATAATCCCCAGCCGCCAGCGCCAGCGCTTTCTTTTCAGCAATTTGGGCGGCGTCGTGGTCGCGGATGATGTATCCAAGCGAAGCCTCCTCCACCGCGCCGTTCATGCTGGTGAGGTGGAAAAAGCCGTCATAGCCGGCGGTATGCTCAGGGCGCTGTTCCGGCGGCAGCAGCGCGTTAAATTCCATCGCGATCAGGCTGGCATTTTTCATCTTGCCCTTGGCAGAGCCAGGGTGGATGTTAAGGCCGGACACTTTAACCGTCATCGACATCGCATTAAAATTTTCGTATTCGATTTCGCCAGGCTCGCCGCCGTCCAGCGTATAGCCAAAGTCCGCCCCAAACTTTTCTACGTCAAAGAAGGCCGGGCCGTTGCCCACTTCCTCGTCGGGCGTAAAAGCGATACGGATAGGGCCGTGTTTGACCTCGGGGTGCTCGGCGTAATATTCGGCAAGGGCCATAATCTCAGCAACACCAGCCTTATCATCAGCACCTAGAAGGGTCATACCATCAGTGACAATCAGGTCTTCGCCGACGTGATGCTGCAGCGACTCGTAATCCTTGGCCGCCAGCACAATCCCTTTTTCGGCGTTCAGCACTACGTCGCCGCCATCGTAATTTTCAACAATCCGGGCGTTGACGTTGGCCCCGGTGATATCCGGCGAGGTGTCCATATGGGCAATCAGGCCCAGTACAGGCCCAGTTTTGCCATTGTTGGCAGGAATAGAAGCATAAACATAGCAATGCTCATCCGCCTCGGCTTGATAGCCCATCGCAGTTAGCTCGTCCTGCAGGAGCCTTGCTAGGTTATGCTGTTTATCGGTGCTGGGGACGGCGTTGACGTCGTGTTGGGATTCGGTATCGATTTTGGTGTAGCGCAGAAAGCGTTCGGCAATCTTTTCCATGATGAAACCTCCTTGATGATGTGGCATACCAGCCTTTTTTAAATTATAGCACATTCCCTCCTCTTCTGCAAGGCGGCCGGCGGCGTGTCGCCGCAGACAACTCGCGGCGGAAATCCAGCAAGCCGGATTTCTGCTGCGGATAAACATGGCCGGTTCTCTCGCGGTTACGGGCAAGTGATTCCAGCTGCTTGTCGACGCAGTAGCGCTTGATGGCTGCGCAGACGAGTACCCTGGCGATTAAAAGTTTTGCGAGCTTAGCGCAGCTAAGCTTGGCTTTCTTCAAAAGCGACCCGTCCCCCGCGTCTAAAACTGTCGCTTCGCAAAAGGAGTTGAATTTTTCTTGTCATTGTGCTATAATACATAAGTTATAGAGTAAAATCGGAATTATCCGGGGTCGGACAGGCGCTGCAACCTGCGCGTTGGCGGCCCGCTCGGAAAGGAGAACCTATGGCCAAAAAACGTATTGCGGTCCTATTTGGCGGTATTTCCCCGGAGCATGACGTTTCGTGCATGGCGGCGGTATATCTGCTGAGCCATCTGCCAGACAGCTATGAGGCTGTCTGCATTGGCATCACAAAGAAGGGGCGGATGCTGTTTTATCCCGGCGATTTGGAGGGAATCCGCAGTTCCCGCTGGGAGGCGCACCCTGACTGCTGCAGCTGTGTGTTCAGCACCGACAGCTCCAAGCGGGGCATTTATAAGCTGTTGGCGGACCAGACCGCTTCCTTCTTGGCGCTGGACTGCGTTTTTCCGGTCCTTTACGGCAAGGCTGGCGAGGACGGGACGCTCCAAGGGATTTTGGAGCGCAGCGGGATCCCCTATGTGGGATCAGGGGCCTGCGCGTCGGCGCTGTGCACCGATAGGGAATACGCTCATATGGTATTAGGGGCGGCGGGGATCCGCACGGCGGGCTGGTTTACAGTCCGGCGGGGCGAGAAGCTGGAAACAGAGGAGCTTGCGGCAAAGGTAGAACAGGGTTTCGGTTTCCCAGTGTTTGTCAAGCCTGCTTGCTGCAGCTCTGCAAGCGGCGTCTTTCACGCCGAAAACCCGGAGGAGCTGACCCGCGCAGTGAAGCTTGCCTTTGTCCACGACGAAAAGGCGCTGATCAAGGAGCACATCCATGGGATGCAGATCCGCTGTGCGGTCGTCGGCAACGACGAGCCGGAAGCCTCGGTGCTGGGGGAGATCGCCACCTTGCAGGAAAGCGCATCTTCCCCTTGGGAGCAGGAAGCCCAATCGCTGCTGATCCCCGCCCCCATCAGCCAGGAGCTTTCCTACAGCATCCGCGAAATCGCCGTAAAAGCCTTCAAAGTCATGGAATGCGCCGGGATGGCCAGCATCGATTTTTTTGTCACCAGTACTGGGGACATTTTCCTAAACCAGATCAACACCGCGCCCGGTTTCTCCGAAATCAGCATCTTCCCCCGGCTGTGGCAGGCAGTGGACGTCTCCCCTGAAGCGTTGATGGAGCGGCTGGTGGGGCTGGCGCTGGAACGGGCCGGCGTAGACTATTAAACGCCTTTGAAAGGATCTGCTGCTTATATGGAAATTCGTGTCAATGTTACCATTATGTCAAAGTCCCGGATTGAAGGGCAGGAAAGCGTCTCCGAATTTTTTACCGACGCCATCTTCAAATATGAAGACGGCAGGGCGCTGCTAGTCTATACCGACCTTGAATCCGGCGGCGATGTCGACCAGTTGACTTCAGTGCAGATCGCCCCAAACCAGGTTGCAATCCGCAAGCTGGGGGTCGCCCCAAGCTATCTGCTGATGGAGCAGGGCAAGCGGCAGCTGGGGTTTTATGAAACCCCAGGCGGCGTGTTGGAGATAGGGCTTTTCGCCTCCGTCATTGACGCCAATTTCAACGAGAGCGGCGGCCGCCTGCGGCTCTGCTATAAGCTCGACGCCAACGCCCAGCTGATCAGCGAAAATGAGCTGTACATTAAAGTGGAGCCGCTGCCCAATCCGGAAGAGGATGGATTTTTTGATGAAGAAGCTGAGAAGGAAGAGGAAGACCCTTCCTTTACTATTTCACTATGAAGGGATTTAGAAAAGCTATGATGATGAAAAACCCAATGCCGGAACTGCGGGAGCAGTGCCGGGCATTGATTGCCAAGGCGTTTAGGGCCTGTATCAGCAAAGGGGCGCTGCCGGATGCGCCGCTGCCCGATTTTGGGGTGGAAATCCCCGCCGACCCCAGCCATGGGGACTTAGCGTCTAACGCCGCCATGGCTGGCGCGAAGGTGTTCCGGCTGCCGCCGCGGACGATTGCGGCGGCGCTGCAGGGGGAGCTTCAGCTGGAAGGAAGCTCCTTCTCCTCTGTTGAAATCGCCGGCGCAGGCTTCCTCAACTTCTGGGTGGGGCGGCGCTGGTTTTCCCAGTGCATCGGTGACGTGCTGGCTGCCGGGGCAGATTATGGCCGCACCGATACCGGCAAAGGGCAGCGGGTCATTGTCGAATATGTCTCTGCCAACCCTACGGGCCCGATGCATATCGGCAACGCCCGGGGCGGCGCAGTCGGGGACAGCCTTGCTTCGGCGCTGCAGTGGGCGGGGTTTGACGTAACCCGGGAATATTACGTCAACGATGCCGGCAACCAGATTGAGAAGTTCGGCGTCTCGCTGGAGGCGCGTTATTTGCAGCTCTTTCAGGAAGGCGTGGAGATGCCAGAGGGCTGCTATATGGGCGAAGATATTATCGCCCACGCCAAAGGTTTTGCTGCCGTCCATGGGGACCGCTATGTTGGGGCCGATGCTGACGAGCGGAAGAAGGCGCTGGTGGAATACGCGCTGCCGTTGAACATCGCCGGCATTGAGCGCGACCTGGCCCGTTACCGTATCCATTACGACAACTGGTTCAAAGAATCCTCGCTCTATACAGGCGGCGAAGCCTGGGCGATGGTCGAGGCGCTGAAGGAAAGGGGCTGCACCTATGAGCAGGACGGGGCGGTCTGGTTCAAGGGGAGCGAGTATGGTGCAGACAAGGATTTTGTGCTGGTACGGGCTAATGGGCTGCTGACCTATGTGGTGCCGGATATCGCCTATCATTATAATAAACTGGTAACCAGGGGCTTTGACCGTGCGGTCAATGTGCTGGGGGCCGACCATCATGGCTATGTGCCGCGGCTGAAATCCGCGCTTTTGGCGCTGGGGGTGGATGCCGGAAAATTGGACACAGTATTGATCCAAATGGTGCGGCTGGTACGGGAAGGCGAGGTCGTTAAGCTGAGCAAACGCTCGGGCAAGGCCATCACCCTGACAACACTGTTGGACGACGTGCCGGTGGATGCAGCGCGGTTCCACTTTAACCTACGGGAGCCGAACTCCCAGTTCGATTTCGACCTCGACCTGGCGGTCGAGCAGTCCAGCCAGAACCCAGTTTATTATGTCCAGTATGCCCATGCGCGGATCTGTTCGATTGATGAGAAGGCCGGGGAAGCTGGCTTTGACCATGGCGAAGCCTCGCTGGCAGAGCTGGACCTGCTGGCAGAGCCGGAAGAAACGGCGCTAATCAGGCAGCTGGCGCGGTTTCCCGAGGAGGTTGCCCAGTCGGCGAAAGGCTACGACCCTGCCCGGGTGACCCGCTTCTGTATCGAGCTGGCGACGCTGTTCCATAAATTCTACAACAGCCATAAGGTCATCAGCGAAGACGCTGGGCTTTCCAAAGCCCGGATCGCCCTTTGCCATGCGGTGCGGACGGTGCTGGCCAACGGGCTGGCGCTGCTGAAGATTGACGCCCCGGCCAAAATGTGACCGGAAGAGAAGGAGACAAGCCTATGAAACTGGGGATGGTGGGGCTGCCCAATGTGGGCAAGAGCACCCTTTTCAATGCATTGACCAACGCCGGCGCAGAGTCGGCCAACTACCCTTTTTGCACAATCGAACCGAACATCGGGGTGGTGTCGGTACCCGACGCCCGGCTGGACAAGCTGGCGGAGATGTACCACCCGAAGAAATTTACGCCGGCGGTGCTGGAATTTGTTGACATCGCCGGGCTGGTCAAAGGGGCTTCCAAAGGCGAGGGCCTGGGCAACAAATTCCTGGCCAATATCCGCGAAGTGGACGCGATTGTCCATGTGGTGCGCTGCTTTGAAGATGTCGACGTTATCCATGTCAACGGCGGCGTCGACGCTGCGCGGGATATGGAAACCATTGACCTGGAGCTAGTTTTTGCCGATTTGGAGATTTTGGAGCGGCGGATTGCCAAAACCCAGAAGCTGGCTAAGGCCGATAAAAAATACAGCGGGGAGCTGGCTTTCCTTGAGCGGCTGCGCAGCCATTTGGAAGAGGGGCGCTCTGCCCGCAGCTTCCCCTATGCGGACGGCGAGCGGGAGCTTTTGAAGGAAACGCCCCTCCTGTCGGGTAAACCGGTGATTTATGCGGCCAATATGTGCGAGGAAGACTTCACCAAAGGCTATGAGCAGAATCCCCAATACCAGGCTGTGGCAAAGATTGCGGCGGCAGAGCAGGCGGCGGTGCTGCCGGTCTGCGCCAAGCTCGAAGAAGATCTTTCGGACATGGCCGAAGACGAAAAGCAGGAATTTTTGGCGGAGCTGGGGCTTTCCGAGAGCGGGCTTTCACGGATTATCCGCGAAGGGTACGCGCTGCTGGGGCTGATTTCCTTCCTGACAGCCGGCGAGCCGGAGGTGCGGGCTTGGACGATTACCAAAGGCACCAAAGCGCCGCAGGCTGCCGGCAAAATCCACACCGACTTTGAGCGCGGCTTTATCCGCGCCGAGGTGGTGAGTTTCGACAGCTTGATGGAATGCGGCAGCATGGCCGCCGCTAAGGAAAAAGGCCTCGTCCGCCTGGAGGGCAAGGAGTATGTGATGCAGGACGGCGACATCGTCCTCTTCCGCTTTAACGTTTGACCGGAGGGCAGCTTTCAGCCTGCGGGCTGGAAGCTGTTTCGTTTGCGCTGGCGCCCTTGCGGATGGTCAAAAAGGTGGAAAAGATTCAACAATTCTGGCCTTAGAAAGGAGCATTATGTCTTATCAATCAATGCCTGACGTCCTAATTGTCGGCGGCGGCGCATCCGGCCTGATGGCGGCGGTGTCTGCCGGGCGGCGGGGCAAATCGGTGCTGCTGCTGGAACAGGGGGACCGCGCCGGCCGCAAGCTGCTGATTACCGGCAAGGGCCGCTGCAACGTCACCAACAACTGCGGCCTTGATACGCTGATGGCGAACATCCTCCAGAACCCGCGGTTCCTTTATTCAGCCTTTGCCGCTTTTTCGCCGCAGGATACGATGGCCTTTTTTGAAGCGGCAGGGGTGCCGCTGAAAACCGAACGGGGCGGGCGGGTTTTCCCGGTGTCCGACCGCGCCGCAGATATTGCCGACGCTTTGCTGCGGGAATGCCGGAAGGCCGGGGCGCAGTTTGCCCAAGGGAAGGCGGTCAGCCTGATTTTAGAGGACGGGCGTACAGCCGGCGTCTGCTGCGAGGATGGGACAGCCTATTGGGCACGGTCGGTGATCCTCTGCTGCGGCGGCTGCTCCTATCCGGTCACCGGCTCGGACGGCAGCGGCTGGGCGCTGGCGGAACAGGCAGGCCACAGCCGCACCGATATCCGCCCTTCGCTGATCCCTATTCTGACAGAAGAGGACGACCCGCGGGAGATGATGGGGCTGTCGCTGAAAAATGTGACGCTGACAGTTGCCGAGGGCGAGCGGGAGATTTTTTCCGAGCTGGGGGAGATGCTGTTTACCCATTTTGGCGTCAGCGGGCCGCTTGCCTTGTCGGCGTCCGCCCATATGCGCACGCTGGGGACCAAGCGGGCCAGGCCTTACCAGATGCGGATTGACTTTAAGCCGGGGCTTACTGCCGAGCAGTTGGATAAGCGGCTGCTGCGGGACTTTTCTGGGGAGCTGAACCGTGACATGATCCATTCTTTGGGCGCGCTGCTGCCCCGCAAGAGCATTCCCGTGATGCTGCGCCGGGCGGGGATCCCTTTTGAGGTCAAAGTGCGGGATCTGACTCGCGAACAGCGCCGGCTGCTTGTCGGCGCTATCAAGGGGTTTACCCTGACGCCTAAAGCTTTCCGTCCGGTGGCGGAAGCGATTGTTACAGCTGGCGGCATCCCTGTAAAGGAAGTTTCGCCCAAAACGATGGCCTCCAAACTTTCGGAAGGACTGTATTTTGCCGGGGAGATGCTTGACGTAGACGCTTACACCGGCGGTTTTAACTTGCAGATAGCTTTTTCTACCGGCTATTTGGCAGGTATATCGGCGGCGGACTGACCTGCCTGGATATCGGTACGGAACAGCCTGTCAATCCATCTCAAAAATTTGGCGCAGCTCGCGGCGGGAACGGATGTCAAGCTTATTAAAAATTACTTTGAGCCGCGACTTGACGGTATTTTCTGATAAAAATAGCCGTTCCCCGATTTCTCGGTTGGAAAAGCCGCGCGCCGCCAACTGTGCAAGTTCCCATTCCCGCTGGGTGAGGCGTTCTGTCTGCCGCGCGCCGGGGTGGAGCTCCGCCGCCAGCTTGGCCGCTGGCGCAGCCTTTTCCGGCGGCAGGATTTTTTGCAGAAGCACCGGCAGCATCCCCATCGTAAACGGCAGCCAAAACCCGTCGCGCTCTCCGGCTGTAAAAGCTTCCAGAAGCCGCTGTTCGGCTTCTGCCTGTCTGCCGGCGCGATAGAGGGTCAGGGCCTGCCTGCACAGGAGGACGGTTTGCAGCGGCGCGCTGTCCAGTTTATGGGAAAGTTGGATACCTGGTTGGGCGCGTTTGCTGCCGGGTTCCCAGCAGATGCAGCAGGACAGGCGCTGCAGCGGGAAAAGCTCGCTGGGTTTGCCGCCGGGGCTTTCGCCGTTCTGGCAAAGTTTCAGGCAAAGCGCCGCGACCGGCAATAGGCAGTCCGCCCCTTCGCTCTGAAGGCGGTTCCTGGCCCCCAGCAACGGCTGCTGGGGGTTTTTGCTGCGGCGCAGCGTCCCAATACAGGCCTGCAAAGCCCTTGCGCCCAGCAATATGCCCCACTGCCTTCGGCAGATGGCCTCTAAGGCAGCCTGTTCGGCTGTCTGGCCCGCCTGGCCAAGCTGCCCTTGCAAAAAGGAAGTTTCCGCCTGCAAGAGCTTTAGCAGTGCGCCTAGGCCGCCGGCGTCCGGCAGCTGGTCGGCGGCCTGTTGGAGGCGGGAAAGCTGCGTTTTGGCGGGAAGGCCGCTGTGGCAGAAAAAGGCTAGGAACCATGGCGCAATATGCAGCTGTATTATGTCGACGGCTGCGGCTAGGCGTTCCGGCGCGCGCTTTGCCAGCCCGACGAGCCACTCTGTCAACCCCGCCGCGCGGATATTTGCCATCAACGGGCTTTCGCCCGGCGTTAGCACCGCCGTTAACAGTTGGTGCTGCCAGCAGAGCACAGGGTCTTCCGTTACTTCCGGCAGAGCAGCAAGCAGCTTTTCCGCCTGTTGGCAGGCTGCAAAGGGAAGCCTTGCCAACGCGCCCTTGCGCAGCAGCCCAAGCAGCGCTTCTGGCCGGCCGCTCCGGCAGAAAAAACGAACGGCGCTGGTGGTCTGCTGGCGGGCGAGGCACCATTCTCCAGCTCGGCTGAGGATGGTTTGCTGTCTTTGGACAGGCAGGCAGTCAAACATCTGTCGCGCTGCCTGCCAGAATAACGGATGGGGTGCCGCTTCGCTGCCCGTCACCTGAAGCAGCAGACAGCGTTGGAACAGCTGCCCCAGCGCCAGTCCAGCCTCATCGTCCGGCGGCAACGCCATAAAAGCGGCCTGTTCAAAGGTAAAGCTGTCAAAAGGGGTCAGGGCCATCAGAACGGCCCGCAATTCCTCCGGCAGGGTGTCCAGCGTTGCCTGGCGGAGCCAAAGGGGGAATTCTGCCGGCAGCTGTACCCGCCCATGCAGCCTGTATTCCGCCAGGCAGCCCAGCAGGGCGGGCATCCACCCAGCGGTGATGCCGTACAGCATTTCAATCTGTTCCAGCGTGAGCGCAAGGCCTTGCTGGCGCAAGAATTGCGGCAGGTCTTCAGGCATAAGGGAGAGGTCGGGCAGGGATATCTGTATCGCCTGCCCCGTGATCAGCGCTTCCGAAGCCCAGACGATGCGTTCCCGTCCCATCAGCACCAAGCCCAGCCCATCGCTGGACGCCAGCCTGGCCAACGCCTGGAAAAAACGGTCTTCCGTTTCTGGTACCAGCTGGTACTGGTCGACGACCAAAAAGCGCCGTCCGGCAGGGGAGGCAGCGCAAAGATATCCTGCCGCCCCCATCGGGTCGTCGGCGATCCCTTCCATCATGTCTGGGAACCCAGGGCAGAAAAGGCCGAGGGCGCGCCGGTTGGAAGCACGGTCTTTGGTGGGGTCAATCAGGCAGAAAGGCAGTCCGCTGTTTTCAAGGAAAGCGGTAGCCGCAGCTGTTTTGCCGCTCCCGGCAGGTGCGGTGACCACCGTCAGCGGGGAGCTGGCCATCTGGCCTAGCCGTGCCAGCAGCCGCTTGCTCAAATAGGTTTTTTTAGATGCGTAGGTTTTACGGGTCGCCATCCTGTCTCACCTTTTCTGTGTCAACGACTATTTGTTATAATCTATTATAAAAAATTACGGGAAAAAAGTCAAGTGGTTAACCGTTTTTATCCAAATAAATTGTTTGAACAACACAAAAGGCCGAAAAAATATCAGCAGCTACTCTTTCGCTATCTGCGAAGGAGCAGCTGCTTGATTAAATACGGCGGTACGGCGCCTGTTAGATGACCCGCTGCTGTTCCCAGCGGCTGCCTCTGTAGCGCCAGATAAACAGCGCCGCCCGGACTACCCAGTCCAGCGTCATCGCAATCCAGACGCCTAGCACACCCAGGCCGAAAGTCTTGCCCAGCAAAAAGCTCAAGCCAATGCGGCAGGCCCACATCGCCACCAGCGATGCAACCATCGTGAATTTGGCGTCGCCCGCTGCCCGCAGGGCATTGGGCAGCGCAAAGGCTGGCGGCCAAAAGACGATGGCCATCAGGTTGTGGAAAAGAATCAGCTGCCGTACGATTGCGGCGGTTTCTGGGGTAAGGCTGAAAAGCCCAGCCAACTGCCCTGAAAGCAGCAAGATTGTAACGTTGGTAATCAGCATCGCGAGATAGGTGAGCTTTAAAAGCAGCATGGTATAATGCCTGGCCTGCTTGTAGTCTCCTGCGCCGACGCACTGCCCCACAACGGTAATCATTGCCAGTCCAATAGCCGATCCTGGTATGATGACGATGCCGCACAGCGTATTGCCGACGGCGTTTGCAGCTGTGGCTGCTGTGCCGAAGCTGGCAACAAGGCTTGCGACCATGATTTTGCCGATCTGGAAGATGCCGTTTTCCAATCCCCCAGGCACGCCCACCCGCAGGATGGCGCGGATAATTGAAAAATCAAAATGCACCTTAAAAAGCTCTTGGATGCAGAGGATGTGATGGGGGTTGCGCAGCAGCACCAGCACTATCACTGCTGCCAGCGCCCGTGAAATCAACGAGGCGATAGCCGCCCCTGCGACCCCCAGCTGGAAGCCATAGATTAGGATGGCGTTGCCGCAAATGTTGACAAGGTTCATAATCAGCGAGACCTGCATCGAGATTTTGGAATTCCCCATAGAGCGGAATAAGGCCGCGCCGCTGTTATAGACGCCCAAAAAAGGATAGCTTATTGCCGACAGCCAAAAATAGGTCAGCGCGTTTTCCATAATTGCCGGTTCGATGCTGCCGAAAATGCCCGACAGCATCGGCCTGCGGAACAGGAGCGCTGCCGACGTCACCAGAAGCGACAGCAGCGTGACGGTATACAGCAGCTGCTTGGCCGAGGTCCGGGCTGTCTTGACATCCTGCCGGCCGATATACTGTGAGGCGACAACTGCGCCGCCAGTAGCCAGCGCCGAGAAAATGTTGATTAGCAGGATGTTGATGCTGTCCACCAGCGAAACGGCCGAAACCGCTGTTTCGCCGCAGGAAGCAACCATTACTGTGTCTGCCGCGCCTACGGCCATTGCGAGGAACTGTTCAATAATCAGCGGGATAATCAGCGCCCGCAGCTGTTTTCTGTCAAACATCATAGTTGTCAATAGCCCTTCTGCTCAGATTTATGCCTGGCTGTTCCGGGGGCGGTGGCTGGACAGGTATTTGAACACTGCCGGCGGCACCATCCTTTCAAGCTTGGGAAGGTCGCCTTCTGCCCAAAGCCTGCGCACAGCGCCGGCGTTGACAAAGCCTTTGTCGCCGGCGCGGAGCCTGGAAAATTCCACCAGTGAGACGCCGTACTGCGGCAGGATCTCTTTCATATAGCGGTTGTAATGCTCGGTGAGGGTAGAGTAAGGCTCCTGGCCGACAAAGCGACGGGAAATGCCCAGCGGCGCGGCAATCCGGCAGGCGAAAAGTTTCAGATCCAGCTCGCAGCTGACCCGCCGCACCTCGGTCTCATCCCGCAGAAAATAGCCTGGGAAAGTGGCGGCGCTGACCTGGTAATTCCCCGAAGGGCAGACGACGACGCCCGGGATGCCTGCCGTGGCGGCGCGCACCATTTCCAGCCGGTCATCGGCAGGGATTTCGCCTTTATCTTCCGACAGCACGAACAGGTAAAGCTGGTCGCACAGGAGCTTTGCTTTTTGGATCAGATAGAGGTGGCCATTGGTCATAGGGGCGCAGTTGGCGACGATTGCGCCGGTGATACCCTCCCCGCATCGCGGCACTGTTTGGAGCCATCTTTCCACGCCGTCGGGCTGGTTTTCCATCAGCAGCGCGTCGTCTGTTTTTTCCACTGGGTAAAAGCCTAGCTGTTCAAAAGCAGGCTGGTTTTCCGGCCGGGTGAACAGGAACAGGTGGGATTCGCCGGATTCCTTGGCAAGGCGGGCCAGATCTTTGACGATTTCGCCGGCCAGCGGCCCGCCCTGGCAGTCGGGGCGGACGGCAACGCATTTGATGACCCGGCCGTCCAGCGACCCCGTAGCGGCGATGCGGCCGCTGCCGTCCCGTTTGATGACCGTCTGGCGGACGCTTCTGTCGTAGCGCAGCCCTGCGGACTGCAAGAAGCTGCGAAGCTCGGATAAGACGTCGCCTTCAGCAGGCGAGTAACATTCTGTTTTCATGGCAAAGGCTCCCTCTAAAAAATATCGGGGCTGGCGCTTTGGCAATTTAGCACACAGCGATTCTTTACCTTTTATCATACCATCTTTCCCTTTATTCGTCAACGGTTTTTTGCAGCTAACCTAGGGCGACAGCATTTAGAGATTTAGAAGAGTACAGGTCGTTTTCTGAAGAGAAGCAAGCTTAGCAAAGCTAATTTTAATCGCCAGGATACCTATCAGCGCTGCCTAGTTGCCTTCTGCATCGATAGATTTTACAAAAAGATTTTACTAAGAGAGCATTTGTCAAGGGGACTTTCACCCAAAAGATGAAAGCCCCCGATAAGCTGGACAATTTCACATTTTCTTTCGTGTTAAGCAAGCCCCAACAATTGCACCAATTAAGGCCAGTGGCGCTATTCTAACGAACAGCCACTCAAGTGCATGGAATGCCACTCCGGCAACTGCGGTTTCGGGTTGACTGTAATTCCAAGCCGAGTAAGGACTATTCAACACTATCAGAACTGCAAAAATAGCTGTTATAATCGCACACAATGAGATAAAAGCCCAATGTGCCGCCTTCCGCCTCATTGCCTTTCCGCGCGCAAGCTGCAGGTTTACGACCTCAAGCTTCTCGGAAATTACTCTTAGGTCATCGACCCTCGTCTCGGCGACAGTTTCTCCAAGTAATGTGCTTACAGGTGTTTCAAATACCTCCGATAAAGAAATCAGCATATCGGCATCTGGAACCGACAGTCCCTGTTCCCATTTAGAGATTGTTTGTCTTACCACATTCAACTTGATTGCGAGTTCCTCTTGCGAAAGCCCCTTAGATTTTCTGATTGCTTTGATGTTTTCGCTCAGCATCAGGAATCGCCTCCTTTCACTATCATTATACGGAGGAAATGCCGTTGCGGCAAGCAACGCAGATTAACATTGCCGCATTTTCCGAAAAATTTTGATTTGTTGAATTGCATCAGGCAGTATAGTACAAAGCCAGTCGCCATTCAACCCCTATTGTAGGGCCTTTACCTACCTTGTTATCCCCAGATGCCCCACACCTGCCGGGTTACCACCGCTTTTCCCGCTTGTGCCATCTACCATAAATGAGCTGCAGTCATATGTATTTGGTGGCAGAAACCATCCTCTACATAGTAACTCTCACTTCTAAATGCTGTGCTCCGAATAGCTAACCCGGCATAATGAAAAATATTGTCAGCTTGACAATCCTGCATAAAAACGCTATAATAACCTACCGATAAGCGGTTCGCGCCCAATGATGTTACGTTAAAAAAATAGCCGCCGTTATTGAAAGTGCGGGCGGCTATTTTTATTGTTTAGGTTATTGGCGAACGAAGGAGATGCTATTATGCTGATTGATTGTCACTGCCATTCCGCCCACAGTTTTGACGGCCACGAGCTGGTGGAGCAGATCTGCCGGCGGGCAGAGGAACTGGGGTTTGGGGTGCTGGCCATTACCGACCATTGCGACCTTTATCCTGCCCGCTATCCGCTGGACGAGGTGAGGGCGGCCGTCTGCGCTTCGGTGGACGAGACTGCAAAGCTGCGGGAAAGCTGGGACGGCGGTTTAAAACTCCTCACTGGCTTTGAGCTGGGGGAGGCGGTGGACTATCCCGATATCGCTGAGGAAATCCTTGCTTTGCGCGAGGTAGACGTGGTGCTGGGTTCGATCCATCGCGCCGGCGATATTGTGGATTTTTACTATTTGGATTGTAAGGGCGAAAGCCTTGATCGGATTAACATATTGATGGACGATTACTTTGACCGGCTGCTGCGGCTGGTAGATTGGGGAAAATTTAACGTGCTGACCCACTTGACCTATCCGCTGCGGTACATTGTCGGCGATGCTGGGATCCCGTTGGAGCTGGGGCACTGGCAGGATAAAATCGACGCCCTGTTCGCCCGTATTATTGAAAAGGGCATCGCTTTGGAGGTCAACGCCAGCGGCCTGCGGCAGAAGATTGGCCGGCCGCTGCCGGATGAGCCGCTGCTGCGGCGTTACCTGGAGCTTGGCGGGCGGCTTGTCTCCCTTGGCTCGGACGCCCACCGCTATGAAGATATTGGCAGCGGCGTTGAAGCCTGCCAGCGGATGCTGAAAGGGCTGGGCTTTCAGGAGGCTTGCTATTTTGTCAAGCGCCAGCCGCAGATGGTCCGCTTGTAGGTCCAGCTGTCAGAAGACGTGAGGATTTTTCAACAGACTCTGCACAGCAGCTTGTAATAAATTATCCAAAATCCTGATTTTTCTGCAAACCCTCCCCGCCCGGCCCAAAAGCCCTTGAAATTTTTGCTTTTTGTCTCTATAATAAAAAGTCGGATTAGCCGAAAAACAACAAAGGGATGGGAAAAATGGAATACGGATTTCTTTTTGACATTGCGCTGATTTTGGTCAGCACCAAGCTTTTAGGCCTTATCACCCGCAAGTTCCAGATGCCGCAGGTGGTAGGGGCGCTGCTGGCGGGGCTTTTGCTGGGGCCGGCGATGCTGGGGCTTTTGCAGCCGAGCACTTTCCTTTCAAATATCGCGGAAATGGGCGTTATCGTCCTGATGTTTTCGGCGGGCATGGACACCAACCTGCAAGACTTGAAAAAAACCGGCAAAGCGGGGATGATTGTAGCGCTTTGCGGGGTACTGGTGCCGTTGGTTTTGGGGGCGGTGCTGATGATTTTCTTCAACCGCGGGGAATTTTCCTACCCTGGCAGCAAACTTTTGCAGAATATCTTTATGGGTACGATCCTTACCGCCACATCCGTGAGCATTACGGTGGAAACGCTGAAAGAAATCGGCAAACTGTCTACCAAAACTGGCAACACGATTTTAGCGGCGGCGCTGATTGACGATATCCTAGGGCTTATCTGCCTAACGGTTGTCACCAGCATGGCTGGGGCGGAAGTGAACATCGGCATTGTGCTTTTAAAAATCCTGTTGTTCTTTGTTTTCGTTGCAGTGGTGGCTTTCCTGTTCATGAAACTGATGGGATGGTACGAGCACAAGGTTATGCATGACCAGAACCTGCGCCGGCTGCCGATCTTGGCCTTTGTGCTCTGTTTGGCGATGGCTTTCCTGGCTGAGGAAGTATTTGGCGTAGCCGATATCATCGGTGCCTTTGCAGCGGGGCTGATTGTTTCCAACACTCCCAAAGGGAGCTATATCGCCAGCAAATTCTCGCCGCTTTCCTATCTGCTGTTGTCGCCGGTATTTTTTGCGAACATTGGGCTGAAGGTAGAGCTGCCCAAAATGGACGGCTTTATCATCCTCTTTTCAGTGATGCTGGTGCTTGTGGCGGTCGGCTCCAAGTTGGTAGGCTGCGGGCTGGGTGCGCGGTTTTGCGGCTTTACCAAGCTCCGTCAGTGCATCCAGGTAGGCTGCGGCATGGCCTGCCGCGGCGAGGTAGCGCTAATCGTGGCCAATAAGGGGACGGCGCTTGGAATGCTCAACCCAGTTTTCTTTGGGCCAATCATTATCATGGTGGTCTGCTGCGCAGTATTCACGCCAATTATGTTGAAGCTGGCCTTTAAGGGCGACGCTGCTTATGAGGGCTTGCAGCAGAGCGACTTGGTCGACAGCCTGCAGCGCCACGAGCAGCTGGATGTGGTTGCCCAGCAGATTATCGAGGCTGAGGAAAACCGCAAGAAGGGTTCCTAAGAGGTGCCATGTATATGGCTGATAGTCCATTCGGGGTGAATGGCACAGGCTGACAGGAGAAAATGTAAGCGGGGGCGTCTGGGGTTGTCCTGGATGCCCCCTCCTCTGCGGGAACAAATGCACGGCCTGCCGCTACTGTCATCGCCTGCAGATGAGGGTTGATAGCTACTGGTATTGGCGGTATGCTCTACTTAGAAATTTTTGGGCAAATATAGATTGCAAGAGCTGCAAGAGGGGAAATCTATTATGGCAAAAAGTATACAGCCTGTTTGGGTTGGTAAACTACGCAAACAGCTTAAGCGGGCCGGAGAAAAGGATTCGGATTTCTCCCGTTTTGGCGCTGATGGTCACAAATATCAGTTAGAACCTCCTGCCTTGAAGGAAACGATAGCCGCTTTTGAAGCGCGTTTCGGCGTTTCCCTGCCGGAGGGGTATCGGAATTTTCTGCTGTGGATGGGGAATGGCGGGGCGGGGCCTTTCTACGGCTTGTATTCGTTGGGGGCGTCGGAACCCTGCCAGCTCCCTGATTACCCATCTGGGGCGGTTCTGCCTCTGGGAACCCAGGGTTGTACCCTGATGACCGGCCTAGTTCTGGACGGCCCTGACCGGGGGCGTGTGATCTACTACGACGAAGATCAGTGCGGCCCGCCATCTGTCATGCGGGAGCCGGACTTCCTGGCCTGGTACGAGCGCTGGACGCGGGAGGTGATTGCCGGCTATGATGACGAGGAAATGTACTTCGGTCTGTACCTGGACGGCAAACCCCAGGAATTGATGGAATTGTATGAGCAAACGGAGGACGTACAGGCCCGCATCGAGGTTGTGGAAAGCTGCTATAAATTCCAGGAACTGCCCGCCAAACAGAAGTCTTACTTTAAAAAGGCCTGTGACAGCGAACAGGATCCCGGGCTGCGCATGGCCCTTATCAAAATGCTGTCCCGGTTCCATGTGCCCGGCATGGCAGAGGAGATCGATGTCTTGTGGGACCTTGGAGCCTATCCGGAGGCCATCTCGGTCATCTGTTATGAGGGCGGATGGAAGGCCAAGGAGGTTTGGTGGCCCCAGGTGCTGGAGAAGATGTCCTCTCTGCATGGCCAGCCCTTCTGGGATGCGTGTAGTATCTTTTCCATTTTGAAAGATTACCCAGAGATTCACGCCGGGCTGTTGAAGGACCAGCTGTACCGGAAAGATTTGGATCAGAACGACAAGAACTATTTGTTTACCAGCCTGAGTAAGCTTAATGGCCGGGAGGAGGTACTGGACTACTTCCTAGACTACCTGCCCGACGAGAAAAACCATGGTCGGATGGAGTATCACACCCTGATCTATGCCATCTGGGTGACAGAGGATATTCAGGACCCCCGGCTGGAACGGGTCTGGGTGTCGCTGCTTGACAAATTCCGCACCACCCAAGATGCAAAAGACGATTACGAGGGCAGTCAAATGCATTTGAATAATGACTGCTGCCTTGGGGCCAGCCACCCTTTTGGAGTGATATGTTCTAATCTGATGAGGTGTCTGAACCATTTCGGCCTGGACTACCGGGGGGCTTGGAAGCTGCTGATGGATAACGGGCAGTGGGCAAGCTGGAAATATGCACACGGGCTTGAATTAAAATCGTCTTTTGACAGCTAATAAAAGAGCTTTGCCCAGGGTGTTATGGTTGGGCAAAGCTCTTTTTAGCATATGGGCAGCTTCCCTAGCAAAAGGCCGGCGCTGCCCTAAAAGGCGGCGGAAAGCTCTTCATGGCCTTGTAAGGCACTTCCCGCCCGCCGGCCTGGATTTTTCTGCCCTCTATTATCTTATGCACTATCCGCTCTAAGGTTCCGGTGGCTTCTGAGTGAAAAACGCTGCGCAGGATGTCGCTGCTGGCGACGCATTCGACGCAGTAGGTGTGTAAAACTATGCTGACGGGTATCCGGGCGATGAAAAGTCTTTGCTAAGCTTTCTTCAGAAAGCGTCGTATTTTCGTATTCCCGAAAAATCCTGGGAAATTGTTGCAACATCATGGTGAATCTGATATAATGGAAGATGACTACTTGTGAGCCAAGTTTGGCTGTTTATAAATAAAGGGCTGATTACAGGAAAGGCCCAGCCAGGCGCGTTTTTTGAATGGCGCGCCGAAAGGAGCGAGGCAGCTTATGGCGAATGAAGGAAAGAAAAAAAATCCCCTTTCCCTGCCGGTGGTGGCTATGCGGGGTATCGTTGTATTTCCCGGCATGACCTTCCATTTCGACGTAGGGCGGGAAAAATCGGTGGCCGCTGTCCGGCAGGCTATGGAAGAACGCAGGCAAATCCTTTTGGTAACCCAGAAAGACTTCGCAATAGAAGACCCCAGCCCGGAGGACCTTTACAGCGTAGGGGTGACAGCGCGGATTGTCCAGTTTCTGAACAACGGCAAGGATTCGGTGCGGGTTCTGGTTGAAGGGCTTCACCGGGTGCTGGTAACGCGCTGCACCCTGACGGAAGGCGGTTTTTTGCGGGCGGCGCTGCGGCGGTTCCCTGAAAAAACGACAATGGATGCGCCGGCCCAGGTGGAGGAAGCAATGATGCGGGTTGTGGCCCAGGGCTTTGAGACCTACTGCGGCCTGCTGCCCAATATGCCGGATGAACTGGCGGCTTATATCCTCTCCCAGAAAACCCCTTACGGGCTTTTTTCCGCAATTGTTCAGAATTTATCCTTGCCGACAGAGGAAAGGCAGGCTTTGCTGGAGGAATCCGACCTAGCGGCACGGATGAAGATGCTGGCGGAGCTGCTTTATTATGAGATTTCGGTGCTTTCATGGGAGCGCGACATTTACGGCCAGGTACGCGACCAGCTGGGCCAGCAGCAGCACGAGCATTTTCTGCGCGAGCAGCTGCGGGCCATTTCGGAGGAGCTTGGGGAAGGCGATAACCCGATGGAGGAATCCATGGATTATGCCGACGAAATCCAGGCAATCCAAAATATCCCCGACGATGTGCGGGAAAAGCTTCTGCGGGAGTGCGACCGGCTTTACCGTACCCCGCCGCAGTCCCAGGAAGGCCAGCTGATCCGCAGTTATATCGAAACCTGTATCGAGCTGCCTTGGGATGAATGGACAGAAGACCAAAACGATGTGGCCAGGGCTGAAAAAATCCTCGACCAGGACCATTACGGTCTTGATAAAGTCAAAAAGCGAATTGTCGAGACAATCGCTGTGCGCAAGCTTGCCCCCGATATCAAAGGGCAGATCCTTTGCCTTGCTGGCCCGCCCGGCGTGGGCAAGACCTCTGTGGCCAAGTCGATTGCCAGGGCGCTGGGGCGCAAGTATGTGCGTATTTCGCTGGGCGGCGTCCGCGACGAGGCGGAAATACGCGGCCATCGGAAGACCTATCTGGGCTCTATGCCGGGGCGGATTATCAACGCCCTAAAGCAGGCCGGCAGCCGCAACCCGGTTATCCTGCTGGATGAGATTGACAAGATGAGCAGCGATTACCGCGGCGACCCCAGCTCGGCGATGCTTGAGGTGCTGGACAGCGAACAGAATGTCACCTTCCGCGACCATTACCTGGAAATCCCGTTTGACCTAAGCGAAGTGCTGTTCATCACCACAGCCAACGACGTTTCAATGATCCCGCGGCCGCTGCTCGACCGTATGGAACTGATTGAGATGGACAGCTATACCCGCGAAGAAAAGTATCAGATTGCCAAGCGCCATCTAATCCCCCGTCAGATTGCCCGCCATGGGCTTGCCGCCGCGCAGCTGAAGTTTACGAGAAACGGTTTGCTTGCGCTGATTGACGGCTACACCAGGGAAGCTGGCGTGCGCAGTTTAGAGCGGGAGATTGCTTCGATCTGCCGCAAAACAGCAAAGCTTATCGTTTCGGAGGAAGAAGGGAAGGTCAGCGTTGGTGAAAAGGTGCTGAAAAAGCTGCTGGGCGTGCCGCGCTATCTGCCCGACGATCTGCGCAGGCAGGATGAGGTAGGGGTTGTCAACGGCCTTTGCTGGACGGCGGTCGGCGGCGACACGATGGAAATTGAAGCGATTGTCCTTCCGGGTACCGGCAAGGTGCAGACGACCGGCCAGCTTGGGGAAGTGATGACCGAATCGGCCCAGATTGCCGTCAGCTATGTGCGCAGTATCTGCGACGATTATGGCATCGACCCCTCTTTCTACAAAGAAAAGGATATCCATATCCATGCCCCAGAGGGCGCTGTGCCCAAAGACGGGCCTTCGGCGGGGGTGACGATGGTGACCTGTGTGGTGTCGGCCCTGAGCGGGCTGCCGGTGCGCAGCGACGCCGCCATGACTGGCGAGGTGACGCTGCGGGGGCGGGTGCTGCCGATCGGCGGCCTGCGCGAAAAATCTATGGCGGCCTACCGGGCGGGGATCCGCACAGTCTTTATCCCAGACCAGAACTGTAAGGATTTGGAAGAGGTCGACCAGGTGGTCAAAGACCATGTGACCTTTGTGCCGGTGCGCCATGTGTCGGAAATTCTGGGGCAGGTGCTGGTAAAACCGGCGGCAAAGGCCGCCGAAAAGCCGCTGCCGGCGCTGCCGGGCGTCAGGCAGGAAGCGCCGCCGTTACGGCAATGAAAGGGGCGGGAGAATGAATTATCATAATGTTTCGTTTCTGGCGTCCTATGGGACAAAAAAGCAGATCCCGGCTTCGACCCTGCCAGAGGTCGCTTTTGCTGGGCGTTCCAATGTGGGGAAGTCTTCACTGATCAATAAGCTGCTGGGGCGCAAGGCGCTGGCGCGGGTCAGCTCGGTGCCGGGGAAAACGGTGACGGTCAACTTTTTCAACCTTGACGGCTGCCTGCATCTGGTCGACCTTCCCGGTTATGGCTACGCCAAGGTCAGCAAAGGGGAGAAGGCGCGCTGGGCGGAATTGATAGAAGGGTATCTGCTGGATAAGCGACGCCGGCTGGCGCTGACGGTGCTGCTGGTCGATATGCGCCACCCGCTCGGGCAGCTGGATTCCGATATGGTCAACTTCCTGATTGAAGCGGAGCTGCCGTTCCTGATTGTGCTGACCAAGGCCGATAAGCTGAAAAAGTCGGCGTATGAGGAGCGGCTGGCGGCTTTCCGGGATGAACTGCCCGAGTCCGACCAGGTTGTCGTCATCCCTTTTTCATCAGAGACCGGCCAGGGTGTCGAGGAGCTGCGCGCTGTGCTGCAAGACCTTTACGAGTACTATAGCGCGGAAGGCGCGGAGGATGACGCTTTTTGAATTGGCAAGGCTAGGCTTGTCAAAAAAAACATGTTTCCTTAAGATTGTCAAGGAAAAAGGTTTTGCGTTCTGGCCGCTTGCCGCAGCAAGCGAAATCTCCTTGTTTTTTCCGGGTTGGATACAGAAGATAGAGAAAACGAAAGGTAAGGGATTGGAATGGACAGGAAAATCGAGGTTTCCCAAGAGGGGCATCTGCTGTTGGGCGGCTGTGACGCGGTAAAGTTGGCGAAGCAGTATGGCACGCCGCTTTATGTGATGGACGAAACGGCCGTCCGTGAGGCAATGCGGGCTTACCGCCAGTCAATAGAGGAGTTTTATGGCGGGCGGGGCCTTATCTGCTACGCTTCTAAGGCGTTTGCCTGCAAGGAGATCTATCGGATTGCGGATGAGGAGGGCCTGGGGGCCGATGTGGTGTCGGGCGGCGAGCTGTACACGGCGTTAAAGGCTGGGTTCCCGGCTGAAAAATTGGTTTTCCATGGCAATAATAAGACGGATGCGGAACTGAAAATGGCGCTGGAGAACGGCGTGGGGCGGATTGTCGCTGATAGTATCGAGGAGGTAGAGGGCTTGAGCGCGCTGGCGGCTGAGCTGGGGTGCGAAGCGCCCATCCTGCTGCGGGTGACGCCGGGCATCGACGCCCATACCCATGAGTTTATCCGTACTGGGCAAATTGACTCTAAATTTGGCTTGACGCTGGAAACCGGCGAGGCGATGGAAGGGGTTAAAAAAGCGCTGGCGCTGCCAAGCGTCCGGCTGCTGGGGCTGCATTGCCATATCGGGTCGCAGATTATGGATGCCGCGCCTTTTATCCACGCCGGCGAGGTGATGATGGGCTTTATCGCGGAAATCAAGGCGCAGACTGGCGTCACGCTTGCCGAGCTGAACCTTGGGGGCGGCTTTGGTATCCGCTATCACGAGGGCGATGATCCGATTGCCTATGCGGCGTATATGGCTGAGGTGTCAGAGGCGATCCGCAAGACGGCAGACGCGAAAGGCATTCCTACCCCGTTTATCCTGATGGAGCCAGGGCGCTCGATTGTCGGCGAGGCCGGCACGACCCTTTATACCGTTGGGCGGCGCAAGGAAATCCCTGGCGTGCGTACCTACATTTCGGTGGACGGCGGGATGTCTGATAATCCCCGGTATATCCTTTATCAGGCTAAGTATGACTTTTTGCTGGCTAACCGGGCGGCGGATAGGGCGGACGAAACGGTAACCGTGGCTGGCAAATGCTGCGAGAGCGGCGACCTGTTAGGCGAAGGCGTTTCGTTGCCCCATGCTGGGCCAGGCGATATCCTAGCAGTATGCTGCACCGGGGCCTATAACTATTCGATGGCCTCCAACTATAACCGCAACCCCATCCCGCCGGTGGTGATGGTCAGGGACGGGGAGAGCCGGGTTATTGTCAAGGGCCAGCGTTATGAGGATTTAATACAGTATGATGTCTGAAAAAATGGATGCGGTTTTGGATAAGGCCGCCATCCTGCAAAACCCCCAATGCAGCAGATGCAGCGATGCTGTAAAGGGCGGGCCAGACTTCAGTTTGATGCCGATACCTGAAAAATAAACAGCGCGCCTTTTCGGTTATCCCGGAAGGGCGCGCTTGCTTGTTCAGGCGGTTTGGTTACCAATGGACCAGACGTGGCTTTCTTTTGCCGCAGATTGAGTGTTCTGAGCCATTACGCCTACCAGCTTATGCGGGACGTAGGGCTCTTCCAAGAAGGCCAGCTCTTCTGCGCTCAATTTGAGGTCGATCGCTTTTGCCGCCCCTTCCATATGATGGAACTTGGTTGCGCCGACAACCGGGGCAGCGGCTTTCGTCAGCAGCCATGCCAATGCGACCTCCGTCATAGTGACGCTATGTTTTTCAGCCAGTTCGGCGACTCTGCCGATGATTGCGCCGTCGGATTCTGCTGTGGCGTCGTACTTAAGCTTGGCGTAACTGTCCTGTTCCAGCCGCACCGAAGTTTCACCGGGGCGTTTGGACAGCCGCCCGCCTGCCAGCGCGCTGTAAGGGGTCAGGGCGATGCCCTCCTCCCGGCAATAGGGAGCCATCTCCCGTTCCTCTTCCCGGAAAATCAGGTTGTAGTGGCCCTGCACCGAAACAAATTTTGGAAACCCTTCCCGTTCGGCCAATGCATTCGCCTTGGCCAGCTGCCAAGCAAAACAGTTTGAAATACCGATATACCGGGCTTTCCCTGCCTTGACCACCTGGTTCAGGCCCTCCATAATTTCACTTAGCGGGGTTTGGTAATCCCACATATGGTAGATGTAGAGGTCAACATAATCCATCCCCAGGTTTTTTAGGCTTTTGTCCAGCATACGCTCGATGTGGGCGCTGCCGCTGATACCAACAGCAATTTCCGCTTCGGTGCGGGGAAGGAACTTGGTGGCGACGACCACCTGGCTGCGCTGGGCAAAATCCTTGAGCGCGCGGCCCAGGTACTGTTCGCTTGTGCCGCTTTGATAAGCGATTGCTGTGTCAAAAAAATTGACGCCAAGTTCCAGCGCCCGCCGGATGATTTCCCGCGAATGCGCCTCATCGAGCGTCCAGCTGTGCTGTCCAGCGGAAGCGTCGCCAAAGCCCATACACCCTAAGCAGATCCGCGAAACGGCCAATTCTGACTGGCCCAATTTTATATACTCCATCAAAAGCCCTCCTTTGTCATCCTAATTTTATTATAAACCATTTTCCCGCCGCTGTCAAATTTTTTAGGAAGCAGCCGGCGGAAAAAACCTCCAGCAGACTTTTCGGTTTTATCGGGTAAACTAACGGCAGAAACGAAAAAAGCGAGGTGGGCGGATGACCGAAGAGGGAAAAAGGGCGGCGAAGCTGCTGGCTTTATTGGGCGGGCTTTTATTGCTGTTTAGCTGGGAGAGGCTGGAGCCGATGGTGAAGCCGCTGACGGAAGGGCTTTGCCTGGCGCTGTTTCTGGACCCGCTCTGCCGGCTGGCAGAGCGGCGGGTGTTTCCCTGGGCGGGGCGGAAAAAACGGTTGCTGGCGGTATGGGCGGCGCTGCTGTTGGCGCTGGGCGGCATGGCGGCCCTTTTCTGGCGGGCAGGGCCGAAGCTTGCGCAGAGTTTCGAGCAGGCGTTGGCGGCGCTGCCGGCGCTCGGCGAACGCCTGACGGCGCTCTCAGGCTGGCTTTCGGGATGCACCGGCGGCCAGCTGCGGCTGGAAGCGTCGGAATTGCCCGGCGAAGTGCTGGGCGGGCTGCTGCCGAGCCTGACTGTGCTGACCAGCGCCCTGACCGGCAGCGCGGCGTCGCTGCTGCTGGGCGGGATTTTCGGCGTATGGATGCTCCTAAAGAAACAGACCATCTTTTCGCTGGCGAGGAAATTCGCCCATTTCGCCAAAGATGAAGGGGCTTTGACAGAAGCCGGTTCCAGCCTTTGCCGCAGCTTTTCGGCCTTTGTCCGCGGGCAGCTGACCGAGGCGGTAATCCTGGGAAGCGGCTGTTTTTTAGGGATGCTGCTGTTCGGCAAGCCTTTTGCCGGGCTGATTTCGCTGATGATCGGCGTAACGGCGCTGATACCGGTAGCAGGCGCGCTGGCAGGCGGCGCGTTCGGTGCGCTGCTGCTGTTCAGCCAAAGCCCCGCCGATGGGATGTGGTTCCTGATTTTCATTGTCCTTTTGCAGCAGCTTGAAAACAACCTGATCTATCCTAAAGTCATGGGTCGGTCAGTCGGATTGCCTGCGGCGCTGGTGTTGGCGGCTGTGCTGGCGGGCGGCGCGCTCTATGGCATCCCAGGGATGCTGCTTTCGGTCCCGGCTTCGTCGTTTTTATGGCAAAACGTTATTGGATATAGGCGCAGCCCCTCCGTCCTTGGCAGGACAGAGGGGCCGGATCAATCATAGGCGTGAAGCTGCCGGCAGTTTATTTCGGGACGATAATGCCGTAACCGTCTTCAGAGCGGCGGTAGACGACGTTGACATCGCCGGTTTCGGCGTCGCGGTAGACAAAGAAGGTATGGCCTAAGAGGTTCATTTGCAGGATCGCCTCGTCAGCAGACATAGGGCGAAGCTCGACTTCCTTGGTGCGGATGACGTCAAAGCTGTCCTCTTCGGGGTAGCTGTCGAGGTCGGAGGCCACCTCAAAGGCAGAGGACTTGACCTTTTTCTGGAGCTTGGTCTTATTTTTCCTGATACGGCGGATCAAAGTATCGACGGCGTCGTCCAGCGCGTCCACCTTATCGCGGTCCTGCTTTTCAGCGCGGTAGATCATACCGTCGGCCCACAGGGTCAGTTCGACCGTAGCGGTGTCCTTCTGGGCAGAGACTAAAATCTGGACGCGGGGGTCGTCAAAAAAGCGGTCCAGCTTTTTCAGGCGCTGTTCAGCCTTTTGCTTAAACGAATCCGACAGCGTAACTTTTCTGGCGATGAAAGTTGTGTTCATAATCATGCCTCCATTTCATCCGGGGGACCCGGCGAAAACCTGTCCGGCTTTCTATTATCTATAATACCATATCCCTCCAAAAAAATCTAGGGGGTTTTTAAAATTTTATAGATTTGACACAAATTAACCGCGCCTTTGTTCATTCTGCCCGCCGGGTTATTCTGCCGGGATGCCATGACGGGCGAGGAACGCCCGGCTGATGCCCCCACTAGGCGGACGCCCTGTTCAGAAAGCTCCCTGGGCAGGGCGTCGATTGCGCCGGTGGCTTCAGAGGAAAATTCCCCGGTATAGCCGATTTCCTTCAGCGTTTCGATAAACCCGTCCCAATCAATTTCTCAAGGTTTATCTCCTCCATTCTGGTTTTTGCGTCAGCTTTTTCGGCCCAGGCCAGCCGCCAGCTTTGCCAGCTCGAACATCCGGGTATACAAGGCGGCGTCCCGTTCGCTGCCCTGCAGCGCGGCGCAAAGCTCCGGCAGCGTAAACCAGCGCACGCCGCTGTTTTCGTCGGGCTTTACCGTCAACGGGACGGTTTCGTCGGCAATCAGCACATAGGTCAGGTTCAGGTGCAGATGGGCGCTGACATATTCCCCCCGCCGCCAATGGCTCTCCATCGTCAGCGGCCCCAGCAGCACTGGTTCCGGGATGAGCGGGCGTGCCGGCACGCCGGTTTCTTCGAGCGCCTCCCGCACCGCCACTGCCAGCAGGTCGCCGTCGCCGTCGGCGTGGCCGCCTGTCCAGGACCAGCAGCCGCGAAGGTTGTGGTATACCATCAAGCAGCGGTCAAGGGCTTCGTTCATCACAAAGCCCGTCGAGGTAAAATGGCCGAAAATGTTGTCCCTGGACAGGCAGTTTTCTGGGAACAGTTCCAGCCACCCCAGCAGGAAATCCCGGTCGGCGGCTTCCTCGGCAGAATGCGGGGCATAACCCTCAAGCAGCGGCCTGAGGGCGGCGGTATCGCTGTTATTCAAGGTTCATTTCCTCCATGGCATGGATCATATGCAGCTGCATTGCCGTGCGCGCGCCTTCGGGGTTGCGCTTGGCCAGGAAATCCATAATCTGGCGGTGGTCTTCCAGCGTGTGCCGCATCAGTTCCGGATAGCTCTTGGCCAGCGCCACAGCCTTGCCGATCGACTCGTAAAGCATCGGCATCAGCTCGGTCAAGAAAGCGTTGTGGGTGGCGCAGGCAATGGAGTTGTGGAAAGCCTGTTCCGCTTCGGTCCTGTCCACGCCGCGCAGCAGCTGCTCCTCATCGAGCCGTCCGTAGTAGAGGATCCGTTCGAGCTCCGCTTCCGTGGCGCGGCTGGCGGCATAGAAGGCCGCCTGCGGCTCGAAGATCAGCCGCACTTCAAATAGGTCGCGGATGTTGATCAGCGCTGGGGACAGGTCTTCCAGCCCTAGCTGCCCCTCCGGCTTGAAGTCGGCCCGGACATAGGTGCCCCGGCCGCGGCGGATTTCAAGCACCTGGTGGGCCGCTAGGATCCGGATGGCCTCCCGCAGGGTGGTGCGGCTTACCGACAAGGCGGCGGAGAGGTCGTTTTCGTTGGGGATCTTGTCCCCTGGCGCAAACTTTTTGTCAATGCAGAGCATCGACAAGATATCGTCCGCCGTCCGTTCGGCCAGGCTCTGTCCCTGTTTCAAAAGCGTCCTCCCCTTTCCTTTTTGCAGCTCAGCCGCAGATGTCGGCGATTACCTGGGCAAATATCTGGCAGCATAAGAGCAGCTCGTCAATCTGGACAAATTCGTCGTCGCCGTGCATATGGCAGTCCTCCGACCAGGGGAAGCTGCACCCAAAGGCGACGCCGTTTTTCAGGCGGTGCACATAGGTGCCGCCGCCGATGGCGACCGCTTCGCCCTTCCTGCCGGTGTAATCTTCGTAAACCCACAGCAGCTTTTGTACAAAGGGGCTGTCAGCAGGGACATGGTGGGGCGGGCGCAGGACGGATGCTTCATCCAATGTCAGCCCCAGTTCGGCGGCTTTTTTACGCAGTACATTTGTCAGATTCTCGTCCGTCGCGCAGAGGCTCGCGCGGCAGTCGGTGTCTGCCGAAAGTTTAGTCAAGCTGTAGTCCAGGATATCCAGCGAATAGGTCAGCGGGCCGGAGATTTCATCGCTCATTGCAACGCCGGCAGCCTTACCCAAGCCGTCGCCGTGGGGGAAGAGTTTCCCCAGCGCCAGCAGCCTTTGATGCCCTTCGCTGTCGGCGAGCGGCAGCTCGGCAAGCAGCGTCAGCATCGCGGTGATTGCGTTGCAGCCTTTATCGGGGGTGGAGGCGTGGGCGCTTACGCCTTTACAGGAAATCTCGGTGCAGCCGTCCTTATCTGCCGCCGTGAAAGCTGCGCCGGTAGCGGAAACTTTGCTGAAATAGGTTTCGCACTGGGCAGCGGTCAACCCCTCGACAACTGCCGTGCAGCGGTCGGGGACGACGTTTAATTTGGTGCCGGCCTTGACGCTGACGATGCGGGGCAGGGCGGCGCTTTCGGTGTAGCTGGCGGTATAAAGGCCCTGGAAGGAGCCTTTTTCGGTGTTGATGACCGGGAACTCGGCGTCCGGGGAGAAGGTGCAGGGCGCTTCGGCGTGGGTTTTGTAATATTGGGCGATGTCAGAGCTGCCACATTCCTCGTCGCAGCCGACAATCAGCCGGACGTTCTTCTTTAGCTGTATCCCCAAGTCTTTCAGCGCTTTCATTGCATAAAGCGCTGCTACAGCCGGACCTTTGTCGTCGGCTGTGCCGCGGCCGTAGAGCTTGCCGTCAACCAGTTTGGGCGCAAACGGTTGGGTAACCGTCCAGCCGTCGCCGACCGGCACCACGTCCAGATGGGCGAGGATATCAAGTTCCGCGTCGCCGGGCATAAAATCGATGGTGCCGACATAATAGTCATGGTTTTGGGTGATGAATCCCATGCCGCCGGCAATTTCCAGCGCTTTGTCCAGCGCGGCGGCGGGGCCTTCGCCGTAGGGCTTGCCGGGGAGAGGGGGCTGGCGGTCGCTCTGGACAGCGACCAGCGCCGAGATATCGTCGATAAATTCCTGCCGGTGGGCGGCAAAGTATTCTGCGAGCTGTTGTTTAAGCATTATAACCAGACCTTTCTGTATTGGTGTATACTTTATTATACCGGTTTTTGGTATGGTTGTCAAATAGAGATTTTTCACTACGGGAGGCAAAGGAGTTGGGGATTATGCGCAGTTTTGCGCCTGTTCGGCTACGTAATTAGCTAAAGCTAACCAAACTTTAGAAAGTTCCTAGAATCCCCTTGACAAAATCAGTTAGCAATGGTAAACTTAAAGCAGTTCGAGATTAGCTAACACTAACTAAGGTTTGCTTAGGCTAATCTCATACTGGGTTGAAAGGAGGGAAGCCCTATCATGCCTTTGATATTGGCACAGCCTGGCGAGACAGTGATCATCAGGAAAATCACTGGAAAAGATTCTATCCGCCAGCACTTGGCGGAGCTGGGGTTTGTGGTCGACAGTCCAGTCACGGTGGTCAGCGCTCTGGGGGGCAGCTTGATTTTGCAGGTCCGGGACAGCCGCATCGCTTTGGATAAAACGATGGCGGGACGCATTATGTTTTGAGAGGAGACGGTCGGATGAAGACATTGAAGGAGGCCCGGGTGGGCGATACTGTGCGGGTGGTGAAGCTTCACGGCGAGGGTGCGGTCAAGCGGCGTATTATGGATATGGGCATCACCAAGGGCGTTGAAATTTCGGTGCGGAAGGTCGCGCCGTTGGGGGATCCGATGGAGCTGAATGTCCGAGGGTATGAGCTTTCGGTGCGCAAAGCGGACGCTGGGATGATTGAGGTGCAGTAGCGCAAAGGCCGAAGTCGGCAATGATCTGCACTTTTGAGTTAGCTTTAGCTAATTTATGGAAGAAGGGAGTTTGGCTATGGAAATCAAAATTGCGCTGGCGGGCAACCCCAACTGCGGGAAAACGACGTTGTTCAACGCCCTGACTGGCTCTAGCCAATATGTGGGCAATTGGCCTGGCGTTACGGTGGAAAAAAAAGGCGGGCGGCTGAAGGGCCGCCAGGAAGTGACGATAGAAGATCTGCCTGGTATCTATTCTCTTTCACCCTATACGCTGGAAGAGGTGGTGGCGAGACGTTATCTTGTCGGTGAAAAGCCGAACGTTGTGCTGAATATTATCGACGGCACGAACATTGAACGCAACCTTTACCTGACCACCCAGCTGATCGAGCTGGGGCTGCCAGTTGTGGCGGCGGTCAATATGATGGACTTAGTGAGGAAAAATGGCGATGCGATTGACTTGGGCAAGCTGAGCGAGGCGTTGGGCTGCCGGGTGGTGCAGATGAGCGCTTTAAAGGGCGAAGGCGGCATGGAGGCCGCTGAGGCGGCAGTGGAGCTGGCCTTGGCCCCTCCAGCTGCGGAACTGCCCCACGTTTTCACCGACAGCGTTGAGCACGCGCTTGCCCATATTGAGGAATCGATTGGTGATAGGGTTAGCCGGCAAAGCCTTCGCTGGTATGCGATCAAAGTTTTTGAGCGGGACGGCAAGGTCTTGGAAGAGCTTGGGCTGGATGAGGGCCTATCCGCCCATATTGAAGGGCATATCCAGGAATGCGAAGCAGAGCTGGACGACGATGCCGAGAGCATTATTACCAACCAGCGCTACGCCTACATCAGCGGGGTCGTGGAGAAGGCTGTGAAGAAAAAGGCGTCGCGTCAAAACCTGACCGCTTCGGATAAAATTGATAAGGTTGTGACCAACCGTTTACTGGCGCTGCCGATTTTTGCCGTTGTGATGTTCCTAGTCTATTGGGTGGCGATGGGGCCGTTCGGCAGCTTTTTGACCGATTGGACGAATGATGTTTTTGCCGCGGAATGGCTGCAGGGCAGCGCGGCAACTCTGTTAGAAAGCTGGGGATGCGCCGACTGGCTGGTCGGGTTGGTAGCCGACGGGATCATTGCCGGCGTTGGCGCAGTGCTGGGGTTTGTGCCGCAGATGCTGGTGCTTTTCCTGATGTTGGCGCTGTTGGAAGATGTGGGCTATATGGCGCGGGTAGCGTTCATTATGGACCGGGTTTTCCGCAAGTTCGGCCTTTCCGGCAAGAGTTTTATCCCCATGCTGATTGGCGCAGGCTGCGGCGTGCCAGGGGTGATGGCCTCCCGCACGATTGAAAATGAGCGCGACCGCCGGATGACCGTTATGACGACCTGTTTTGTCCCCTGCGGGGCAAAGATGCCGATTATCGGCTTGTTTGCCGGGGCGCTGTTTGGCGGCAGCGGCCTTGTGGCGGCCAGCGCTTATTTTGCCGGCGTGGCGGCGATTGTCCTCAGCGGCGTGATGCTCAAAAAGACAAAGGCTTTCGCCGGTGATCCTGCCCCGTTTGTCATGGAGCTGCCGTCCTATCACATACCGGCGGCAGGCAACGTACTGCGGACTGCTTGGGAACGGGGCTGGAGCTTCATTAAACGGGCCGGCACAGTGATTTTAGCATCTTCGGTCATCCTGTGGTTTTTGCAGGGCTTTGGTTTTACGGACGGCGGCTTTGGCATGGTGGAGGACAACAACAGCTCGCTTTTGGCGGCTGTCGGCAGTGTTGTAGCTTTCATCTTTGCGCCGTTGGGCTTTGGCGACTGGCAGTCGGCTGTTGCGACCGTAACGGGCTTGATTGCAAAGGAAAATGTGGTTACGACCTTCGGCGTGCTCTTCCGGCTTGGCGAAGAGGTCGCGGAGGATACGCCGGAGCTGCTCGCGGCGATTGGGATGCACTACACCGCTTTGACAGCCTATAGCTTTATGCTGTTCAATTTGCTGTGCGCGCCCTGTTTTGCGGCAATGGGCGCTATCAAGCGGGAGATGAACAGCGCAAAATGGACGCTGGGCGCGATTGGTTATATGTGCGGTTTTGCTTACGCAGTTTCGCTGATGGTTTACCAGCTGGGCGGGCTGTTTACCGGCGAGTGCAGCTTTGGTTTCGGCACAATCGCCGCAGTACTTTTGCTGGCAGGGCTTGTCTATCTGCTGGTCAGAAGGAATAAGTATGATAGTATTGTGACAGTCCGTGCGGTCAGCGCCGCCGGGCAGTAAGGGGGGGTTTGAATGAATTTGCCGACGATTCTTGTAGGGCTTGTGATTTTACTGGTTGTAGTGGCTATTATTGGCGGCAGGTTGCGTCGGAAAGGCGGCGGCTGCAGCTGCGGCTGCGGGGATTGTCCCAGCCGGAACCTTTGCCACCCTGAAAAATAGATACGGAGGTACGACGCTTTCTGAAGAAAGCTTAGCAAAGACTTTTAGTCGCTAGGGTACGTGTCTCGCAGCCATTGGGTTCTACTGCGTCGGTAGTAGAACTTGGCGGTTAGGTGCACAGCTGCCCTGGCGATTAAAAGTCTTTGGGCTTCTTTTCAGAAAGCGCTCCGTGCTTTTTCGTATTCTCTTGTCACTCCAAACCTGAGAGATAATTGAAATCTTTCCAAGAGTGTGCTATACTATTTTTGAAAAGGCTTTTTTGCCTATAAAAATAGTGAAAGAGGTTTCGTTATGACTTTTGAGGAACGTGCCCGCGCCCTTGTGGCGCAGATGACCCTGCCGGAAAAGATGTCCCAGCTTCGCTACGACGCCCCCGCTATCCCCCGTCTGAACGTCCCTGCCTACAACTGGTGGAACGAGTGCCTTCACGGCGCTGCGCGGGCTGGCACAG
Source organism: Oscillospiraceae bacterium (assembly GCA_022793675.1). Lineage (GTDB taxonomy): Bacteria > Bacillota > Clostridia > Oscillospirales > Ruminococcaceae > Faecivivens. The sequence continues at coordinate 36,054 of JAAWDH010000042.1, forward strand.
CCACGGTCTTTCCGCAGGCCATCGCCATGGCCGCCGCCTTCAACGCGCCGCTGCTGGAAGAGGTGGCAACGGCGATTTCTGATGAGGTTCGGGCCAAGTATAACCGCTATAAGACTTTTGGCGAGACCGAAATCTATCAGGGGCTGACTTGTTGGTCGCCGAACATCAATATTTTCCGTGACCCCCGCTGGGGCCGCGGCCACGAGACCTACGGCGAGGACCCTTTCCTCACCGGCCGTCTGGGGGCGGCTTTCGTCCGCGGCCTCCAGGGCGACGACCCCAAATACCGCAAGGTTGACGCAACGCTGAAGCACTTTTGCGCCCACAGCGGCCCGGAAAGCATCCGCCACGGCTTTGACGCCGTTGTGTCGGAGGAAGACCTGCAAAGCACTTATCTGCCGGCTTTCCGCTATTGCATTGAAACGTCTGACCCTTCTGCGGTAATGGGCGCTTATAACAGCCTTAACGGCGAGCCTTGCTGCGGCAGCGTAAAAGTGATTGAAGAACTGCTGCGGGACGAGCTTGGATTTACCGGCTATGTAGTTTCAGACTGCGGCGCGGTGCGGGATATTGACCAGTATCACCATAAGACCGCATCCCCGGCTGAAAGCGCGGCGTTGGCGGTGAACAGCGGCTGTGACCTAAACTGCGGCAGTGCCTATACCTGGCTGCAGGCTGCTTACGAGCAGGGCCTAGTCAGCGAAGAAGCCATTACCCGCTCAGCAGAGCGCCTTTTTGCGGCACGGTTCCGTTTGGGGATGTTTGATGACGACTGCCCTTACGATGCGCTGGGCATCGACGTGGTCTGTTCTCCAGCGCACAGGGCGCTCAACCGGGAAATCGCCCGCCAGGGCATCGTGCTGTTAAAAAATGACGGCCTCCTTCCGCTGAAAGGCGGCGAACGTATTGCTGTCATCGGCCCGAATGCCGACGAAATGTCAGTGCTGCTGGGCAATTATAACGGTATTCCGGATCAATATACCACATTGCTGCGCGGGATCCAGGAAGCGTCGGCGGGGCGTGTCCTCTATGCCAAGGGCTGCCATCACTATGATCCCAAAGTGCCGGAACGCGCCCAGTTCCCGCTGCGCGAAGCCATCCTTGCCGCCCGCGACAGCGATGTCGTGATCCTCTGTATGGGGCTGACCCCGCAGATGGAGGGGGAAGAGGGCGACGCCTATAACGGCTGCAACGGCGGCGACAAATTCGACTTGGAGCTGCCCGTTCCCCAGAAAGAGCTGTTCGAGGCGGTGCTGGCCGAGGGCAAGCCGGTGATTTTTGTCAACGTTTCCGGCAGCGCCATCAACCTTTGCCGTCAGGACGAAACCTGTGCGGCCGTTGTCCAATGCTTCTATCCCGGTGCAGAAGGCGGCGGGGCGTTAGCTGACATCCTTTTCGGGAAAGCAAACCCCAGCGGTCGGCTGCCTGTCACCTTCTATCGCTCGGCGGACGACCTGCCGGATTTTGCCGACTATTCGATGAAGGGCCGCACCTACCGTTTCTTTGAAGGCAAGCCTCTTTATCCTTTTGGTCATGGCCTTAGCTATACGGATTTTATAGAGGAGCAGTTGGACGGAAACCGCGTCCGGGTGGCCAACGCCGGCAGTATGGACGGCTGGCATACGGTTTTACGGTTTGCGCCGCACCTTGCTGGTTTCCAGAAAGTTTTCCTCAAAGCCGGCGAGTCTGCCGTCCTGTCGTTTGAGCCGTAATTAGGGGATATGGAGTATTCGTTTTTCCTTGCGTGGTTTTTGCCTAGGGTTCTGGCCGTCGGGGTGGCCGAGGATGACGTTGCAGACCGGGATAAAACCTTCTGGGATCTGCCATTCTTTACGGAGCGCAAGGCCTATTCGGTAGCGAAAACCTCGTCTGTATGTCCAATGTAGCAAGCTCCCAGTCCCAAAAGGTGGGCGGTCAGCAGCATATTTTCCGCGATAATGGCGGCATCTTCACGGGCATAGCGGATGTTCCCTGAAAAAATGGTTGTCCCTTTAATATCTAAGTGTGTTATAATTATTACTATAGAATAATTTAGAGAAATATAAACTAAAATTTGTGATTGATAACCTTATTCAAAATGAAACGAAGATAAGAAGATGGCAAAACAAAAACAGGCTGATTTTATGGGGATGGTTCAGTTCAGAAATTGTCAAAAATGAACTAATACCAGAGAGGAAGCAAGTAGGCACTTTTTGGTAACTATCGGCGTTTCTGCCGTGCGGTTTTGCGCTGCTGGCCTTTTTCAAAGATGGCTGGCTTTCGCCCCTTTCCGTATCAGTTGGAACTTCGGCAGCGTCAGCAGAAGCATCAAACAGAGCATTACAAGCGTTACGGCAGCAGTCACCGAACTGCTGCCGTTTTTCGGCAGCGGCTGAGAAAAGGTAGTGAAAACATCGGCGGCAATCTTCGTCAGCCGGGCCGCCAGCAGCGTCAGCCCGACGCTGAAGAAGCAGTGGGGGCAGCGGAACCAGAAAAACTTTTTCATTGACACGCCGCTTCCCTGTAAAAAACAGCGCAGCTGCATCCAGACGCAGACGCCTCCAAGCGAGGTGTAGATGGTAGAAAGGATTAACGCTTTGCGGAAAGGGTAGCCCGCAGCGCCGGCGCAGCCCACCGTTACCTCCAAAAGCCCTGCCAGCGTTTCGCCGCCGGGCAGCGGCAGTAAAAAGGCGCGTACTGCCGAAAAGGCCAGCACAAAACAGCAGATGGCCGCCACAGCCTTCCCGGCACTGGTGACAGCCGAGACCAGGCAGGCCGTATAGTCGCCGCTGCCCGAGAAGCTGCCGGCGGGCGCGTCGTCGCCAGGCAGCAGAAAGCCTGCGAGGATTCCGGTAACGAGCATCGCCCCCAGCTGGCAGAGGTACATAATAAGCCCTATGCGCACATTGCCGAATACCCCAAGCCCGACCGCCCCCGTCAGGAAAGAGGGCGAGCAGCAAAAGCAGCTGCACAAAAGCTTTTCACCGGTTTTTGGCCCCAGCCGGCCCTTTTTTACTAGGCTGGCAATCAGCCGCGCGCCGGCCGGATACCCGCCAACAAGGCTGATGGCCAGCACGGGAGCCGCCTCTCCCGGCACCTGGAACAGCCGGCAGATTAGCCGCAGCGGCCAGAATAGGGCCGGGGAAAGGTCGGCTTCGGCGAGGAAGTCGGCGAAAATCATAAAAATAAAAAGGGAAGGGATTACCGAATGGAGGCAGAGGGAAAGTCCCGCCCTTACCCCTGAAACCGCCGCCTCTGTCTGCCAGAGGGCCAGCGCTCCGGCGGACAGCGCAAGCAGCGTTGCCATCAGCCTTTTCATAAGCGCCCTCCTTCTTTATTCAAATTCTATTGAGGTGAATTCCCCTGTCACCAAAAGTTTGCCGCCGCGGAACTCCTCCACCTGGATTTTACCGCCGAACACCGTTACTGAAGCGCCGCCTGCCCTAAAGCGGATATAGCCTTCGCCGAAGGCAGTCACCCCGCTGCAGCGCTCCAGATAAAGGGAGTGTTTCCCCCAAAGCTGCAGCGGCGGCTCCAGCCCCATCTCCAGCTCCTGCAGAAGGGCAGAGGGTGGGCTGCCCTTTTCTTTCCTTTTCAGAATATCCGCCCCCTTTCCCTGCCTGTTCTTTTGGCATTATATTCCCCCTGCGGCCTTCATATACATGGACAAAGACTGTTTGAGGGAAAGGACTGACCTTGATGATGGAAAATGGGTATGTGCTGTTCCGCGCCGAAGGCGAGGACATCAGCGGCTTTTTGACGTTGGCGTCGGAATACGAGCTGACCATCCAGAAATTCTGCCAAAGCGAAGGCATCTGCTTCGGCTATCTGCCGCCCAGCGATTACCGGGTGGCGGCGAGGCTGGGGCAGTCGGTGGGGGTACGGCTGCAGATCCTGGAAAAAAACGGCGTTTCGTTTGCCCTTTACCGCTACCGGCAGCGGCTGGGGCTAGTGGTGTGGCCGGTGGTGTTCCTGGCTGCGCTGTTATTTTCCCAATGTTTCCTATGGGCGGTGGATGTGACAGGCTGCGAGAACATAAACGAAGACGGCGTGCGTGCGGCGGCGGCGCAGTTGGGGCTGAAGACGGGGCTTTTCCTGCCCAATGCCGACTTAGACGGGATGGCTGCCGACTTGCGGCGGGATTTTCCTGGTTTGGCCGCTGTTTCCTTTAACCGGGTGGGGAGTAGGGTGGAAATCGCTTTGAGTGAGTCGACCCCCAGCCCGGCGCTTGAGTCCCACGACCCCTGCAGCCTTTATGCCGCTAAGACCGGTATCCTGCGGGAAATTTCCGTCACCCGCGGCCAGCATCAGCTGACGCTGGGGCAGTCGGTGGCAGAGGGGCAGCTGCTGGTCAGCGGCATTACCGAAACCCCCGACGGCAAGATTAGTTACGAACGGGCCGCTGGGCGGATTATGGCTGAAACCAGCCATCAGAAGGAGTTTACCCTAAAGCTTACCCAGCAGGAGAAGACTTTTACCGGTGAGGAACAGGTCTGCCGTTCCCTCGACCTGTTTGGGCAGAGCCTGCCGCTTTTTCTGCCTGACGGCTTTAGGAAGCTCCTAGGCCAGGAGGTGCTGCCCTACGAGTCCGAAACCACCCTCGCCCCGCTGTCGTTCGGGAAATTTGTACTGCCGTTGGGCGTGGTCACAGAAGTGCGGAGGCCTTACGCTGAAGCGGAAAAAGTGTTTACAGAGATAGAGGCGCTGGCGGAACTTAACGAGGCGGCTGAAGAATACGAGCGGTATGACCTCGCCGACGCTCAGGTGTTGGGCAAGGAACAGAGCGCCGCTATTGCCGACGGCAGCATGACCCTGACCGTTACCTACACCTGCTTGGAGGACATCAGCGAGCCGCGGCCATTGGAAATAGCGCCATAAAAAACGGAGGATTTTTTTGGCATACCGTACAGGATAACGGGAGAGTGTGCAAATTTGACGTTAAATTTTGTTAATTCTGTATAGATACAAATCGAAAATTTTATGGTATAATGCTAGTAATTAAAGGCCCTCCGGCAGCTATAAAAATCCGTCGCTGGGCCTTGCAAGCAATCTTGGTTGTAAGCAATCTCGATTGTAAGCAATCTCGATTGCAAGCAGGATTGCTTGCGGGCAATCCCAATTCCAGCAAGGGGAGGCGTTCAGCCGTTGAGTGAAAAAATCCTGACTTTCAGCGATGCCGGGCAGCTAGCCGCCCTGTGCGGCAGCTTTGACAAAAACCTTCAGGCCTTGAAAAAGGCGTACCCGGTAGAGTTGGTGGTGCGGGACTGCGACCTGAAAATTATTGGCGACGAAGATCCCGCCGCCCAGTGCCAGCGTACCATAGAAAGCCTTCTGGCTTTAATCAGTTCCGGCAAAGAGATCGATGAGCTGGATGTCCGCTATGCCGTATCAATGACCGGCGAGGGGGCGGAGGCGCAGATGCAGCAGCTGAATGACGGCTGTATCTGTATCACCCAGAAGGGCAAGCCTGTGCACCCCAAGACAGTAGGGCAGAAAAAGTATATCAAGACTATCGAGGAAAATACCATCACCCTAGGGGTGGGCCCGGCCGGTACGGGTAAGACCTACCTGGCGGTGGCGATGGCCGTCAAAGCCTTCCGCGCTGGGGTGGCGCAGCGGATTATCCTGACCCGCCCAGCCGTGGAGGCCGGGGAGAAGCTGGGTTTTTTGCCCGGCGACCTGCAAAATAAGGTCGACCCTTACCTGCGGCCTTTGTACGACGCCCTTTTTGATTTTTTGGGGGCGGAGAGCTTCCAAAAGCTCCAGGAAAGGGGCAGCATCGAAGTGGCCCCGCTGGCCTATATGCGCGGGCGAACGCTGGACGAGTCTTTCATTATCCTGGACGAGGCCCAGAATACGACTAGGGAACAGATGAAGATGTTCCTCACCCGCTTGGGCTTTGGTTCTAAGATCATCATCACCGGCGATATCACCCAGATTGACCTGCCTACGGATAAGAAATCCGGCCTCGTTGAGGCAATGCGGGTGCTTAAAGGGGTAGAGGACATTGGCATCCTGCGTTTTTCCGAAAAGGACGTTGTCCGTCACAAGCTTGTACAGGATATTATCAAAGCCTACGACCGATATTATGAGGAGGGTAAAATCAAACGCCATGAATAAGGTGAAAGTAGTTATTGTAAACCGTCAGAACGACGTGAAAATCCCCACCGGCATCCGGCTGTTGGTCCGGCGCTGCTGCAACGCTTCGTTGCGCCTGGAAGGGTTTACGGAAGACGCCGAGATCGACGTTTCTTTTGTCAGCAACGAAGAAATCCAGGCCCTGAATGCCAAATACCGCGGTAAGGACGCTGTAACTGATGTGCTGTCTTTCCCGCTTGGCGAGAACGGACGCTACGACAAAAACGAAACCACCGGCGCGCTGCTGCTGGGGGATATCGTCATCTCCATGCCGAAGGCAGTGGAGCAGGCCGAGTTCTATGGCCATTCCTTGCAGCGTGAGGTCGGCTTTTTGACCACCCATGCGATGTTCCACCTGCTGGGGTACGACCATGAGGCAGGCGGTGTCGAGGCTGTCAAGATGCGGGAAAAGGAAGAGACGGTGCTGGGGATGTTGGGGATCCCAAAAGGCGCCAGCTATGTCATGGAATAACCCTTTCCCCGCCTTTATCAGAAGTTTCGGCTATGCTTTGCAGGGGCTGGGGCACTGTATCCGCCGGGAACGGAATATGAGGGTTCATTTGAGCGCGGCGGCGCTGGTGCTGGCTTTTTCGGCTTGCTATGGGCTGGAACGGGCGCAGTATGGGCTGCTGGTGCTGGCGATTGGGCTGGTAATGGTGGCGGAAGCGTTTAACACGGCCATTGAGCGGGCTGTGGATCTTGCGGCGAAGGAACGGCGCCTGCTTGCAGGGCAGGCCAAGGACTGCGCGGCGGCAGGCGTGCTGCTGGCGGCTGTCACAGCGGTTTTTGTAGGATGGGCGCTGTTTGGGGACTGGCCGCGGCTTTTGGCGGCGATAGGGGGGATTGCCCGGTCGCCGCTGAAGCTGGCTGGTTTCGGCATATTGGCCTTGGCAGGCGGGTACTTTTCATTTTTTTGGAGGGCTTCGCGTTAGCGCTGCCAAAGGCCTGAAGCAAGGGTTCGCGCTGTGGGGTTGTACTGCTGTGAATTTGAAAGAAACTGTACAAAATAGGAGTCGGCGGCTTCGTGTCGCTGTACCATGAAGGAGTTTTCATGACCAAATCCGCATTTGTTGCGATTGTCGGCAAGCCAAATGTCGGCAAGTCTTCGCTGTTGAACGCGCTGCTTGGGGAAAAGATTGCCATTGTTTCCTCAAAGCCCCAGACTACCCGCACCCGTATCATGGGGGTGCTGACCGAAGGGGAGATGCAGCTTTGCTTCCTTGATACGCCGGGCTTCCATAAACCCCGCACCAAACTTTCCGGCCATATGAATACGGTCGTCACCAAAAGTATTGGTGACGTTGATCTGGCGTTGTTCCTTGTGGAGCCGATGGGGGCGTTAAACGAAGAGGAGCGCCAGCTGATTGAAGAGTTCAAGGCCCGCCAGCTGCCGGTTATCCTGATTGTCAATAAAACCGATCTGGTGGATAAGGAACGGCTGGCCCGCCGGCTTGCCGAGCTCGCTCCGCTGTACAGTTTCCTTGCGGTCGTCCCGGTGAGCGTGACGGCTGGCGACGGGTTAGACGCCGTGATGGCGGAGCTGCGCGCCCATACGCCCGAAGGGCCCCACTATTTCCCCGACGATACGCTGACCGATCAGCCGGAACGGGTTATCGCGGCTGAGGTCATCCGCGAAAAGATCCTGCGCAATATGCGCGATGAAATTCCCCACGGCACAGCTGTCGCGGTGGAAAAAATGCGTGAACGCAAGGATAATCCCAACCTTTTGGATATTGAGGCGGTCATTTATTGCGAGCGGGACAGCCATAAGGGTATGCTAATCGGCAAAGGCGGCCTGATGCTTAAAAAAATCTCCACCGAGGCCCGTTTGGAACTGGAAACCTTCCTTGATACCCGTATTAGTTTGCACTGCTGGGTCAAGGTGCGAGACGATTGGCGCAACAGCGAAAAGGCGATCCGTTCAGTGGGGCTTTCCTACGAGGACTAGCTTCGCATATTTTCCCATCTCCTGCAGAAACTAGTTTTGCCGGGGCTTCCCGGCTGCTAGTCTGAAAACAGGAGGATGAGCCATGTATCCATTACCAGAGCGCGAACCTTTCGCGCCGGAAATCCCGATGCCCGGCAGCGTAGAGCTGCCGCCGCTGCCTGCGCCCGGTACGCCGCCCCTTCCAGGGTTTAACCCCGAGGGTTTCCCTGTCGATAAGACCGAGTTCGGCTACAGCCGGTTCGAGCGCACCGGCAGCGTTTCCGACTACCTGTTATATAAAAACCAGTCCGCCGAGCCGGAAGGGGGCGCGTCCTTTGATCCTCAAAATCCAGGGCATCGTCCTGGGACAGACGCCGCTTGGTGCCCAGGACAAAGGGTTGACCCTGCTTACTTCTGAAATGGGGCTTTTGGAAGCCTACGCCAAGAATACCCGCCGGAAAAAATCGCAGGCGGCTTCTGCGGTGGAGGTCTTGTCTTACAGCGAGTTTTGCCTTTTTCAGGGCAAGACCCGCTACATAGTCGATTCGGCTGACCTGATCGCCAATTTTTCTGGGCTGCGGGGCGACCTTGGGAAACTTTCCCTCGCCGCTTATTTCGCAGAGCTGACCCGTTATGTGCTGCCGTCGGAGGACAACGGCGGCGAGTGCCTGCGCCTGCTGCTCAACACGCTGCATTTGCTGGAAAAAGGCAAGCGCAGCTGCGATTTCCTGAAAGCTGTTTACGAGCTGCGCCTTTTATCCTTATGCGGTTTTGCGCCGGATGTCGGCGGCTGCTGCGCCTGCGGCGAGACGGAGGCGGATTTCTTTTTCCTGCCCGGCGAAGGGCAGGTCTGCTGCAAAAGCTGCATCGGCGGCATTTCTGCCGACATTTATCGGATGCAAATGCCCGTTGGCGTGCGTATGGCGTTTGCCCATGTTGCCCAGTCCCCCGAGCGCAGCATTTATTCGTTCAAACTTTCTCCAGAAGGCGAAAAAGCCTTCCGTGCGCTCTCAGAAGCGTTTATGATTTTCCATACCGGCGCACAGTTTAAGTCGCTGGAGTTCTATAAAAGCATGGAGGGGCTTTCTTCATAAGGGGCATTTCTCTGTGCTGCTTGATTTTGCAGAAAGGGTTCCATCATGATAAATCCAAAATATGCCAAAACATTAGAGCTGGACAAAATCCTGCGGATGCTGGCGGAGCTTTGCCATTACGATACCGCCAAGGAAAAAGCCCTCGCGATTGTCCCGCTGACTGATGTGGACGACGTCTGCAGGGAACTTGGCCGCACCGACGACCTGTTCCAGCTGACCGTCCGCTTCGGCACCCCTTCCTTTATTGGTTTTCACAATCCCTGCGGCAGGCTGAAAATCGCCAGCCAGGGCGGCAGCCTCTCCCCTGGGGATTTGCTGAACATTGCCGCTGTGCTGCGGCAGTCCCGCCTTTTGTCCCAATGGAGCAGCCAATTTTTGGGCGAAGAAAACGCTGTTTCGGAGCAGTTTGACCGCCTTTACCAGAATAACGCCCTTGAGCGTGAAATTTCTTCCGCGATCGTCAGCGAGGATATGATTGACGACAACGCTTCAGCGGAGCTGGCGGCTATTCGCCGCAAGATCCGTCAGACCGAGCTGAAAGCCCGCGAGCGGATGGAAAAGATGATCCGCTCGGCCAGCTATCAGAAATATTTGCAGGATAGTATTATTACTATGCGCGACGGGCGTTTTGTCGTCCCTGTCAAAGCGGAATATAAATCCGAAATTCCCGGCTTGGTTCACGACACTTCCGGCAGCGGTTCCACCTATTTTGTCGAACCGATTGCCGTTGTTGAGGCCAATAACGAAATCCGGGTGCTGCAATCCCGGGAGCAGGAGGAAATCGAACGCATCCTAGCTGAACTTTCCGCCCACTGCGGCGATTGCTGCGATGATATTTGCTGGGCTTTTGAAACGATTATCGATCTTAACGTCCTTTTTGCTAAAACTACCCTAGCGGCCCGGATGCGGGGGATGCGCCCACGGGTGTCCGACGATGGGAAAATCGACCTGAAAAAAGCCCGCCATCCGTTGATTGACCCTAAAAAGGCTGTCCCTATTGATGTCCGGCTGGGGGACGAATTTTCTTCACTGGTTATCACCGGCCCTAATACTGGCGGTAAGACCGTCACTTTAAAAACCGTCGGCTTGCTGACGCTGATGACGATGTGCGGGATGCTGATTCCTGTAGGGAGCGAGTCGGTTATTTCTACCTTTGAGGACGTGCTGGTGGATATCGGCGATGAACAGAGCATTGAGCAGTCCCTTTCCACCTTCTCGGCCCATATGGTCAACATCATCTCAATCCTTGACCGTGCCGATTACCGTTCCCTTTGCCTGATCGACGAGTTGGGGTCGGGGACTGACCCTGTCGAGGGCGCGGCGCTGGCTATCTCCATTTTGGAAAGGCTCCAGAAAAAGGGCTGCCGTGTCGCGGCGACTACCCATTACGCCGAGCTGAAAATGTACGCGCTGCAGACTCCCGGCGTCGAAAACGCCTGCTGTGAGTTTGACGTAGAGAGCCTGCGCCCGACTTATCGGCTGTTAGTCGGCGTGCCGGGGCGTTCCAACGCTTTTGCTATCTCTCAGAAGCTGGGTATGGAGGAAACCGTCATTGAGCGCGCCAAGTCGTTGGTGCAGAGCGAAAACAAGCGCTTTGAGGATGTTATCGACGCTCTGGAAAGCAGCCGCCGCCAGTACGAGGAGATGCAGGCGGCGCTGGCTGAGGAAAAGCGCGAGCTGGAGAAACGCCAGGAGGAGATCCGCGCCTATCAGCAGGAACTTGCCGCCCAGCGTGAAAAGGCTGCCGAGCAGGCTAAAATGGAGGCGATGCAGGTTGTCGCCGACGTCCGCCGGGAGGCGGAAGGGGTCATGGCCCAACTTGACGAAGCGCGCAAGCTCCAAGATTCTGAGGAATTTGCCAAGCGGTTAAGTGCTGTCCGCTCGCAGCTTAAAAGCGGCCTTGGCCGGATGCATGACGCTGCTAACCCTGTTATTGCCCAGTCCAGCAGCAGCTATAAGCTGCCGCGTCCCCTGAAACCTGGCGATGATGTGCTGATTGTTGATATTGACAAGGAGGGTACTGTTATCAAAGAGCCCGACAAGTCGGGTATGGTACAGGTGCAGACTGGCATTATGAAATCGCGGGTGCGGATTGAGAACCTGCGGCTCTTAGATCGGCCTAAGGTGCAAGCAGGCGGCAAGCCGGTCGGCAAAATTCGTACAGCCGACGTTGCCCGGGGGCTAAAGCCCGCTGGCGGACGCGGCGGGCTTCCTGAAATTGACCTGAGGGGTATGAATGCCGAGGAAGCGCTGATTGAAGTCGACAGCTTTATCGATAACGCCGTCCTTAATGGGATCCATCAGGTGACGCTGATCCACGGCAAGGGCACTGGCGTGCTGCGGGAAGCGGTGCAGCAGCACCTAAAACGCCATAAGAGTGTGCGGACTTACCGCCTGGGTGTGTTTGGCGAAGGCGAAACTGGCGTGACAATTGCTGAGTTGAAGTAGGGAGTACGAGGAGTATGACGCTTTCTGAAGAAAGCTTAGCAAAGACTTTTATTCGCTAGGGTACGCATCAGCATACGTTTAGCCGCCTACTGCGTCGGACAGCAGGCGGTTTTAGCTTATCGAAAAAATTCATGTTTTCCTAGGATTGCCAAGGAAAAAGTTTTACTCGATTTTTTTCAAAAAATCGCGGGTCCAGGGCAGAGCCCTTGGTCGCCCTCCGCAGAGGGCGAAATTTTCCTCCCCAAAAAGGGCAGGAGAGCTTGAGGGCTCTCCCGATTTTTCGATAGACTAAAACCGCCTGCTGCGTCGGACAACGGGCGGTTTGTTTCTTTTATTGGTTATTTTTGAGGGCTTCGTCCTGGAGGGCGTCAAAGGCTGCCATGCATTCGTCGACGCTCGCGCCTTCCAGCAGCTGCCGTACAATCAGGCAGATGTTGCCCCATTGCTCGACTTTCATGCTTGCATTGGAGCCTAGAACGTAAACGCCTTCTTCAATGCGGTCATTGAGCGGTTTCAGGGACGGGACGCAGTCCACGGCTACATTTTTTGAGGGGGAGATGACGCGGTTGGTTTCGGAATAGACCTGAAGCGCTTCATCGGAAGTTACAATGTTTAAAACCTCCATTGCCGCTTCTTTATGCTCTGCTTCAACGCCGACGGCAAATCCTGTCACCGACATGACTGGCATCTGGCCGCGGCTACTGGGGAAGCCGATGACCTGCATCTCAAAGTCGGTTTTCCCATAAGCGGTTTCGGTATTTGCCGCTCCCCAGTAGGCCATGACGATAGGGGTTTTTTGGGCGAGGAAATCCGGCCCTTCCGCCTCAATAGCTTCGCTGACGAGGGCCTTTTCAGCGTCGATATAGCCGCGGTCGATCAGCGTCTGCAGGAATTCGAAACCTGGGCGCATATAGTCGCTGTAACGGGTCTCCCCGCTGTTGAGGGCGGCAATTTCCGCTTCGGTGTTGCCGCCGTTATAGAGGTCGGCGTATACCTGGGCCAAAACAAAGGCCTCCAGCCACCAGCGGTTGGCACCAATGGGCGTTTCAGTCCCATTTTCTTTGAATACGCGGCAGCATTCCAAAAATTCCTCCGGCGTTTCCGGTAAGGCAAGGTGGTAACGGTCAAACATATTCTTGTTGATAAACAGCCCGTAGGCGACGACTTCCTGTGGGATAGCTACTAGTTTGCCGTCCACAGTATTGGCGGTGCGGATAATCTCCCGCAGGTTTTTAGCGCTGTCCAGGCCTGATAGATCGGCAAGTTTTCCCTCCACCCCCAAAGTCAGGATGGTGTCTGAGTTAAGCAGGTAAAGGTCATCCATATTGTTTCGCACCCGGTCAAGGGTCACTTGGTCATAGGTCTTATCTTGGTAATCTGCGGCCGTGTAAGTCCTGTACGCCACAGTCACATCTAAGGCTTTCTCTGCCATTGCTATCGTCAGGTCTGATGCAGTCCTGGCGACATTTTCGGCATCGGGGTCGGTTTTTTCCATTGGGCTGAATAAGTTAACGACTTGTTTTTCCGCCTCCGTCTGTGAAATCAGGTTTTGGTGGCTTCCTCTGCCCTGACAGGAGGCCAGGCAAAGCGCCGCTAGAGCCGCCATGGAAATGGCGGCCCATTTTTTTACCCTTTTTCCCATTTCTTATTGCCCCTTTCGTTTGGCGTATTGACTGATAACTTTTTTCAGCAGCCCGACATCCAAAGGTTTTGCCACATGGGCGTCCATTCCGGCGTCTAACGCTGCCTTTTCATCTTCAGAGAAAGCGTTGGCAGTCATAGCGATAATTGGGATATGCTCAGAGTCTTGCTCCAGCGCACGGATGGCCCTAGCGGCCTCGTGGCCGTTCATGACCGGCATCTGCACATCCATCAGGATAGCGTCGAACTCGCCTGCCGAGGCTTGCTGGAAACGTTCGACTGCCAGGCGGCCGTTTTCGACGATTTCGCAGGAGGCGCCTTCAATCTCTAAAAGCTCGGTTAGGATTTCCCCGTTGATCTCGTTGTCTTCCGCCGCAAGGAAGCGCATTCCTTCAAGGCTAAAGTCTTTTTCCAGCCCTGGTTCTTCCTGCGGCCTTGCCCACAGTCCAGCGGTTTTTTCCTGGAATGCCGAGACAAAGAATGGTTTTGCCAGTATAGCCGTGTGCGCTGGCAAAAGCGTTTCATCCAGCCCCTCTGCGCCTGGTTCTGCCAACAGCACAAGCGGCGTCCCTTCGGGCAGCGCTGCCCGGAGCGTCTGCGCTGTTTGGAGGCCGTCGGTTTCCCAATCTAGCAAGGCCAGCTGGAAACTTTTATGATTTATCAAGTCCAGCGCTTCTTCGGCGTTAGCGGCAATGTCCAACCCTACGCCAGTATTTTCCAGAAGCGTCTGGATATTCTCGCGGCTTTCTGCGTTTCTGTCCACGGCAAGGATGTGGGAAATGCCCCGCGTTTCCCAGAACTGGCGGCCAACCTGGTCTTCAGGGATGCGCAGCTCTAAATCCACCCGGAAAAGCGAACCGCGGCCCACTTCGCTCGTGACCTCAATGGTCCCGCCCATCAGCTCAACGATGCTCTTGGTGATCGCCATTCCCAGCCCGGTGCCTTGTACTTTGTTGGTGGTGCTGTTTTCCGCCCGGGTGAAGGCATCGAAAATAATCTCCAAATATTCCGGCGTCATGCCGTAGCCGTCGTCTTCCACTTCAATGCAGATACGCTCGAACTGGCTGGAACGTTGTTTGCGGCCGAGGAAGCGCAGCCAGATATGGCCGCCTTCCGGCGTATATTTGACGGCATTGGAAAGGAGGTTTATCAGGATCTGGTTGATGCGTGTTTCGTCGCCGATCAGGTATTCGTGGCGGATGCCCGTCACTTCTAAGCGGAACTCCTGCCCTTTGGACTTGGCCATTGGCTGGATAATTGCATCGGTGGAAGAAATTATGTCGCTTAATGCAAATTTTCCCAAGTTCAGTACAACCTTGCCGCTCTCGATTTTGGAAACGTCCAGGATATCGTTGATTAGGCTGAGCAGATGTTGGCCAGAGGACATGATTTTTTTGGTATACTCTCGTACTTTGGCCGGGTTTTCAGCGTCTTTGGCCAGCAGGGTGGTGAAACCCAGCACAGCGTTCATCGGCGTGCGGATATCATGGGACATATTGGAGAGGAACATCGTTTTGGAATTGCTGGCGATCTGGGCGGCAAGCAATGCAGCCGACAGCTGCTCACTGTGGAGCTTGCGTTCGGCTTCCTGTTCCTGCCGCAGCTTTTCCTGCTGCCGCCAGCTAAAGTAGTAAAGGGCAATACAGGAAAGAAAAGCTGCCAGCATTGAAACGACGACGACGAAAATATGTTGGTTGACCGTCCGCCCTTCCTGCTGGATTGCTTCAATTGGCACATAGCCGACTAAAAAGATTGTTCCGTCATTGACCGGCCACATATAATTCAGCGCCTGCTCTTTGCGGATATCATGATAAAATAAAACGTTCCGTCCGTCTTGCAGGCAGGTCTCCACTTCGGCGCGGATCCCAGTGTCCCTGATGTCGTTAGCCCGATAGAAATCGTCCAGGTTCAAGTGCCCGGCACTGCGCATTCCCATTCCTTTGGGCTTTAAGACAAATCGTTCGCTTGTCGCGTCCATAATGTATAATGACGCCTGTTTGTCGTAGAACCCATCCGGCAGCGATTCGTCAATGGCGTCATAGATATATTCGGTATAAAGCGTCCCGATTTCCCGTCCATCCCGTTCAACGGGGCATTTGATGGTATAAGACCAGGTGCCCATATAATTTAAGTAGGATTGGGAAACCGGCAGCCCCATCACAGTTCCGCCTGCCGAAAAGTCCAGCTCCCCTTCGGTAAATACATCGCCGTTGTTGGAGACCCCTTCTGTTTTCCCTGACAGGATTAACGACATTTTTGACATCGTCCGGTTTTTCTTATAAGCGCGGATGTAGGATTCCGGGTCGTCTGCCTGTGCAATTTCCTGTGCAATCAGCGTCTGGAATTCGGCCTCGCTGCGCAGGATCGCTTCGATTGTGCTCTGTATCAAATCCAAGCTTTCGCTCAGGTTCTGGATGGCCGACGAAGACATTTCCTTGGAAATCTTCCGTGAAATCGTATATACAACTGTCCCCAAAACGCAAAAAACCAGCACAATAGACAACAGTAGGGACAGACCATTGCGTTTTTCTTTCATGACAGGACCCTCACCCTAAATAATTTGGCGTTTCCCCGAAAACGGGCCGCGTCTGTAATTTGCTTTTCTATTTTACCATTATACTATTTTTTTCTTTTAGTGTCAATCGGTCTGCGCCCTTTTTGGGGCGGCAGTTGTCGACGCAGCAGGCGTGTATGGTTTTGCAGACGGGTACCCTGGCGATTAAAAGTCTTTGCCAAGCTTTCTTCAGAAAGCGGACTGTACTCTTAAAAACGGGCTTGCCAAACAGCAAAAAATCTGATAAAATAAAGCAGACAATCATTGCAGCGCTAGCAATGCCGTAACGTTTAAAAGGAGGCGCTTTATGCCGCTGATTTATGCGATTGAGGACGACGAAAATATCCGACAGCTGCTCAAAACCGCGCTGGAGGCTTTCGGCTATCAGGTTGAGGCTTTCGAGACGGCTGCCGAGGGGCTTACGGCGCTTGGGGGAGAGACGCCGGACTTGCTGTTGCTGGACATTATGCTGCCCGATGCCGACGGGGTGGCGGTGCTGCGGCAGCTGCGGGGCGACGCCGCTTTTGAAAAACTGCCGATTATGATGCTGACGGCCAAGTCGAGCGAAATTGACAAAGTGACTGGGCTGGACGCCGGCGCGGACGACTACATGACCAAGCCCTTCGGCATTTTGGAACTCCGTTCCCGGATCCAGGCTTTGCTGCGCCGCACCAGCCGCAGCAAAGCCCAGCATACTGTCCTATCCGGCCAGGGGCTTACTTTAGACTGCGACAGCCGGGAGCTGAGCCAGGATGGCCAGCCGGTAGAGCTGACCTTCAAAGAGTTTGAGCTGCTGAAGCTTCTGATGGAAAACGCCGACCGCACCCTCTCGCGGGCCGAGCTTCTGAACTTAGTCTGGGGCATCGACTTCGAGGGGGAGACCCGCACACTGGATATGCATATCCGCACCCTGCGGCAGAAGCTTTCCGACGATGCAGACAAGCCCCGTTACATCAAGACTGTCCGCGGGGTGGGCTACCGCTTCAACAGCGACCAATAGGCGGTGCTGGGATGAAACGTGCGTTATTTGTCCGTTATCTGCTGGCGGGGCTATGCGGGGCCGCGGCGGCGGCGGTCGTTCTGCAATATAGGGGCAGGGCGAGCCTTGCCCCTTATCCGCTGCGGGCGTTGCTGGCGGCGGGAATCGTGGCGCTTGTCTGCGCCTTGCTGGCCCATTTGGGGTCGGACAGCTTTTTAAAACCGCTTTCCAGCCTCAACGCGGCAATGGAACGCCATGGGGAGCAGATGTCCTTTTCGGCGCTGCCAGACGGCCTTTACCCCGAAATGGCCCGGCTGCGGGAGAATATCCGCAAGCTTTGCGGCAAAATCATCGCCAGCCGCAAAAAGCTCAAACAGCAGCAAGAGCATTTCGACTTTATTATCGACAACCTTGACGAAGGGCTGTTGATTACCGACCTTTCAGGCACGGTTACTGGCCTGAACCAGAAGGCTGCCGCGGTGCTGCGGCTGGGAAGAGAGGCGGTACAGCAGAATATTACCGATGTTTTGGAAGAAGCGGCAATTTTGGATGCCTTTCATAAGGCTGTCAGCCAAAATCTCGTCACCAGGTTTGATTTGAGGGTGGCCGACGGCGCGATTTACGCTCTGTCTGCCCGGCTGATCCGGGAGGAGGCCGGGGAGGCGGTCATGCGGCGGCGGGAGATTGTAGTTATCACGCTGGCCGACGTAACAGCCGAGCGTTCGGCGCTGCAGCAGCGCCAGGACTTTTTTTCCAATGCTTCCCATGAGCTGAAAACGCCGATTACCTCTATTTTGGGTTTTGCCGAGCTGTTGGAAGCAGGGGTGGTCGGCGATGCTAGGAAACTTGCCGAAAGCGCTTCCATTATCCGTCGCGAAGCCTCGCGGATGAACCGGATTATCAGCGACCTTCTGATGATTGCCTCGCTGGAGAATGAAGGGGAGGCCGGGGAACGCAGCGTGGTACAGCTAAGCGAGGTCATCGGCGAAATCGGCGATTCGCTGCGGGTGGCAATGGCCGAAAAAGGAGTGACAATGGAGGTATCGGGCGGGAATTTCCCGGTACGGGTGGCCTACAGCCATCTGCACAACCTGTTGGGGAATCTGATTCAGAATGCTGTCAAGTACAATAAAGAGGGCGGCAAGGTCTGGGTGCGGGCCGAGCTGGACGGCGAACGGCTGCACCTAACGGTCAAGGATACCGGTATCGGCATCCCGGCAGAGCTGAAGGGCCGGGTATTCGAGCGCTTTTTCCGGGTAGACAAGGGCCGCAGCCGCAGCGTCGGCGGTACGGGGCTGGGGCTTTCCATTGTCAAGCATATCGTTACCCTTTACGATGGGGAAATTACGCTGGACAGTACCCTTGGTGAGGGCACCACCGTACAGGTGCTCCTTTGACTTTATGCACCCTGCCTGCCGCTGCTGCATAGGATAAAGCAGACCACCCTTCGGGGCGGGTTTTGGGGCAGCTATCCCGCCCCGGAAAGGCAGGCTATCCAGCATGAGCGAACCAAAGATCCTGCTCGCGGCCGGCGGCGACGAGCGTTTTGCAGGGCTTGCAGGGCTGTTGGCGGCAGACCCTCGCTATACCGTATACGCTATTGGCCTTGGGGGCGCGCCTGCCCCCGGCGTCCGCTGCCTGGAGGAGCTAAGCGAGCTGCGGCAGCAGCCCGATATCTTGGTGTTGCCGCTGCCGCTGTCGGCGGACGGTGTACACCTGAAAGCACCTTTTTATCAGAAAAGCCCGATTCTCCTGCGCTATCTGCTGAACCTCGGCTACCGGGGAAGCCGGGTTTACTGCGGCAAGGCCGGCGGGGATTTTAAGCGGGAGTGCGCGGCACGGGGGCTTGTGCTTACGGACTATCTGGACGACGAAGCCTTTACCGTTAAAAATGCCGCGGCGACGGCAGAGGCGGCGTTGGTACTGGCGGCTAGTTTGCGGCGGCGGGCTTTGTTTGACAGCAAGGTGCTGGTGCTGGGGGGCGGGCGGATCGCCAAGCGGCTCTGCGCCATCCTGGCAGCCTGCGGGGCGGCGGTAACCTGTGCGGCCCGCGCGCCGGAACAGCGTGCCTGGGCGATGCTTTCGGGGGCAGAGGCCGTGCCGCTTTCGGCAATCCCTAACCCATCCCGCTTTGACTTGGTCTTTTCCACCATCCCACAGCCGGTGTTCGGCGAATCGGAGCTTTCAAGGCTTTCGCCTGGCTGCCTGCTTATCGAGCTGGGGTCGGATCCCGGCGGCATTGATGAGAAGGCGGCAGCAGCGCTAGGGCTTTCCTTACAGAAGGCCCCTTCCCTGCCAGGGCGGATGATGCCCGAATCGGCGGCGCAGTGGTTGTGGGAACTGATCCTTCAAAAGGAGGCAGAGCTTCTGTGAATACAATACAACCGGCTGAGCAGCCGCCTGTCAGGCTCGCCTACTGCCTGACAGGGTCCTTCTGCACCTTCCGGCCGGCGCTGGAACAGATGGCGCGGTGCAGGGCGCTGGGTTACGAGATCTTGCCGGTCTTTTCCCAAAACGCTGCCGGTATGGACACTCGTTTCGGCCGGGCGGCGGACTTCCTCCGGGAAGCTGAGGAAATCAGCGGCCGCAAGCCTATCCTGACGATCCAGGACGCCGAGCCTATTGGCCCTGCGGATATGGCGGATATTTTGCTTGTTGCGCCCTGTACCGGCAATACGTTGGCGAAACTGAACCTTGCTATCACCGACACCACGGTGGCTATGGCTGTCAAGAGCCACCTGCGGCGGGGGCGTCCGGTAGTGGTTGCAGTTTCCACCAACGACGCCCTCAAAGGCAGCGCCAAAAACATCGGCGGGCTGATGTCCCGGGAGAACTTCTACTTCGTCCCCTTCCGCCAGGATAGCCCTGACGGCAAACCGGCTTCAGTAGTAGCGGATTTTTCCAGGATACCAGAGACCCTCGCTGCCGCCCTTCAGCGCACTCAGTTACAGCCGCTGCTTTTGTAACAAGGCGCCCCTAAACTCAAACACGGTGCATGGTTTTTCATGCACCGTGTTTTTATAGGGCGTATAGGACGTTTTTGAAGAAAACCCAGCATAGCTGTACTAAACCCGCAAAATTTTCGCCTGCCGGGGTGCTCGCCTGCACAGCCGCTAGGCCCTGTTATGTTGGGCGCGCCGTTTGTCAAACGTCGCTGCTGGATTCCTCCTGGAGCTTGCGCAGCTCCTCCATAAAGGTATCAATGTCAGAAAAATCGCGGTAGACCGATGCAAAGCGGATATAGGCGACCTTGTCCAAGCACTTGAGCCGCTTGAGCACCTGCTCGCCCAGCTCCCGGGAAGTGACCTCCCGAACAGCTTCGTTGATATAGCCCTGTTCCAGCGAATCCACCAGCTCTTCCAGCACCTCCACCGGTACTGGGCGCTTTTCACAGGCCCGCAGCAGCCCGGCAAGCAGCTTGTTGGAATCGAATATCTGCCGCGAGCAGTCGCGCTTGACTACCATCAGCGGGGCGAATTCGATGCTTTCATAAGTTGTGAAACGGCGGCAGCATTGCAGGCATTCCCGCCGCCGCCGGATTTTTTCACTGTCTTCGCTGGGGCGGGAATCCACTACCTTGCTTTCTATATAACCGCAATAGGGGCATTTCATAAAGCAAACAGCCTTTCTGTCAAGGGCCGCAGCCCACAGGCCCAGCCATACAGGCGGGCAGGTTATCGTTTTTTATCATTATACCATTTTTTTCGTAGGATTACAAGTCGTGAATTTGAATTTTCTTTATTATTTGGCAATTATTTGGCAGGGTGAAGGATAAAAAAATCTCGCCAAATATTGGTAATTACGCTTTATTTTTTATCTGGTGAACAACTAAAATCATGCAAAAGTTGCATTGAGAACTATTTAAAATGGCAAGATTCTGCTATTCAAGAATTTTCTTAACTGCTCGGAGGATATTTACTTGGCACTAAATGCAGTGGATGTCAGCCTTTGTTGAATTGTTTGGAAACGTTACAAAACCGCATCAAATCCCGGTCGGGTTTCTTTTTGAATAAAGTGTTCAATATTTGAACGATAGATTGGCACAATATCTAAAGTGACTAAAAGGTGTACCTTTTAGCAGCTTTCTTTTTTTTAAAAGCAAGATCGTATCAAAAAATATTTTTTACGAAATCATCAAAAAATCTCTTGCATTTCTAACGCTTTTATGCTACAATAACAATAACGCCAGGTTACAAAAATGTACACCTTTTTGTAGGAAGTACATTTTTACGGAATCATTCCAGCCTGCTTTGACGGGCACGAAAGGACGAAATGTTATGAACGTAGGTATCATTATTCCTCACACATCTACAGGTATGAAAGAACGCTTTGCCGCGGCGGCGGAACAGGGTTTCCATCATTGCCAGCTGGTCAGCTGGAACCCCGACCTTTGGACCGATGAGAGCGTCTCTGAAATCAAGGCCCTAACCAAGGAATACGGCGTGGAAATCACCGCGTTCTGGTGCGGCTGGGTCGGTCCGAAACGCTGGAATTTTACAGAAGGTCCCGAAACGCTGGGTATCGTGCCGGTGGCTTACCGGGCGCAGCGCGTCCAGAACCTTTTGGACGGCGCAGCCTATGCCAAAAAGCTTGGGGTAGACGACGTGGTCACCCATATGGGTTTTATCCCCGAGAATATGACCGACCCGGAATATCCCGGCGTCCTGGCAACGGTAAAAATCCTCGCCCAGGAGCTGAAGCGAAATGAACAGAACCTGCTGTTCGAAACCGGCCAGGAGACGCCAGTGGTGCTGCTCAGACTTTTTGAGGCAATCGGTACCGGCAACCTTTTTGTCAACCTTGACCCCGCCAACCTGATCCTTTACGGCAAGGCAAACCCTGTCGACGCGCTGGATGTCATCGGTGACTATGTCCGCGGCGTTCACGCCAAGGACGGCGTCTATCCGGTCAACGGCCGCGAGCTGGGGCATGAGGTCAAGGTCGGCGATGGCAGAGCCAATTTCCCCGCTCTCTTAAAGGGGCTTAAAGAGCACGGCTTTGACGGCAGCCTGACCATTGAACGGGAGATCTCCGGCGAGCAGCAGATCCTGGACATCAAAGAAACCCAGCAGTACCTGAACGACCTGATCGCGGCCTTGTAAGGCGCGGCCCACCGAAAAGATTGGAGCAGATTGCTATGAAAGAAGCCGCTATGCAAGGGGCTGCCCGGCCCAAGGAGAAAAGCGCTGTTGTACGGTTCATCATGTCCAAAAAGATCCACCGCAACTGGCCGCTTTATGTGATGCTGATCCCAGTGGTCGTCTATTTCGCCGTTTTCTGCTATGCGCCGATGTACGGCATTACACTGGCTTTCAAGGACTATAAAGTCCGCGCCGGTATCATGGGCAGTCCTTGGACTACCCCAATTTTCAAGTATTTCCAGCAATTTTTTGAGTCCCCCTATTTTATGCGGGTGCTGACCAACACCATCACCTTGAGCTTGCAGTCACTGGTTCTCAATTTCCCGCTGCCGATCGTGCTGGCGCTGAGCATCAATGAAGTGCGCTCCCTTAAATTCAAGAAATTTGTTCAAAACGTCACCTATGCGCCTCACTTTTTGTCTGTGCTGGTCTTAGTCGGTATTATCAAATCCTTCTGTAATTCCGATTACGGCATCGTCAATATCGTTATCCGTGCGCTAGGCGGCACAGGGCAGAACTGGCTGCAGGTGGATAGTATGTTCCGCCCGCTGTATATCGGATCCAACATCTGGCAGAACATCGGCTGGGACGCTATTATTTACATCTCCGCCCTGGCGGGCATTGACCCGACGCTGCATGAGGCGGCGAT
Organism: Oscillospiraceae bacterium; assembly: GCA_022793675.1. Classification (GTDB taxonomy): domain Bacteria; phylum Bacillota; class Clostridia; order Oscillospirales; family Ruminococcaceae; genus Faecivivens. Next base: position 58,604 of record JAAWDH010000042.1, read on the forward strand.
GATTGACGGCGCTAACCGGCTCCAGCGGATCTGGCATATCAATATCCCCGGTATCCTGCCGACGATGGTTATCCTGCTGATTCTCAATTCCGGCCATATCATGAATATCGGCTTTGAGAAAGTGTTCCTGATGCAGAACGACCTGAATATGTCCACCTCCGACGTTATTTCAACCTATTCCTACCGGATCGGCATTGAGAGTGCCCAATATAGCCTCTCGACGGCCATCAGCTTATTCAATTCAGTCATCAACTGTGCGCTGCTGTTGATTGTGAACGGGGTTTCCCGTAAGCTCAACGAGACCAGTCTGTGGTAAGGGGGGAGAGCCATGACAAAATCCATGAATAGGATGTCCCGCGGCGACGTAATCTTTGAAATCGTCAACTGCATCTTCCTTGGGCTTATTGCAGTTATCATCCTTTATCCGCTGATTTATGTCATCAGCGCCTCCTTCAGCGATCCTATGATGGTTACTTCGGGCGCGATGTGGCTGTGGCCGGTCGACCTGACAATCGACAACTACAAAGAGGTCTTTAAAAACAAGAACATCATCCTAGGCTTCCGCAACTCGCTGGTTATCCTGTTCTGCGGTACGGCGGTGAACCTGGTGATGACTGTCCTTGCGGCTTATCCGCTGTCCCGCCACGATTTGTGGGGGCGCAACGTGCTGATGAAGCTGATCACCTTCACAATGTTCTTCGGCGGCGGCCTAATCCCCACCTATCTGCTGGTGGGCAAGACCTTAGGGCTGATGAACAATTGGCTGGCACTGATCCTGCCGGGCGCTATCAGCGTCTACAACATGATCATCATGCGCACCTATTTCATGACTTCGATCCCCTACGAGATGCAGGAGGCCGCCGAGATTGACGGCTGCTCCGCATTCGGGATCCTCCTGCGGATCATCCTGCCGCTGTCCGGCCCGGTGCTGGCGGTTATCGCCCTCTATTACGGCGTCGGCCACTGGAACAGCTACTTCAACGCCCTGCTTTACATCAGCGATGAAAAGCTCGCGCCGCTGCAGCTCTACCTGCGCAAGGTATTGACCCTCAACAACGCTCAGTCTCTGATGGAAATGGGCGCTGACGAAATGGCCAGGCAGGCCATGCGCGCCGAGACCATCAAGTATTCGGTCATTGTGGTCTCAAGTATTCCGATGCTGATTATCTATCCCTTTGTCCAGCGTTTCTTTGTCAAAGGCGTGATGATCGGCGCAGTAAAAGGTTGATTCCTGCGGCACAGTGTCGTTTGGGATAGATGGCTTTGCCAATCCGGCAAGCCCCAATTTTAGGAGGTACTTACCTATGAAAAAACACGTATTGCCTTTATTGTTGGCGGCGATGGTTGTGGGCCTTTCTTCCTGCAACAGCAATAACGGGGGCAGCTCCTCGCAGGGCGGCTCTTCCACCCCGCAGTCATCCACCCCGTCGAGTTCCCAGGGCGGTGACAGCTCCACAGCGGAACCTGCTAACACCGACCTGGGCTTCGGCCCCGACAGCCCCATCGAACTGACTGCCTGCGTCAGCCAGTCTGAGATCCAGGGCAACTTCGACGATATGGTTATCATCAAGGATTACGCTGAAGCCAGCGGCATCCATATCGAGTTCCAGGAGATCCCGGCGGCCGACCGCGCCACCCAGCTAAGCTTGATCCTTGCTTCCGGCGAAGTGCCGGATATCCTTTTCAAAATGAGCGTCGGCTCGGCCGACCAGGCCAAATACGCCTCTGAGGATATGTTTGTGGCTCTGACCGACCATGAAGACCTGATGCCCAACCTGCGCAGATGGTTTAACGAATTCCCCACCGCCGAGCAGGCTGTGACAATGGAAGACGGCAAGGTTTACGGCGCGCCTTACATTCTGGCTGGCGACGCCATCCGTACATCTTCCAAGATGTGGTACAACACCGATGTACTGTCCCAGCTGGAAATGGAACCTCCCACCACCACTGAAGAGTTCTACGAATATCTGAAGGGCTGTAAGTCCCTGGACTACAACGGCAATGGCCAAGCGGACGAAATCCCGTTGACCTGCAGCGATGTCGGCGGCCTGGAAGGCTATTTCTTCGGCTCCTTTGGCCTTGCCAACCGCGGCAGCAGCCATAATACTATTTATGTGGATGAAGCGGGCGAGCTGCAGTACGTCTACTCCAGCGACCGTTACCGCAAACTCTCTCAGTATATGCGTCAGCTGTACAGCGAGGGCCTGATCGATCAGGACATCTTCACGATGGACTACGCCCAGGAAATTGCAAAATGCACCACCGGCCGTGCGCTGAACTTCGTCATGGTCAACAACAGCCCCGTTTCCAACAGCGAATACGAGCAGTACAGCAAGGCGTTCGGCGAACCCTTTGAAGGCCCCGACGGCTTTAAGGAATTCTGGAACTACTCGCTGCCTGCCTCCACCGCCGCCCAGTTCATGATTACCTATAAGTGCGAAGAAAAGGGCGAAGCCGCCGTCAATGCTGCGATGACCTGGATGGACCACTGGTACTCTGATGAAGGCATCCTGGCCTACTTTATGGGCGTTGAAGGGGTCACTTACGAAGCCGACGCCAATTCCCCCGGCGGCTATAAGCTGACCGATATGGTCCTCAAAAACCCCGATGGCCGTACCTTTGAGCAGGTCCTGGCCGAGTATGTGCCGTGGGCCGGCGGCGCGAACCCCTCTGTCGCCACCAACGAATATTTCAAGGGCGGCGAGACCTGGCCGGCCTGCTTGGAAGCAGTTGAAACTCTGCGCAACTACTACCCCGTCGAGGTTTGGGCTCCGTTCAACCGTTATTACACCACCGACGAATCCACCGAGCAGTCCCAGATCAACACCGACCTGACCACTTACCTGAAGGAATGGCGCGCCTACTTCATGACTGGCCAGAAGGATATCAACAGCGATGCCGACTGGAACGAGTACGTCAACGGCTTCTCTGGGATGCGTCTTGACCGTTATATGGAAATCTACCGCAAAGGCTACGAAGGCTATAAAGCTGACCAAGGCTGATATGCTTTATCTGGCTGTTGCAGCCCAAATTAGCGGATAAACCTTAAGCGTCTGCCCGCCTGTGTAAAAACACAGGCGGGCAGTTTCCGTTTAAATCTGTGCCAGCCGCCCTAGCTGCGGATTTCTTTAAAAATTGTTGCAAAAAACACTTGACTTCATCGAAGAAATCGGGTAAACTAGAATCAAGGAATACAGAAACGGATAAAGTGTACTTTACAGAAATACACCTATCCGTTCTGGACGTGAGGGCTGCCCGGCAGGTAAAACCTCACGCATTCACACCAATGGAAAGGCGGAATTAACTGTGGAAACGATGTATGCACTGGTAAAAGAGGAGCGCGGCCCCGGCCTTGCTCTGAAAAGGGTGCCCATCCCTGAAACTGGGGTGGATGATGTCAAAATCAAAATCCATTACACCTCTATCTGCGGCACCGACCTGCACATCTACAACTGGGATCCCTGGTCGCAGGCCACCATCAAACCTCCAATCACCATCGGCCATGAGTTTGTGGGCGAGATTGTCGAGATGGGCAGCAACGTCCGCGGCTACAAAATCGGGGACATCGTCTCCGGCGAGGGCCATATCACTTGCGGCCACTGCCGCAACTGCAAGGCGGGCAAGCGCCACCTCTGCAAGGACACCATCGGCGTAGGCGTCAACCGCAACGGCGCTTTCGCCCAGTACTTGGTCATCCCCCAGTTCAACGTTGTCAAATGCGAACCCGGCATCCCCGAAGAGCTTTGCTCTTCTTTCGACCCGCTGGGCAACGCCGTCCACACTGCCCTTAGCTATGACATGATCGGCGAGGACGTGCTGATCACCGGCGCCGGCCCCATCGGCATTATGGCCGCTGCAATCTGCTGCCATGTCGGCGCGCGCCATGTGGTTATCACCGACGTCAACGACTACCGGCTGAACCTGGCTAAGGAGCTTTGCCCCTGCTACACCGTCAACGTCGCCAAAGAGAAGCTGGAAGACCGGATGGCTGAGCTGGGGATCGTCGAGGGCTTCGACGTGGGCTTGGAAATGTCCGGCAACGGCGCTGCCTTCAATTCGATGATTGACAATATGTACAATGGCGGTCGGATTGCGGTGCTGGGCATCCAGGGCAGCGAAACCGTTGTGCCTTGGAACAAGATCGTCTGGAACTGCCTGGAGATCAAAGGCATCTACGGCCGGCAGATTTTTGAAACCTGGTATAAGATGATGGCCATGCTCAACAGCGGCCTTGATATCGAAAAAATCATCACCCACAAGTTCGGCTTCAAAGACTTCCAGAAAGGCTTTGATATCATGAACAGCGGCCAGTGCGGCAAGGTCGTCCTCGACTGGACCCACGCTGACGAAGAATAATTGACAGAAAGGGTTTTTGCTATGAACCAGAAGGCTTTGGACTTTTACCGCGAAACAGTAGAACAATTCAAAAAAGACGGCCTCTATAAGGACGAGCGGATCATCACCACCCCCCAGCAGAGCCGTATCGATACCGAGACCACCCGCGGCGTTATCAATATGTGCGCCAACAACTACCTAGGCCTCGCCGATAACCCCGAAATCATCGCCGCCGCCAAGGAAAGCTATGACCACTGGGGCTACGGCCTGTCGTCGGTGCGCTTTATCTGCGGCACCCAGCAGATCCATAAGAAACTCGAAGCGACAATCTCCCGCTTTTTGGGCACCGAGGACACCATCCTCTATTCCTCTTGCTTTGACGCTAACGGCGGCCTTTTTGAAACCCTTCTGAGCGACGAAGACGCCATCATTTCTGATGAGCTGAACCATGCCAGCATCATCGACGGCGTGCGGCTGTGCAAAGCCAAGCGCTTCCGCTACAAGAACAACAACATGGAAGACCTCGAACGCTGCCTGCAGGAGGCTGACGCAGCCGGCGCGCGCATCAAGATGATTGCTACCGACGGCGTCTTCTCGATGGACGGCATCATCGCCAACTTGAAGGGCATCTGCGACCTGGCCGACAAATATAACGCTCTGGTCATGGTCGACGACAGCCACGCGGTGGGCTTTGTCGGCGACACTGGCCGCGGCACTGCTGAGTACTGCGGCGTCCAGGGCCGCGTCGACATCATCACCGGCACCCTGGGCAAGGCGCTGGGCGGCGCTTCCGGCGGCTACACCTCCGCCCGGAAGGAAATCGTTGCCATCCTGCGGCAGAAGAGCCGCCCCTACCTGTTCTCCAACACCCTGGCCCCCTCTATCACCTGCGGCGCTATCAAGACCTTCGAGATGCTGGAGAAATCCACCGAGCATCGCGACCGCGTTATGGAGAACACCCGCTATTTCCGCGAGAAGATCAAAGAGCTGGGCTTTGACGTAATCGAAAGCACCCATCCCATCGTCGCCATCATGCTTTATGACGCGCCGCTGGCTGTTAAAGTGGCCGCGCGGATGCTGGAGTTAGGCGTTTATGTGGTTGGTTTCTGCTATCCCGTTGTCCCCCAGGGCAAGGCGCGTATCCGCACCCAGATTTCCGCTGCACACACCAAAGAGGATTTGGACTTTGTGCTGGAGAAGCTGGCCCAGGTCAAGAAGGAATTCAACCTGTAAGTTGGCTGACGTCATATCACAGCTGATAATCTTAATTCTAATTTAACAACAAACAGCAGCATAGAGAAGTTACTCTGTGCTGCTGTAACATTTTAAGGAGGTGCCTTTTTGGCAGAAAAAGAATGGGTTATGCCCACCCATATTATTGCGGCGGCAGGCGTCGCCCTGAATGAAAAAGGCGAGATCCTGATGGTGCGCCATAACCGCTCTGGCTGGGTTTTTCCCGGCGGCCAGGTCGAGGTTGGGGAAAACGTCGTCGACGCCGTCCAGCGGGAAATTATGGAGGAAACCGGCATTGAGGTCGAGGTCGGCGAGCTGTTCTGCATCTCGTCCAATACCGGCAAATATCCCGGCTATAACGGCGTCAAAGAGGTGCCAACGAAAATTATGCTGGACTTTATCTGTAAAGCAAAAAGCGGGATGCCCCGGCCCTCTGACGAAAACGATGCGTCAATGTATGTGCCAGCGGAAAAGGTGCTGGAAATGATTGAAGCGCCGGCCATTATAGAGCGTTTCAAAGCCTATCTTGCCTATGCCGGCCGCCCAACCTATCTGGAATATGTAACTAAACCTGCCTTTGAGCTGAAACTCAAACGGCTGGTCTAACCTTCCATTTGCAGCTGGGCGGCGCATCCGACGCAGTAGGGTTTTCCGGCTATGCAGACGGGCGCCCGGGCGATTAAAAGTCTTTGCGGAGCTTTCTTCAGAAAGCGACCCGTCCTCTATAGCAGCGTAATGCCCCGTTCAGCGCAGGCCCTGAGGGTGGCGTCGTCCCAGAGGGAGGACTGCACCTCGCCGATGTGCGCCTTTTGCAGCAGCAGCATACAGAGCCGCGACTGCCCAATACCGCCGCCGATGGTCAGGGGCAGCTCGCCGTCCAAAAGCATCTTATGGTAAGGGAGGGCGGCGCGCCCCTCGCAGCCCGCTAAGGCGAGCTGCCGCCGCAGCGACTGCGGGTCAACGCGGATGCCCATTGAGGAAAGCTCGATGGCGCGCCCAAGCAGCGGGTACCAGATCAGGATATCGCCGTTCAATTCCCAATCATCGTAGTCGGGGGCGCGGCCGTCGTGGGGCTGGCCATCCGAGAGCCTGCCGCCAATGCCCATGATAAAGACCGTGCCAAATTCTTTTGCAGCGGCATTTTCACGTTCCTTCGGCGTAAGGCCAGGGTAGCGTTCCAGCAGCTCTTGGGCGGTAAGAAAAGCGACCTTCTCCGAAATAAACGGCTCAATTTCCGGATTGTCCCTGTGTAGGATCTCCTCCGTCTCCCGCAGGGCGCGCATCACCCGGCGCACCGTATGCCGCAGCGTTTCGGGGGTACGGGTTTCAGGCGTGATGATCTTTTCCCAGTCCCACTGGTCGACATAGACCGAATGGAGCTGGTCAAGCTCCTCGTCCCGCCGGATGGCGTTCATATCCGTATAAAGCCCGGTATTAGGCCCAAACCCGTAGCGCTTTAAGGCCAGCCGCTTCCATTTGGCCAGCGAATGGACCACTTCCACCTCGCCGCCGATGGCCGCAATATCAAAGCCTACCGGCCGCTCCGTGCCATTCAAATTATCATTGAGGCCGCTGTCTTTGCGGACGAAAAGCGGCGCTGAAACACGGGTGAGGTGGAGCTTGTCCGCGAGTTCCCGCTCGAAGGTGTCCTTGACCAGCTTGATGGCAATTTCGGTCTGCATAATATCCAGCGCCGGGCGGTAATGCGCCGGCAGCTGGCTGGCTGAAAACGACATGGAAAATCCCCCTAATCCGCAGCCTTTGGGCGGGCTGCTGCGTCTATATTTTTCCGACGGCAAATCTGCCGGCCTCCATTTATTATATCACAGCCTCCCGCCCATTTCAACCCTTTCAGATAGAAATGTACCGCACCGCCGCATAGCCGATCTGGCCGCCGTATTGGACGACGTACCAATTCCCAGTCTGGCCAAAGATGATGACCGAGCTGCCGTTGGGGATGAGGCCGATGACACGGGCGTCGGTTGAGGGTTTGGCGCGCAGGTTCAGCCGCCCGCCGTCGGTGCGGACGGTGCCGGTGCGCACCGGTTCCGGCAGCAGGAAGGGCAGGCCGAAATACTGCGCCAGCGACTGGACGACGTTGGCTGCGATTTCATTGATATTCTCCTTGATCCAGTTTGCGTCTTCCTCATTATCATGGTAAGCAAATTCAATGAAGACCGAAGGGGCCTTGGGCTGGCGCACTTCGCCCAAGCGGGTAGTGGAGAGGGTACGGACCTTGTCGGGCAGGGGATAGATTTTTTTCAGGTTCTCGGCGATGATTTCAGCGGCGCGCTGCCCGCGGACGCTGCCGGGATAATAATAAACGTCGGTGCCCCGCACCATGCCGTAGCGGCCTTCGGGCGCGGCGTTGGAGTGCAGCGCCAGATGCAGGTCGTAATTGCCGGCGTTGGACTGCCGGATAGAAGAGACGGCAGTCATATCAGGGGTATTGCGGACAAAATTGATGCCGCTGGCGCGGAGATAGGGCTCCATAGCATCGGCAATCTTATTCATGTAATATTCCTCGGTGCCGCCGTTGACGTAAAGGTTGGCCTCTTGGGTGGATGGGCTGAGATAGATGGTCGGCATACTGAAAACGCCCCTTTCTTCGTATAGTCGGGTTTGCCCCATCATATGCGCAAGGGGGCGGCCTGGTCCAAAATTTTCTTAGGCAGGCTGTTTTTGCGAAAAAATTATTTTTTTGCAAAAAACCCCTTGACATTTTCCGGATACCCTGCTATAATAGTAAACGTTCCGTGAGGGACAGACAGCTGCAGATGTGGTGGAATAGGCAGACACGCTACTTTGAGGTGGTAGTGAGCTTAGCTCGTGTGGGTTCAAGTCCCGTCATCTGCACCATATGCGGATATGGCGGAATCGGCAGACGCGCTAGATTCAGGTTCTAGTCGGGGCAACTCGGTGGAGGTTCAAGTCCTCTTATCCGCACCAAAAGCATGGAAAGCAGCAGCTTGAAAAAGTTACTGCTTTTTTATGTGCATAGGTATCTACATCACATTTTATGCCAATCCAAAACTGATCTGATTTCCCTATCCTTTTTATTTAAAACAGACGAGCTATCCTAAAAAACATCCAATCATAGAACGGGAGGCCATGACATGAAAAAGCGCATTATGGTAGTAGACGACGACAGCATGAACTTGGCAAGGACCAAGCGGATCCTAGGGGAGAATTACGATGTGCTTTTGGCGGCTTCAGGGTTGGAGGCGCTGGATAAGCTGAGGTTTGAGGTCGTGGATATGGTCCTTTTGGACATCGATATGCCGGGGATGAACGGTATTGAGACTTTTGAGCAGATGAAGAAGAATTTTTCCGTTGAAATCCCAGTCATCTTCTTGACGGCATCAGGGTTGGAAGAGGACGTTGTCAGCGCGATTAAGCTGGGTGCGGCGAATTACCTGAAAAAGCCTTTCCGTCCGCAGGAGCTGATTAGGCGGATTGCGCAGGAGTTTGAGAAGCAATGAGGGCGGAGGAACAGACAAGCAAGCATCTTCTGCTGGCTGTCATTGTTACGGTGTTCAGCAGCATACTGGGTTTGGTCACGATGGCCATGGCTTGGGAGTTCTGGATGGTCCCGCTGATGGCGGCGGGCTGCTTTAGCGTATGGCTTTTGCATATCACAAAGCATGGTTCCAATACATTTTATGAAAATTTATCTGCTGGGCTGGTGCTGACCGAATTCTTTTTTTGGGGCGTACATAGGTCCAGCCTTTTTGACATACCAGTTGTGGCTTGTATCCTAGTTCTTGCCCTGTTTTCACTGAATAAGAAGTGGATCCTTCATGCGATAACGGCTTTGTATGCGCTAGCGCTGCTGTACCATGGCTTCGTCCTGCACACCATCTCCCACCAGATGGGCTTCCAAGATATATTCCGTCTGGCGTTTGGTGTTGTTATGACTTTCAGCGGGGTGGCACTTGCGCAATACTGGATCAACCGGCGAACCGCACAGCGGGAATGGTATGAACGTATATTTGCCGAGTTGGAGACAGCCGGGAAGCAGAACGCCGTCCTATTGTCAAACGTGTCCCATGAGCTGCGCACGCCGATCAACATGGTGATCGGGATCAGCGAGGTGGCCCTGGGAAAAGAGCTTCCCCCAGATATCCGGGCGGATATGGCTTCTATCAAATTAGCGGGCAAGCGCCTGTCCAGCCAGATCAACAATATGCTGGACTATACCGAAATCGTCGAAGGTACGCTGGCCCCGGCTAAGAAGAAATATATGATTACCTCGGTGCTGAACGACGTAATTACCATGACTGCGCTGCAGAGCAACCGGCAGCAGCTGGAGATGGTGTTCGATATTGACCCTAAGATGCCAGCGGCCCTGATCGGCGACGCAGAGAAAATCTCCCATGTGCTTAAGATTTTGGTGGAAAATTCCATTAAATTCACTGAAGAAGGCGGCATAAACGTTCGGATAAAATGCCGTCGGGAGGGATATGGCGTTAACCTGATTGTCGATATTCGCGATACTGGCATCGGCATGACGAATGCCCAGCTGGCGCAGATGTACGATGTTTTTTATCAGGCGGATTCCGGCAGCAGCCGCTTTGCAGGCGGGTTGGGGCTGGGGCTGCCTATTGCCCGGGGGCTTCTCAATGCGATGGGCGGTTTTATCCATTTTTCCAGCAAGGAGCATCAGGGCTTGTACGCCCATATCGTCATACCCCAAGGCGTCGCCGACGAGCAGCCTTGCATTGTCCTCAACCATCCCGAGCGGTTCTGTATCGCCTGCTATTTCCGGCCGGATAAGTACAGCTGCGACGAAGTCCGGGAGTATTATGACGGGCTGATTTTCAGCTTAATGAGCGGGCTTGGCATCCAAGGGTATCAGGCGCATAATTTTGAGGGCTTCCTGCGGCTGCAGCGCAGCCATGAACTGACGCACGTATTCATTGCTCAGGCTGAATATGAGGAAAACCAGGCTTATTATAAGGAGCTGGCGGAGACGTTACAGGTGGTCGTCATCGCCGAGCGGGAATTTGTTCTGGACAGCAAAAGCCGGCTGCTGGCTATCCACAAGCCTTTTTCGGCGCTTTCTGTCGCCAACTTGCTCAACGGGGAGATGGGCGAGCGCGGCTTTGCGGAGGCGCAGGCCGCGGGACGCAAACCGTTTACCTGCGTGGGCGTAAAAGCTTTGGCGGTGGACGATGAAGAAATGAACCTCGTGGTCGCCAAGGGCGTCTTAGGAAGCTATGGGATTGAGGTGGACACCTGTTTAAGTGGGAAGGAAGCGATTGCGCAGTGCAACAGCGTTTCCTATGATATTGTCTTCCTAGATCATATGATGCCAGGGTTTGACGGCGTAGAGACGCTGAAAAAGATCCGCGAGCTGCAAAACGGGCTTTACCAGGACCTGCCAGTGATTGCCCTGACCGCAAACACCGTCAGCGGCGCAAGGGAGATGTTCCGCAGCGAAGGCTTTACCGAATTTGTCCCCAAACCTATTGAACGCACCGTCTTAGAACGGGTATTGCGGCGGGTATTGCCTAAGGGCTGTATCCAGTATAGTGAAAAACCGACTGCAAACCAGGAGTCTGCTGACGATAAGGCGGCGCCGCCGGCGCAGGAGCCGAAGGCCGTCGTTGTCCCGGAAGCCGTTTCACTGCCGGAGCCGGAAGCCGCGGGTTTTGCAGAGAGTTTGGCACAAATTGGCGTCAATGCGGAGCTTGGGTTGGACTATTGTGGCGGGGATGAGGAATTTTTCCGCGAAATGCTGCAGATGTTCTGTGACCAGAGAGCAGAAAAGGAGGCGGAGCTTGCCGCCTTTTACGAAAGCGCCAACTGGCCAGACTATGCAACCAAGGCCCACGCGCTGAAAAGTACGTCGCTAACCATCGGCGCGGAAACGCTTTCGGCTCAGGCAAAGGAGTTGGAGCTGGCTGGAAAAAGGGGCGACGCCGATTATATCCATACGCACCATGCCGCATTGCTGCGCGCATATGAGGAACTTTGCGCACAGCTTGCCCAGATATAGCGCTTATTGCCTTCCTTTTTGAATACTATAGCTGAGGGGTAGGGGATTTCGTGATAAAAAAATGGTTTGATCTTATCGTCGATCACAGGATCAGCCTGCGGGAGCGAATGTTCTGTATTGTGACGGTTGCCTGCATGATCGCGCTGATATTTACCCTGCCGATGGGCGAGAGCGTTTTGAACATCCTGCTTTTGGTTGCTGGCCTTGCGGCGATGATCCTGATTTTGAACTTCAGCCTCCGCAAAAAGCGCATCCAGGCGGGGGCTACGGCCATTACCGTATTGTTGCTGACGCTGTTCCCATTTACCTTTTTTTCTGCGGGCGGATTTTATAGCGGCGTACCGGAATGGTTTGTCCTTTGTTTTATCTATGTTTGTATCACCCTGCAGGGGAAGCGCAGGATCGTGTTTTTCGGGCTTTGTACGGCAGAAACGCTGCTTTGTTATGGCGCCGCCTTTTATTTCCCGGAGATTGCGCTGCCGAGCGCCCATAACAACTCCTTCTTTGATTCTGCCCTGTCGATGATTCTGGTTGGGCTGCTGACCAGCGTGCTGTTGATGTTCCTAAACAGGATCTATGAAGAGGAAAACGCGCTTACCCAGCAGCAGAAAAAAGAGATCGAAGAGCTGAACCGGGCCGAGAACCATTTCTTTTCCAGCATGAGCCATGAAATACGCACGCCAATCAATACGATTATCGGTTTGAACGAGATTATCCTGCGGGAGGATATTTCAGAAGAGGTGGCGGAGAACGCCAGGAATATCCAAGGGGCCAGCAAAATGCTGCTCTCGCTGATTAACGATATTCTTGATATTTCTAAAATTAAGTCTGGCAAGATGGAAATTGTCAATGTTTCTTATGAGACAGGGGCGCTTTTTTCAGAGATTGTCAATATGATTTGGATCAAGGCCAAGGAAAAGGGCCTGGAGTTTAAGCTTCATGTGGATTCTTCCATCCCAAGTATGCTCTGCGGGGACGAAGTGCGCATCAAACAGATTCTGATAAACCTTTTGAACAATGCGGTGAAATATACCAGCCAGGGTTCCGTCACCCTTTCTGTCCGCTGCGAGCGTCAAGCGGTCAACAAAGTTCGCGTCTGGTATTCGGTGGAGGACACAGGGCAGGGGGTGAAAAAGGAGAACATCCCCTATATTTTCAACGCTTTCCGGCGGGTGGACGAGGAAAAGAACCGCCATATCGAAGGGACGGGGCTGGGGCTGAGCATCGTCAAGCAGCTGGTGGAGCTGATGGGCGGTGAAATTAGCGTAAACAGCGTGTATACCAAAGGCTCGAAGTTCATTGTCATGCTGGAGCAGGATATTGTGGATGAGGAAGAGCTGGGCGTCTTTACGCTGACCAGCCGTTCTCGGGCGCATGAGGGGGAGACCTACCGGCAGAGTTTTGAAGCGCCGGGCGCGCGTATCCTGGTTGTGGATGACAACGATATGAACCTGCTGGTGGTGCGCAAGCTGCTTTCTGAAACGAAGATTCAGATTGACACCGCATCAAGCGGGGCGGAATGCCTGCGGCTGACGCAGGATCATCGCTATGACTGCATCCTGATGGACCATATGATGCCGGAGATGGACGGGATTGAGTGCCTCCACGCTTTGCGCGTGCAGCCAGGCGGCCTGTGCCAAGACGTGCCGGTAGTTGCGCTGACCGCCAATGCCGGCAGCGATAACCAGCTGCTGTACCGCAAGGAGGGCTTCAGCGGTTATCTCGCCAAGCCGGTCAGCGGTGCGCTGTTGGAGGCGGCGGTGCTGAGCATCCTTCCTAAAGGGCTGGTGCAGATGGATGAGGAGGCCCAGCAGGCTGATATTGAAAAGGATATTCTGATTTTTGAACAGTCGCAGCGGCGTTCTATCCTGGTGACGACCGACAGCGTCTGCGACCTGCCGGAGTCGTTGCGCAGCCAGTTGGGCATTTCTGTGTGCCCTTATTATGTTTGTACGGACGACGGGCGGTTTTTGGATGGGCAGGAGCTGGATGCCGATGAGCTGCTGATGCATATCGCCCGGGGACGGAAGGGCTATTCCCAGCCGCCTGAGGTGGAGGACTACGAAAGCTTTTTTGCACAAAAGCTGACCGAGGCGCAAAATATTGTCCATATTACCATGGCTAGGCACGTCAGTTCTGGGTACTATAACGCCCTTGAGGCGGCGAAATCCTTTGAAAACGTCACAGTGGTCGATTCCGGGCATCTATCTAGCAGTATGGGCTTGACGGTGCTGTGCGCGGCCTATATGGCCGAACATCACGCCGCCAAAGAGGAAATCGTAGAGTCGGTAAAACGGATGAGGCGGTTTATTTCTTCCGCCTTTATTATTAACAGCACTCACATGATGTGCCAGGCCGGCCGGATATCCAAAAAGGTGCAGATCCTTTGTGACGCGCTGCTGCTGCATCCGGTTCTTAAACTGAAAAAGAGCAGGATGGTGGTCGGCCATATGGAACTGGGGAGTTTTCCCCACGCCGCCAAGAAATATATTAGGAAAACGCTCCAAGATACCCGGAACATTGATCGGCGAATCTTATTTATCACCTATTCCGGGCTGGACGAGGAGAAAATCCAATATATCCAGAATTTAGTGCAGCAATACTGCCCATTTGAGCGGATTTACCTGCAAAAAGCGTCTTCCGCCATTGCCAGCAACTGCGGCCCAGGCTCGTTCGGCTTGCTGTTTATGCGCAGGGACGACGCCGCGCTTCCCTTTTTTGAAACGCCGGGCCGGGATGGGCCAGCTTCAGCGTAAGGGTACGGGGGGAACGGGAGTACGGGAGTTACGACGCTTTCTGAAGAAAGCTTAGCAAAGACTTTTATTCGCTAGGGTAGCCGTATACGCAGCCGTTAGGCTCTACTGCGTCGATAGGTTTTCTTTTGCAAAATACCGGCGGCAATTTGCTGCTGGTATTTTCAATTGGAGGAAAACGTGCTATAATATAGAAGGGAAAAGAATTCCAGAAAGGAGTTTTCAGATGAACAGACATTTTAAGCGCGCTGCCGCCGTCCTAGCGGCGGCAGCAGTTACGGTCTGCTCTGCTACGACGGCTTTTGCCGTTTGGGAGAAGGGCGACGGCAGCTGGCGCTGGATGGAAAACGGCCAGCCTGCTATAGGCTGGGAAAAGGTTGACGGCAAATGGTACTATTTTTCTGCTGAAGGTCGGATGCAGACTGGCTGGGTTAAGGATGCCGGGAAATGGTATTATTTGAACGCTGGCGGCGACATGGCTTTTGGCTGGCAGCAGCTGGACGGGAAGTGGTATTTCCTGGGCGGCGACGGCAGTATGGCTACAGGTTGGCGGATGTCGGCTGGGAAATGGTATTTCCTGGACAGCAGCGGCAGTATGGCTACTGGCTGGCGGCTGGTAAACGGGGCCTGGTACTACCTGAATGCCGGCGGCGATATGGCCGTAGGCTGGACGGACGTAAAAGGCAGCCGCTATTTTATGGACGAAAACGGCGCGATGCAGGCTGGCGTTATTGAAATTGATGGGGATGTCTATTACTTTGATGAGAATGGCGTAATGGCGACTGGCCAGGTGGAAATCGGCGGGAAGACCTACCGTTTCGGCAGCAATGGGAAAGCCATTGGCCGCCATCCCACCCCGGATAAGAGTTTCGGCGAGAAAAAGCCCTCTACGAACCGCCCCTCTTATGGCGGCGGCACGGATACGCCGGATGACGATGATCAGCCGACTACCCCTCCTGAAGAGGATGTAAATCCGCTGACTACAGCCGTTTCGACTGTCCGGACCGAGGAGTCCGCAGCGCAGATCCGTTTTACAGCCAAGGAGCCGGGGTATTTCTACTGTTACATCCCTGGTTCTACGCGGATGCGGGCGGCCGCAGCCGCGCCTGACGAGGATACCATTGTAGAAAATGGCCGTCAGTTTGGCATCAAAGCAGGGGAAAATGTTATCTCCCTGACCGGCTTGACCGAGGATACTTCCTATACCCTGTATACAGCGGCAGAGAACCTTTATCAGGAAGTCACCGTTTTCGAACCAGTCGACGTCAGCAAGACGGTAGACCCAGAGGCTGTTGTGGCAGAGAGCGACAAGAATGTTGCGATTGAAAGGGTAACGGCTACTTCCGGCCAAGTCCTTGTCCAGCTGAGCAGGGCGTTGGATGAGGCGTTGGTTAAAGAGGATTTCAAGATCTATTGCCCTGCTGGTCAGTCAATGACCATCCTTAGCGTGACAACTACTGACAATCAAAATTACACGCTGCAAACCACCTATTATCGGGAAAACACCTATTTTATGGAGATTACCCTTCCCGGCGGCAAAACCCTTCAGCAGTATTTCACCGGCCGCTTTGACTGCCCGGAAATTACCGACCCGTCGACAGAACGGACTGCGGCGGATAAGGCGCTCTTTGTCTTTGCTTCTGACCGGGGCGGCGATTTGTACTATCTTTTGAAGGAAAAATCCGCTGCCCGTTCCAGCGCCCCTACAGAAGATGAAGTCAAAAAGGGGGCTAAGGCTACCCTTGCTGCCCAGTTAAACCGGGTGATTATCTCTGGTTTGGCGGCCAATACAGCGTATGACCTTTATTACTTGGCTGTGGATACAGAAGGAAAATCTACGCCAGTCTTAGGCCCGGTGGCAATTTCGGCAAAAGCTGCCCCGCCGGCCTCTGCTTCCATGATAGGCTGTGCTGCAATTGATGACGACAAGTTCAACGTCATCTTTGACAAGCCGGTCAGCGGCCTTACCTTGAGCAATTTCGCTCTGAACTGCCCTCGCGGCTCCATAAAGCTGGGCGGCCTGACTACCTCTGACGGCGGCAAAACCTACACTGTCAGCCTGAAACCTGGCTCTATGTTCAAAGAAAAGGTGAATTTCACCGTTACTGTTGTCCTGCCCGACGGCAGCGTAACCAAAGGCATCTTCTACACCGACCTTTACGGGCCTATGCTTTTTGGCATCAGACCCAGCCGCTATGCTGACAATACAGTGGGCGTCATTTGTACTTCTGACCGGCCTGGCTATATTTACTGTATGCCTTCCGATCTGGACTACGACCCCAACGGCCCGCGGCCCACAGTGGCTGACGTGGTGGCAAACGGCCAGAAATTGCCTTTGGTTGGAGGCAGCAATAAGATAACCGTGCCAAATGTCAAGACAACAGATACGACCATCTGGTATGTGACAGAAAATACTGGAGGCATCCAACTGAATTACGTTGACCATTTTGCCCTGTCGGACGAAATAGTTACACCGCCCGATGAAAGTGAAGCCCCTTATATATTCTCCAGCATTTCTGGGAGTAAGACGCAGATTGACGTTACTATTCGGGACCAAAAAGGCAACAGCTATTTTCCACAGATGATCGGAAGCGACGAGGTGTCCGTTTCTGGTACTACTACTTCGGGACAGTCAATGTATAAAGAAGGTTCTAAATACTTCAGCGTCTCTTCGGATAATAATGGTCCCGAGATTTATCACATCAAAACCTGGGGTGGCTGGGCGTTTGAACCTGGCGATTATACCCTTACTTGGGAATATGAGGGTTTCTGGTTGAATGAGGAATCCATTGAACCAGATATTCCCGGCGCAACTGTCAGCATTGATTTTACTGTTGGCGCTGATGGAAAAGTGTCCGCTCGATAAAATAAACCCAGCTTAAAGCGCGGGGGTCTGGTAACCAGGCCCCTGCGTTTTGCATATGGTCCGTAAAAAAGCGCGGAGCTGCCGACGCAGTAGGCGGGTAAATTTGCGCTGTCACGTACCCGGGCGAATAAAAGTCTTTGCGGAGCTTTCTTCAGAAAGCGACCCGTACTCCTATAAAAAGCGTTGACATGGCTGAAAAGAAGTGATAAAATAGGATATAAGGGAAAAAGGGCGCATTTTGTCGCCCATAGACTCCGCTGGCACTTAATGCCAATTCCCCGCCTTACTCTATATTAAAGGACGTTTTTTTGTCATGAAATATATGCTGCCTATTTTGCTGGCGTGTGTCTTGCTGGCTTTTTCGAGTTGCGGCACGACCGTGTTTACGCCAGAGTTCATCGACCCGTCAGACCTGCCATTGGCCTCTGAACCGGCGGCGCTGCCGTCCCAGCCGGAGCCGTCGATTCCCGTGCCTTCGGATGTGCTGCCGGAGGAAACCCTTCCTTCATCCGAGCCGTCGCTTCTGCCGCCGGCGGTGGCGCTTTGGGAGGACTATGGCAGCGTGTCGGATGAGGGGCGTTTTTTGCTGCAAGACTATCAGCTGCGCTGCGAGGCGAGCGGCGTCCCTGATGCAGGGGTGTTGGATTATTGCTTGGTGCAGCTTTCGGAGGATTCGCCAGCGGCTGAACACTTCAATGCCTATTACCAGGCTGACTTGCAGGAATGGAAAGCTTCGGTGGAGGCTACAGTACGGGATAACGCAGCTTTGGCGGAGGACGGCCAGCCGCTGCAGCGCTACAGCGTCTCTTTTTCAGCGAAGGTATCGGAATGGGGCGGCCTTATCAGCGTAATGCTGGCGGGGGTGCAGTCCTGGGAAGGGGAGACGCCTTTCCCCTTTGTCATGAATCGCTGTTTTGACGCCCAGACCGGCGAGGCGCTGACGTTGTGGGAGCTTTTTACGTCGGAGCAGCAGCTTGCGGCGGAGCGTTTGCTTGCGGCGCTGCAAGAACAGGCCGCGGATAGCGCCGTACAGGCAAGAGAGGGCCTTGCAAGCGACGCTTGGCAGCAGGTAGGGGATTTCTTTTCCCCAGCAGATTTTAGCTGCGGGGAGGATGGGTTCTGCTTTTATCTGTGGGGGCCGGCGCTGCTGGCAAATCCCGCAGAGAATCGCCTTGTCCAGCTGACGGTCCCATATAGCGCTGTTGAGGATTTGCTGGCTTATCCGTTGGTATGATTCAGCGGGCAGTCGCCAGGAATGGCAGCTGCCCGCTGATTGCTAGGCATCCTCGCCGATGTCGGCGAGGATGATGTTGATTAGTTCTTGTTGCATACTGGAGAGGGAGAGGCTGGAAAGGTAGTCGCTGGGACAAGCCAGCCGGCGGTCGTCTTCTTCATCGTCCCGCTGCGCTGGGAGCCGGATTTGCAAATAATACCCAGCTTCGCCAGGAAGGCCGCTTAAAAGCCATTGCCCGTCCTGGAGTTCTACTAGCTGGCGGAGGTTGGTACTGGCAACGGAAGCGGGGGTGGGAACAGCGTCGCTGCCTCGCCCTTCAGCCAGCAGCCGGTAGTCGACGGCGTTGTCGTGGATACGCAGCAGCAGCGCTCCACTGTCGATTTCCACCGAGATTGTGAGGGCAGGGGTTTTGCCGCTGCTGGCAAAACAGTAACTTAGCCGGAACAGGGCCAGCAAGGCGGCCGTGAACCGGCGATGGTCAAGCTGGATGTTCCAAGGCTTGGCGTTAGGGTGGACCTTGGCGTCAAATTGCAGCCCGCACTCCATGAAATACAGCGTCACGTTGTGGAGCAGCTCGTTAAAAAAACTGTAGCTGTTGAGGCGGGAGAGGATCAGCAGGTCTTTTTCAGGCGGACGGCAGTATTCCTCCATCTGCATGGCAAAAGAAAGCATCGTGTGGCTGGCCCTTTTGGCGCTGTTGACCTGCTGTTGGAGCAGCTGTATATCCTGTAGCGGAAAAAAGTCGATATTTTCGTAATTTTCCTGTATGCTGGCAATGCCTTCTTCCAGCTTCAGCAGCTGCAGGCAGGCTTCGCTGACTTGTTCGCGTATCTGGCCAGTCAGCAGGTTGATGGAAGGAAGTTCACTTCCGGATGCTCTGCCGGAAGGGGGGTAATATCGTCCCAAAAAGCAGGGCCCATCCCCATCGGCAAAACGGGTCAAAATAAGGCAGCTGCTGTCTGGCAGGGGAAATTCCCGTTCTTCTTCCTGCCATTTTTTGGGGAATCCTCCCGGGAAACAGCCAGGCAGAAGCTGTGCAATTCCTTTTCCTAATACAATCTGTGGGAAGGCGGCCTGCATGGCTGGGCTGGCCCAGGCGACGGTTCCATCTTTTTCTAAGCCAAGGTAGGGGATGGATTGGTTGGACCCCATGGCCTGTTTCAACAACTCCAGACATTTCAGCATAACGGACACTCCTTATGGCCCATCTGACCAGTATTGGCTGTAGGCGGGGCGCCCACAGGAAAAGATGTTCACCTTTATATTATAGCATGAACAAAGAAAGGTGACAAGGGGGAAAAGAAAAAATCTTTGCAGAACTTTGTCGAATAATCCGTCTATATGTTAAACTGAAATATATAATGGCATATTTAGCGGATAGGTCTTTCCTAAAAAAGACGGCTTTGTTATCATCCCACTGTCGCCGCTTTTCATGCGCAGCGGCTAGGCGGCCATATGTAAAAAAGTTTCCGGTTCTTTTGAAAGCTGTTGCAATGTAAGCGGAAATCGTGTATAATAGGTACATAGCTTGGGCATACAAAAAAGCAAAGAGGGGGAATCCTATTTGGCAGGGATTGATCTGGGTATCGATTTGGGTACTACGAAAATTATTATCTACCGCAGCGGCAAGGGGATTGTGCTGGAGGAACCGAGCGTAGTCGCTTATAACAAGCGCACCGAACAGGTGGTGGCGGTAGGGCATGAGGCGCTGCGGATGTTGGGCAGGACGCCGTCCTATATCATCACCGAATGCCCGGTGCGCGAGGGCGTAATCTCCAACCACTTATTCACCGAGTACCTAATCAAGGAATTTGTGAAAAAGGTTTCCCGCAGCTTTATCATCAAGCCGCGTATCGCCATCTGTATCCCATCGGCTATCACCCGGGTGGAAGCTAGGGCAGTGGTGGAGGCTGCCATGAGCGCCGGGGCGCGTAAGGTCTATTTGATTGATGAGCCAATCGCCGCTGGTATTGGGGCAGGGTTGGACGTCCTTAAGCCTGATGGACAGATGGTGGTGGACGCTGGCGGCGGCACCACGGACATCGCCGTTATCTCCCTAGGGGGAATTGTGGTCTCGCACTCCTTGAAAATTGCCGGCAATGTTTTTGATGAAGCGATTGTAAAATATATCCAAAACCGTTATAAACTGGCTATTGGCACCATCGTTGCTGAAACCATCAAAAAGGAGATCGGCTGCGTCTTTTCGCCAAGCAAAGCGGTTACCACTCAAGTCAAAGGGCGCAATCTGCTGACAGGATATCCGGAGCAGATCACAATCAGCCAGGCGGAACTTTTCGATGTGCTGCGGCCCTATGCAGTGGAAATCGTGCTGGGGGTGCGCAATGTATTGGAGCGCACGCCGCCAGAGCTGACAGGGGACATTTACCGTAACGGCATTGTGATGACTGGCGGCACCTCCAAGCTTGACGGCCTTGATCGGATGGTGGCGGAGAACACCGGCGTTTCGGTGCGGTTGGCGGACAAGCCCATCGATTGCGTGGGTATTGGAACTGGGAAGTGTTTTTCGATGATTGGGGAGCTGAAGGAAGGCTTTGAATGCGCCTCGACTTACTCCCACTAATAGCCATTAAGAAATTGGTATAAATTTTAAAAAGCAGGGTATGTTCCCAAAGAGGAACACCCTGCTTTTTAATGGTTTGCGGTTTTATTTTCAGCCAACGCTCCATACGGTGCCCTCGCGGGTATCCTTGATCTGGATGCCGCGGGCTGCAAGTTCTTCGCGGATAGCGTCTGCCTGGGCAAAATCCTTGGCCTTTTTGGCGGCGGCTCGTTTGGCAATCTGTTCCTCCGCCCAGGCTGCCAGCTCAGCGTCAACCTCAGCCGCTTTTTCCTCTTCCAGCAGCCCCAGCGACAGCACCGTATCAAATTCTTCCGCCAGCTTCCGTTTGGATCCAGCCGAAAGCTCCGGCGCTTTCAGCACGTCGAACAGCACTGTTAGCGCCATTGAAGTATTGAGGTCGTTGGCCAGCGCCTGGATGAAGCTTTCACGATAAGGGGCCATGGCCGCCTCGTCGGCCTCTCCCTCAGCCAAAGCTGCAAAGCCCTTTTTCAGCTTGCTGTAGGCCTGGGCGGCGTTGTCCAGCACCTCAAAGCTGAAACGCAGCGGTTTGCGGTAATGCGATTGCAGGCAGAACATCCGGTAGGCCAATGGGTCGTACCCATTTTTCTCCAGCAGGGAAACCGTTAGGAATTCACCCTTGGATTTGCTCATCTTGCCAGAATCGTCGTTCAGGTGGCGGACATGGAACCAGTATTTGCACCAAGGATGGCCCAAATAGGCTTCTGACTGGGCAATTTCGTTATTATGGTGGGGGAAGATATTGTCCACCCCGCCGCAGTGCAGGTCGAGGTATTCGCCCAGGTGCTTCATACTGATGCAGGAGCATTCAATATGCCAGCCAGGATAGCCGAGTCCCCAGGGGCTGTCCCATTTAAGTTCCTGGTCGTCGAATTTAGATTTAGTGAACCAAAGGACAAAATCAGTCTTGTTACGTTTATTAGTATCTTCTTCAACGCTGTCGCGGACGCCGACCGCCAATTCTTCTTCTTTTTGGTTGCTCAGCACATAGTAATTTTCAAGCTTTCCGGTATCGAAGTAGACGTTGCCGCCGGCTTCGTAAGCAAAGCCGTTTTCCAGCAGCGCGCCGATAACCCGAATAAAGTCGTCGATGCAATGGGTCGCAGGCTCTACGATATCCGGGCGTTTGATGGCGAGCTTGCGGCAGTCGGAGAAAAAGGCATTGGCGTAAAAATCAGCGATTTCCAGTACCGTTTTCTTTTCCCTTTTGGCGCCTTTAAGCATTTTGTCCTCGCCGGTATCCGCGTCGCTGGTCAGGTGTCCGACGTCGGTGATGTTCATGACCCGGGTGACCTGGTAACCCAAAAAACGCAGGAATTTTTCAAGCACATCTTCCATGATGTAGGTGCGCAGGTTGCCGATATGGGCGAAATGATAGACTGTTGGCCCGCAGGTGTACATCGAAACTTTGCCGTCTTCGCGGGGGACGAACGGCTCCACGGCCCGCGTAAGGGTATTATAGAGGCTTAGCCTGTTTTCCATAATGGTTTTCTCCTTCCTGAAGGGGGTTCTCTGTTTTTAAGTATATCACAGCCAACGCTGATTTACAACCCTTTTTTGGGAGTACAGCTTAGCAAAGCTAAGCTGCAAAGACTTTTCATTCGCGCCGGAAATCCGGCAAGCCGGATTTCTGCTGCGGATAGGCATGGCCGGTTCTCCCGCGGTTACGGGTAAGCGGTTCCAGTTGGCAGCGCTGAACAGCCGCGGCAGAAATGCTATGAGTGCTTGTTTGAGCAGTTGTCTGCAAAAAAAGATGAATAGGGTATAGACAAACGGAAAAAAATGCGCTATAATAGGAGTATCATTAACATGGGGGAGTTTGGTTTACCTGTAAAGGCAGGTATGCTGCCTAGCCCGCTGGAGCAGCCGGCGGCGCTCTTCAAGTCCCTTTATAGCGCCTCTGCGGAGGCTTTACATATGGATTTAGCCGGACAGCTGAAGGTTATTGGCTTTCAAGTCTGGCCGGCGGGAAAATTTTCACAAAGGAGATATGATAATGGTAAACTGGAATGCAGCATCAAGCGCCATTCTGGCAGTCGCTGCCAAGGAAAAGGTGGACTGGAATGAAGCATGGGGCACCGTTTTGACGGGTATCGTCATCGTCTTCATCGCTCTGGTTGCCCTGGTTTTGATTGTCATGCTGTTTGGCAAGATTTCTGCTTCTGTCACTGAAAAGGCCAAAGCGGTTCCTGCCGCGCCCGCCCCTGCGAAGCCTGCCCCTGCTGCCCCAGCTCCTGTCGCTGCGGCCCCTGCCGCAGTCCCTGCGGGGGAGGATATGGACGAAATTGCCGCGGTGATCACTGCCGCGCTGGCCACGGTGCTGGCCGGAGAGGAAAGCGGCAAGTCCTATGTGGTCAAAAGCATCAAACGGGTCAGAAATACCGGCTCGGCTTGGCGCAGCGCCGGCCTTGCTGAAAACTTGAGCAGTTTCTGACCGGCGCAGCCTTTTGAGATACGTCTCACTATACCACAAAGAAAGGACCTTGAGAGATGTTAGAAGTTTTTAAGGAAAGCGTCGTCGGCATGATCAACGCTTCCGGTTTTGTCAATGTCAACTGGCAGCAGCTGGTCATGATCGGCATTGCCTGCGTACTGGCCTATTTGGCTATCGGCAGGGGGTTTGAACCGTTGCTGCTGTTACCCATCGCCTTTGGTATGCTGCTGACCAATATCCCCGGCGGCAACCTGTTCCACATGGATTTTTTCGTTGGCAACGAAATTGATTATGGCCAGGTACTTCACGACGGCGGCCTGTTGGATATTTTGTACTTAGGCGTCAAGCTGGGCATCTATCCGCCGCTGATTTTCTTAGGCATCGGCACGATGACCGACTTTGGCCCGCTGATTGCCAACCCCAAAAGCTTTTTGCTGGGCGCAGCTGCCCAGATTGGCATTTTTATTGCCTTTATTGGCGCGCTGCTGCTGGGCTTTTCGCCGGAAGAGGCCTCCTCGATCGGCATTATCGGCGGCGCTGACGGCCCTACCGCAATCTTGGTTACGAAGACGCTCGCACCGCACCTGTTAGGCTCTATCGCCGTCGCAGCCTATTCCTATATGGCGTTGGTGCCGGTTATCCAGCCGCCGATTATGAAGGCGCTGACCTCCAAAAAGGAGCGCTCGGTTAAAATGGACCAGCTGCGCCCCATTTCCCGCACCGAAAAGATTATTTTCCCTATCGTTGTTACGCTGGTTGTCTGCTTCCTTGTCCCTGACGCCACCCCGCTGATTGGGATGCTGATGCTGGGCAACCTGATGAAGGAATCCGGCGTGGTCGACCGCTTGGTTAAGACTGCCCAGAACGAGCTGATGAACATCATCACTATTTTCCTCGGCGTTACCGTCGGCGCAACGGCTTCTTACGATTTCTTCCTCACGGGCAAGACGCTGGGCATCCTGTTCATGGGCCTTGCGGCATTCTGCCTGGGCACCGCGGCAGGCGTGCTGTTCGGCAAGCTGATGTATATCATGACCGGCGGCAAGGTCAACCCACTGATTGGTTCTGCCGGCGTGTCGGCTGTGCCGATGGCGGCCCGTGTCTCCCAGAAGGTCGGTTCTGAAACCGATCCCACCAACTTCCTGCTGATGCACGCCATGGGCCCCAATGTGGCCGGCGTTATCGGTTCCGCCGTGGCGGCAGGCGTGCTGCTGTCCATCTACGGCTGATTGTTTTTGCAGCAGAATCCGGCGCAAGGGGCTTAAAACCCCCGAGCGCCGGATTTTATATAGTTTATAAGGAGATGGTTTTATGTTGTCAGAGCGTCTCTTGGCCCTGCGCAAAAGCCGGAGCCTTTCCCAAAAGGAAATGGCAGAGCTTTTTTCCGTATCCCGTCAGACCGTCGTTGCCTGGGAGCAGGGGGCGACTGCGCCATCGGTCGAAAAATTGCTGGCGATTGCCCAATATTTTGACCTTGCACCCGGCAGCTTGCTGGAAAATCCACAAAGTGAACAAGACGCTTTTCCCGCCCCCAATTACAGTGCTTTGCATGAATGGGAAAACTATGCTTCCCAGCTGGAAATAGAGCTTGTCCAAAGCTTGGAGGAGGGGAAAGACGCCGCCCATTTAGAAGGGCTGTTCCATGAGGCGGCAAAGCTCCCTGAAGGCCCACACAAACAGGCGCTTGCCGACCTGCTTTTCCAGATGCTGGAAGGAACCGGGCAGCGTTCCGACTACCCCTACGAGGAACCTTCTTCCTATCCAGCCATCAGCGCTTTGGCGGCTCACGCCGCTGCCGTCCCCTGCCCTGGGGAAACCGTAATGCGTAAAAAGTTGCTGGGAGCCTTATTAGGGCGCGTCTGCGGCTGTTTGCTGGGTAAGTCGGTTGAGGGGATGCGCCTTGCCGAATTGACGTCGTTCCTGAAAGAAACCGGCAACTATCCAATGCGCCGTTATATCCTGCGGTCAGACTTTAACGAGGGCGTTGCCGCTCGCTACAGCTTTCCGCTGCTGGAACGCTGTTACGCCGACACTATCCGCTGCGCGCCGGCAGATGACGATACCAACTATACAATTATGGCCCAGCTGCTGGTCGAACGGCATGGCCGAAACTTCGCGCCAAAAAATGTGGCTGACCTTTGGCTGGCGTTACAGCCCAAAAACGCCTACTGTACCGCCGAACGGGTCGCCTTCCGCAATTTTGTGAACGGCTATCTGCCGCCGGATTCCGCCCGCTATAAAAACCCCTATCGGGAATGGATCGGGGCGCAAATACGCGGCGACTATTTCGGTTATATCAATGCTGGGAACCCTACTGCCGCTGCAGAAATGGCCTGGCGGGACGCTTCTATCTCCCATGTCAAAAACGGTATCTACGGCGAGATGTTTATAGCAGCGATGATCGCCGAAGCCGCTGTCTCCAGCGACATTAAAACTGTGCTGGAAGCGGGGCTTGCTGAAATCCCGCCGCGCTCCCGTCTGGCTGAGAAAATCCGGCTGGTGATGCAGGAATTTGAAGCGGGCAAAGATTTTGACGCCCTTCTCGAAATTATCTACAGCTTCTACGACGACCGCAATCCCCATCATTGGTGCCATACCATCTCCAATGCGATGATTGTGGCGGCGGCGCTGCTCTGCAGCGGCCAGGATTACGGGCGTTCCATCTGCCTTGCCGTGCAGGCTGGCTTTGACACCGACTGCAACGGCGCGACGGTGGGGTCGGTGCTGGGCATGATGCTGGGGGAAGACGGCATCCCTGAAACCTGGGCTGCGCCAGTTCACGGCCGCCTTGAAACGGATATTTTTGGCGTCAGCGAGATAAGCCTCAAAGAGGCGGCCGAAACGACGTTAAAGCACCTTTACCTGTCCAAATAATGATTATAAAACGCCTACTGCGTCAGCCTTCATGGCAGGTTCGATGCAGTAGGCGTTTGAATTTATGCACGTTATCGGGTCAAAAGCGGCCGTGCTTTTGTATCTTCATTATGCATGGTAGCCCGCTTCAGCAAGGCCTTCGTCAAGCTTTATCTCCTCTCGGATGCGGCTGCCGTCAAGCGTTTTGAAGGCAGAAAGCGCTTCCTTGACAGCAATTGCGGCGGCAATGCCGGCAGCCTCGCCCATTGAACGGCAGACCGGCATAATCCGTGCAGCAGACTGGGCACGGAAATCCATCCCCGCGCAGCGCCCGGCAACCAGCAAGTTATCAATACCTTTGGCAACCATCGTGCGGAAGGGGACTTCCCAATAACGGGCTTCCTGCGGGATATCAGCGTCGTATTGCAGCCCCAGCGTTACGTCGTCGACGCCGTGAACGTCAACTGGGTAATGGCTGGCAGCAATGCCGTCGGGGAATTTCTTATAGCCCAGCAAATCTTTGATGCCCAGCATATACTCAGCCTCAATGCGGCGGGACTCCCTGAAACCTACCAGCGGCGCAATTTCCGTGATATACGCTTTTTCAAAGCCGGGGATCCGGGCGCGCAGGAAATTCCGCAGCCGCAAAATTCCCTTCTTGCCTTCAACCTGTTTCTGGGTCATAAAAGCAGCATCGACGACATTTTCTCGGGTGGTCAGCTCCGGGCAGTTGAAGTTCATGCCGTCAGGACGGCCAGGGATGCCGAAAGCCTGGAAATAACAGGCGTCCTGCGGGGTCAGCATCCCATCGTCACGGGCCTTTTCGATAATCTCCTTCATACCAGCCGTATTCATTGCAAAGTACTTGTAGGAATTGTTGCCTAGGCTGCGCATATACTTGTGGAAACGGTCAAAATCAATGCCGGCCATCTCAAAACGCAGCGATACCGGCTGGTTAACCTTGTTGTGGTCGCCAGACTGGTAGGGCACGCCGGCCATTGCCGCAGCATCGGCGTCGCCGGTACAGTCGATAAAAGCCTTGGCCTGATAAGCCGCAAAGCTGTTTTTGTTGTGGACAATGACTGCTGCGATGCGGCTGCCTTCTTTGACGACTTCCACCGGAGTAGTATAGTAAAGCAGCTCGCAGCCGCTCGAAACGGCCATCTCTTCCAATGCAGCCTTCAGCAGCGCCGTGTCAAAATAATAATCGTCGTCCTCAACACCGCCCATCGCGCGCAGCTTTTCCACCAGCTCGGCGCTTAACGGACAGTGGGCGCGGTAGCCTGGCATATGGGCCGACATCAGCGGCAGCACCAGCCCGATTGTGGCCGAGCCGCCCAGCGCGCCAAACTGTTCAACGATTAACGTGCGGCAGCCCCTCTTTGCCGCGGCAATCCCAGCGAAAGCGCCGGCTGTGCCGCCGCCTAAAACGATCACATCATATTCGCCCGCAGCGGGGACGGTTTTAGCAGGTATCTGAAACTCTGTCATGAATGGACTCCCTTCCTTTTAAAAGAGCAGCCCCCGCCCCCAGCGCAGGGCGATGGAGACGGAAGCTGTGTTGCTTATTCGTTTACAAAGCTATTGTAACACAATCTGTATCACTCTGCAAGAGCTTTGTTGGCATCCCAGAACTGCTGCATCCAAGCCTCAACTTCAGGGCCGCCGTTGGCGTCCCAATCGGCCTGCATTGCAGCGACGGCAGCTTCGGGGTCGGTACCCTCGGCGATCGCCTTCAGCATCGAATCGCTGAAAGCCTGGTTCAAGGCCGTAATATACTCCTGAACCTGGGGCGCAGTCTTGCCATAGGCCTCAATCGTGAAGCGGGTCTCGTACTCGTCAACGCGGGCGTTCATCTGCTCGTAAGCTTCGGCCATCTCAGGGGTTTTCCTAGCACGGGCCTGCCACATTTGGAAAGCAAGCCCAGATTCGCAAATACCAGAAAGCTTATCAGAGTTTGTATAAGCATTGAAGTTTTTGGTATCGTCGCCTTCAAAAATGGGCCAGTAGCCGCCGTCGATAACTTCGTAAGAAATCCCTTCTTCGCCGATGTAGGTGCGGCGGAAGTTGTCGGGCTCGGAGAGGATATCCAGCCAGTGGATAGCGTGTTCGGGGTTCTTGGAATACTGGGAAACACAGGAAATGAATTTAGCGCCTTTGGCAACGTAATGATGCGGTTTAGAATTGGCGTTAGGAGCCATATCCGTAATGAATTTGACCTTGCAGTCGGGGTTGCTGGTGGCAAGGGCATTGACCATGGCAGGGATGTCCCAGAAGGCCAGCGGCGCTGCGACGGCGTTCTTGCTGGCAAATTTTTCTTTAGCGTTGTCCCCTGTGTTAATAGGCATATCGTTGTCCATCAGGCCCTCGCTGTAAAGCTTCTGCATATAAGCCAGGTATTCAGGCAGCTGGGGATGCTTGACACGATGGGTATAGACACCGTCAATATCGTACCATTCAGCGTCGCCCATGCCAAACGCCGTCATAATCGAAGCGATGAAGGAAGACTTGCTGGCGGTCATTGGGGCAATACCATATCTATCCTTGGCAGCCTGTAGGAAAGCGGTAAAATCGTCAAGGTTGGTGGGCAGCTCCGCCTTCATATCCTCCAGGATGTCGCTGCGCACGCCGATGCCGCCGGTCAGCATCCCGTAGATGTTGTCCTTAGCGGCAACCATGTCTTCCTGTGGGATGGCGTTGATGACGCCGGCATCATTGGTGACCGACTGCCAGGCCAGGTCGCTGACAGCGTTCTGGATATTGGCACCATAGGCGTCCAAGATACCTGTCAGGTCAATCAAAGCGTTCTGTTTGGAGAGCTGGGCATACTGGCTGGGGGAGATCCGGAGCAGCAGGTCGTAATCTTCGCCGCTGGAAATCTCCAGCAGCAACTTCTGATCAGCATTATCAGCCGGCAGCATATACCAATGCGTCTTATAACCCGTCAGCTCTTCCATAATGGTATATCCAATCTGTTCCTCATAATTGTAAGACTGGTGCATACTAAGAATTTTCAGCTCGGGTTTTTCGCCAGTGAGGATGGGGTCGTCAGCCTCGGATTCCGGCGTGCTGCTGGAGCCTTGGGAAGAAGGCGTCGAACTCTGGGAGGCGCTGCTCTGCGGGGTGGAGCTGCCGCCGTTGTTGCCGTTGCAGCCCGCCATGGTCAGCAGCATCGCACAGGTTAAAGCCATTGTAATTGTCTTTTTCATAAGTTTCTCCTTTTCATCAATCGAATTTTTTATTTTCCGAACCCTGCCCCACAGAAAAAGTTACCGACGCAGTAGCGTTTCCCTATAGCGCAGACGGGTACCCGGGCGAATAAAAAGTTTTGCGAGCTTAGCGCAGCTAAGCTTGGCTTTCTTCAAAAGCATCATACTTCCCGCGTCCTCTTATCCCTTGACAGAACCGATGGTGATGCCCTTAACAAAATATTTCTGCAAAAAGGGATAAACGCACAGAATCGGAATGGTGGAAACAACGATAGTAGCAGCGCGGACGTTCTCGCCTGAAACGTTCATCGCTTTGTCGATATCGCCGTAGCTGCCGCTGGCGTCCTGAAGGCTGGTAGCCTCAGTAATCAGGTCAAACATATACTGCTGCAGCGGCTTTAGCTTCGCGTCGGTGATGTACATAACGCCGGAAAAGTAACTGCTCCAATAGCCAACCGCATAAAAAAGGGTCACAGTCGCCAGCACCGGCAGCGACATCGGCAGCACTACGCTGAAGAAGATACGGGAGTTTGACGCGCCGTCAATGCGGGCCGCTTCCTCAATGACCTCCGGCAGCGATTCAAAATAGTTTTTGATCAGGAAGAGGTTGAAAGAAGACAACATCCCTGGGAACATCAGTGCAAACAGCGTGTTTGTCAGGTGCAGCGACCGGTAGAGGATATAGTTGGGCACCATACCCGCTGAAAACAGCATGATGAAAACGAAAATATAGAGGAAAAATTTGCGGCCCTTCAGATAAGGCTTAGAAAGGGGATAGGCCGCCAGCACCGTCAAAAGCATCGCAGCCGCTGTGCCGCAGATAGTGATAGTCACGGTAACCAGAAAGGCGTTGCCGAACTCCGGCGTGGCCAGTACATATTTGACCGTGTCCAGCTGGAACTCCTTGGGCCAGAACAGCACGTTGCCGGCGATGACGTGGCCTTCGCTGCTGAAAGCCTTAGAAGCCAAATTTAGGATCGGCAGCAGCATAATAAGGCCGATTAAGACCATGGCGGTGATATTGATAACGTCAAATACCGTTACTTTTTTCTTTTTTGCCATA
Organism: Oscillospiraceae bacterium; assembly: GCA_022793675.1. GTDB lineage: Bacteria > Bacillota > Clostridia > Oscillospirales > Ruminococcaceae > Faecivivens. The sequence continues at coordinate 89,184 of JAAWDH010000042.1, forward strand.
TCAGCGCCCCCTTACCAGATGCCTTTGCCGGTGAGCCGCCTCGCAACAAAGTTGGAGGTGAGGACCAGCGTCATCGAAATGACCGAGTTGAATAGGCCGACAGCGGTACCAGTACTGAATTCCAGCTTTCCTAAACCCATCCGGTAAACATAGGTGCCGATGATGTCGGCCACATCGTAAACGGTGGGATTATAGAAAACGAAAATCTGGTCAAAGCCGGCGTTCATGATGTTGCCGATGCGGATAATCAGCATCAGCACAATGGTCGGCAGCAGGCTCGGTACCGTAATGTACCAGATTTTTTGCAGCCTTGTCGCCCCGTCGACGTCGGCGGCGTCAAAGCATTCCTGGTCCATGCCGGCGATGGCCGAGAAGTAGATGATCGAGCTCCAGCCGATTTCCTTCCAGGCGTCGGAGATGACCAGAATACCGCGGAACTTGGAACTGTCCATCAAAAAGCTTACCTGGTTCATCCCCAACGCTCCAAGGATGGTGTTGATAATGCCGGTGGAGCTTAAAAATGAAACAAAAATGCCGTAGATAACCACCCACGATAAGAAATGCGGCAGGTAGACAATCAGCTGCAAGCCCTTCTGGAAGCGGTTGCTGCGCACTTCGTTCAAAAAAATCGCGAAGATAATCGGCAGCGGGAAGATAAAAATAATCTTATAAACGCTGATAATCAAGGTGTTGGCAAAAGCGTTTAGGAATTCCTTACGGCTGAATACCTGCTGGAAATACTTGAAACCCGCCCATGGGCTTTCCAAGATCGACCGGAACGGGCTGCCCGGCACAGCGAACATATTGTAATCCTTAAAGGCAATCAGGATACCGATCATCGGCAACAGATGGAACACCACTACATAAATAAGCGCCGGTACCAGCATCAGGTAAAGGTCGTAATAACGGCATAGGCAGGTCAGAAACCCATCTTTTTTGTTCATCAAATCCTTCCTTTCCTAAAAATCTATTCTAAACAAAGCCGCAGCAGGTCGTCAACATGGCTCACGGCTAGGCACTCGACGGTATCGGCAGCGCCGTAGTAGATTTTGACCTCGCCGTCTGGTTCCAAAATCATACCGCCGGGGAAGATGACGTTTTCGCGGAAGCCTTCGTCGGCTTCATAAGGGGCCTCGGGCGCTAGGAGCGGATCTTTATAAAGGCCGATGACTTTGGACGGGTCTTCCAGATCCAGCAGCATAATCCCAGCGCAGTAGCGCTTTTTCCAGCCGTCTTCCCAGCCGTTCTTGCCGCGGTTCTGGTCGATATCGACGCCGTGGAAGGTGCAGAGCCATCCCTTCTCGGTGCGCACCGGCGGGGCTGCCGGCCCTACCTTGTCGTTTGCCCAGGGGAGGTCTTCTACACGGAGCAGCAGTGACGATTCCCCCCAGAAGCGGAGGTCGGGCGAGCGGGAAATCCAGGTGTCGAAGCGGTCCTTCCCGCGGGAATAGACTGGCATCGGCCGCTCCAGCCGGCAGTAAAGCCCGCCTACCTTTTCGGGGAAAAGGACCATGTTGCGGTTATCTGGCAGCGAGAGGCTGCACACATGAAAATCGGTCAGGTCTGTGGTATAGCCGATACCGCCCCGCAGGCCATGGTTCGTATCCATTGCAAAACATATGTAGAGCTTCCCTTCCAGCACCGTCAGCCGCGGGTCATAAATGCGCTGGACGTCAGGGAGCGTCAGCGTTTCTTTTGTAAGGAAAGGCTTTTCCGCCGCTGTCCAATGGATACCGTCGTCGCTGAAGGCGAACCCCAAGCTGCAGCCGTTGAAACGCGCGCCGCCCTGGTAATCATAGTCGTTGCGGAACAGCATGACATAACGGCCTTCGTATTTGCACACGCCAGCGTTAAAGATACAGTCTGCCGCATAGGGGATGTCTTTTTTTGCGAGGATAGGGTTTTTGGCCCAGCGCCGGATCACTGGGCTGGAGCGGAGAGGAGGTGAAAGGATAGGCATAATGGCACTCCTTTTTGCGGATTATTGTGATTGACTGAAAGGTACACTTTTCGGTCTATCTGCTTATAGCTGCATTTTTACCCGTTTCAGATAAAGGCGGCAGGCAGAACCAAGAAAAATTTTTGGAGAAGCGATAAAAATTCGCTTCTTTTTTTATTGACCGAAAAGTGTACTTTTCAGTTAATTTCTTTCTTATTTGATGATTGGATGTATGATAAGAACATTATGACACTAATCTGCCCAAAAGTAAATGAAGAATTATCTATTTTCTTATCGCATTTTACTTGATTCCACGAAGAAAAAGCTGTTGTTTTGTGATAAATCGGTTGCCCATACGGAGAAGCTGGTCTGATAGGGGCTTATTTTAACGTAGTATTTTATAAATCAGCTTAATTTTATGCTAAAATTGAGCGTTGGTTCGGCATTGCCCCTTTTTTTGTGCGGGTTTGGCGGCACTGGATTTTTTCTGGGAGTATGTTATAATATTAAAAACGCAGCTTTTCAAGGGAGCCTGTCAGGTTCTGTAAATTTTTGATAACTGGATGAAACCAGGAAAGGGGTGATAGCAATGTATAGGATGGTTATCGTTGATGATTCTGAATTGACCCGCCGCGGTATCTGCGAGTCGGTCAACTGGGAACTGATGGATATTGAGATCGTTGGGGAAGCCGCTAACGGTTTGGAGGCTATGCTGCTCATCCACGACCAGAATCCCGATATCCTGATCTGCGACGTTAGGATGCCCAAGCTTGACGGCATTGCCCTAGTCGGCGAGCTTCAGCCGTCCCATCCTTCGCTGCAGGTGATTTTCCTCAGCGGCTATTCTGAAAAGGAATATCTGAAAAACGCCATCAAACTTAACGCTGTGGATTATATTTATAAACCTTTCCAGCTCCACGAGCTGGTGGCGGCGGTGGAGAAGGCCAAGCGCAACTGTATGCAGCGTAAGCCTGCCCCCCAAGGCAGTACCGACGATGCGCTGCTGCTTTTGCAGTATGCGCCCGACGACCCCCAATTTGCCCGGATGCCGCTTGACTTTGCGTCAAATATGGCGACTATGATTATCCATATGGACACCGCCGGCGGCCGCACGGCGGACAGCGGCTATGACAGCCAGCTGGAGGATCGGTTGATTGCCTCCCGGCACTATGTCGCCTTCCGCAGCGAAGCGGAAAAGCTATTTGGCAGCCGGTTTGTAATGTCCTCGGTCGGGAGCGGCTACCTGCTTCACGCCAACGTTCCGCCGGATTTCCTGGGAAATGCCAAAGAGCGGCTGGCGCCGTTTTTAACGGTGATCGACGGCACACAGGCTGGGGTAGCGGTTGGGGTGAGCGGGCTGTCGGCGGATGTCTCGGAACTCCGCCGCGCCTATGGCCAGGCAAGGCTTGCGGTCCATGCGGCCTTCCTTTTGGGGTACGGGCGGGTCATCCTGCACAGTGAGTTAAGCGGCAAGCCCTTCGTGCCGGCCCCCGACCTGCAGGGCTGCTTTTACACGCCGGTGCAGAACAGCAATTTTACGGCGGCCATCGGTTTTTTGGAGGATTATATTGACGGGATGGCGGGCTGCCGGGTGCAGGATATCCCGCGGATCAAAGAGGCGCTGGCGTCGCTGGCTTTCTGGCTTAGCGAGGAGATGCAGAAATATGCCGGCGTCCCGGAAGCGCCCTACCTCTCTGAACGGATCCATTATGCGCCTGACCTGCAGAGTGTGCGCGAATACCTGATGGGGCAGCTGCAGCAGCATATCGGTAACCTGTCAAGCTTAGACAATAAAGGGCGGATTGTCCTGGAAGTGGAACAATATATACTGGCAAATTTTGACCGCGACCTGTCCATCCGGGAGATTGCCCAGCAGGTGTATATTACCCCGAATTATCTCTGCTACCTTTATAAAAAGAACACCGGGCGCACTTTGAGCCAGTTTATCCTTGACGTGCGTATGGAAAAAGCCAGCCGGATGGTCCGTGAAACCAGCATGAAGCTCGGTGAAGTTTCCGACGCGCTCGGCTACGCCAACCAGAATTATTTCACCCGCCTTTTTACCAAATATTTCGGCGAAAGCCCTCGCGCCTACCGCGACAAACACGGCAGGCTGCCGCTGCCGCCGTCTGACGACGAGGGCTGAAACGGAGACGGAGGCAACTATGGCGATCCTTTCTTTCCTGACGCTGCGGTATAAGAATTGTTCGCTGCACGTCAAACTGTTCGCGTCTTATTTTTTGCTGATTTTTATCCCAGTCATTACGTTAGCTTTCTTTTTTGGCTGGAAAAGCACAAGGATTATTACCAATCAGTCGATGGAAATTTCCCGCCTTTATCTGGAAGAGGCGGAGGCTGCGGTTTCGGCCGAGTTCTCCAAGCTTTCGATGATTTCCTCCCAGCTTGCCCAGAGCGCCGAAGTCCATAAGGTGTTGGAAAAACAGGGGACGGATATCCGTTTTGGTGAGGAATACGACGACATGAACGACCTTTATGAGACAATCAGCAATACCTGTTCGCTGCAAAGTCTTTACCAGATCCGCTTATATATCAGCGATTCTTTCCGCCACAGCCGCCGGGAGTGGGTGACCTACCCCTTAAGCAGCATCGCCGAGACGGGCTGGTACCGCCAGCTGGTAGAGGAACACGAGATCCAAGCGCTTGTCCCGCCCCAGGCGTTCAAGGTGCCGCTGGCCGAGCCGCAGGAGCTGCTGTCGATTGTTACGCTGATACGCAGCACCCGGGACTTCAACCGTATCTTGGGCGTGGCCAGCGCCGATATCCCCAAGGACGACCTTGTGGCGATGCTCAGCCGCAGCAGCTATACCGAAACGGGTGCGGTCTATTTGGTAGACGACGGGCTGAATATTATCTGCGGCAGCGCCGACAAAGCGGCTTTTGCCGAAGCAGACAGCCTGCTTTCCAAGGCGGCGGCCCGTTTTGGCAGGGAGTCTGGCGTTTTTGCTGAAAACGACCTGGTAGCAGGGTTGTCTGCGCCGGTCTATGGCGGCTGGCGGGTGTTTACGGTGGCTTCTTTTGACCAGCTGCTGACCCCGACCACCGAGCTGCGCGACCAGATGCTGTTGGTGACGGTGTTGGTCAGCATCATCGCCTTTACCCTTTCCTATTTCTATTCCCGCTACAGCACCCGCTGGATCAAGGCGCTGGCGGGGCAGGTGCAGCGGGTGGAGTCGGGCGACCTGACGGTGGCCTGTGTGGTGGACAGCGAGGATGAAATCGGCGAGCTGCAAAGCAGCTTCAACTTCATGGTACGCCGCCTGAAGCTTTTGGTTGACGAGCGCTACAACCTGGGCAAGAGCCTGCGGGATATGGAGCTGCGGGCGCTGCAGGCCCAAATCAACCCCCATTTCCTCTACAACACGTTAGACTTGATTTCCTGGAAAGCCAAAGCCAGCCGCAACGACGAGATTGTCGACATTGTGGTCAAGCTGGCCCATTTCTACCGCCTAAGCCTCAGCAACGGCAGCGACTTCCTCCCCCTCTGCGACGAAGTCGAGCATATCCGCCTGTTTATTGACCTGAACAACCTCTGCTGCGGCCGCAGCGTCCGTCTGGAAGCGGATGTTGCCCCTGAAATCGCCGACTACCCGATTATGAAGCTGATTTTGCAGCCGATTGTGGAAAACAGCCTTTTCCATGGCCTTTTCGACTTAGAGAGCAGGGAAGGGGTGATCCGCCTTACCGCCAGGCTGGACGGCGGCTCCCTGCAAATCCAGATTGCCGACAACGGCGTCGGCATCGACCGGGCCAAGCTGGCCGACCTGTCTTCCTGCACCGCGCGCCCCGCTCCCAAAAGCCGCTCCGGCGGCTATGGCATTGCCAATGTCATTGAGCGGCTGAAGGTCTATTACAGCGATGATTATACGTTTGACATTGGCTCCGCCGTTATGGGCGGCACCACCGTCACCATCCGCCTGCCCTATGACCGCGGAAGTTCGCCGCAGATCCGCGCCGAGCGTTTCAGCCGGCCGGAGAATTGATGCTTTTTATCGATTTTGTGCAGGATATTACGGGATGCTCCGTTTGCTCTTGCTTTTCACCCGCTAAAAGGTTATTTTAGGAGTATGAGGAATAAAAAGGAGTGGTGGATATGTACACATTGAAGCAGCGCGAAATCCCGTTGTGCGCGGACTATGACGTCATTGTCGTTGGCGGCGGCCCGGCGGGCTGCACAGCGGCGGCTTCTGCCGCCAGGGCCGGCGCGAAGGTGCTGCTGATTGAGAGCAGCTGTTCGCTGGGCGGGATGGGGACTTCCGGGCTGGTGCCCTGTTGGTGCCCTTTTTCGGATAAGGAGAAAATCATCTACCGGGGGCTGGCTGAAACCGTGTTTGAACGCTCCAAGGCGCTTTCTCTCCATGTAGGGAAGGAGGATTTAGACTGGGTGCCGCTGGACCCGGAGGGCCTCAAACGTATTTATGACGGCTTGATGGAGGAATTCGGCGTAACGGTGCTGTTTGGGACGTCGCTTTGCGAGGTGGACGCCGAGGATGGGACGGTCCATGCCATTATCGTTTCCAACAAGTCTGGCCTTACCGCCTACAGCGCTAAAGTCTATGTGGACGGTACCGGCGATGGTGACCTGGCGGTCTGGGCTGGGGCAGATTACGAGTTCGGGGAGGACGGCGGCGAACCGATGCCTTCAACGCTTTGTTTTATCCTGACCAATGTGGACATTTACGCCTACCTTTACGGCCCGAATTACGGCAAAGCCCAAGGTTCGATGCACCCCAACAATCCAGGCAGTTTTGCCCATAAGCTGCCTGATGATCCGCGTTTCCCGGATATTGTCGATACCCATCTGTGCAGCAATATTATCGGGCCGGGGGCAATCGGCTTCAATGCCGGCCATGTTTTTGGGGTGGATTCCACCAACCCGCAGTCGGTTTCGGCAGCGATGGCCAGGGGGCGGCGCTTGGCCAAACAGTACCGCGACGCGCTGGCGGCCTATTTCCCCGAAGCCTTCGGCAACGCCTACCTGGCGGCGACCGCGCCGGTGATGGGGATCCGGGAATCCCGGCGGATTGTTGGGGATTATATGCTGACAGTTGATGATTATCTGTCTAAGGCGGCGTTTGAGGATGAGATTTGCCGCAACAGCTATTACCTTGATATCCATTACACCAAGGAAGAGCTGGCGCAGAAGGCCGCCGGGAAACTGGACGATGCAAAGCGCTGCGCCCGCTATGGCCCTGGAGAGTCCCATGGTATCCCTTACCGCTGCTTGCTGCCGCGCGGGGTCAAAAATGTCATTATCGCGGGGCGGTCGATTTCCTGTGATAAACGGATCCAAGGGTCAATCCGGGTGATGCCGGTCTGCCTGGCTATGGGCGAAGCGGCGGGGATGGCGGCGGCCTTTGCCGCCCAAACCGACTGCAATATCCATCATGTCGACGTATCAAAGCTTCGTGCGTCGCTGCGTGAGGCCGGCGCATTTTTTCAGTGATGCGCAGAACCGCAACCCTGTCGAAAGGAGAAAAAACCATGCATTATGACTTAATTGTCGTTGGCGGCGGCTTTGCCGGCGCAGCGGCCGCCATCTCGGCCGCCCGCGAGGGCGTAAAGGTGCTGCTGTTAGACAAAAGCGGCTTTTTGGGCGGTGCGCCCGGCAACTGTTACATCAATCCGTTTATGCCCTATACCACGAAGATTGGCGGCGTCCCGACTCCGCTCTCAGACGGCATTTTTACCGAGATCCTTAAGCGGCTGGACAAAATGGGCGGCCTCCACCAGAACCGCAGTACCTTCAGTGAGGAAATCCTCAAGCTAGTACTGGACGATATGGCTGAGGAAAGCGGCGTGGATGTGTTGTTCCATGCTTATCTTTCCGGCGTCGAATTTGCAGGCCGTAAAGTCAAATCTGTGACCATTACTGGTAAAGGCGGCAGCGAAACCTTTACGGCGGATTATTTTGTCGACGCTACCGGCGATGCCGACCTAACCGCTATGGCTGGCCGCCCTTGCCGCATTGGCCGGGAAGGCGACCACCTTTGCCAGCCGATGACCCTTTGCTTCAGGCTCTCAAACGTCGACGTCGACCTCGCTTTCCAAAACACTCGGAAAATCAATGAGCTTTATAAGCAGTTCCAGCAGGCCGGAAAAATCAAAAATCCCCGCGAAGACGTGCTGAAAATGCGCCATGTGGCCCCTGGCGTCCTGCACCTCAATTCCACCCGCGTGGTCAAGCGTTCCCCCTTCAGCCTTACCGACCTGAGCATCGCCGAGCGGGAGGCCAGGCGGCAGATGTTCGAGCTGTACCAGTTCCTGAAAGGGAACTGCGAGGGTTTTGAGAACAGCGTGCTCCTTTCCTCTGCGCCGGAAATCGGTGTCCGCGAAAGCAGGATGATCGATGGGCTTTATACTTTGACTGTCGAGGATTTGAAAGGCTGCGTCAAGTTTGACGACGCCATTGCCGCCTGCAACTACGACATTGACATTCACAATCCCGAGGGCAGCGGCACTAGCCACTATTATTTCCCAGAGGGCGAGTATTACACCATTCCTTACCGCAGCCTAATTCCCAAGGGCGCCGACAATCTGCTGGTTGCCGGGCGCTGTATCTCCGGCAGCCATGAGGCCCAGGCATCGTTCCGGATCATGCCCACCTGCTGTTCTACCGGCCAAGCCGCCGGTATCGCCGCTGCTGTCGCTGTACAGAGCAAAAAAGCCGTGCCCGACGCCGACATCCAAAAAATCCAGCGGCTGCTCCGGGAAAAGCGGGCTTTCTTTTAAGAAATGAAGGGGATTTCGCTTGCTGCGGCAAGCGACCAGGGCGCTGCCCTTGGAACCCGCGATTTTTTGAAAAAAATCGAGTAAAACTTTCTTTTTTGGCAATCTTAGAGGAGCATGGATTTTTTCGACAAGCTGAAGCGCCTTCTGTTCAACAAACAGAAGGCGCTTTTCTTCTTGAGAGTCCTACATATTATTCAGCGGAACAGTTCTGGTTCCTCGGTCCTTAGTATCTCCCGCAGTGCTGAAACCCGCCCTTGGCACTCCGCGTCGGCGACGGCGTTGTGGGTTTCGCCAGGGTCGCTGTCCAACTGGAAATACTGTTCAATGCCAGTCTGAGGATAATAAATATATTTGTCATTTTGGGTAATGATGAAATGGTTGGTTTTTTCGCCATAGTCATGCTGGCCATAGAGGTAATCCCGATGGATTTCTTTGCCCAGCAGATTGACGCCTTCCGTCTCTGCCGGCGGCTCGCCGCCTGTCAGCGCCACTGCTGTGGGTAAAATGTCCCGCAGCTCCGCCAATTCTTCGCAGCGCCGGGGTTTGCCAACAAAGCGTTCCGGGCCATAAATCATCAGCGGGATGTGGGCGCTGCCTTGGTAGCCTAGGCTTTTGCGCACCAGCCCATGGTCAGAGAGCATCTCGCCGTGGTCCGATGTAAAGATGATAACGGTATTTTCCATCAGATGGTCTTCAATCAGTTTTTGGATCAGCCGTCCGATCTGATGGTCAAGATGGGTGATGCAGGCATAGTAGCCAATTTGCTGCTGCCGGATTAATTCGGGGTCTTCAGGGCCGGTGATATTGTTGAAGACCCGGCTGTCGCGGTGCAGCGCGTCAAGGTCGTCCCAATCGCCGCGCAGGGGCGGGCGCAGGGCCTTATCACGATAGAGCGCAAAGTATGGTTCCGGCGCGTCGTAAGGGGCGTGGGGCCGGACATAGGAACTCATCATGAAAAAGGGCATCCGCGGGTCGCGGCGGCGCAGGAAATCAAGGCTTTGGTCGGTGACCCAATTGGTGGGGTGGGCCTTTTCCTCGTAAATCCAGGGCCGAGCTGCCCAGGAATTGCACTCTAGGCCAGTGTCGGTGACATCGCAGTCAATACCCTTTTCGTTTTTCAGCCAGTGGAAATAATCGTCCGCCCAAAGCTGGTTTTCGCCGTAGGGGACAGTTGAACCGCGGTAATAGTGCAGATAGCCGTCGTGGAGCAGGACGTTGTGGAACCCCAGGTTATTGCGCAGCGGGTGGACGTGCATCTTGCCGACGCATTGGGTATAATAGCCCTGCCGGGCCATCTCGCCTGCCAGCGTATGGGGGTAATCCCAAGGCACGCCGTCCTGATAGCCGGTGCGGCCATGGCTTTTCTGCGACAGCCCGGTGTGCAGCGCCGCGCGGGCGGCAATGCAGCTGGGGCAGGTAGAATACGCGTTGGGGAAATACACCCCCCTTGACAGCAGCGTGTCAAGATAAGGGGTTTTGACGTCAGGGTGGCCTGCGCCGCCAAGGCAGTCTCCCCGCATTTCATCAACAACAATCAGCAAAACGTTAGGTCTTTCCTGCATAGGAACATCTCCTTTTTGATCATCCTAGTCGAAGTGAAGATCGCGGCCCAGCACGCTGGTTTTTGATTCTTGGCTGGAAACGTTTTTATCTGGCTCTGAAGATGTTTCCTCCGAAGGCTCCTCTTTCAATGAGGTTTCATTAGAAGATTGCTGCATCCCGTCTGAAGACGCTTCCTCTGAAGAGGCTGCTTCCGCCGCAGCCTCTGCGTCGTGCTCATACTGGGTGTAAAAATCCAGCTTATCCCCCTCCGAGCGCCAGCAGGCGGCTGTAAAAGTCAGCGTTGCGTCCTTATAAGGCTCTGTTACCTGATGGTCAAGCAGCAGCTGGGTAGTGCCTTCCTGCTCATCCGTCCAGATGGAGAGCAGGCGGATGGTGTTGCTGTCAATTGGGGTTTCAGGTTCGGTGAAGCTATCGCGAACCGTGATGTAAATCTTCTCATACAGTGCCAGCGAGCGCTGCAGCGTAGCGTCGGTGGAAGCGCTGACCAGATAAAGCCCTTCCTCGTCAAAATGGTACCTAAGCTGCCACCGTTGCTCTAAAAAATGCTGTTTTTCCAGGGTATAGATTTCAGAAGCACCGCCCCGGCCGCTGACCAGCAGCGGGTCTTTCAGCGTAACGCCGGTAAGTTCTTCAACCTCTGCCCGGGTCATACCCCAGCGGAGATCCTGCCAGACATAGTGCCCTGCGCCGTCCTGCAGCCGGTCAAGGCTGAGGATATCGGGCTGTTTGCTGCACCCAGCCAGCATCGCCAAGCCCAGCGCCAGCAGCAGCGCTGTTTTCCAAAGCTTTTTCATAACTGCTTCAGTCCCCTTTTATCTGATACTTTCATTATAGCAAACTCCTGAAAAATATTCAAGCTTTTTTTATACGCTGGCTGGAGCGGCAGGATTAAAAAGATTGCAGAACCTATCGACGCAGTAAGCGGCTATGGTGAGGCAGACGGCTACCCTAGCGATTAAAAGCCTTTGCAGCTTAGCTTTGCTAAGCTAGGCTTTCCTTCAGAAAGCGTCGTACTCCTCATACCTTCAGCAAATAAAAAGATTGAAAACAAGGACAAGGTGTGCTATAATAAACCCAAATAAACATCGACAGGAGGATGGTTATCATGGCAAATAGAATGATCCTTAACGAAACTTCCTACTTCGGCGCTGGCGCAATTGCTGAAGTCGTAAACGAAATCAAAGCCCGCGCCTTTGGGAAGGTGTTGGTAGTCACCGACCCCGACCTTTTGAAGTTCAATGTCGCCCAAAAGGTCACTGGCCTGCTGGACAAAGCCGGGATTGTCTACAAAATCTACAGCGACATTAAAGCCAATCCTACCATTGCCAATATCCAAGGCGGCGTCGCGGTTATCAAAGAGTTCGGCGCCGACGGCATCGTTGCCATTGGCGGCGGCTCTGCTATGGATACCGCCAAAGGCATCGGCATCATCGCCGCCAACCCAGAGTTTGCCGACGTGGCGAGCCTTGAAGGCGTTGCCCCCACTAAGAACCGGTCGGTGCCGATTATCGCCGTTCCCACCACTGCCGGCACTGCCGCCGAGGTCACCATCAACTATGTAGTCACCGATGTGGAGAAAAAACGCAAATTTGTCTGCGTCGATCCCCACGATATCCCCGTCGTCGCTGTTGTCGACCCTGATATGATGGGCAGTATGCCCAAGGGCCTGACTGCCTCCACCGGTATGGACGCCCTGACCCACGCCATCGAAGGCTATATTACCAAAGGCGCTTGGGAAATGACCGATATGATGCACCTCAAAGCTATCGAGATTATCGCCCGTTCGCTGCGGGGCGCGGTGGCTGGTACCCCCGAAGGCCGCGAGGGTATGGCGCTGGGCCAGTATGTGGCCGGTATGGGCTTTTCCAACGTCGGTCTGGGCATTGTCCATTCGATGGCCCATGCGCTGGGCGCCGTCTACGACACTCCCCACGGCGTCGCTAACGCAATCCTTCTGCCTACCGTTATGGCTTACAACGCCGATGCCACTGGTGAAAAATACCGCGAAATTGCCCGCGCGATGGGCGTCGCCAATGTGGACGGTATGACTGTTGAGGAATACCGCAAGGCTGCCGTCGACGCCGTGCGCCAGCTTTCCGTTGATGTGGGCATCCCAACTGATTTGAAGGCTATCGTCAAAGAAGAAGACGTCGATTTCCTCGCCCAGTCTGCTATGGACGACGCCTGCCGCCCCGGCAACCCCAAGGAACCTACCAAGGAAGATATCATCGCCCTGTATAAATCGCTGCTGTAAAGGTATTTTTCAGCAGAAAGCCCGCCGCAGTTCCATCTGAAATTGCGGCGGGCATATTTTCTCTTTTTAGTTAATTTCCCAGGTAAAGGTGACGTTTTTCCGAAACTCGATGTCCTCTGGGATAAAATTTAGCGCGCCGGCCGAAAAAGCCATATCGCTTTTCAGTGCACAGCGCGTGGCTGAAAGCATTCCCCTTTCGCCCCAGTTGTAGTCAATATGGATGAGCCTGCCCAGTGTCACTCCTGACGCCCGGCAGAGGATCAGCGCGTTTTCGCGCGCCTCGGCGGCGGCTTTTTGAAGCAGCGCCTCCTTCAAAGCTGCCGGGTTTTTAACAGCAAAGTCGAGGGAAAATTCTGGGCAGACGCCGCTTTGGTTGATAGCCGTTATCGTCTTTCCTAGCAGCTCCATATCAAGCTCAAAGTCCGTTCGTAATGTACAAAGGCAAAGATAGCCTATAAAAACCCGTTGGAAATTTCCTTGCTCATCGGAGACAGTCTGATACTCGGCAGAAACGCTGAGGTTTGTGGTTTTTAGGCTATTGGCATCAAGGCCTGCCTGTCCCAGCGCTGTTTTCAAAGCTTCCGCCTGGGTGTTAGATTCGTCGGATGCTTTGGCATAGTCGGCGCTGCGGGCGCTGATATTTAGGGTCAGCACCACTGTGTCAGGTTTGGCCGATAAGGTGGCGGTGCCTTGGACAGTAATTGTCCGTTCCATAAAAACTCCTTTCATTTAAGGAAACGGTAACTGGCGCAGCCGCCCTCTGGCAGGGTGCAGAGCACTGCACCGCCGGGTTGTGGCTGCCATTCGTAGCGGTTTTTGGGGATCTCCGGGAAAAGCCAGCTAAGGATGAGGGCGATAACGCCGCCGTGGGCAACAAGCAGCAGATCCTGCCTGTCGGCCAAAAGGGCGTCAAAAGTTTTTTTCACCCGCGCCGCCATCTGGACACCGCTTTCGCCGCCCGGCGTGAGGTTTTGCTCATTGTCCCCAGAAATCCAGGCCTGGTAATCCGGCGTATCCTTCAGTTCCTCATAGCTCCGCATTTCAAAGGCGCCGAAATTCATCTCTCGCAGGCCGGGAAGCTGTTCGTGGGGGAGCGGGCCGTAAAGCAGCATTAACGTCTCCTCGCAGCGTTTCATTCCGCTGGTAACTGCTCTGAAGCCGTCAGGGGCGGGGAGGATGCCGCGCCGTTTTACTGTCAGCAGTTCTGCCCGCCCGTTTTCCGAGAGCGGAAGGTCGGTAGCGCCGCAATAGAGGCGTTTTTCGTTGGCAGCCGTACGGCCGTGGCGGATTAACAGCAGTCTCATTTCAGGCGCTGCTCCAATCCGCAGAAAAGGCGGGTTACAGTTTCCGCTCTGTCGGCAAGATAGGTTGCCAGCTGCCCGGCCGCTTCCCGCCAGGCGCGGCTTTCCCGTTCGATTGGGACGACGCCGCAGAAGATATCCTCGCAGATGAAGATGCTGTCCGCCCACGCCGGATAGGCAGCCCTGAAAATGCCTATCGGATCTTCTTTCCGGCGGGCGCAGCCCAGCGCGAAAGCTTCCAAATGATAGATGCATCGCCGGGAAAAATCCACAGGCGCGCTGTCCGTGCAGGTGAAAATGTCAGCGTCGGACAGCTGGAAGTGCGCGGCTGCCCAACGAAGTTTCCCCTGATAAGCGCCGCCGATAACCAAGTGCATAAAAACCTTCCTTCCTGAGCCGTCGCAGATCGCCGTTTACAGCGGACATGGCGTATTTAGCCAGCAAAGCCTGCCCCAAAAACTGCATAGGCGGCCGCTCCGCACAGCTCGGCAACCGTAATCGCATACCCGGCAATATCCCCCGACATCCCTTTAAGGGAGGAAAATGCCCGTCGAAGCGCAGCCGCGAATCCTGCCGCAGCAGCGGCGGCGGCAATGCCGCCAGGCCATCCGTTCAGCAGAAATCCGCCCATCAGCGCTAAGAGGATCGCCGCGCAGAAATAGGCGATATGGCCTTTTCTGACTCCTGCCTGGTAGCCGCCGGCATACTGGCTTTCCGACATCGGCGGCAGCACCGTCACTGCCAGCCCCGCGCAGGCTCTGGAAACTGCCGAAACAGCAGCCAGCCCTAAGTAGCATGGCGTATCCGTCATAGCGCTGAAAGCCCCAAAGCCCAGTATCAGCAGAATCCCTGCCGCTGCTACTGCAAAGGAACCAACATGGGGGTCCTTGAGGATTTCCCGCCGCTTTTCCAGCGCCCGCCAGGATTTCACTGCGTCTGTCACATCAAGAAAGCCGTCTAAGTGCATAAACCCCGTTACCAGATAGGGGAAAGCGCACATCACGGCTGCCCGGAGCGCCCCTGGCAGCCCTAGCTTCCACATCCCCCAGCCCATAGCCGCCCACAGTCCGCCGGTGAACAGCCCGACCGCCGGCAAAAACAGCGTCATCAGCGGCCGGTCGTCTTCTTCCCAGCAGCGGAAAGGCATCGGGATGGCGCAGAACATCGAAAAACACATCCCCAGCGCCCGCAGATATCGTTTCATCCCGGAAACCTCCCTTTGTGCAGCACCGCTGTTCCAGCGCATAGTTCCGCGACCGTATCGCAGGCGCGGGCCAGCGCCCGGTTTAGCCTTGCCAAATCCCGCCGGTAAGTCTCGGTAAAATCATCATAAAGAGCGGCGTCCGAATGGATATAATCGCTGATAAACAGCGCATTTTCCGCCTTTTCTGCCAGCGCCAGCAGGCCCTCTTCGGCCCGCCTTGCCGCCAGCGGGTCGGCCTCTCCCTCAAAAGAACACGGGAACATCTCATTCATCAGCAAAGCCGTGACGCTGTCGACAACCATCGTGCCGCTGCCTGCCGTTTCCAGGCAGCAGGCGATGTTCCGCGGCTGCTCTATCGTCGTAAACCCCAGCCCGGCCCGTTCAGCGATATGGCGGCCAATACGGGCGCGGTCCTCGCCGTCGGCAGGCAGCATCGTGGCAATATAAAAGCGGGGCGCAGGCAATGCCAGCGCCAATTTCAGCGCCAGTGCCGTCTTGCCGTTTTTACAGCCGCTGCAAAGGAAAATCGTCATCCGTTATCGTCCCCTCCGGCTGCAAAAGCATCGATCCGGCGGATAGGTTCCAAATAATGGTCGTCAATGCCAGCCTCGTCAAAAGTTGCCATCCCGTCCAGCACCGCGCAGGCCGCGTCCAATACCTCAAACGCCAGCGGACAGCCGCTGCCTTCCCCCAACCGCATCTGTAAGTCAAATAACGGGGAAAGCCCCAATGCTTCCATCAGGGCTTTGCTGCCGATTTCCACCGAAGCGTGGGAGGGTACTAGGTACCCTTTTGCCGCTGGGCAGAGCCGCACCGCGCAGAGCGCCGCCGCCGCCGAAATAAACCCATCGATGACCGCCGGCCGCCGCCCGGCTGCCGCCCCCAGGAATGCTCCGGCCATTGCCGCGAGGTCCAGCCCGCCTACCTTGGCGAGCACGTCCGCCGGATCGGCTGGGTCAGGGGCGTTGATTTGCAGCGCCATACGGACGACCTGCTGTTTTTTCCGGAAAGCTTCGTCGGTCAGGCCCGCCCCGCGCCCCACTGCTTTTTCCGCCGGCAACCCAGTCAGGGCTGCGGTTACCGCCGCCGAAGTGGTGGTATTGCCGATACCCATTTCGCCGATGCCCAGCACCTCTGCACCGCCGGCAATCGCTTCAAGCGCTGCCTCTGCGCCGATTTGGAGCGCTTTGAGCGCCATCTCCCTAGGCATAGCCGGGCCGCGGGCAATGTTCCCAGTACCGAAAGCCAGCTTGCGGTTGATGACTGCCGTGCCCGACAGGTCGGCGTTGACCCCGACATCGTAAACCGTCAGCTTGCAGCCAAAATGCGCCGCCAGCACTGCCGCGCCAGTTTTCCCAAGCGTCAGGTTGACGCTCTGCTGGGCGGTTACGGAAGGCGGCGTGCTGGCTATCCCTTCCGCCACGACGCCGTTATCGGCGGCAAAAATCAACAGATGCCTTACTTTGACTTGGTTGTGTGCGTTTCCAGTAATGCCCGCCAGCTGGATAGAAAGTTCCTCCAACCGTCCCAAGCTTCCCGGCGGCTTAGCGAGTTTTGCCTGCCGTTTTCTGGCGGCTTCCATCGCTGCTGAAGAAAGAGGGGATACCGCATCAATTACACTTTGTATATCCTTCATTGAATACTACTCCAATAAACCGATTTATTTTGCCGCTTCTGTCTCTTGGGGCGGATTTTCTGGTATCAGTTGGCAGGCTTCGACCATGGACGCGGCTTCGTTTTCTTCCATCCCTTCGTTTGAGAATAGGCTGATAACCTGTTCTCCGTTGTCCATGACAATCAGATAGATTTCTTCGCTGCTGCCATAAAAAACCGCTTGATTTTCATATTCCAGGCGGGACGTTTCGGTTACCGGATAAGCAAGTTCGAGTACAGTCTCTGTTGCTGTTTCAGCCACAAAGAAGCTGAAGCTGCGGCTTTCTTCTGTCCAGTCAACCTGCAATACCGCGCCGTCGATGACGGAAAAGTTGGTTGCCTTTTCGGTCACAAAGGCAGGCGCTGTTGCTGAAAAAGGCAGCGCCGCTTGGGCTTCTTCCAAGGTTTCGTAAGACACGGTCTGGCCGGCGTAGAGCTGCCGCTCCGTCCGTTCAGCTGACATTTCGCCGGATTTATCGGTATTTTTGCTTTTGTCTTCAGCAGCGGCGGGGGCGGAAATCGTCGCCTGCGGCGAGAGGCCGCCGGCGGCTCCGGCAGATGCGCCGCCGGCCATCCCAGGTTCGTCTTCCCCCGCGTCAGCGCCGCCGTCAGTATCTTCCAGCGTGCATTCCGCCGTCAGGCAAAGGGGGGGGGCACCGTTTGTACCAGCACTGCCAATATTCCCAAGGCCCATCCAAGTTCCGCCAGCCAAAGCGACAACCAGGCAGGCCGCCGCCCCAAGGGCAGGTTTGAGCCAGACGCTGCCCGTCTGCTGCGCAGGAGCCTGTTTGGCCGCCGCCAGTACCCGCCGGCGTAAAGCGTCGGAGACGGTGATTCGGTTCATAGCCGCTTTATAGGTCTTCTTCAAGTTCAACCGCTCCTTTCAAAGTTTCGCGCAGCATCCCGCGGCCGCGGAACAGCAGCGAACGGATCGTGGCTTCCTTCTTTTTCAGCAAAGCCGAGATTTGGGCGATGCTGTAATCTTCGTAATAGAACAGGTGGATGACCTCCCGGTATTTGGCCGGCAGGGCCATAACAGCCTCCAGCACCTCGCTGCCGTCCTGCCAGCTGCCGTCGTCGGCGGGCAGGTTCATTTCAGTGAGTTCCTGGTGCCGCCGCCAGGGGGAGCGCAGCCGGTTGCGGCAGAGGTTGATTGTCACCCGGACAATCCAGTGGCGGCGGTGGTCTTCGCTCTCAAAGGCCGGCTGTTTTTCGATTAGTTTCAGGAAAACGTCTTGCAGGACGTCTTCGGCGTCGGCTCGGTTTTTAAGGCAGGAGAAAGCGAGACGCAAAACCATATTGCCGTAGCGGTCAAGGATTATGTCTAGAGGCTCGCTGCCCACCATTGAAGCCTTTTCCATGCCCCCGCTCCTTTCTGTATAGATTACCCGCCGGCAGCCCAAAAGGTTGCAAGCCGGGCAAAATTTTATAGGCGGTTGTTTTTATTTTGTTTACAGGGCCGGGATGCACCAGATGGCTTTATTTTTGTCACCAATATAATAAGGGCATCGCCTGCGCGGGATCCATCAAATCTCCGTTCCCATTTTACCATTTTTATCGCGCAGATGCAAGGATATTGCTGCAAATACTTTTATAGATAGCCCAGTTTGCCAAAAAAATCCATGTTTTCCTAAAGCTGCCAAGGAAAAAAGTTTTACGCGATTTTTTCAAAGAAACGCGGGATTCCAAAAGGCAGAGATCTTGGTCGCCAAAAAGGGCTTTACCTTTTGCGATAAATATGCTATACTTTTTACAGCCCGAATTGCAGATGGGCAAAACTATCTGTATATAAAGAGATAAATATACAAAAAAGGATAGCCGGTTTGCCCGGCAAATGACAGGAGGAACTTTCATGACGCAAATTTCCAAACGCATCCGCGTCCGGCTTGCTGCCGGGGCGCTGGCGCTTTTTACCGCTGGGGCGGCGTTGGCGGCCTTCCCGAAGGAAGCCGTCGCAGCTGGGACAACGGTCGCTTCTTCCCGCTTTGACAATAAAATCTACAAACAGCTGTTGGCCGATTGGGATGCCGATCATAACGGCAGCCTTACCGAGGAAGAACTGGCGGCGGTGACGGCCCTTGACTTGTCGGGGCTTTCTCTGTCGACGCTGCGGGGGATTGATTATCTGCCCAATCTGGTCAAACTGGATTTGTCGGACAACCGCCTGCGCAACCTGAATGCGTTGGAAAGCCTGTCCAAGCTCCAATACCTGAACTTATCAAGCAACAGCCTTTCAAGCCTCAGCGGCATCGGCAGCCTGACCGCCCTGCGGCAGCTGACGGCGCGGGACAACCGCCTTAACAGCTTAGGCAACATCGGCAGCTGCACCGCCCTGACAAACCTTGACCTGTCGGGGAACAAGCTGTTCAGCATCGCCGGACTGGGGCGGCTGAACAGCCTAACGACGTTGGTGCTGGACAACAACAGCCTCACAAAGCTTTCCGGCTTGCCTTCAAGCCTTACCACCTTTTCAGCGGCGGGCAACGACCTTGCTTCCTGTGAAGGATTGTCTGGGCTGGGACGGCTTACCATGCTTGACCTGTCCGACAACAACCTTTCTTCGGCGGTTGGGGTGCCGGCTGGCGCTGCGCTCAAAGAGCTTTACCTAACCGGCAACAAGCTGACCACCCTGAAAGGCCTGTCGGGTTTGTCCGGCTGCGCTATTGACCTGCGTTACAACAAAATCGACCTGCTTGACAGCAACGAACAGGCTTTGGCGGGGGGGCTTACCCTTTCCACTTTGCCGCAGCTGATCAAAGGCTGGCAGCGGCATGACGGCAAGGGCTATTATTTTACCGATGATAAAGGCGGCTTTGCCGTTGGCAGCAAAACTATTGATGGTAAGCCCTATACCTTTAATAGCGACGGCGTGCTGACTTCCGGGGAGTTCCCCGGCGGCAATGTTTCGACTGAACCGTCCGAGCCTTCCAAGCCCGGCGATTCTTCCGAGCCGTCTGAACCTTCCGGCCCTTCAAAACCCGGCGAGGGCAGCGTCAGCTGGACAGATAAAGCAGACGGGAAATATTACCTGAAAGAGGACGGCTTGCCGGCGGCTACTGGTTGGCTGGAGACGCCCGAAGGCTACTATTATCTGGACAGCAAAGGGAAAATGCTCACTGGCTGGCAAAAGGACAACGGTACCTGGTATTATATGGGGGCAAATGGGCTGATGCTGACTGGCTGGCAGCAGATTGACGGCGTTGTCTATTATTTGAAGAGCTGGGGCGGGATGGCTTCGGGTTGGTTTATGGCCGACGGCAGCTGGTACTATGCTACCGGCAGCGGCGCGGTCGCCAGCAGCCAATGGGCCAAGAGCGGCGGACGCTGGTACTGGCTCCAGGCCGACCGCAGGATGGCGGCGAACGGCTGGCTGCAGATCCAGGGGATCTGGTACTACTTTGACGCTTCCGGCGCAATGCTGGAAAGCCAGTGGGTACGCGCCGCCGACGGCCATTACAGCTATGTCGGGGCTTCGGGCGGGATGCTGGTCGGCTGGCAGAATCTGGGCAGCAGCACCTATTACTTCTCCCGCGCAACTGGTTATATGGTCACCGGCTGGGCTAAAATCGACGGCAAAACCTACTATTTCAACCAGAATGGCCAACTGATGCGCAATACGACCATCGACGGCTACAAAGTCGACGCCAACGGCGTCTGGGTGGCCTAAGGCTGTTTTACAGCCTGCATTTGTCCCAAAGGAGGATATTGGATGAAAAAGTGTTTGATTGTTGTGGATTACCAGCAGGATTTTGTGACAGGCTCGCTGGGGTTTGCCGGCGCAGAAGCTCTGGACGGGCGGATTGCAGCGCGGATTGCCGATTATCGGGCAGAGGGCGGCGACGTGCTCTTTACAATGGACACCCACCGGACGGACTATCTGGCGAAGCAAGAGGGAAGGAAACTGCCAGTGCCGCACTGCATCGAAGGGACGTCGGGCCACGCCCTTTATGGCGCTGTCGGGAAAGCGAAAAAAGACGGCGACCGTGCTTTCTGCAAGGGGACATTCGGGTCGGATGAGTTGTACGCTTTTCTGCGCGAAAATTCCTATGGCCAGATTGAGTTTGCCGGCGTAGTAAGCAATATCTGCGTTATTTCTAACGTTGTGCTGGCTAAAACAGCCCAGCCTGAAACAGAAATAGTTGTGGACGCTGCCTTGACGGCATCTAACGACAAAAACCTTCACGAAGCGGCGCTGAAAGTTATGGAAAGTTTGCAGGTAACTGTAAAAAGGTGACCTGCGGCGCATCAAAAAATGAACGGAAAAAGCAGCGGGGAGCTGCTTTTTCCTATATTAAGGAGGCAATCCGATGATCCGTTTTGACAGCGACTATTTAGAGGGTGCGCACCCTGCGATTTTGCAGCGGCTGATGGAAACAAACCTGGAACAGACCGCTGGTTATGGGGCGGACCCTTACTGCCAGGCTGCCGCCGAAAAAATCCGGGCGGCCTGTGAGGCGCCCGACGCCGCCGTGCATTTTTTAGTAGGCGGTACCCAAACCAACACCATCGTCATCTGTTCGCTGCTGCGGCCCTACGAGGGGGTGCTCTGCCCCGACAGCGGTCATATCAACTGCCATGAAGTCAACGCCATTGAAAGCACCGGCCATAAGGTGTTGGCTGTCCCGGCAAGGCATGGGAAAATCAGGGCGGAGGATATCGCAAGGGCAGTGCTGGCTTGGCAAAACGACGCTGCCTGGGAGCATATCGTCAAGCCGGGAATGGTCTATATTTCCCAGCCTACCGAGACCGGCAGCATCTACACCAAAGCCGAATTAACGGCTATCCGCAAGGTTTGCAGTCAGTATGGCCTGCCGCTTTTCATCGATGGCGCAAGGCTTGCCGCGGCGCTGGCGGCCCCTGGCAACGACCTTTCGCTGCCGGAGCTGGCGAAGCTCTGCGACATTTTTTATATTGGCGGCACCAAATCGGGCGCACTGTTTGGGGAGGCGGTAGTTATCCCCAACCCTGGTCTAATCGACGGCTTCCGCTCAATTCAGAAGCAGCGCGGCGGGCTGTTGGCCAAAGGACGGCTCTTGGGGCTGCAATTTGACACGCTGTTTACGGACAGGCTTTATTTCCGCTTGGGCGAGCACGCCGTAAAGCTGGCAATGGAGCTGAAGGAAGGTTTTCTAAAAAAGGGGTACCCTTTCTGGCACGACAGCCCCACCAATCAGCAGTTCCCAATCCTTACGGCAGAGCAGGCGGCAAGGCTGCGGCGGGACTTTTCCTTTGAGGATTTTGGCTCTGCCAGGCAGGGCCGGCGCATAGCCCGCTTCTGCACCAGCTGGGCTGCTACAGAGGAGCAGGTGCGCTGCCTTCTGGAGAAAATTTAGGGCTGCACAAACCGCCGGGCCAGGCTTTAATAAGGCCTATTTCCTCTTTCAGAAAAATAGAATGAAAAGTGAGATAGTGAGAGAAATAGAGCATAATGCAGAGAAATAAAGAGAAAAGCCCCTGTAAATTAAAAAAACGCCGATTTTCCAGTTGACAGATTCTTCGCCGGCAGTTATAATAGAGTACGTTGTGACGATGCCTGACGTTTCAAAAGCGGAACGAGGGACGTTTGAAAAATCATTTTGGAGGTAAGAATATGACTTATATGCCGAAAGCTGCTGAAATCAGCCGCAAATGGTATGTGATCGATGCCGAGGGCAAGCCTCTGGGCCGTGTGGCCGCCAAGGCTGCGGAGATTCTGCGGGGCAAGCATAAGCCCACTTTCGCGCCCCATGTGGATTGCGGCGACCATGTCATTATCATCAACTGCGAGAAAGCGGTTCTCACCGGCAGGAAGCTGGAGCAGAAATTTTACCGTTGGCATTCCGGCTGGGTCGGCGGCTTGAAGGAGATCCAGTATTCCACTCTGATGAAAAATAACCCCGAAAAGGCCATGATGGCTGCGGTCAAAGGCATGATCCCTGACACCGTGATCGGCCGCCAGGCAGTCCGCCGCCTGCGCGTTTACAGAGGCCCTGAGCATAACCATGCTGCTCAGAAGCCCCAGCAGTTACTTGGGTTTTAATCAGAGAAGGGAGGCAATTTAAATGTACGATTCCAAACCTTATTTCTATGGCACCGGCAGAAGGAAGAGCTCCGTCGCCCGTGTGAGGATTTACCAGGGCAGCGGCAGCATCACCATCAACGGCCGCTCGATTGACGACTATTTTGGTCTGGATACCTTAAAGCTGATTGTCCGGCAGCCTCTAGCGCTAACCGAGACCGAGGGCAAGTTCGATATTGTCTGCACCGTCGCCGGCGGCGGCGTTACCGGCCAGGCTGGCGCAATCCGCCATGGCCTGTCCCGTGCGCTTCTGAACTATGACCCCGATCTGCGCCCTGTCCTGAAAAAGGCCGGTTTCCTGACTCGCGACCCCAGAATGAAGGAACGCAAAAAGTACGGCCTCAAAGCGGCTCGTCGCGCTCCGCAGTTCAGCAAGCGTTAAATTTTATCAAAATGGCTCAAAAAGCCCGGAAAATCAAGGTTTTCCGGGCTTTTGCTTTTGATAGGGTTTGATGCAGTTTGACTTAAAAAA
>JAAWDH010000057.1 GCA_022793675.1 Oscillospiraceae bacterium
GATATTTTGTCAAACGCCCCGAAGGAAAACTGCGTCCTTGCCGAACTGTTCCGTTATCCGGGACTGTTCGCCTTTTTGACACATTTTCCGCGGTTTTTTGCTTCGCCTGACGATTGGTAGGCGGGTGTGTAAAAACTGTTCGCTTTATCGTCAATGGAGGATGAAGAAAAATATCACAAAGATAATTTGTAAAAATAGCAAATAAATACCGCTCTTCCATCGAAAGAGCGGTAGCGGTTTCCTTTTTATTCGCTTCCCCAATATTTCCTGTCTAATGAGCGATATTGGATGGCCTCGGAAATATGCGGCAGGTCAATTTCCTCGTTCCCAGCTAAATCGGCAATAGTTCTTGCCACTTTTAGAATTCGATTATATCCACGGGCCGACAGCCCTAATCGTTCAAATGCTTGAAACAGCGCTTTTGAAGCGCTTTGCGTAAGCACACAAACTTCCTGAAGCATCGCCGCAGGAATCTGGGCATTACAGCGGATAGATGTTCCCGCAAAACGCTTTAGCTGAACGGCACGCGCCTGGTTTACTCTGGCGCGGATATCCGCAGAGCTTTCACTCTTCCTTTTCGAAGAGAGCTGAGCAAATTCTACCGGCGCTACCTCTATATGCAAATCCAGACGGTCTAAAAGTGGTCCGCTGACCTTGTTAAGGTAACGGGTGACATACTGCGGAGAACAGCTGCAGGGACGCGTAGGATGGCCATAGTAGCCGCAAGGACAGGGGTTCATAGCCGCAATAAGGATCATACTGCATGGATAAGTAAGGGTGCCATTGGCCCGGGCAATGGTTACATGGCCTTCTTCAATAGGCTGGCGGAGAATTTCCAGCGTCTGGCGGTCAAATTCTGGCAGCTCGTCCAGAAAAAGTACGCCGTTATGGGCTAACGAGATTTCACCTGGCCGGGGGATACTACCGCCGCCTGAAAGCCCAGCTGATGAAATTGTGTGGTGAGGGGCGCGGAAGGGCCGGGATGTGACCATCGGGTGCTCGCTGTCCAGTATTCCAGCAATAGAATGGACTTTTGTAGACTCAATAGCTTCTTCAAAAGTAATGTCCGGCAAGATAGTTGGCAGCCGTTTGGCCAACATACTTTTCCCAGAGCCTGGCGAACCAATCAGGATAGCGTTGTGTCCGCCAGCTGCGGCTACTTCCATAGCACGTTTGGCAAAAGCCTGCCCTTGTACATCCGCCATATCGAGCGTTTCCCGGAAAGCTTCAGGACTAAATTCTAACGGTGGGTGAGGGGCCATCTCTTTCAGCCCTTCCAAGAAATTCATCACATCTAAGGCGCTTTTAACGCCATACACGTCCAGTCCCTGTACAATGCTGGCTTCTGCAGCATTTTCCGCTGGTACAAAAAAGCGCTTGAATCCTTGTTCCCGGGCCATAACTGCCATAGGCAGCACGCCCTGTATTCGACGTATTGTACCATCTAGTGCCAACTCTCCAACGAATAGGTCGCCGATAAAATCCACATCTGTCTGCCCGCCTGCCGACAATAGCGAAAGAAAAATTGGCAGGTCGTAGATAGGCCCTACCTTTCTAAGGTCTGCTGGAGCCATATTAACTGTAATTCTGCCAGTGGGAACTTCAAAGCCGCAATTTTTGATAGCCGCCTTTACCCGGTCGCGGCTTTCCCGAACTGCCGCGTCGGGCAACCCTACAATTTCAAAGTTTGGCAGCCCTCGGGAGATGTCAGTTTCAACCAATACTGGGCAGGCGTCTAATCCAAATAATCCGGCGCTTGTTACTTTCGCGTACATGATAGTTCCTCCAGCAATTATTGATAAGAGTTTATTTTATTATACTGTAAAACACATTAAAAAGCAACTGAAAATCTCTAAAATGCGGAAAAAAGCAACAGTTTTTACACACCC
>JAAWDH010000007.1 GCA_022793675.1 Oscillospiraceae bacterium
GGCAGCTTCACGATGCCCGAAAGCGTCGGCATGGCCGTCGCCGACGTCCCAGCTGGCCAGACGGTCGATTTTGTCAACGTTGAAACTGGCGAGGTCGTGCTGAAAGAGCTGCCCAAGTCGGAGACCGAGCAGCGGCTGGACAGCATGGAAGCGGCACTTGCCGCGCTGGTGGGAGGTGAAAGCAATGGCTGATCTGCTGAAACGCGCAAAAGAAACCCGCCGGGCGGCGATGCTGGCGGCGGCCGGGCTGCCCGATGAACAGGCGGCGTTGGTGCCGACGATGTTTCCGGAGTGGAAGGCCAGCGAAGCTGTCACAGAGGGCGAGCGGCGCTACTATCCGCCGACGGACAAGCTCTACAAATGCCGGCAGGCTCACACCTCCCAGGCCGGCTGGGAGCCGGACAAGACCCCGGCGCTCTGGGCGGTAATTGATGTTGCCCATGCCGGAACGGCAGAAGACCCCATCCCAGCTGTATCCGGGATGGACTACATCATCGGCAGGTTTTATCTCGACCCGGAGGATGGCAGGACTTATCGCTGCAGCCGGGCCGAGATGGCTGACGGTGAAATTATCAACCTGCAGTATCTCCCGCATGAGTTAGTCGGACAATATTTTGAGGAGGTGTCCCAATAATGGAACGATGGCGGACAATTTTTTGTGGCGGGGCCGGCGCAGTCGGCGGTGCAATTGCCGCAGCCTTCGGCGGCTGGAGCAATGACCTGACGGTGCTGGTCGCTTTTATGGTGATTGATTATGTCACCGGTATGCTGGCAGCAGCACTGAATCGCTCTGAGAAGACAGAAGGCGGCGGACTGTCGTCTTCTGTCGGCTGGGCGGGGCTGGTCAAGAAAATCGGAACACTGCTGCTGGTGCTGGTCGCTCATGGGCTGGACGTGACCATGAGGGTGGACTATGTACAAACGGCGGCCATTGTCGCGTTTATTGCCAACGAAACGTTGTCGATTCTGGAAAACGCGGCGTTGCTGGGGATCCCGATGCCGGAGATTTTTAAGCGGGCGCTGGAGGTGCTCAAAGGCAAATCTAAGGAGGCTAGCGATGGTAAAAATGAGTAATAGCCCCTTGGTAGACTGCAAAGTCATCAGTCCAAATAGAAACAGTCCGCGCAATCACGATATCGACCGGCTGACGCCGCACTGCGTAGTTGGCCAGCTCTCAGCCGAGGCGATTGGCAGCTGCTTTGCGCCGGTCAGCCGTCAAGCCAGCTGCAACTATGGCATCGGCTATGACGGAAGGGTGGCGCTGATCTGCGATGAGGGCGACCGGAGCTGGTGCAGCTCCAGCCCCTCAAACGACCACCGCGCCATTACGATTGAGTGCGCCTCGGACAAGGAGCATCCCTATGCAATGAACAGCGTCGTGTACGAAAAGCTGATTCTGCTCTGTGCAGACATCTGCCGGCGCTATGGCAAGAAAAAGGTGCTCTGGCTGGGGAGCAAGGCGGCAGCGCTGGCCTATCAGCCAAAAGCTAATGAGATGGTATTGACAGCGCATCGGTGGTTCGCTGCCAAGGCCTGTCCCGGAGATTGGCTCTACTCTCGCTACGGTGAGCTGGCAGAGCGGATTAACCAGCTGCTGGGCAGCTCAGCTGACGGCTGGCGAAAAGAAAACGGCAGCTGGTACTACTACAAAAATAACGCCGCCCTTAAAGCTCAGTGGCTCAAGGACGGCGGCTGGTGGTATTGGCTGGACGGCGACGGGAAGATGCAGACCGGCTGGCTCACCTGGCAGGGAAAGCTCTACTGGCTCAACCCAGAGCAGCGGGAAGGCGTGCCAGAGGGGGCCTGTATCATCACCGATGGTAATGGGGCGATAGGATGAAGCGGAAAAGAAACCGGAGCCTGCATTCTGCTGGGTACATACTGTTCGTACCGGTGAGTCCCTTCAGGGCATCGCAGCCCGCTTTCTCGACAGCAACAGCAGTTGCGACGAGACTAAACGCCTGAACGATCATAAATTTGACAATCCATAGCCAAATCATAAAGGTCCAAGTTTCAACTACTGATTCAATTTTGCTTTTTGATTTCAGCTTCCAAATCGCTCAAATCAATATAATGGCTTCCAGCCGTTGCGCGAAGTTCTCCCGCAATAAATTTTTTAGTAGAAACTACAATAAATTTTTTACCTCTAGCCTTTAATAATTGAAGAGCCCTATCAAAATCGCCGTCACCACTCACCAAAACTGCCGTATCATACAAGTCAATTGTGTTAAACATATCAAGGACTATTTCAATGTCTAAGTTCGCCTTTTTTTTAGTTTCCCCTGTCTCGGGATCATAAATTGTTTTAATCTGTTTTGTTACAACAGAAAATCCCATATCAGGCAATGCATCAAGGAAACCTTGTTGGCGGGAATCTGGCGGTGCATCTTTTCCAATATAGTAAAACGCATCAGCAATATCACCATATGTTTTTTCTAGGTAACTCAACAATTTTTTAGGGTCTGCAAACCAATTTAAGCCTTTTTTTTGCATAAAAAAGAAATTGGCACCATCCACAAAAACAGATATAGACATATTTACCTCCTAATGTCATCCTTAAAAAAGGTGTGGTCAAAAATGTGGTCAAGGATAGTTTTCAAATAACCAAAAATTTCTCTGTGCGGCTTGCCTACGCAAATCTCACAGAGAAATTTAGAAAGCGGATGACGGGAATCGAACCCGCGTATTCAGCTTGGGAAGCTGATGTTCTGCCATTGAACTACATCCGCATGAACAAATTTATTATAGCATATCTTTTTCCAGCTGTCAAGACCTTTCCTGCCATTTTTTTGCCTTAAAATGTAGGAGTACAATAGATGCTGGGCCGGGAGAGGAGAAATAAATAAACAATATATTTTTATAAAAGGCGGAGCAGCTGCAAGCTGCCCCGCCAAAGGCGGTGAAAGGTCATTCATCGTCGTCTAGCGCGCTGCTTCTTTGGTATCTTTCCAGGTAACCGTCAATACTGCTAAGATAACGAGCTCCGTCCTCGCCTTCCATTTTCTCCAGGATTGCCGTAAGGCGCCGGCGGCTTTCGGTTTCTTCATACTCGGTCAATTCAAAGCCATCGTGCTCCTTTTTGGGGTTGTCGGCAGAATAGACCACCTCGCTGATCACATCATAGCAGAGGTAATCCAGCATTTTTTCCGGGGTGTCCAGCAGCTCCATTTCCTCGCTGTCTACCACAAGCCGGACATAACCGTATTTTTTGGAATAGACAATATCGAAATAGTCCTGCCCCTTGATGTAGCTTTCAAAAGCTTTGAAAATTGCATCCAGTTTTTCTTTCATGCGAATACCTCCCATTAAAGATTTAGGACTATGCTACAAAAATATTATAGCGTAAATTACTGGCGATGTCAACTGAATCCGACCAAAAATAAGTTGTTTATCATCGTATTAAGTTGACACTTCCATGTTATAATAATCCTAAAATGATGGAGGTGGTTTCATGAACGACGAAGAAGTCTATGATTTCGGCGTAAGGCTTCGTCAGCTCCGCGAAGCACGCGGGCTTTCCAGAAGCGCTTTTGCTCAAAAGTTAGGGGTAAGCAAAGAAACCATTTACCGTTACGAAAATAATGTCCAGCTCCCCTCCTTGGAAAGGACAAAACAGATCGCTATTATTTTGCGGACGTCTATTGACTACCTTGTCGGCCTAGACCATAACTACACGATCAAAGTCCCCGGCCTATCGGCAGAACAGCGAAATGCACTAGAGCTGTTCCTCAAAGCCTTTATTGAAGGCAGCGGCCCATAGGTCGCTTTTTGAAAAAAGCTTAGCAAAAACTTTTGCTCGCCCGGACAGTCGCGTGCGCAACCATGCACGCCTACTGCGTCGGTAACCGTAGGATCTATCGACGCAGTAGGCGGTTTTTTGGAGGCAGGCCGGCATCCTGGCGATAAAAAGTCTTTGCTAAGCTTTCTTCAGAAAGCGCCGTTCTCCTTCGTACCTGCGCCTTGTCAAAAGAGGAAAAGTATGCTATAATAAAAAAGGCTATTATTTGTAAAATCCAATATAGAAAGGATCTTGCAGCATGAGAGGAATACATTCGTCAGTAACCGATATCCGCCGCAAAGTTTTCACAGAGGTGGCGCGCCTAGCCTATGAAGGGGGCGACTACAGCCGAATTGAGGAACTGCCTTATAAAATCGTCCCCGGCGAAGTCGGGGCCTACCGGGGGAGCATCTTCTTGGAACGGGCCATTGTCGGCGAACGCCTGCGGCTTTCGATCGGCCTGCCGCTGCGGCCGATGGACGAGCACGCGCCGGTCTCCCAAGGCATCGTGGAAAGCGCCATCGCCGATAAATATTACGACCCGCCGCTGGTCAATATCATCAAATTCGCCTGTAACGCCTGCCCCGAAAAGCAGTACCGGGTAACCGATGGCTGCCAAGGCTGTCTCGCCCATCCTTGTATGGAAGTCTGCCCCAAAAAGGCAATTTCTATGGTGGATGGCAAGTCGGTCATCGACGAAACCAAGTGCATCAAATGCGGCCGCTGCAAGGATGTCTGCCCGTACAACGCCATTATTAAGCAGGAACGCCCCTGCGCGGCGGCCTGCGGCATGGACGCTATCAGTTCGGACGAGCTGGGACGCGCGCAGATTGATTACGACAAATGCGTTTCCTGCGGGATGTGTATCGTCAACTGCCCTTTCGGCGCAATTTCCGACAAGGGGCAGATTTTCCAGCTGATCCACTCCATCAACCGCGGCGACCGCGTAATTGCCGCCGTCGCGCCGGCCTTTGCCGGACAGTTCGGCCCCAAGGTCACGCCGGAAAAATTCCTGACCGCCATGAAACGCCTAGGTTTTGACAACGTGGTGGAGGTGGCGATTGGCGCCGACTTCTGCACTATTGAAGAAGCCAAGGACTTCTTGGAGAAAGTACCATCGGAACAGCCCTTTATGGCGACCTCCTGCTGCCCGTCCTGGTCGGTAATGGCCAAGAAGGAATTCCCCGAATTCGCCTCTTACATTTCAATGACCCTGACGCCGATGGTCTGGACAGCGCGTATGCTGAAAAAACGGCATAAGAACTGCCGGGTCGTGTTTGTTGGGCCTTGCTCCGCTAAAAAGCTGGAGGCTTCCCGGCGGACGATCCGCAGCGACGTCGATTTCGTGCTGACCTTTGAAGAGCTGATGGGGATGTTCGAGGCCAAAGGCATCAACCTGGAAACTATCGAGCCGGACCCCAACATCAAGCAGGAGAATCCGCTGGGCATCGCCTCTGCCGATGGGCGCGGCTTTGCCGTCAGCGGCGGTGTCGCCAAAGCTGTGGCCCATGTCATTGAAGAGATGGATCCCACCCGCGAGGTCAAGATCAAGTCAGCCCAGGGCCTGCGCGAATGCAAAAAAATGCTGCTGGAAGCGAAAAAAGGCCTTTATGATGGATTCCTGCTGGAAGGGATGGGCTGCCCGGGCGGCTGCGTCGCCGGCGCAGGCACCATCCAGGCTATCAACAAGGCAGCGGCGCTGGTTGGGGTTTACGCCAGCAAATCCCAAAACGACGGCGAGCCTTTGTCCATCGCTTCGGACAACCAGTACAGTATTATCGCCGAGCAGCTGCTGGATTGACCTATGGTTGAGGTAACAGCTGCGATTATCTGCAAAAGAGGACGGGTTTTAATCTGCCAGCGCCCGGCTGACAAGCGCTGCGGGCTGCTGTGGGAGTTCCCCGGCGGTAAGCTGGAGGAAGGCGAAACCGGCGAACAGTGCATCCGCCGGGAATGCCGAGAGGAACTGACGGCAGAGCTGGCAGAAATCCGGCCCTTTGCAGAGGTTGTTTATGAATATCCGGGGTATGCGGTGCATATCCAGTTTTACACGGCAAAGCTGGCCGCTGGAGAACCTGTGCGGCGGGAGCACGCCGCTTTCCGCTGGATCAAGCCAGAGGAGGCCGCGGAAATCGAATTTTGCCCCGCCGACGCAAAAATGCTGTCAGAAAACCGGCTAAGCAACCTATTCCCACAATAAAGGCAAAGGAGCGTGCAGCGTGGAAATTGCAAGAAATAAAGCGCCAGAAACCCAGATAACCGATCCCAATTATTTAAGCTGTATCTGTGTTGATGAGAAAGGGCGGACGAAAACGGTAATCTCTACAGCAGAACGGGCGGCGTTTGTGACCCTGTCCGACAGCGCTGGCCGGATTTATGGCGAGGTCAGCAATATCTGCGAGCCCTTCGACTTCACCGCCCACGTCTTCTATCTCCCGGAAGGGACGCTGGACAGCCCTGTCACCGTCCATTTTGTCAACCTGATGGACAAGTCAGCGTATTTTGCCGCCGCCGGGGACTGTGGCAGCGCGACCTTAACCCCTGACCGCGTCAAGCGGACAAACTTTGCAGCTGTTATTGCCGAGACCGACCGCCATATTCAACCGGTTTCGGTAACCGAAACGGCCGTCTGTGACGGCGTGCGCTGCAAAGAGCTTATCTGCACCCGTGACGACGGCGCGCCTGTACTGATGTACGCCCTGTTTGTCGACCCGTCAAAAGCCGGCTTTTCAGCTGGCACAGCTTTTGACGGCTATGCGCCCGGCGTAAAAATCCAGACCGTTAAAGGCCAAGCTGAGGCGGCTATCGCCAATGGCCGGCGGGTTGTCGCCGCCACCAATGCCGACTTTTACGATATGTTTGGCACCTGTACCCCTTCCGGTCTCTGCGTCAAAGACGGACGGACTGTCTCCAACGGCACGACCATCCGCAATTTCTTTGGCATGGACATGAACGGCCGGCCGGTGATCGGGAATTTTGCCGATAACCCCGAGCTTTACGGTCAGCTTTCCTGTGCAGTGGGCGGACGGGAAATTTTCCTTGAGGACGGCGAAATTGCCGACATCTCCCCCTGCGAGCCTTTCAGCTTTGTCTCCCATCCCCGCACTGCCGCCGGCATCTGCGAAAATGGCGAGGCCGTGCTCTTAGTAGTGGACGGGCGCATCCCTGAACGCTCCAACGGCGCGTCGCTGGTTGACCTTGCCCGTGTTATGCAGTCCTTCCACGTAAAGCGCGCCATCAACCTGGACGGCGGCGGCTCCTCCACCTTCCTGATTATGAAAGAGGGAGAGTTGACCATGCTCAACCGCCCCGCCGACCTGATCCGCCCCACCGAACCGCTGATCCGCGAAATTTACAATTCGCTGCAGGTGATACAGTACTAAGGCTTGCCCCCCTTCCCGTCTGCCAGGTTTTCTGGCAGACGGTTTTTTCTGCTGACCGAACCTTTTAACGGCTTTTTCCGTCTATATCTATGAACCGGTTTTATAGGATCCAAAAGGAGGGATGGGATGGAAGATTTTATAACCCTGCTCGTCCGCCACCGCAGCGCGGCGGAAAGCCTTGTCCGCTTCAAGCTGCCCCACAAAGCCGACGCCGACGACCTGCTGCAGGAGGTTTATCTGGCGGCCTGGCGAAATTTCCCGCAGCTGAAAAACAAAGCGGCGTTCAAGCCTTGGCTGCTGGCTATTGCCCGGCGCAAATGCAGCGACTATTTCCGGAAAAAAACGGCGCAGCTGGAACTCTCGTTAGAAGGGCTGCCGGATAAGGCGCTGGCCGACGGCCGGCTGGGCAAGGCCGAGGTGGATGGAGAGCAGGCAGAAGCTGTCCGGGAAACGCTGGCGCTACTGGGCGGCAAAGACAGGCAAATCCTACGCCTTTATTTCTGGGAAGGCCTGCCGCAGGCGGAAATTGCCGCGCAGCTGCAAATCCCCATTGGGACTGTCAAAAGCCGCCTTTATGCTGCAAAGCAGCATTTCAAAGCCCAATACCCCTATCCTTTCGCCCGCCCCAAATTAAGCAAAGGAGAGGTTACGATGAAAAAACTGCCAAAATTGCTGCCTGAATACCGGATTGAGGCTTTAGACGGGCCGGCCTTCCCGGTCAAATGGGAGGAGCTAAGCTGGTTTGTCGTCCCCAGGCTGGAGGAAGCCCTTTCCTGGGGGATGTATGATATGCCTTCACGGGAATGCAGCCATATTTATGATATGAAGGTCACCGGCAAGGCGCGCATCCATGGCATAGAAGGGGTAGAGCTGACAGCGAGGGAATCGCCCTTTTCGGATAAGAAAGAGGTCATCGAACGTACCTTTATTGCCGAGCTGACCGACACCCACTGCCGATTCCTGGCTGCTTTCCGCAACGACAACGGGGTGCGCAGCTATCTGACCTTCTTAGATGGCGACGCTTTTATGAATATCTGGGGCTTTGGCGAAGACAACTGCGGCACCGAAACAAGCCTCTTTGCCAAAGGGCTGATCCGTCGGGAAGGCGACACCCTGACTGTAGCCGCCAATCACCCATATCTTCAGGATTTAGTTGGACGCTATCGAATTACCATCGGCGAACGGAGCTTCGACACTGTCTGCCGCATCGAAATAAACGCCCCGCAGGAAGGGCTGCTTAACGGGGTACTGGCTGAACACTTTATTGATAAAAACGGCAAAACCATACTCTGGCGGCGCTATAACCGCAGCGACTGGGCAATCGACCATTACAAAACCCCTTGGGAGCAGCAGCTGCCGGATAACCAGCGCCTTATCGTCAACGGCAATACCTATATCCATTGGTACGACTGTGTAACAGATTATATCTTCTAATACGGCAGCACAGATTTGGGCGGGCCTGGTATAACCAGGCCCGCCCAAACAGCTGCACCATCATAAAAGGCGATAGCTGAACATTTCGCAAATAAGCCTGCTGCCCTCCTCAATCTCTATGGGCAGCAGCGCCCTTGCCACCAGGTTTTCATTGCCTTGTTCATCAAGAAGCAAGGCATAATCGCCATCCAACTGCTTAACCGTATATACGACTGGCTCCATCTATATCCCCCCTTTTCAACATACCTGGACAATTTCTTCATAAAGCAGCGCAAACTTGCCGCCAATCGCTTTATCGTCGTGATAATGGCCGAAAAACCAGCAGTCAAAGCAGCAGCGCTGCCGTACCTCTTCAAGGAAATCGGTCAATGGGTCTGCTTCGGCTTTCTCACCGAGCAGCGCCTTCTGCACTGCCGACGGCGCGCAGTGGGTGACAATATAATCCACCGCCCATCCATGCTTTTCCAGGTTTTCCCGCGCAGTTTGATACTCTGCCCCGCTGGGCAGCTCCTGCCTCCACCAGGTCAGGCGGTTAATCCGGAACAGCGCCCCTGCTGCCCGCAGTTCAGCCTCTTTGTCCTTCAGATCAGGGTCGTACCGCTCCAAAATCCCGTCGGAGATATCATGGGAACGCGCGCCGCCCATCGTAAAAAAGGTTTTGCCTTCCAATGTAAAGACCTGCCCCCGCATCAGATGGAGGATGTGGGGGCGGATGACCTGTACCCGGCCGCCCTGCCACTCCCTTTCGGGATATTGGGCCAGCAGGTCGTAATTTTCATGGTTGCCTGAAACAAACAACGTGGTAAACGGCCGGCTTTCCAACCAGTCCAACTGCTTCTGTTCCTTCTTTTTCCCATCCCAAATGCCGCCGAAATCGCCGCAAATCAACAGATAATCCTCCCGGCTAAGTTCATCCAAATCAGGGAACACGCCTTCCGTCAGTCGGGAAAAATCGCCGTGGGTGTCGCCAGTGATAAAAACCGCCACAATTTCACCGCCCTCCATTTTGCTTTCTATCAGTATAGCATTTTTTCCCTCAAGAAGCAACAGTGTTAAAAGCAAGGGCATTCAAGCTGGGAAAAAATATATCTGAAAACAGGATGACTTTTTTGATAAATTATGCTATTATGATATAGGAAGATACCACCCATTCTCAACTGCGGATTCGTGAGGGAAATTATTTAATGAAAAAGAAACTATTATTGCTAGGCCTTATTGGGACGATGCTTTTGACTGCATCGCCAACAACTGCATTATCAGAAGAAGCTGCGCCAAGTATTGAAAACCCGGAACCAGTTACCATAGAAGAAATCCTTTCTTTTTATGAAAACACTGTCAACGACCCTGCATGGCGTCAGCTTTCAAGCCGCGCTAAAATGGGGGAAGCGCTGCAAATCCCTGAAGAGATGCTCTCCAATATGGATACCGTTGTTCTCGCCCAAGCCGTTTTGCACTACCCCTATTTTATGGATGTATATGCCTTTGACGACATCCAATCAGGCGTAGAAGTGATGTACGATACATTCAATGGAATGCGGGAATTGACAATACGATCCGACGCAGCAGAAACCTTACTGGAAATTTACGAAAATACGCCTGTGGACGGGACGATATTTGGCCTGACAAATATCGAAGTCCTTCTAGCGCAGCCTTTTGTCATCGAAGCTTTACCAGAAGATAAATTGTCCCAGCTTTTAGAGCACACTCTTATAAAGTATAAAGAAAAGGCAGCGTCGCCTGTTTACGGCGGGTTTTCAGAAACAATGTTTTACCGGGTTGCAGGCAGCGTGTTGGATGACCCGGATCTGCTTGCTAAAATTCTCGCGGCATCGCCTATTGAATGATTAAAAGCCTGAAACTTTTGGCTTCAGGCTTTCATTTGCTGGAAAAGGGGATTTCGCTTGCCATAGAAAAGCTCGCCCCTGATCCCCGCGATTTTTTCAAAAAATCGCGTAAAACATTTTTTCCTTGGCAATCTCGGGGAACTACGCTACCCTTTGATTGACCCCATCATGATGCCCTTTTCAAAGAACCGCTGCACCATCGGGTACAGGATCAGCAGCGGCGCTGCCGATACGACGATAATCGCGTACTTCAAGGCGGCGTAGATCAGCACCGTCGTCATATCGTCAACGCCGGAGGTCTCGGCCATATCGCCCATCTGAGAAAGGACGAGGATCTGCCGCAAGAAAACCTGCAGCGGGAAATATTTTGTGTCGCGCAGGTACATCATCGCGTCAAAATAGGAGTTCCAATGGCCGACTAAGTAATAAAGGGTGATGACGACGAGGATCGGCTTGCTGACTGGCAGCACGATTTTTAACATCGTGCCAATCGGGCTGCTGCCGTCAATGCTGGCGGCCTCCCGCAGTGAGCCTGGCACCGAATTGATAAAATAATTGCGCATAATCAACATATTGGTGGCGTTAATGGCCCCAGGCAGAATAATTGCCAGCGGGTTATTCAACAGCCCCAAGTTTTTGACGTTAATATAAGAAGGAATCATGCCGCCGGAAAAGAACATCGTAAAGGTAATAAAAAAAGTCACAAAATTACGCCCCTTCAGGTCTGGCAGGGACAGCGGATAGGCGGCCATAATGGTCAGTACCACGTTGGTCAGCGTACCGAAAAAGGCGTAAAGGACAGTGTTGCGGTAGCCAATCAGAATATTGGCGCTTTTGAAAACCCGCGAATAAGCGGTCAGGGTTGGCTCGACTGGCCAAAGCCAGACCTTGCCGCTCAGAATGTGCACGGGGTTGGAAACAGAGGCACTTACCACATAAATCAGCGGATAGATGGTGACAATGGCGATAATTAGCGTAATCAGGTTGATGACCCACTGGAAGAGCCGGTCTTTCTGGTTATTGTTCAGCATGGTTGCCCCTCCTTTACCATAGGCTCGTCTCGGTCAGCTTTTTGGAGAT
Organism: Oscillospiraceae bacterium; assembly: GCA_022793675.1. Taxonomy (GTDB): domain Bacteria; phylum Bacillota; class Clostridia; order Oscillospirales; family Ruminococcaceae; genus Faecivivens. The sequence goes on from JAAWDH010000007.1 coordinate 11,520, forward strand.
GCTGTTGACGGTAATCAACAGGATAAAACTGATGACAGAATTAAATAGGCCGATGGCCGTCGCATAGTCATACTCCAGCCGCTCCAGACCGATCTTATAGGTGTAGGTCGAGATGACTTCAGACACAGCAAGGTTCAAATCCGTCTGCATGACATAAACCTTCTCAAAGCCAATGTTCAGCACCCGCCCGCACTCCAAAATCAGCATGATGACAATCGTCGGCACAATCCCCGGCAGGGTGATATAAAACAGCTGCTGCAAACGGCTCGCGCCGTCCACCCTAGCCGCTTCATAAATCTCCTGGTCAATGGCGGCCAAGGCTGAGATAAAGATAATCGCGTTCCATCCGGCGTTCTGCCAGATACCAGAGATAATATACATCATCCTAAAATAACGCCCGCTCCCCATCAGATAAAGCGGTTCTTTGGCCAGCCCCAGATTGACAAGCAAGGTATTGACAATGCCGGTGGAGGTGGAGCACATAGCCATCAGCATTGCGACGACAACGATGGTGGAGATAAAGTGCGGGGCATAGGTGATGGTCTGCATCGTCTTTTTCAGCCTAGGGCTGCGCAGCTCGTTAAAGACCAGCGCCAGAAAAATCGGAAAGGGGAAACAGAAAATCAGCGACAAAAAACTCAGCCATAAGGTATTGCTGATAGTCGGCCAACAGTTGGGGCTGGTAAAAAAACGGATGAAATGCTTAAAGCCCACCCATTCGCTCCCCCACATACCGACCCGGAGCTTATAGTCCCGGAAGGCGATCTGCACGCCGAACATCGGGACATATTTGAAGATAATATAATAGGCGATTACGGGGAGCAGCAATAGGTAAAGCTGCCAGTATTTAGCCAGCGCCTTGCGCCAGGATGCAGATAATTTCATGTTGTCGCCTCCAGGTAGAAAAATATAACAGAATATGCTGCGGGAACCGCGATTCCCGCAGCATACAAGCGCGTTCTGTTTAGAGTTAGAATTTGGAGCTGTCGCCATAGACGCGGGTCAATGCGCTGGTGTAGGCGTCGATGACCTTGTCGGCGTCCATCGACTCAATCTGGGCCACAAAGCTGTTCCACCATTCATCGGTCAGCTGAACCTCGCCGGCAACAATCTGGGCGGTGGAACTGGTGATATAGGACTTGATGTCGTCATGGATGGTACCGATGACTTCGTTTTCCTCATCAGTCCAGGCAAAGAAGGGCCAGATGGTGTCGCTGGCGTAATCCAGCAGCGCGGAAGCCGTCGCCGCAGGCTCGGCTTCATATTCGCCGCCCCAAAGGTTATCGAGCATGACAGCAGGGTTGCGCCCGCCCGGCCACATTGCAAACTGGGCGATAAAGGAGTCCTGGGTCATTTCAGCCGTACGGGTGGCCTGCGTCTCATCCGTATATCCCAGCGTACCGTCGGACTTTTTCTCCCAGTTGACGCCTTCAACGCCGGCATGGTAGAACAAGGAGCCTTCCTCGCTGTAGAAGTAGTCGGCCCATTGCAGGGCACGTTCAGGGTATTCGCAGTCGGCGGTGATGGCAAAGTTGCCCACAGAGTGCAGCACCGAACGGACATTGGAGGCAATGTCATAGCCGTCAGGGCCGGCGGGCCAAAGCTTTAGGCCTTCCCAGTCATCCACATATTCGGTGGGGACATTGTAAAGGGTGGTGTCCATAATGACGCCCAACTTCTGCTCAGCCGCCAGAACCGACACATTTTTGACGCCTTCGGTAAAGATTTCAGGGTAAACGACGCCATTCTGGTACATTTTGGCCATGAACTCTAGGAATTTGCGGTAATTTTCAGTCGCTGCAAAAATCCGCACCTCATGGGTTTCGGGGTCGGCATCGACGATGTCGTGGTGAGCGCCGCGGGTGCGCAGGCCGAAGCTGCCGTGGAAGCCGGTATAGAAGCTGGAACCAGCGATAAAGGGGATCTCGTCCTTCTGGCCGTTGCCGTTATAATCAGCGTCCCGCATAGCCACCAGCATATCGTAGAATTCGTCCATGGTCTTGGGCAGTTCGACTTCAGCGGCTGCGAGGGCCTTTTTGTTGATGTAAAGCTTGGTGGGGGCGCGCATAGCCGGGCTCAGGATCACCTGGGGCAGGCCGTAGATGCCGCCTTCCGGGGAGGTAATCGCCTGGGCGATGCCGTCGTTCTCATCCATCAGCTTCTTGAAATTGGGGGCGTACTCGTCGATATATCCCGACAGGTCGACAAGGATCCCCTGGGAACCCCAATCGCTCAAGTTGGTGTTGCTGATCGAGCCTTTGAGGATAACATCAGGCAGCGTGTCACTGGCAATAGCGGCCGCGAGGGTGTTATTGAAGACGCCAGGGTCGACGTTTTCCCATTCGATATGGATGTTGGTCATTTCCTCATAGGCCATCATATTGCCTACCTGCCCGAAATCCTGGTTGGGATAGAAGCTGGGGGTACGGGCGAGCACGCGCAGGGTGATGGGGTCGCCCGAAACAGGGCCGCTTCCTGCCCCCGGCGCAGAGGAAGACTCCGAGCCGCCGGAGGAAGAAGGCTCGCTGCTCTGGGGGGTAGAACTGTTTGGCGCAGAGCTTTGCGGAGTGCCGCTGCTGCTATTGCAGGAGGCCAAGGAAGCCGCTGTCAGCATAGCTGTAACCAATGCGATAATTCTCTTTGATTTCATAATGGTTCTCCTTTGCGTTCAGGGTAGTTTACAATCCATTGCGCGGGATGCGGAACGGATTGAAACGGAACATATTGTCAAAAAAGGTTAAAACCGGCGGCTGAGGCGTAAAAATGACCTCTTTCTCAGCCAAATAGGCTTTTACCTTTTGATGGACAGCCTGGATCTCCTCGATGTCGGCATCGGTCGGTTCTTTAACAAAATAACAGATGCTGATATGGAAGCCGTAGGTATCGTGGTTGGGAAAGCGTATCCCAAACGCCTCGGACATTTCGTCGCGGTAGCGCTTCAATTCTGCGGCGTCGGCCTCTGAAACTGGCATAAGCCGCAAGCTCTGCCCGCCGAAACCGCCAAGCTCCACCGCGCGCATCCTTACCTTTCCCAGCGGGCGGACGGCAGCGAAGCGCTCCTCAAATAAGTCGTCGGTTTCGGAGAGCTTACAGTCGATAGGCAGAAGATTTGTCCAAGCAGACGGTTCCCGCCACTGGTGGCAGACGCCCTCAAAAACCGTCATGTGCAGGCTGTCGTCGGGCAGGAAGGTCATGCAGTCGGCGGCCTTCAGGGATTTAAGCTGGGCACGGATGCCCTTGAACTCCTCATAAATCGGGGCGTTATGGTCGATCATGCTGATGATGGTATTGCCAGGGAAAAAACGCACGGTGCCGTCGGCGTTGAATTTTGCGCCGATATTATGGGCTGCGGTGTAGCGCATCAGGGACTCCTCCTTTATGGTCCGGTGATAGGATCCTGCCGAAAAGCATACCTTTCGGTCAAAAACCGCAGAAAGGAATTTTCCGGAAAAACTGTCTGGATCTGCAATCTGTTTGAGCAGATTATTGGCGAAGCCGTTAAGCAAAGCGGCTTCTTTTTTTCTAACCAAAAAGTATACCTTTCAGTTTTGCCGGCCGGCAGGCCTTGCAGCAGGCGATTAGAACGTTCAAATCTCTCAGCCCTTTTTCATGATAACGAAAAATGAATAATTTGTCAACAAACTTCAGGTAAAGATTGAGTAAAGCCTGCTGAAGATTGGAACGTTCAAATTACATTCTCATTATATCGAAGTATTCATCGCTTGTCAATACCTTTTTCGAGAAAAAAACGCAGAAAATCGAAATAAATTTTATTTTCACTGGCTTAGGTGAGAAAAAATCATTCAAATTGGAAAGATAACCTCTAAAAGAGAGACTTTTTCTGCAAAAAAACGCAATGGAAAGCTTAGCAAGATATTGGAAGGTTTCATTCCTAATTGTATTTTCTTTAAGCATTTGAGCTCTATCGGTTGACAACATAGGCTTTTTACTTTACAATATAAATATAACAGGCTAGGCCCCTGCGGGCCAAAAACGAATGGGGAAATCATATTGGCTACCATCAAAGATATTGCAAGACGGGCAGGGGTGTCCCACGGTACGGTATCCAACGTCTTGAACGGGCGCGGCAACGTCAGCAGCGAAAAAATCCTTGCTGTCCAGCAGGCCGCAAGCGAGCTGGGCTATATCATCAACCAGCGCGCCAAAAGCCTTCGAGAGGGGAACAGCAGGGTATTAGCTGTTATGCTCCCCAACCTCTTTGACCGCCAGTATGTGGATTTTTATGCCAGCTTCTGCAACTATGCAGAAAGCCAAGGGTTTAGGACGGCTCTTTATCTTGCCAGCAACAGCGCCCATTTAGAACAGGAACAGCTTGCCGGTATCGTCGCCTCCCGTCCGGCGGGCGTCGCCGCTATCACCTGTTACGATGGCAATGAAGACATTTACTGGAAGGCCGGCTTCAGCAAAGGATCGATCCTTTACCTTGACCATCGGCCTAACCCTTCTTGCAGCTATATCGGTTTTGACTATGCCGAGTGCGGACGGGCGCTGGGAAGAATGGCCGCCCGCTTCCAGGATGTAGCGCTGGTGACCGGCAACACCCAGCAGACCTCCCAGCGGGACTGCCTGGAAGGGTTTATGGAAGAGGCAGCCCGTCACCCCGGCTGCCGGGTTTCCTGTTATGAGAAGCTGGGGGCGGTGCGCTCGGCCTCCACAGCGCTGGAAATCCTCAACGCCTGCCCAAAACCCGAGGCTATTTTTGTAACCAATTACGGCTTGGCGCAGATCATCCGCAATATGGCCCAGAGCTTTTTCCCCAACCATGCGGTACAGATTTACACGCTGTCGCCGATTTTTACCATCCCAGAACGGGATTTTGAAAAATATGAACTGAACTACCGCCTGTTGGGCAAGGAAGCCGCCTGCCGCCTGCTGGATATGGCGCAGAACCAGGCAAAACCGATTTCGCTGACATTGCCGAACTATGGTTTCCGCAGCTGGACGGCAGCCCGCTGTTCCGACGCCGAGTCGCTGTCGATTATGACGCTGGACAGCCCGACGGCGCATATCCTAGAGGATATGGCGAGACTTTACACGATTTCCACCGGCGTCAAAATTAAGATTGGCATCTTTTCCTATGACAGCATCCACGAAATGCTGACCAACATGGATGAGAATACAGCTTTTGACATTATCCGCTTGGACGCGACCTGGCTTAACTGGTTTGCACAGCAGGTATTTGAGCCGCTTGACCAGCTTGACCCCGATATCCATAAGCTGCTGGGGACTTTCCTGCCAGATATTGCCCCCTACTATGGCCAGATGCCGGGCGGGCTTTATGCCCTGCCCGAAACCCCCAGCCCCCAGATGCTTTTTTATAGAAAGGATCTCTTTGAACAGCCTATCTACCAGCGGCTGTACAAAGAGACCTACCAGCAGGAACTGCGCCCGCCCCAGAGCTTTGCGGAATATAACCAGATTGCGCGGTTTTTTTCCCGGCGCTTCAACCCCGGATCTCCGGTGCGTTACGGATCTACGCTGACGCTTGGGAACACCGGCGTTGCGGCCACAGAATTCCTAACCCGCTATTTCAGCTTAACCCACACGCTGTTTGACGGCGAAGACCGCCTGCGCTTAGACAGCCCCGAGGCGCTGCAAGCGCTGAACCTGCTGATTGAGGTGCAGAGCTATGCGCCAAGCAGCCACAGCAACTGGTGGCGGGATACGGCAAAGTTTTTCTCTTACGGGGACGTGGCGATGACCGTACTGTTCAGCAACTATGCGTCGGAGATTTTAGGTAAAAACTCCCAAGTCCACGCCGAAATCGGCTATGCGATGGTCCCCGGCGGCAACCCCCTTTTAGGCGGCGGCGCAATCGGCGTCTGCCGCTGCAGCCGCCAGAAAAAGGAAGCGCTCAATTTCCTGCGCTGGCTCTGTTCAGAGGAGATTTCCTCGGCGATGACGCTTTTGGGCAGCGTCTCCCCCTGCCGCAAGACCTATGAAAATTATCAGGTTATTGATATGTACCCTTGGCTTGCGATGACCGAAACCTGCTTTGCCAATTCCGACGTCCGCCGCTTCCCCGCCGACCCGGCTGTACGCTTTGACGAGCGCCGCTTCCTCAGCATCCTCGGCCTGAATGTCCTCCAGGCCCTCAATGGCTCCCTTTCCCCCCAAGACGCCCTTAAAAATGTTATCCAGACCTACCATGGGGGTACAAGGCGGGCGGAGCCTGCTGGGCTTTAGTTTGGAGTTAAGGCTTTTTGAGGAAAAACCCCCGTTTAGCAGCGCAAAGCTGCAAAGACTTTTTATTGTCAAGATACCTGCCGCATAGGCTATTAGAATCCGTGCGTGAACAGACGTCGCGAAGCTGCGGCAGCCCAGCTGCCCCGCGGGAATCCCACATCGCGGCGTAATAAAAAAGTGAGGCTATATGAGAAATAGGGATAATTTTGGATCAATGGGCCATATGGTGTTAGAAAAGGAGGAGGGGACGCTGCGCACCCTCTTTGCCGATGCGCCCGCCTGCGCCCTGATGGAAAAGACGCTGCCTGAACTGCTGGCGCTTGACCCGTATGAAGCGGCAGATGGGCTGACGGTGCTGCCGTCCGACCTGGACAGCAGCCATATCTTATGGATACTGACCGAATCCGGCAGCCCCACCGAAGCGCTGCTGGCCCGCGAACAGCAGGAAGCGCTGCGCCAGGCCGAGCTGGAGGCTGCCTTGGAACAGGCCGAAGAGGCCAACCGGGCCAAGAGCCGTTTCCTTTCTAATATGTCCCATGATATCCGCACGCCAATGAACGCAATTGTGGGCATGACGGCGATTGCCCTTTCCCATATCGACGAAAAAGCGCGGGTGCAGGATTGCCTAAACAAAATCCAGACGGCCTCGGCCCATCTAATGAGCCTCGTCAACGAAGTGCTGGATATGTCGCGCATTGACAGCGAAAAGATGGTCTTGAATGAGGAAACGTTCTCGCTGGCCGACCTGGCGCATGAGATCGCTGTAATTGTAAACCCGCAGGCGGCCCAGAAAAACCAGGCCCTCAGCTGGGAAATTGGCAACGTTATAGCGGAAAACCTGCTGGGGGACACACTGCGGCTGCGGCAGATTTTTGTCAATATCATCGGCAACGCTGTCAAATATACGCCCGCCGGCGGGCAGATCAAGGTTTATTTTTCCCAACATACCCTTGTGCCCGACGGGCCGGTTTGGCTGGAGTTCCGCTGCGAAGACAACGGCATCGGCATGAGCGAGGAATTTTTGGGGCGGATATTCCGGCCGTTTGAACGGGTCCAGAATACCACCATCAGCCGCATCGAAGGCACTGGGCTGGGGATGGCCATTGTCAAAAAGCTGGTGGACAAAATGGAGGGCCTGATTGAGGTCCGCAGCAAAGAGGGCGAAGGCAGCTGCTTCTTAGTAGAACTGCCGCTCGCCTCAGCTGGGCAGGGGCAGCCCCTCCCTTTACCGGAAGGGGAACAGGTGCTAGTGGCCGAAAGCCTTTCCAGCCGCGCTGGGCAGATTGCAAAATTTTTGCAGGAAGGCGGGCTCGTCCCCATCCAGGCCAGCAGCGGGCTAGAAGCCGTGACCCTGCTTACTGAAGCGCAGTATGAGGGCCGGATGCCCTGCGCGCTGCTGTTGGGGCAGGAATTGCAGGATATGCCGGTGCTAGACGTGGCTGCCCATGTGCGCCAACTGGCAGGGCAGAAGTTCCCTATCTTGCTGGTGTCGGAGGCCGATTGGGGGCAGATCGAATATCGGGCTTCGCGGGCAGGCGTCAACGCCTTTGTCCCCTGCCCGCTGTTCAAGAGCAGGCTTTTGGAGGCCATCGCTTCCCTAGCCGGTCATCCAGAGGGAATTGCTGCCGATGACGGCGAAGCCGACTACAGCAGCAGCCGGGTGCTGCTGGTAGAGGACAACGAACTAAACCAGGAAATTGCCACCGAACTTTTAGGGATGACCGGCGTCCAAATTGAAGTAGCGAATAACGGCGCCGAAGCGGTTGAGATGTTTGAAAAGGCGGCGGCGGGATATTACGACCTTATTTTTATGGATATCCAAATGCCTATAATGGACGGCTATGAAGCCGCCCGGCGCATCCGGGCTTCCGCCCATCCTGACGCGGCGGGGATCTGGATTGTCGCAATGACAGCCAATGCTTTTGTTGAAGATGTGCGGCTTTCCAGAGAAGCGGGCATGAACGAGCACTTGGCTAAGCCGGTGGAGCTGGATCGGCTAATGGACGTCCTTCATCACCAGCTGTCGCCCAAAGCGGCTGTGCTTTAAGCCTTTTAGGCCAGAAAAAAGGGAGGGGCCGCGATGCAGCCATACCAACAGGAATATATTGAAAACCTCCGGCAGATCGCTGCCCTTACCCAGCTGCCCCGGCCCGACGGCTTGGGCTTTGAACAATATGCGGCATTGCTGCGTCAGAACGAAGCGCTTTACCAACAGTATGTCCGGACTGGCATGGCCCTTTTGCGCAGCCGCCTTTTCCCGCTGCTGGACAACCTTTTCGAGGCTGACGAGGAAAAAATTGCCGAGCTGGCGGAATTCTCTTTCCAGCTTTACGACGGACGGGTAGAGTTAGACGTAGGGCTTTTCTGTCAAATCCACCAGGCCCTTTTAAGCCTCGCCCGCCAGCGCCGCGACCGCAGCGCCACCATCCGCGAGCTTTATTGGCTGGGGATGGGCCGCAACAGCCAATGCAGCAAGCTTATCGGTCTGGACCTCCCAGCGGTGGAAAAATATATGATCCAGATGAGGCTCTGTTTTACCGAGGCAGCCGCCTACCTAAAATATTATGATGAAATTGAGGACACCGAAACCCGCGGCTATATCCTCCGTTCCCGCGCCAATATCGCCTTAGGGCAGTTCAAAACCCCTGGTGAGAAAGTGGCCCTAGTCAGGAAAACGCTGGAGATTTTAAGTGACAAGGGATACCAAGAGAAGGAGCCGGGGCTGCCTTGGGAACGCTATATCTATATGACCCATCAGCATATGGCTTCCAGTATCTCCTACAGCCGGGAAAAGGTCATGTCCCCTGAAGATACGGCGGCCATCATGGAATCGGTCTATATTGTCTACCAGCGGCGCATCCAGGAAGCTGAAGCAGAACAGAAGCTGCCGTCGGTGCGCTGGGCTTTTCCCTGCTATTCGATTGAGTTTTACTGCGGGCTTAGCAGCCTAGACCGGCTGTTGGCAAAAATCGAGGACTTAATTGATGCGGCAGACAACAGCGATTTTTCTGCTGACGGGATGTACGGGGCGATGTCAATGCCCGCTTTTTACTGCCAGTTTTTGCAGCAGTACCCCGAAAAACAGCCGCCGCGGTTCCAGTATCTGGAAAATCTCTATCAAAAAGTAAATGCCTATATTGACGCTTTCCCCGATCCGGTGGGGAATATCGCCTTTTTCCGCTGCCTACAGCAGCAGGCTTATACCTATATTGAAGTGCCTGGCGGTATCCCTTATGGAGAATTCCTATTGAAGGTGCTGCGCCGGTTTGCCCCAGGGATCTTCCATCATTCTTGGAGCGTGGCGGCAGCAGCAGCGGCCTTTTGCGGGCTGATTATCGACGAAGAGCCAGCCTTTTTTGACGACATTGATTTTATCCACTGGATTGCCGACCCCGCAGAAAAGAAACGGCAGGTGTTGGAATATGCTTTTGGCTGCGGACTTTTCCACGATGCGGGCAAACTGAATTTTATAGAACTTTATGTCAAAAACGCCAGGCTATGGTTCGAAGATGAATATGAACGCGCCAGGCTGCACACCATTGCTGGATACACCATGCTTTCTGAGCGCCCCTCCACCAACCGCTACGCCGCCGCCGCATTGGGGCACCATGCCTGGTATGACGGTTCCGTCGGCATCCATGGCTACCCTGCGAACTATAAGCGGCTGAGCTGCCCTTACCGGCAGATGGTGGATGTTATCGGGCTTATGGACTGGCTGGAAAGCGTCACCCACAGCGCCCAGACTTTCACCGGCGCACAGATGACTTTTGACGAAGCGATCGGCAATGCGATTTCCTTGGAGGGTAAGCGCTTTTCCCCGCTGCTGACGGCAAGGCTCCGCGACAGCGCCATTACGGAAAAAATCCGCGCTGCCTTTGCCGACGGCCTGCGGCAAGCCTGCCGCAGTATGTACAACGATGCCCAAACCCTCCGCTGGGCGGCCGGCGAACCGTCCCTTTGATTTACATCTAACTCAACGTTTTAGCCAGGCTGCCTAGCTGCCCCCGCAGCGGGCATCTGCAGCCGCCCGTTGCGGATTTATAAAGTGCAGCTGCTAGTCTGCAAAAACAGCCTATGTTAAAATAATCTTGAAAGAGGGATGCCGCTTATCCTATTCGTGCTGTTCATTGACATTGGGCTGACCCTGCTGCTTAAAAAGAGATGGGAGGCTTTTTGACCAAGCATCGATAGCTATCCTATATTTTATTGGGCTGGCCGTGCTGCTGTCCGATATTATGTGCGCCAACGTCGCCTTCAGTTACTGCAATATGCTTTGGAAAATCCAGTATGCCGGATTCAGCACCCCGGCGGGGACCGTCTTCCTGTTAATCATCCCCTATGCCTTCGACATCACAGCCCTAACGCTGCCGGCCTGGTTTTTCAGCAAAAAAGCGCGGTGAAAAATAAGAAGCCAGGTACCGATGGGGTATCTGGCTTTACTTATCGTATCATTTAATAGGTTACAACTTCCAGCTGCTCGCCGGTAACAGCGTCATAAATAACCATTTCGCCGATGGTTACTACATAAAAGTGTCCATCCCGCAGATAGCTTCTAAAACCGCCATACCAACTGCTGCACTCATGCTGCACCACTAGCCGCAGCTTGTTTTCGCTGGTATCATAAAGCTGGACCGTCTGTTTCTGAGAACCAGAGTCGCTGTAAGTCAGGGCAGCGTAACGCCCATTCTCGTAGGTATTCAAGTTCAGCCGGCTTTCATCATAGGTGCCTTGCAGCTCGATAGTTACCGTATCCTCCACCCGGCTTCTGCCGTTCAGCGTAAGGGTCATCGATCGCCGCCCCAGCGCCCCAGTCAGCCTGAGCATCTGCTCGCCCCGCAGGGAAACCGATTGCAGCGCCTCTTCGGTACGTTCTGCACGCGTCGGCTTTTTCAGATTGGCCGGATCAGACAGGTCCAGCACATAGGCCGTGCTGCGGTCCTCATAAAGCGTAAAGAAAAACTTTTCCTTTTCAAATCGCGCTGAACGGAGGATCTGGTTTTCGACCAGCTGGTTAGTGCTGCCCAGCAGCTGCAGGTCGCGGTCAAAAATAAACAGATTCGTATCATTGGAGCTGCCGTAGCAGTTGGTCAGGATGCGCAGCGTCCCCCCATATTCATTCGGGGAGCCAGAACGGTTGAGGATACCAGGGATAGATACCTCGCCAGCCAGCTGGAGCTGGCCGGAATGGCAGCTGATACCAGAAATCAGCGTGCGTACCTCGCCGTCTTCCGAGCGCTCGCCAAACAGATAAAGCCCATCTTTGCCCAGATAGAAGTTCCGGCCGCCGCCCTGCAGCACCAGCGAACCGCTGACTTCGCCAGGATCCTTGCTGCTGAAGGCTGAAGCGACAATATAGCTTTCATCGTTGCAGCGGCTAATAATAATTTCCTCTGCCGGAGCCAGCGCCGCGCTGCCATTCTGATAGCGGAAAGGCACATAAGCTTCCGGGTAACTTTCCGGCGCGGAAGAATCCGGATAGTAACGGCTGAACAGGTAGACATAGCTGTCCACCATCTTCAGGCCTACCATTGCCCCATCCTGGGCCATCTTGGAAAACAGCACCGGGTTTTCAGGGTCAGCGACATCATAACAGGTCAGCGCCGACAAGGTGCGCGCTGTGCCGCCGCCTTCACCCAAATAGGTGACTGTACCAGCCACAAACAGCCGCCCGTTGATCGTCTCACAGCCTGTAATCGCTGTTTTCCCAGCAGTCAGCCCTTTGATTTCCGGCGTTTCAAACTCGACTTCCAAGCGCTTAAAGGAACTGCCGTCCGCCTTGACAATCGTAATCACGCCGCCGCTCTGCTGTGAAATATAAAAATATCCCCGATCTGCCGTGATAATTGCTTTTTCATGGGTATCCTGAAGCCCGTCGGCACTGATACCCGCCGACAGCACGCCAGTCACATAACGGCTCTGGACATTCTCTGGGGTTACCGCCGACTGCAGCGCTTCGTAAGCTTTGCTGTAGTCGTCGTTGTCGGTGTTGCGGGGCAGGTAAGAGATTTCCGGGCCGCTGGCCGGCGGCTTGCTGGAAGAGGACTCGTTAGCTGGAACGCTGCTAACAGAGGAATCGGTCGGCGGCACAGTATCCGCCGAACTGCTGCCTATGTCTGCGCTGCTTTCCGGCGCAGAGACAGGCTCTTCCGAAGAGGGCGCAGACTCTTTGCCGCTCTGCGGTTCAGAGCTGCCTGCCTGCTGCGAAGGCGCCGTCGCTGTCGCCGAAGATGGTTCCGAGGCTTCCTGCGAACTTATTTCGCTGCTTTCCGGCGTCTGTACAAAGGAGGAACTTCCGTCCTTCGACGCTCCGGAAGACTCCATTACATCCGTTACAGCTGAACCTTTACTGTTCTCATCCAACGGCTGGGACTGGGAAACGCCTGAGCTTTCCTCCACCGTACCGATATGGCCGCCCATAAGGCTGCCGTTCCGGCCGGTCAGGATCAGCACAAAGCAAGCTGTCAGCGCCAGCGCCGCCGGCGAGACAACCTTCAGCCAAGGGGTTTTCTTTTTCGATTTTTCGGCCAGCCTTGCGGTTATCATTGCGGGTTCTACCGCCATTGGGATCGGCGTCCCCTCCGCTTTCTGGCGCAGGAGGCGGATAAATTCCTGCTGTTCCGGGGTCATCTGCGCCCCTGGTTTCTCTTTTTTTATCATCAGGCTTCCCGCCTCCTTTCCAACGTTCTTTCCTGCTTCTCGCCCAGAAACAGTTTTAATTTTGCAAGGGCCCTGCTGTGCTTAGACCGCACGGTATTACGGTTAAGCTTCAGCATCTTTGCGATCTCGCCGCTGTCATAACCGCCGAATACCGTCAGCGAAACGATCAGCCGCTCCTCGTCGCTTAACTGGGAAAAAGCCTGCTTCAGGTCCATTGTCAGCTCTTTTTCCCCTTCTTCTCTGGCCAACAATTCTGCGTCTTCCAACGGCGCTATCTGATTGCGCGCCACATAGCTTTTCAGCCGGCGTTTGCATTTGGCCGAAAGGATCTTGAACATCCATCCGCGGAAAGCGCCGTCTTCCCGCAGCCTGCCGATCCCCGCCCAGGCGTCCGCTACCGCGTCGCTGACGGCGTCTTGGGCATCCTGGTCGTTCTTCAGGACATAAAAGGCAAACTTGTAAAGATCCTCATAGCTCTGCCGGTACAGCTCCCCAAACGCTTCACGGTCCCCGTTTTTGGCGGCGCTGACCAGATTCTGCTGTCCTGACAAACTCTTATCACCTCACCGGCACCGGCAAAGGCGGGTCCATGATTGCAGCCAGCCTGCCAATAAACCGGTTGCATATATATAGTGTCCCGCTTCCTATCGATCTGTTGCACAGTCCCCATAAATTTTTTCTTCATTTTTCCGCTTTTTGAAAGAGGGCCCAGCCTAATAAGCTGGGCGGCAAAAATTTTCAATTGCCCAAGGCATCCGCATACCGGCCCAGCGCCCGTCAGTGAGCCGGCAGCCGGCCTGCCCGCGCATCTAAACGGCCGCCTTGGCGCATAAAATACTTCTATCACATTATAATAATACACAGGGGAAGGGGGAAAGGTTGCAGCTATTCAAAAATATTTTTTAGATTTTTTCTAAAAAGCTCTTGACAATTTCCGGAAAATGGTTTATACTTGAAAACACAGAGGCGATGGGCGCTGCATCAGGCCCGGCCCGAGAACAAAAAACAGGAGGAAAAATATCATGAAAAAATTTGTCTGCAGCATCTGCGGTTATGTTTATGAAGGGGAAGCCGCCCCCGAAAAATGCCCCCAGTGCGGCGCGCCTGCCGCGAAATTCAACGAACAGGCTGCCGGCGGCCTAACCTGGGCTGACGAACATCGCGTCGGCGTTGCCGAAGGCGTCGATCCTGAGATCATCGAGGGCCTGCGCCAGAACTTTACCGGCGAGTGCACCGAAGTCGGGATGTACCTGGCCATGGCGCGCCAGGCTATCCGCGAAGGCTATCCTGAAATCGGCGCTTTCTACCAGCAGGCTGCCTGGGAAGAGGCTGAACACGCTGCAAAATTCGCCGAGCTGCTGGGCGAGGTTGTCACCCCCTCCACCAAAAAGAACCTTGAGCTGCGTATGGCTGCCGAAAACGGCGCAACCGCCGGCAAAAAGGAACTGGCTGCCAAGGCCAAGGCCCTGGGGCTGGATGCCATCCATGACACCGTCCATGAAATGGCCAAAGACGAAGCCCGCCACGGCTGCGGCTTCGAAGGCCTGCTGAAGAGATATTTCTAAGCGAAAGGCTGTAAAATGCCCAAGGCGGAGCAGGGTTTTCCTGTTCCGCCTCCTCGCTGTTTGTACAAATAAGGAGGCTACTTATGGATATCAAGGCAAAAATCGAAGAGCTTGCTGACAAAATCAAAAACGACAAGGATCTGCTCAGCAAATTCCAGAAAGACCCGATTTCAGCAGTTGAAGGGATTATCGGCATCGACCTGCCCAACGACCAGCTGGAAAAGCTGGTCGAGGGGATCAAGGCAAAGATCGATCTAGACAAGCTGGGGGATACCTTGGGCAACGCACTGGGCGGGCTATTCGGCAAAAAATAAGGCGTCCCTCCCCTCTGGTCTATTCAATAAATAAGCCGTTTTGGTTCCAGAAGTAAGCATCTGGACCGGACGGCTTTTTTGTTGCTGCAAGCATTATTTCCAAATTTTTCTGCGTTTTTTCGGTGTGGATGATAAAAATTAACTTTTTTGTGTTGGTTCAACTGTTGACGAGATGGGGCAGATTATGCTAGAATAGAGGTGAAATGCTGCACATCTTCTGCTTTAACACTTTATCGGCGATAAGGGCGCGGCATTCCGGCATAGGCCGGCTTTTCTTTAGACAACATCCTTGATCTGCTTTTTTATAGCAAGAAAGGCAATAGGACATGAAAAAATTAACAAGAAAAATGATAACGGCTGCCATCAGCCTCACCTTCGCCTTCACCGCAGCGGCCTCCCCCGTCTCTGCTGCATGGAGCAAAAACGCCGCCGGGCAATGGAGCTTTTCTACCGCAAACGGCAAAGCCACTGGCTGGCTCAAAGACGGCGGGCGCTGGTATTATCTGGGGAATGACGGCGTCATGCGCACCGGCTGGCAGAAAATTGACAACGTCTGGTACTATCTGGGCGGCAGCGACAGCGGGGTTATGCGCACCGGCTGGGCTTCTATTGACGGGAAATGGTATTTTTTCAGCGCTTCAGGCGCAATGAAGACCGGCTGGGCCTCTATTGGCGGAAAATGGTACTACATGGATGCCTCCGGGGTCATGCGCACCGGCTGGCTTCAGCAAGGGGACAGCTGGTACCGCTTAGGCAGCGACGGCGCGATGGCCGTCGGCTGGACTGTTATTGATGAAAAGACTTATTATTTTGACAACAACGGCGTGATGGCTACCGGCAGTACCACGATCGGCGGCGTCACCTACCCCTTTGACAAAAACGGCGTCTACACCGGCAGCCAGGCCCCCGGCGAAACTATGGCCGACCAGGTGCTTGCCCAGGTCAACAGCGTACGTGCCAAGGAAGGTCTAAACACCCTGAAGGTCTCCAAGGCCCTTAACGCCGCCGCCGCTCAGCGTGCCAGGGAGCGGGCGATGATGGGAACGTTGGCCCACTACCGCCCCGATGGCAGCCATTGGTGGACTATTTTAGAGGAATACGGTATCTCCAATTTGGATGGGTCTGCTGAAAACTTGGCCTGCGGGGTGGATACTCCAGACGCCGCCATGAAAGCTTGGATGGAATCCTCTTCCCATAAAAGCGCCATCTTAGGGGATAGTTACCGCTACATGGGGGTTGGGCGCTACACCCGCAATGGCGTGACCTACTGGGCGCAGATTTTCTCAGGCAGTGAAACGGCCAAATGACCCCTAGCCCCCGTTTTGGGGAAAACAGATTCAGACTGTTTCTATTTATAAAACCGCTCAGTTCTTAATATATATAGCCTGAAAAAATGATTGCATATATTATTTTACCGAGGGTTTGAATCCCGCCAGATTATGGTTTTAGAACCCCAAAATTACCCTGCGGCCGCCAAGCCGCAGCATCTGATTGGAGTTTTAAGATATTTTTATTCAGACAGAAGCTATTTTAAAATCAGGAAAGCAGTAGAAAGGGATTATTCAAACTTTTTATCAGCAATTATGTGTATTTAAGATAGCCTCTGACTTGTCCAAAACCACCGCAAGGAAAGGGGAATTTTGTTATGGAAAACCTTAGGGAAGATTTTATTATTGACAACCAGCCCGGCGATTACCTGACCATCATGCTCCAAAATGGGACTGAATGGACCGGCACTTTGCTGGACTGGAACGAGCGCCGGCTGCGGCTGGAGGTAAGCGGCGCGCCGCGCTCGGTGAGTTTCAGCATGATCAGCGGCTATTATCCCGCTACAAGGGAAGCAGAAAAGCGCCAGGCTGTCGCGCCTGCGCCGGCAGCGCCAGTTTTTGCGACCACGCCTGCCCCAGCCCCCCAGCCTAAGCTGACCGCCGCCCAACAGGCTGTCAAACGGGTGGAGACAGCCTGTTACCGCACTGCTTTCGACCCCGACCTGGTACGGGAACGGATCCGTTTGGCTCCAAATACCATTGAGAAGGAACGGATCAACGCTCTGTTCCAGAATTTCCAGCGCGCCTATGAGCAAAGCGCTAATCCCGACCCGCTGGAGCTGCGCCGGATTATGGCGGCGGCCGACAAAATCTCTACCCAATATCCCGACAGCCCGCTGACCCAAGGGGTCATCGGCGAGATGGCACTGCGGGTGGAAAACTGGGATTTGGCAGAAGACAGCTTCTACCTCGCCCAGTGCTACGCCCGGGCCTTTTTCGCGGCAAGCAAGCTGGAAAATTCAGACAAGCTGGCTGAAGACGGAGCCTGCCACCTGTTATACGAGAAGAAGATTGAACCTGACGTGGCTTATACCTTTGTCCGGCTGGCGGCCGAGGCCGACGACCTGTCGGTGTTCCGCCGGTTTATGGAAATCGACGAAAAACGCAACGCGCAGATAACCGCCGACTGCCTCTGCTGGCTGCTGAACCGGGCGGGCAGCCCAATGCCCGACGGCGACGGCATTGCCGAGGATACCGTTATCGACGCAATGCGGGAATTGTTTGACCGTTTTTACCCCGATCCCGATAATTCCCAGCTGGCGGCGCTGGAACGGGGCGACGACGAACTGGAGCCTCCGCAGCCTGCCCCAGCTCAGCCCGCCGCCGCTATCACTGGTTATATTTTTGACTACAGCCCCTTCCGTAAAATCGGCCGCATCCACAGCGAAGAACGGCCCGACTGGTTCTTCCATCTGAACCACATTGTCGACGCTTCCTTGGCTGAGATGCTGAACCTGGAGCCAGGGCACCGTTACCAAGTTATCTTCGACAAGGGCCACAACAGCAGCGGCGTCTGCGCTGTCAACATCCGGCTGGCCAACCCCCAGAAGCCCTGGAACGATTTCCCAAGCGCCCACACCCGGCTGTCCGGCACAATTACCCGCTTTTTCCCTTCCTATATGAACGGGCAGATTACCTCTGACGGCGATGTCTACAACTTCCGAGTGGATGAAATTGACGATATCGAACTGCGTTCTTACTGCGAGGTGTTCAACGACCCCGCCGAACGGCGCATTGAGGTCACCTTCTCGCTGCGGCAGCTGCGGGACGGCAAACTGGTGGCGGTCAGCATCCAAAAGGCTCAGCCTTTCACCAGAGAAGAGCAGCAGGCCATCTGGGAACGGGTGGACCAGGAGCGCCACCGCACCGGCTGCATTACCCGCTATTACCCCACCCAGCGCCGCGGCATCATCAGCGATAACGGCACCGATTTCTTCTTTGACCTGCGCAACGTCGCCGACCATCTGCTGCGAGCCTACTGCGAACAGCGCAACGATGTGGCCGAGCGGCAGTTTAACGTGAATTTTGCCGCTGTCCATCGCGCGGGGCGCTGCTTTGCTGAAAATATCCAAAAGGCCGAGCCGTTTTCAGAAGAAGAGCAGAAGACGCTGCTGCGTTATGCCTCGCCCTCTTTCTACCGGCCGATGGGGACGCCTTTTGAAAACCCGGCAACGGAAACGTCGGCTGCGCCGGAAATAGACGGGCAGGCATAAATGAAGCATCCTATGATCCGCTTTAAAAAAATTACCGAAGAAAATTTTGCTGCCGTTATGCAGATGAAGCGTCCTGAAGGGGAAGGCTTTGTGGCCTCTAACGCCTATTCGCTAGCCCAGGCTTGGCTTTACCGAGACGCCGGCGACGTCTATCCTTTCGCCGTTTATCAGGGTGAAACACCCGTAGGGTTCATGATGCTGGATGAGGACGCAGAAGGGCGCTGCTTGGTACTTTGGCGCATTATGTTCCCGCCGGAACACCAGAACAAGGGTTATGGCCGCAAGGCGATCCAGCTGTTAATTCAGTTGGCAAAAGGCTGCGGCAAATACGATTTTATTGTGCTTAGCTGCAGGCCGGACAACACAATCGCCGTCCATCTTTATGAGAGCTTCGGCTTCAGGCCTACTGGGGAAGCCGAAAACGGCGAGATTACCTTGCGGCTGGACCTTTAAAACTGAAACATGGGAAGGCTGCTCATCCACTTGGCGGGCAGCCTTCGTTTTTAGGCAGCGGGGATTGGGGCATTTTTTCATCTCGTTCAGCGTCCGGCCAGTTACCCGTTTGAAAATTTCATTAAAAGAACAGATACTGGAAAAACCGGCCCGCATGGCAATTTCGGATACAGACTGCCCGCCGCCTTGCAGCAGCTGAACAGCATATCTAGACAGATAGCAGTAATCATACCCCAGCGCTTTGGCGGCCCGTCGTGACCCAGGTATATTCCAAGCTGCGGTGCAGGCGGACAGGGAAGGAAAAGTCCCGATGGGTGCTGGGCTCAAAGTAAAAATTCTCCCCAAAGCGTTCCGCTTCATACAGCAGCATCCCCACACCCCCAAAAAGACAAATTTATGCTGCTATTATCCAACAAAAAGCTAGAAATAGCCGGGCAGACCTGGTATAATAAATGTAAACCATCAAAGGAGGCCAACCGTTTTGAATACACAGCTTATCCGTCAGCAGCCCGCCCTGACGCCCAACCCCTACCAGCAGGCCCAGATCGAGCGAAAATTTGGGATGTTCCTTCATTTCGGCGTCAACACCTTCGGCAATGTCGAATGGTCGGACGGCGGCATCCAGGCCCTTTCCTACCAACCTGACGCCATCGACGCCGACCAATGGGTGCGCACTGCCTATGAAGCCGGGATGAATTATGTGATCCTGATCACCAAGCATCACGACGGCTTCTGCCTATGGGACACCGATACTACCGAATATTCAGTCAGGCATTCCGGCAACCGCACCGACGTTGTAGCCGCCGTACGCAAAGCCTGTGACAAATACGGCGTTAAGCTGGGGCTTTACTACTCGCTTTGGGACCGCAGCGACCCCCGCTATAAAAAAGATTTTTCCGGCGAGTACATTCCCTATATGCTTGCCCAGCTGACCGAGCTGATGGACGGCCGATATGGGGAAATCGTCGAGCTTTGGCTGGACGGCGCTTGGGATAAGCGGCGCAGCGAATGGCAGCTGGAACGGCTTTACGACACCGTCAAGCGGCTGCAGCCTAGCTGCCAGATCGGCGTCAATCACACCGTAGGCGAAGACGACGACACCCCCTCCCTTCCTAAGAAGCGTTATCTGCCGGAAAATTACCAATACGGCGACCCACTGCGGATGTACCCGTCGGATTTCCGGCTGTGGGATCCCAATATGTGCCGGGAGGACGACCCGAAAATCTACGCCTTCGGTGGAGAGGAATATTATCTGCCTTTTGAGATGACTATTTGCTCCAGGGAGGGCTTCTCCTGGTTCTACTCAAACATCTATGAGCAGAAACCGCTGATGGATGTGGAAGATACGGCGGAAAAATGCCGCATCCTTTTTGGACAGCAGAACCTTGCGGTCATCAATATGCCGCCCGATATTCACGGCCGGCTTGTCCAAGCAGACGTCGACCATCTGTTGGAAATCGCTGACCGCTTGGGAATCCGCCGACGCTTCAATACCTGACCGTTTAAACCTCTCGCCCGCCTCTGCCAAAAATAATGACAGAGGCGGGCTTTTGACGCTGCGGCCGGCTTATCCAATCGCCTTCTGAAGGGTTTTCAGATCTTCGACATTGCCGATTTCCACGCCCTTCAGCGTCCGTTTAACCAACCCTGAAAGCACCTTCCCTGGCCCTAGCTCCAAATAGCGGTCAAAACCTGCCGCCTGAAGCGCCGAAAGCTCATCGGTGAAGCGCACAGGCGAGACGATGTGCTTTGCCAGGTAGCCTGGCATATCTGAAAAATCTTCCAGCCTGCCGCCGGTCAGGTTAGCGTAGAAGTCAAGTTTGGGCTTGGCAAAAGAGAAGCCTTTAGCGGCTTCATAGAACTCGTCGGCTGCCGGCTGCATCAGTTTAGAATGGAAGGCCGCGCTCACCGCCAGCGGGGCCGTCCGTTTGCCCATCGCGGCAAAGGTTTCGCAGGCTGCCGCTACGGCGGCCTTCTCGCCAGCGATGACGGTCTGGGCGGCGGAGTTGAAGTTGACTGGCACGACATAGCCGCTGGTTTTTTCACAAACCTCGGCTACCTCTTCGGCAGTCAGCCCCAGGACCGCCGCCATGCCGCCATCCTGGCCTGCCGCACAGCGCCCCATTGCGGCTGCGCGGAAGCCGATCAGCTTGAAGGCTTCTTCCATTGGAAGCATCCCCGCTGCTGCCATCGCCGCATACTCGCCTAGGGAATGGCCGGCGACCGCCTCAGCCTCAATCCCCGCTTCCCGCACGCAGCAAAGCGCCGCCAGTGAAGTAGCCATAATGGCCGGCTGGGAGACGGCGGTTGCAGACAGTTCTTCTGCCGAGGCTGTCTCGCAAAGTTTCTTCAGATCCATCCCCAGCATTTCCGACGCGCAGTCAAACACTGCTGCTGCGCCAGCCGAATACTGGATCAATTCCAGCGCCATGCCGGGGTATTGAGAACCCTGGCCGGAAAAAAGGAATACTGTTTTAGGCATAAGTTGTTTCCTCCTTGAAATCTGCGCCGCACCACCGGAATAAGCGTATTTTGTAAAAAAACTGTAAATAAGGGGCTGATATGGGGGAATCGTGACTTTTTTTCAGGACGAATTTTTTCGGAAAGCAGCGTTTCTTTGTTGACAAACCGGCGGTAAAATTATACAATAGAGTTGTACTGCTTTTTGCTATCCGAAAAAGGTAAGCCCATCTTTTTTACTATACCAGACTTTCTGGGCTTTTTCAAGGGCGATTTAGAAAAAAGGCGGCCGCGTTTTTAAGGGATACGGAAGTACGACGCTTTCTGTAGAAAGCTTAGCAAAGGCTTTTGCACGCCAGGTCGCCTGCCTGCCCCGCAAAAACCACTTGCTATGTCGGCAGCGGACAGCTTCCCAGCGAGTAAAAAAAGGAGTGAGGGTTATGGCCATTAAAATTTTAGGGACAGGGTCTTATCTGCCCGAAAATATTGTGACAAATGAGGATTTTACAAAGATTGTTGACACATCCGACGAATGGATTGTCAAGCGGACCGGCATCCATGAGCGCCGCATTACCGAAACCCCTACCTATGTGATGGCTGAAACCGCCGCCCGCCGGGCGTTGGAAAATGCCCGCACTGCACCGGAAGAAATCGATTTGATTCTGTGTACGACTGTTTCCAGCGACTTTATCACCCCGTCGCTGGCTTGTATTGTCCAGGGGCGGATTGGCGCTAAAAATGCGATTGCTTTTGACATCAACGCAGCCTGCGCCGCTTTTGTCTATGCGTTGGACTTGGCGGATATGTACCTGCTAAGAGGGATGGGGAAAATCCTCATTATCTCTGCCGAGAGCCTATCTAAAATCACCGACTATACCGACCGCAGCACCTGCGTCCTTTTCGGCGACGCCGCCGGGGCCTGCGTCGTCACGGCCGGGGAGGGAAAATTTGCCGCGTCATTCGGCTGCGATGGCGCTGGGGCATGGACGCTGTTTGCAAGGCAGCATAAAAACCAAGTGCCTTTTGTGGAGGTTATTGACCCTCAGGAAATCGACCGTTTCCCTGACGCAAAAGATGGGACACTTTATATGGACGGCAAAGAGGTTTATAAGTTTGCAGTGGGCGCTATGGCGAAGGCGCTGACCGACGCCAGCGGGAAATTTGGCTTGGCGTTGGAGGAACTTGACCTGATTGTCCCCCATCAGGCCAACATCCGCATCATCCAAACGGCCGCCAAGGAACTGAAGCTGCCGCTGGAGCGGTTTTACGTTAACATTGGCCGCTGCGGCAACACCTCTTCCGCTTGCATCCCGGTAGCGCTTGACGAGATTAACCGCGCTGGGAAGCTTACCGCCGGCATGAAGGTAGGGCTAGTAGGCTTCGGCGCAGGGCTGGTTTACGGCGGCTGCGTTTTTGAGGTTTAAGGGAAGGAAGGAGCACAGCTATGTTTCAAACAAGGATCACTGAGCTTTTGGGCATCCGTTACCCCATCCTGCAGGGCGGGATGGCTTGGGTTGCCGAGTCTACGCTGGCCGCCGCCGTCTCCAATGCCGGCGGGCTGGGGATTATTGCCGGGGGTTCTGCGCCGGCGGAGCTAATCCGTGAAGAAATCCGCAAGGCCAAAGCGCTGACTGACAAGCCTTTCGGCGTCAACATCATGCTGATGAGTCCCAATGCCGATGAACTGGCAAAAATTGTCGTCGAGGAAGGGGTGGCGATGGTCACTACAGGCGCTGGCAACCCTGGCAAGTATATGGAAGGCTGGAAGGCAGCCGGCATCAAGGTTTTCCCGGTGGTACCGTCGGTGGCGCTGGCGAAGCGGATGGAACGGGCCGGGGCTGACGCAATTATTGCCGAGGGGACGGAGTCCGGCGGCCACATTGGCTCGACGACAACCATCTGCCTCGTGCCGCAGGTTGTCGATGCGGTGAACATCCCGGTGCTGGCTGCCGGCGGCATTGCCGACGGGCGGACAGCGGCAGCGGCTTTTATGCTGGGGGCAGAGGGCCTGCAGTGCGGCACAGTGTTTTTAGCTTCGCCGGAATGCCAGATCCATTCAACCTATAAGGAAATGGTGGTGGGGGCCAAGGATACCGATTCGGCCGTCACGGGGCTGATCTGCGGCGGCGCGCCTTGCCGCCAGGTCAAGAACCGCTACACCAAAAAGGTCAACGAGCTGGAACGCTCGGGGGCAAAGTTCGAGGAAATCGAGGAAATGACCATCGGTTCGCTGCGGCGCGCCGCCAAGGAAGGCGATAAAGAGAACGGGAGCTTTATGGCGGGGCAGATTGCCGGCATGGTTTGTGAGATCCGCCCTGTCGGGGAGATTATTACGGGTATTTTTGACAGCGCGGAAGATATTTTAGGACGCCGCCCCGGCGAGCTCCTGGGAGGGAAATAATATGGCAAAAACAGCTTTGGTCACCGGCGCATCGCAGGGCATCGGCGCTTGCATCGCCAAAACTTTAGCCGCTGAAGGGTTCAATGTCGCCATCAACTGCCGCAGCGAACAGGAGCTGGAAAACGGCGGGCGAGAGGTTGAAGCGGCCTGCCGCGCTTTAGGCGTGGAGGCGGAGTGCTTTATCTGCGACGTATCGGATTTTACCGCCTGCGGCGAGATGGCAAAGGCCGTCAAGGAGCGCTTTGGCAGCATCGACGTGCTGGTCAACAACGCCGGCATCACCCGCGACGGGCTGCTGGTGCGGATGACAGAGGAGCAGTTTGACCTGGTGACCAGCGTCAATTATAAGTCGGTGTTCAATATGACAAGGCAGGCGGGCGCGATCATGTTCCGCCAGCGTTCGGGCCGTATCATCAATATCAGCTCGGTAGCCGGCCTTTATGGGAACGCGGGACAGTTCAATTATTCCGCCGCGAAAGCGGGCATCATCGGCATGACCAAAACCACCGCCAAAGAGCTTGGCAGCCGCGGGATTACCTGCAACGCTGTCGCGCCAGGTTTTGTCAAGACGCCGATGACCGACGTGCTTAAAGAAGAATATAAGGCAGAGATTGTGAAAAGCATTGCTTTGGGCCGTTTAGGCGATCCGGAGGATATTGCAAACGCCGTCGCCTTCCTCGCCTCCGACCGGGCGGGATATATCACCGGGCAGGTGCTGGAAGTCTCTGGCGGAATGTCGATGTAAACACGGACAGAGGAGAAACTGAGGAGAAAAAGGATATGAGACGAGTAGTAATTACAGGGATGGGCGTTATCAGCCCGGTGGGCAACGATATTGCCTCTTTTTGGGACAGCCTGACCGCCGGCCGCCACGGCATCCGGCCCATCGACCGCTTCGACGCCGCTGAAAGCGATGTCAAGCTGGCGGGCCAGGTACGGAATTTCGACCCGGTAGCGCTGGGGGTGCTGGAAAAGAAAGAGCTGCGGCGTACCGACCGCTACTGCCAATATGCGCTGGCGGCAGCAAAGCAGGCGCTTGAGGACTGCGGCAGCGATCTGAAGGATTTGGATCCCTACCGGGTCGGCGTTATCGTCGGCAGCGGCATTGGCGGTATGGAAACTTTTGAGGAAGAGTGCCGTAAGTTTGACGCTAAAGGCGCTAAGCGGGTGTCGGTCTTTTTCATCCCGATGATGATTTCCAACATGGCCTCCGGCAATATCTCCATCAGCACCGGCTTCAAGGGCGTTAATTTCGCGCCGGTGACAGCCTGCGCTACCTCCTCCCACGCCATTGGAGAAGCTTTTCATAACATCAAGAATGGCTACTTGGACGCCTGTGTGGCAGGCGGGGCCGAAGGGGCGCTGACGCCGCTGGCTGTGGCGGGCTTCAACAACATGGGAGCGCTTTCCCGCTCAGAGGATCCCGACCGCGCCTCTATCCCCTTTGACAAGGAGCGCAACGGCTTTGTGATGGGCGAAGGGGCAGGCATCCTGATCCTAGAGGAGCTGGAACACGCCAAGGCCCGCGGCGCAAAGGTTTATGCTGAGATTGTCGGCTATGGCGCGACTGGCGACGCCTACCACATCACTAGCCCCGCCCCAAATGGGGAAGCTGCGGCAAAGGCGATGCAGCTGGCTTATGAGGAAGCGGGGCTTACTGCCGATGATATTGACTATGTCAATGCCCACGGCACTTCCACGCCGCTGAACGAGCAGTATGAAACGATTGCCATCAAACTGGCGCTGGGGGAGGAAAAGGCAAAGGCTACGCCTGTTTCGTCCACCAAATCGATGACTGGCCATATGCTGGGCGCTGCCGGGGCGGTCGAGGCGATTGCCACAGCGCTGGCGCTGCGGGATGGGATCATCCCGCCTACGGTCGGCTACTGCGTCCCCGACGAGCTTTGCGACTTAGACTGCGTGCCCAACGCCGCCCGCAAGGCGGAACTGCACGCGGCCCTCTCCAATTCGCTGGGCTTCGGCGGCCACAACGCCGCCCTTTGCCTGAAACGCTTTTGAGCAAGGAAAGGATGGAACGCCCATGTCTGAAATGAAGCTGTCGGTCTCCGAAATTAAGGAGCTGATGGATAAAATGGCCGCTGCCGGCCTCTCAGGGCTGCAGCTCCGAGACGGGGACTTTGAGCTTTCAATGGCTGCTGAGGTCACAAGAGCAGCGGAACCCTTCCCCGTCCGCCCTGCAAGCCGTCCGGCAGAAGCTGCCCCAGCGCCCGAAGATAGCGTCTCTGGCAGCCTTGTCACCGCCCCTATTGTTGGTACATTTTACGCTGCGCCTTCCCCGGAACATCCTGCCTTCGCCCCTGTTGGCAGGCAGGTATCCAAAGGCGACGTGCTGTTCATCATCGAATCGATGAAGCTGATGAACGAAGTACAAAGCGATTATGCCGGCACGGTCAAAAAGGTTTTTGTGGAAAACGGCCAGCCTGTCGAATACGGGCAGCCGATTATGCTGATTGAATGATTAGGAGGCCATCATGGCGCTGCTTAACCAAGAACAGATTAAGGAGATTATCCCTCACCGGGACCCTTTTCTGCTGATTGACGAGATCCTTGAGCTGACCCCCGGCGTCCAGGCGGTCGGCCAGAAATACCTGCGGCCCGACGAGAGCTGGTTTGCCGGGCATTTCCCCGGCCAGCCTGTCCAGCCCGGCGTGCTCACAATTGAGATGCTCGCCCAGACTGGCGCAGTCTGCGCCCTCTCCCTGCCAGAAAATAAGGGGAAGATTGCTTTCTTTGCCGGCATCGACAAAGCACGTTTCCGCGGCATCGCCCGCCCGGGCGATACCCTGCTTTTGGAAGTCGAGGTCACCAAAACCAGCCACGGCATCAGCTTCTGCAAGGGAACGGCCACCGTAGAAGGCAGGCGCGTCGTCACCGCCGAATTCAGCTGCTCGATTAGTTAAAGGGACGGGGGTACGGCGCTTTCTGAAGAAAGCTTGGCAAAGACTTTTAGCCGCTAGGGCGCCTGCCTGCGCCGCTATATCCGCTTACTGCGCCGCGACGCAGTTGAATTCATCCTATAAGGCTGGCAGGTTCTTGACGGCTAAAAGGTTTTAGCGGAGGGCGAAATTCCTGCGGCCCCTGGAAAGGAAGGTTTCTGTCCATGTTTCAAAAGGTCCTTATCGCCAACCGGGGCGAAATCGCTGTGCGCATCATCCGCGCCTGCCGCGAGCTGGGCATCCGCACGGCTGCGGTTTTTTCGGAGGCCGACCGCTCGTCTCTGCACGTCAAGATTGCCGACGAAGCGATCTGTATCGGCCCCGCCGCCACAGCCGACAGCTATCTGAATATCCCCGCCATCCTCGCCGCCTGCGAGCTTACCGGTGCGGAAGCCGTACATCCCGGTTTTGGGTTTTTATCGGAAAACGCCGCTTTCGCCCGCACCTGTGAAAAATGCGGGGTGGCCTTTATCGGCCCCAGCCCCGAAGCCATGGAGATGATGGGCAACAAGGCCGCCGCCAAAGCTGCTATGAAGGGCGCGGATGTGCCGGTGGTGCCCGGCTCCGACGGCGCGGTGTCCACGCTGGACGAGGCAAAAGCCGCCGCTGATAAGGCTGGGTATCCCGTCATGGTCAAAGCCAGCGCCGGCGGCGGCGGACGAGGCATCCGGCGGGTCGACCGTCCGGAAGATTTGGAAGCTGCTATCATTGCCGCTAGGCAGGAAGCAGGGCGCTTTTTCGGTGACGACAGCGTCTACATCGAAAAATTTATTGTCAATCCCCGCCATGTGGAGGTGCAGCTGCTGGCAGACAGCTTCGGCCATGTCATCCATCTTGGCGAGCGCGACTGCTCGCTGCAGCGCCGCAACCAGAAGGTAATGGAGGAATGCCCGTCGCCGGCAATGTCCCCTGCACTGCGTGAGGCAATGGGCGAGGCTGCCGTCCGAGCCGCCAGGGCCTGCGGCTACCGCAGCGCCGGGACGGTCGAGTTCCTGCTTTCCGGCGACAGCTTTTATTTTATGGAGATGAATACCCGCATCCAGGTAGAGCATCCCATTACAGAGATGGTTACCGGCGTCGACCTGGTCAAAAGCCAGCTGCGCATCGCCGCTGGACTGCCGCTGGAGCTTTGCCAGGAGGATATCCGGATGTCCGGCCATGCCATCGAATGCCGTATCAACGCCGAAAACCCGCGGCTGGGCTTCCGGCCCTCGCCAGGGCAGATCAACGCGCTGCATATGCCCGGCGGCCCAGGGATCCGCATTGACTCGGCGGTCTACCAGGGCTGCGAGATCTCCCCCTACTACGACTCGATGATCGCCAAGCTGATCGCTTACGCCCCCACCCGTGAAGAGGCTTTCATGAAAATGAAGTGGGCGCTGGCAGAATTTTTGGTGGAGGGGGTTGACACCAACATCGATTTTCAGTTAAACTTAATAAAGGACCCCCAAGTGGAGGCCGGCCAATACGATATCGGCTTTTTGGACCGCAGCCCGGCGCTCACAGGGGCTTAACCGCTCCCTGCCGGGGCTTTAGAAAGGCGTGATTGCTTGCAATGATGGAAGATTTATTCAAGGTCTTTAGGGAGAGGCTCTCCCTGGACGGCAAGCCGGAGGAAAAAACGCCGGCTGCGCCGAAAATCCCTGAAAACCTGCTGTTCAAATGCCCCCGCTGCCAGAAGGTCATGTTTATGGACGACTTCAGCGCCGGGCTGAAGGTCTGCGCGGCCTGCTCCTACCACGCCCGCATCTCCTGCCAGGAGCGGCTGGAGCTGACGGCGGACAAGGGCAGCTTTATCGAATACGACGCCGGCCTTTCCGCGCTTAACCCGCTGGGTTTTGAGGGATATGAGGAGAAGGTGGCGGAGGCTAGGGAAAAGACCGGGCTGATGGATGCTGTTATCACCGGCGAATGCACAATACGTACCCGCCGCTGCGTCATTGTCATCATGGATTCGCGGTTCATGATGGCTTCAATGGGTTCTGTGGTCGGGGAGAAGGTCGCCAGGGCCTTTGAGCGCGCTACTGAAAAGCGGCTGCCAGTCGTGCTGTTTGCCGCTTCGGGCGGGGCGAGGATGCAGGAAGGGATCATCTCGCTGATGCAGATGGCCAAAACCTCTGCCGCCGTCGCCCGCCACTCCGACGCCGGGCTTTTGTATATTACGGTCCTTACCGACCCCACCACCGGCGGCGTCACGGCCTCCTTCGCTTCGCTGGGCGACATCATCCTGGCCGAACCGAAGGTGCTGATCGGCTTTGCCGGGCGGCGGGTCATTGAAGGCACTATCCGCCAGCGGCTGCCGGACGATTTCCAGTCGGCGGAATTTTTGCTGGAGCATGGCTTTGTGGACATGATTGTCAACCGGGTGAATATGCGGAAGACCATTTCCAAGCTTTTGAAGGCGCATTTGCCTGACCAAAAACTGGATGTCTGAGGAACAGGGGTGATGATATGGCAGAACACCTAGTAGAACAAAAGGGAATTGTCTATATTATCCCGGCAGACGATCTGTTTGAGAAGTGGGAAAATGGTGAAGCTTTTATTGATGAATACTCACGGCTCATAAATCGTAAGCCGCATCGTGTTCTCAAAGAGTTAAAACATTATCCTGCGATACAACAAGAACCATCTTCCACTTCTGATCAGGAATCTATTATTGAGGCCATGGTGGTGGGCATAGTAAAAGGCGCGGTGGAGGGCTTGACAGAAGCCTTGCAGGAAAACCTTCCTGTCATTTGGTATAAATGTTTCATTCCCTTTTGTCACAAACGTATTGTTCCCCTTTATTGTAAAGCAAAAGAAACTCTGACAACAAGAAAGCTTAAAGCAGAAGCAGTACTGCTGCAAGCTAAAACCAGTAAGGCGGCTCCTGCACAATCGAAGCCAAAGTCAAAAATGACAAGAGCGGAAGCTGATGCTGAAAAACGAAAAGTCGTATATTGCTGGCTTGAAATGTTGAACAGCCTCAAGAAACTTCACGATGCGGGCGAGATCGACATTGATACGACTCTAGCACAACTGACAGATCCTGCTACGTTGAAACGTGTAAACGGCTTTCTGAGTAAAAATCCGAATCTGCTTGAAATGGATGAACGCATTATGCTTTGCAACCTACTTGGAAGGGACTTATACGAGGAAAATCAGCTTATCCCAATTAGAGACGCTGAAATAACAACGATAGCCACGACATATGGATACAAAGCAAAACCGAAGACGAGAGGAGCGGTGTGTGATGTCTTCCCTGACAGCCTGGGAGCGGATGGAGCTGATCCGCCATAAGGGCAGGCCAACGGTCCGGGACTATATCCCGATGATTTTTGACGAGTTTTACGAGATGCACGGCGACCGCTGCTTCGGCGACGACGCCGCAATCCTTGGGGGCATCGCCATGGTCCACGGCATTGCGGTAACAGTACTGGGGCAGGTTAAAGGCCACAACCTGGAAGAGAATAAAAAGACGAATTTTTCCTCGCCCCACCCCGAAGGTTACCGCAAAGCGCTGCGGCTGGCTAAACAGGCCGAAAAATTCGGCCGGCCAATCATCTGCTTTATTGACACCCCCGGCGCTTTCTGCGGCATTGCCGCCGAGGAACGGGGCCAGGGCGAGGCCATCGCCCGCAACCTTTTGGAGTTCTCCCGGCTGAAGGTGCCGGTAATCTCGATTGTGCTGGGCGAGGCCGGCTCAGGCGGGGCGCTGGCGCTTGGGGTCTGCGACGAGCTGTATATGCTGGAGAATGCTTTATACAGCGTTATCTCCCCGCGAGGGTTTGCAAGCATCCTTTGGAAGGACGCCTCCAAGGAGAAAGAAGCCGCCGAAAAAATGAAGATGACGGCCGAGGATCTGCTGGGTTTCGGCATCTGCGACGGCATTATCCCCGAACCCGCCGGGGGGGCGCACGTCAGCCCGGAAGTGATGGCTGGCAGCATTGCTGATACGATTTTACTCTCTCTGCAAAAATTAACCCAAAAAAGTGTTGCAAATTTGCTGGAAGCACGCTATAATAAATTCAGAAAAATCGGCGCTTTTGAAGAACAGGCCGATTTTGCGAAGCCAGCCCCTGAAGGGCTGGAATAATGTAAGGAGGAAATTCTCATGATTTTTGACAAGGTAAAGGACATCCTGGTGGACCAGCTGGACTGCGAAGAGGAAAAGGTGACGTTGGAGGCTTCCATCACCGACGACCTGGGCGCCGACTCGCTGGATATCGTCGACCTGGTTATGTCGCTGGAAGAGGAATTCGATGTAGAGATCCCCGACGACCAGGTGGAGAACATCAAAACCGTCGGCGATATTGTCAAATATATCGAGGATAAGGTGGAATAACCCAAGCCTTCTCCGATAAGAGGGCGGCCTGCGGGCCGTCCTTTTCAAATATAAAGGAGCAGTGAAAAAATGAAGCTTCCCTGTAAACTGCCGGCGGTGCTGCTGGCCTGCGCGCTGCTGACCGGCTGCGCCGCCGGGGCTGAGGGGACGGCGTCCTCCCCCGCACCCCCATTGGCTGCCAACCCTTCCTCCAGCGCCCCGCAGCGCCTCACCGGCGTCATCTGCGCGCAATCGGAGGACAACTTTACCCTGGAAGACGGCATGGGACGCCGCTACAGCTTCCAGAAGGGCGCAGAAGGCCTTTCTGCGCCGGACGGCTGCTATATTGGGGCAGAGGTATCCGTCGCCTATAACGGCGTCTTAGGCGAGGATGGCGACATCTCTAAGGCAGAGGTGCTTTCCATCGCGGTTGCGCCCCGCCCAGCTGTCTTCGCCCAATTTGAGGAGCAGGCTAAGGCGATTGCCAGCACCCTTTCTGCCGATGAGAAGCTGCGGCAGATGATCCTTTCCGCCGTCAATACCGCCGACCCTGCGGCCCAGGTCGGGAAAGAGCAGCCGGCAGGATATGTGCTTTTCCGCAAGGATTTTGCCGACCTGACGGCTGAAGCGGTGCAGGAAAAGCTTGCCGCGATGCAGGAGGCCGCCAAACTGCCGCTGATTATGGCGGTGGACGAAGAAGGCGGCCCGGTGGTGCGCATCAGCTCCAACCCCAACCTGCGGGCGGAAATCTTTCCCGCGCCGTCGGAGCTTTGCGCTGCCGGCGAAGGGGCTGTCCACGCTGACGCCGTTGAAAAAGCTTCGCTGCTGTTGGATCTAGGCTGCAACGTCCTGCTGGCCCCAGTGGCCGACCTGTCGCTGGATGAAGGCGACTATATCCACAGCCGGACGACGGGGCTTCCTGCGCCGGAAACCGCTGCCTACGTCGTCGAAGTGGTCAAGGCTGCCCAGCCTTTGGGCTGCGGTACCGTTATGAAGCATTTTCCTGGTTATGGCAATAATCTCAATACCCATACCAATGTTTCGATGGATGAACGCCCTTATCAGAATTTTGTAGAGGCGGACTTTGTGCCTTTCCAGGCCGGCATTGACGCCGGCGGGCAGGGGGTGTTGGTTTCCCACAACATCGTCATTTCGATGGACGCCGACCTGCCGGCCTCCCTCTCCCCGGAAGTGCACCGTATCCTCAGGGAGGAGCTGGGCTTTACCGGCGCAATCCTTACCGACGACTTAGGGATGGACGCCATTGGCCTTTATACTGGGAACGAAGCGCCGGCGGTGCTGGCGGCAGCGGCCGGCAACGACCTGCTCCTCAGCCAAAATTTTGACCAGACCATCGTCCAGCTGAAAGAAGCCTATGACGCTGGACGGATCACTGACGAAATGGTTGACAGCGCCGTTGTCCGGGTGCTTAGCTGGAAGCTGGCGCTGGGGCTTATCCCAGCTGAACCTTAAATTTTTCAGGAAAGGAACGGGCGTTGGCAGTTCCGACGCCCTTTGGTGATGGCCATGTATAGAGAAGAAAATCCCGAGTGCCTGCGGGAACTGATAAGCGAATACCTCGGCTGCCCTTGCCGCTATTTCCCGCCGGCAGCCGACGGCAAAGAGGTAGTAGCCGCTTATGAAGAGGCCAAGGCCCGCGGCGAGCGGGAAGGCTTTACCCCTATCTTGGTAGCGCTGGACGGCATCCTGTGGGAGTGCCTGCTGCTTAACGCCTGCCCCAGCGGCCAGGGAGAGGAATTCCTGCCGGAGGAACGGGACGCCTACCGCAAACAGGCGCTGGCAGCCCCTGTCCCGGAGGGGAACCCTTTTGAGCTGTCAGGAGAGCCGGCAGGATTTACCGAGCCGGAGGACGGCCAGGAGATGAGTATTTCCGACGGCCTTTGGGATTACGCCGCGGGGACAACCCTGCCGCTGCTGCTGGCGGAAATCCCGGTCAAAAACCCTTGGGAGATTTTTGCCTTCCTGCCTTTCGGCGGCTGGAACGAATGCCCTGACACGCCGATGCTGATGGCGGCAGCCAAATACTGGTACAAAAAGCACGGCGCTGTGCCGGCGGTGATCACCCACGATGTGCTGGAATTTTCCCTGCCCCGCCCGGTCTCCAGAGAAGAGGCGCCGGCGCTGGCTATGGAACAGTATGCCTTCTGTCCCGACACAATGGAACAGGGAAACATTGACCCTAGCAGCATGGCTGGGATCCTCAGCCAGTCCTGCTGCTGGTACTTCTGGTGGGACTGATTCCCAAGGCCAGACAAAACAGCAAAAGGAGGGCACGGTTTATGGCGGACCATCTGAATACTGACGGCATCAGCCTGCACCACAGTGTCACTTATCAGGCCACCGACAACTTTGCCCTCCACTGCCACCCTTATTTTGAGGTTTACTATTTTGTGCAGGGGAAGGTCGGCTATCTGGTGGAGGGCAAACGCTACGAACCTGCCCCGCATAGCCTTTTGCTGCTGGCACCGGGGACTTTCCACGGCGTGCGGGTTGAAAGCGCGGATAGTTATGAACGTTATGCCATACATTTTAACGCCGGCATTCTAAACCGGGAACGCACCCCGCTGCTGCTCTCCCCTTTTTCCGGCAGCGGGCAGGAAATCTATTTCGAGGGGGCCGACCGCTTTGGCATCGCTTCCTATTTCCAATCCCTATTGGAATGCAGCGAGTTGGAAGAGCCACTGCAAACCGCGCTGATCGCCATCCGCACCGAAGCGCTGCTGTCCCAAATCCTGCGTATGGCCAAGCTGGAAAGCCCTACAGGGGCGGCGTCAACCAACCGCAGCATCGACCGGCTGTTGGCCTATCTGGGCAGCAATTTGGGGGAGGATATCACGCTTGACAGTTTAAGCGAGCGTTTTTTCCTGAGCAAAAACCATTTAAACCACCTTTTTAAACAATCCACCGGTACAACGGTGAAAAACTACCTGATCCATAAGCGGGTGGCCGCCGCCCATGAACTGATTTTACAGGGATACCCCGTCGCTAATGCCGCCGAAATCTGCGGTTTCCGGGATTATTCCACCTTTTTCAGAGCCTACAAAAAAATCCTTGGCGTCCCTCCGGCCAGCACGGCCAGGCGCGCCAAAGCCAGCAAAAAAGCCGAAGGAGGGGATAAAAATGACAGATATCCAGCATGAACGCCGGCTGCTGCTTTTGGTCAACCCGATGGCTGGCAAGAAGCTGGCCCAGAGCAAGCTTTATGAGATTATCGACCGTTTTGTCAAGGCGGGCTACGAGGTCACCGTCCACCCTACCCAGAGCCGCGGCGACGCCACAAGCCAGGTGCTGCGTAAAGGCGGGCAGTTCTGCCGCATTGTCTGCTGCGGCGGCGACGGTACCCTCAACGAAGTGATTACAGGGCTGGCCGGGCTTAAAGACCCGCCGGAGCTGGGATATATCCCCACCGGTACCACCAACGATTTTGCCCACAGCCTAGGGTTTTCCAAAGAGCCTGCCGCGGCCGCCGACACCGCCGCAGCAGGAATCCCTTTCCGCTGCGACATCGGGCGTTTTGGGGAGCGCTGCTTTACCTATATCGCCGCCTTCGGGGCCTTTACAGACGTTGCCTACACGACCGCCCAGCAGGCCAAGAACCTATTCGGCGGGCTGGCTTACCTGTTTGAAGGGGTAAAGCGACTGGGGAGCCTTAGAAGCTTTACGGTCGAGGTCAGCTGCAAAAAGGGGCTGATCCGGGATGAATTCATCTTCGGTGCAGTGGTCAATTCCTTATCGGTAGCCGGCCACAAAGGTTTTTTCTCTGACGACGTTTCGCTCAACGACGGCGAGTTTGAGGTGCTGCTGGTTCGCCGCCCCCAAACGATAGCCGAGCTGAATGCCATTATCGGCGACCTTGTCAGCCAGCGCTTTGACCAGCAGCGGATCCGCTTTTTCAAAACCGACGACGTCCGTTTCAGCTGCAGCGAACCGCTTTCCTGGACGCTTGACGGCGAAGACGGCGGCAGCGTGGAAGAAGTCGAGATCAGCTGCCTGCAAAACGCCGTGACTTTTATCGTCGCACCGCAGGCCGCCGAATAGGGGGAAAGGTATGGGCAAAAGGCTTGTTTGCGCGGCAACCCTGGCGGCGTCCTGTTTTTTTGCCGGCTGCATTGCCATGCCGGGGCAGGAACCTTTCGGAGAACACACTTATACCGACAGCCAGGCACAGCTTGTCTGCGATAGGCTGCAAGAAGAATTAGCGGAGCTTCAATTTGACGACTGGGGCGGCTACAGCATTGAACTTGCAGAAAACACTATCCGTTATGATTTTTATTATACGGAGGCGTATACCACAGCCTGGCATGAAGGCAAAGAAGACTATCTTTGGTACGAAGGGCGGCTTTACTGCCATGGCGGCGAGACGCTGTCCTTCCGGGATATGGACTGGGCGGCGCTTGGCACAGAAAATGCTGTCCAATCGGCATGGGACTTTGCCTGCGCCTTGCTTGAGCGGGACGACGGCGAGCTGCGTTTCAAGCACATCCCAATGGCTGAGGAAGCCCCCTATCTGCTGACGGCGGAGTATCCGGAAACCGAGTGGGAAGGCAGGCCCAGACGCGGCCTAAAGCTCTCCTTTGGGCTGGACGGAAACAAATCCCTTTCTTCCTTTACCCTCCGCTGGCAGGAAAAGGGCAGCGCCCGGGTAATCGGCGTTTCCTTCTTTCCGCTGGAAGGTTCCGCCAGTTTGCTGGCGGAACGCCGGATCTGGAGCTTCGCCCACGGCTTGGGGCTTTTGGAAGAAGGCGTGCCGGCTATTTCTGAACAGAAAGAAAACCGCGAACGCTGCCAGGCCATAATCAGCAGCATCGATTTTGACAGCATCCTTGAGCAGGCCATATATCAGGAAAACTTGGAATTTCCGATACCTCCGGAAATAAGAACTGAATAAAAAGCAAAAAGCCCAGAGTTTTGACATCTCGGGCTTTTCAAATAATTTTTCGACGCAGTAGGCGGCAATGGC
This sequence comes from Oscillospiraceae bacterium, assembly GCA_022793675.1. Taxonomy (GTDB): domain Bacteria; phylum Bacillota; class Clostridia; order Oscillospirales; family Ruminococcaceae; genus Faecivivens. Next base: position 47,359 of record JAAWDH010000007.1, read on the forward strand.
TTTTCACACAGTTGCCCTGGCGATGAAAAGTCTTTGCCAAGCTTTCTTCAGAAAGCGTCGTACTCCGTACTCACCGTACCTCAATCCGGCAGCCGCCGTCTTTGACCTGATGATCGTCAAGGATAACCTCGCCGATACTATCCGCCTCAATGCGGCCAGCAGCAGGGTTTTTGACGCTGAGGATGGAGCCGCGGACAGTGGCGTTGACCTCGCTGTACTCAAAACTCAAATCAGTGCCTTCCATCTCGCAGTCTTCCAGCACCAGCCCTTTGGCGTAACAGAGAGGCTGGGTGCCGATAATCTTGCAGCGAATAAGCTTCAGGTTCTCGGAATACCAGGCCAGGTATTCGCCTTTGACCACGCTGTCAATAACAGTGATGTTTTTGCTGTGCCAAAAAGCGTCCTTCGTATCCAACACAGAATCCTCAATAACAGCATCCTCCACATACTGGAAAGAGTACTTGCCAGTCAGATGGAAATTCTTCAGCCGCAGCCCGCGGGACATAAAGAAAGGGTATTCCGAAACAAGCTCGGTGTCGGTAATCTCCGCCCCGCGGCAGAGCCAGCCGAACTCCTGAGAATTGATCCGACAGTCCCGGATAACGGTACGGTCACATTCCCGCAGCGCCTTGATGCCCCCCAGCTCACAGCCCTCCAGCGTCACATCCTCATCGTACCACAACGCGGCGCGGCTGGTATCGGTCATCCGGCAGCGGATGACCGTCCCCTTCTTTACATGCCAGAGGGGGTAACGCAGATGGAAGTCGCAATCCTCCACCCGGATACGGCGGCTTTCCTTCAAGGCGGACTCCCCGTCCGCCGGACCGTCAAACAGGCAGCGGCGCACCTCGGCGTCGGTCGCGGCATAGAGCGCCCGTTCCTCATCCAATGTCAGGTTCTCATAAAGTTCCATTGGTGTCAACCTCCTTATAATGTTACAGTTACTGTGTTTCTGTATCGGCGCCTAGCTGTTTTTTGCAGGGAGCGGGAGCCTCGCCGGCTTTAGGCGACCATTGTTCATAGCGCTCGATTTTGGCGTTCAGGCGATCCAGGGTGCGCTGCATCTCCGCCATCCGCTCCTCTAAACCCCGCCGCTGCTCAATTAGCAGCTGCCGCCGGGCTTCATAAGTGCTTTCCCCTTGCTGGGAGAGGGATACATACTCTGACACGGCCTCCACCGGCAAACCAGAGCTGCGCATACATTTGACAAATTCCACCCAAGAGCAGTCCTCGTCCGTATAGTCCCGGATGCCGCCGGGAGTGCGGTGGACAGCCGGGATTAGCCCTACCCGTTCGTAATAACGAAGCGTATCGGCGGAAAGCCCGTACCGGCGGCTTACCTCTGTAATCGTCATAACGTCCTCCTTACTGCCCGCCAAGGTCAAAATAGCCCTGTCAAAGCGGACAACGCCCACAGGCAGCCGTACAGCAGCGGCTGATGGAGCAGATAAATAATCAGTGAATGCCTGCCCAGGAAGCTAAGCGGCGCAATACCAAACGTAAGGCTGCGCGCCAGCGCCGGGGAAGGCCCCTTTTCCGCAAACAGCCGCCACAGGAAATATCCCGCAGCAAAAAGGAAAAACCACGGCAGCAGCGGAAAATAGTCGCTTGAGAAAAAATCAGGCGGCGGAAAGCCGAAAGGGACGCCGACCCTGCTGCGGTAAAGCCCCGCGGGCAGCGCCGTCCGCCAGGGGCCAAAGCCCACCGCCCCCTGCGGCAGCTGATAAAAGAAAAGGAAAAGCAAAAAGCTTATCAAAAGCCCTGCCAAAGCGGGAACGCGCTTCAGCGTCTTATGCAGCAGCACCAGCAAAAGCCCGCTGCCGCCCAGCAAAAACAGCACCCCGCAGATCACCCGTTCCGCTGGCATAAAAAGGAGCGTTACCGCCGTCACCAGCGCGCCCGCGCCGAAAACGGTGAGGCTGCGCTGCAGCGGGCGCTTTCCCAGCCCCCAGCAAAAGCCAGACAGCAGGATAAAGGTCCAGCAGATGCTCTGCTGCCACAAAAAAGCACCTCTCCCCAGAAACCACCGCCAGCGTACCCCGTATAGGTACACCAGATCCCAGGTCCCATGGTAGAGGATCATGCTGACCAGCGTCAGCCCCCGGATGCTGTCCAGAAGCTGCCAGCGCTGCCTTTTGGTCTCAGGTTTTCCTGACATAAGCTGTCCGCCTTTCTCTGCCGCTGACCTTTCCCAGCCTGCCCTTTCAGCATAACACTTTGAGTATACTCTAAGTCAAGGGGTTTTGCCTGTTTTTTGGCAGAATATTTGTGAATATTTTGCGCAGGGGACTGAAAACCAGCCCCCTGCGCGGATTTTTGTCCTGTTTAGGGATAAGTCTAGAAAACCTGTCCCTACCCTTTAAAAGCTGCCGCTGTATCCAAAGCAACCTGCATCATATCGGTAAAGCTCTTTTGCCGTTCATCGGCGGAAAGCGCTTCTCCCGTCGCCAGCGAATCGGAAATGGTACAGATACAAAGCGCCCGCTTGCCCGCTCTCGCTGCATTGAGGTAAAGCGCCGCCGATTCCATCTCTACCGCCAGCACGCCCATCTTCCCCCAAGCCAGCGTGTCCCGCTCGTCATAAAAAGTATCCGAACAGAAAACGCTGCCCGCAACAGGGACAAGCCCCCGCGACCTCGCAGCGGAAACAGCCTGCTCCAGCAATGAAAAGTCTGCCGTCGGGGCAATCATCCCCGGCAGGCCGAACTGCTCCCCAAAGCGGGAGTTGGTGCAGCTGCTGACGGCAAAAACTAGGTCGCGCAGCTTCAGCTTAGGACTGATGGCCCCGGCAGAACCTACCCGGATAATATTTTCCACGCCGTAAAAGTTGAATAGCTCATGGGAATAGATGCCCATCGAAGGGACGCCCATGCCGCTGGCCATAACCGAAACAGATTTCCCCTGATAAAGGCCGGTGTAACCGAGTATCCCGCGCACCTGCGTAACAAGCTTCGGGTTTTCCAGAAAGGTTTCGGCAATAAATTTTGCCCGCAGCGGATCGCCGGGCATCAACACCGTTTCAGCGAAATCGCCGGCAGCTGCGCCGATATGGGGAGTAGGGATTGACATAAAAGCGCCTCCTTTTAAAACACAGCCGCAGCCGGGATAAAGCAGCTGGGCTTGAATCGTTCTTCCTTTATGGATAGTATACCATAAACCCCCACTGTTTGCAATATCGGAACAGTGCGCTTTTAGGGCAGCAGCATTTTAAAGATCCGAAAGAGTACGAGTCCGCTTTTGAAGAAAGCCAAGCTCAGCAGAGCTAAGCCCGCAAAACTTTTAATCGCCAAGATACCCATTCACCCTCAAAAACCGCCTACTGCGTCGATAAATTCTACCATTTTTAAATAAGGGGTTGACTTCCGATTGGTTTTATGCTATTCTTTAATAGAAGTAGTTCAATAAATTTCTGTTAACAATGATATAACTGCAAAGAATTCGGGGGAGTAACGATGTACATATTTTTGTCGATTATCCTTGTAATCGTGGGCGCTGTCATGGTTTTAAAGCCAAGGCTATTTTTCGATATAACAGAAAGCTGGAAGAATTCTGTTAACGGTGACCCATCCGCCCTTTACCTTTTTAACACACGGCTTGGCGGTATCTTCTGCTTGCTGATAGGTATTGGGGGATTCGTGATACTTGTTTTCTTTGCGTGATATATCCCATTTTCATAGAAATGAATGCCAGGGCAGCCTGTTTTAGAGGCTGCCCTGGCATTTTTAGTCCCTACTTAACATAAGGGAACCAGTCCCATATTTGCAGAGCAACCGCAATAAAAGTTCTATATAGTACTTGACAAATAAGGTTCTATATAGTACTATATAGAAAAGGAGGGAATGCTATCGAAACAAGGACGGGATTTTTAATTTCCCAAATCAAACAAGTACAGGGAAGAATCTTCCAACGGTTGCTGGCAGACAGCGACATCGAAGAATTCAACGGCCCCCAGGGCCGCATCCTGTATGTACTTTGGCAAGAGGACGGCGTACCCATCGCCGCTTTGGCGCGCAAGACAGGGCTTGCCAAAAATACCCTCACCGCCATGCTGGCCCGGATGGAAGCGGCTGGGCTGATCTTCCGGCAAGGGACCCAGATTGACCGGCGGCAGGTGCTCGTCAGCTTAACGGAGAAGGCCCGGGGGCTGGAAGACCAGTACAAACAGGTTTCCCAGCGGATGAACGAACTGTTTTACCAGGGCATGACCCAAGAGGACGCAAGCCTGCTGGACGGCTTGCTGGATCGGGTGCTGAAAAACCTGGAAGGCTGCGAGAAGGCCCTGCGTCGCTCCAACCAAACGAATTCAAGAAAGGAAGCTGGACACGATGGCAAAAATTAAAGGAAACCTAGACAATGACTTCTGCCCCCAGGCATTTTACCTGTACGGAACCTATGAAGAAAACGGTACACCCCATTTTGGTATGTTTAACTGGTTTGGCTGGTGCTGGCTCAGCTCTGATGGAGAGGGCGAAGGAACCCTAGGCGTGATGGCCTGTATCGGCGAGGAAAAGAAAACTAAGGATTTGATCCGCAGGGACAGGATGTTCTCCGCCAACCTGGTAAGCGAACCCCTCCTTCCTCTGGCCGACTACTACGGCCACACCTCTGGGCGGGAAAACCCAGACAAGATGAAGCGCCTGCCCACTGTGGAAAGGGGACAGGCGCTGGATGTGCCCACCATCGCCGAAAGCCCAGTGAGCCTGGAACTGAAGGTCGTCAGAGAGGAAAGGTTAGCCAGCGGCCGGCTGGGTGACGGCTCTGCCAATGAAAGCACATTATTCTTATGCGAAGTAGTCAATGTCACGATTGACGAAAGGCTGACGGACCAGTCCGTGCCCCTTGCCCAGCGCTTTCAGCTGGCCGCGCCAGTCATATCCCCTGGGGAAGAACATTATATGAGCTCTTCCGGCCAAGACCTGGGCAGCTGGGGCGAACCCCTCAAAACCCTCTAGGCAGACCCAATCAGCCCACGGGGATCTTAACGCCCATCACTTCAATGGATTCGACCTGCGTAATATCCACTAGGACGCCGAAGTTCCAGCCTGCCGAAAAGCGGCTGAAATTTCGGCTTTCCCCGCTCATCAGGCTGATTTCCTCTATCGTAAGCAGGCTGCCGTCAGCCATATGCAGGATGGGCGAAGCCTGCTCTATCTCGGCAGCACCCTCCCCCACCGGCGGCGCAGGCTGGCCTTCCCAAAGGCTGCTGATGGACGGACCAAAATTGAGCCAAAGCCCTACAGGGGAAAGCTCCACCGTACGGAGCGTCACTTTTTCCCCTTTCCAGACAACCTTTTCCCCAACAAAAATAGTCCGAGCCGTATCCTGATAATCCAGTGGGAAGGTAAGCACCCATTCGCCGTCAGATAGCACCGATTCAGTATAACCGCCGCTCTTTGGCGTTTCACTTGTCTGCTGTAACCTTTCCAGTTGTAGGGTCATCTCCCGGCCAGTAAGCTTTTGATCAGTGTCGGCAATGAGCAGGAAGCGCGCTTTGTTGTCCGACGGGTCGTCATCGGCAATCTGGGCGACGCGCCAGCCCGCCGAAAAGCCCCCTTGCCCCTCCAGCAGCAGCTGAGAGCTTTCAAAACGGACAGTATCCGACAATACTGCCCCCTCCGGTGCCGTCAGGTCGAAAATCAGGTTTACCCCATAACGGCTGCCCATCACCCCTAAAAGATCAACTTGGTAGCCGTCTGCCCTTGCACTGGCCTGCGAGGTACTGCACATTTTTTCCAGCCACCCAGGCTGCAGCCCGCCGCCAAAATAGCGTCCAAACAGTTCCTCGCCCGCCAGGTTGGCCGCCCCAGCAGCAGCGGCAGCCATCATTCCTACCACCGCCGCTATCAACAAGGCAACCCGCCTTTTGCCAGCGCGGGCACGCTTGGGCTGCCTAACCCTTTTCAAAGTTAAGCTTTTCACCCGGCCAATCTCCGCCTCTGTAAACTCCAGTTCCGCGGGCATCAGTCCTTCCAACATCCCGCTGTCAAGATTCCCCATATACTGATCTAATAAGAGCGTTTTGCTCATCTTGTCACACCCCGCTGCTCCAACAGTTTTTTCAGCCGCTGGCGGCTTTTATAAAGGCGATTTTCAGCATATTTCGGCGTAATCCCCAGCCGGGCTGCGGCCTCCTTGACGCTCTCGCCGTAAAAATAGCGCCAAACCACCAGTTTCCGATCCAATTCCGACAGCTCTGCGAGCGCCTCCCGCAGCAGCGCGGCATCCTCCCGGCGTTCCAATTGCCCTGTATCATCTGCCAGTTCCCCAAGGGCCGCCTCTTCTTCAGGGATAAAGGACTGTCGACGCCGTTTACGATAAAGGCTGACCGCCTGGTTGCGGGCAATCACACAGAGCCACGGTTTTAACCCCCCTTCATCAGGACGGTATTTCCCAGCGTGCCGCCAAAGGGCAGCAAAAGTATCCGCTAGGCATTCCTCGGCGTCGGCCCCCTCACCCAAAATCCGCACAATCACTGCCTTACACAAACCGCCGTACTGGCGGATTGCCGCGTCCAGCCCCCGCTCTGGGTCTGTCTGAAGCAAACCAATCAATACATTATCTTCCAGTTGTCTCACCACATTTCCCACACTTACTCGCCTTTACTTACTAATACGACACAAAGGCAAGAAATCATGCGGGCAGGCGCCAGCTGTGCCGGCTGACAATTCGCGTTGGAAAATCAGCAAGCCGATTTTCTAAAATCTCCAGCGTTTCTGTCGCGACTGGTCAGTGGTACCGACGCAGTAGGCGTATAAATCTGTGCAGACTGTACCCTAGCGATTAAAAGTCTTTGCTAAGCTTTCTTCAGAAAGCGTCGTATCTCCCGTATCCCCAATCAAGAACGCAGGCGATTTATCTGGACGCTGATATCCGTTTCCAACGTCGGCTCCGCCCCCTCGGGCCAACTCTCCCGCAGGCGCGCCCAGGTTTCCGGCGCGCTCCGGCGCAGGCGCTCCCCTAACCCCAGCACGTCGCTGCGGTTCTCGGCCACTGTCTGGGAAAAAGCTTTCTGGCAGCAGGCCGCCAGCTGCTTTTCAAGCAGCGCCTCCGCTTTTTCCAGCGTTTCCGCATCCGGGTTTTCCGCCCGCTCAGTCACCATCGCCGATACAGACAAACAAAGGGTAAACGCAGCGCGCCCGTTGGGGTCAGGCTCCAGCCGGCTGCGGATCTGGTAAAGCTCTACCCCCATCGGCCCAATCCCCTCCTCGGAAAGGGTAAGCGGCATCCTTTCTGCACCGCCTGACATCAGCGTCAGACCCATCAGGGTTTCCCCTTCAAGCAAAGTGCAAAAACCGTCTTTTGTATAAAGGGCAGCGCCAGCCAGCGCCACTGTTTTCAGCTGGCGGCTGCCTTCCTCCCCTTCTTCCTCCACTGCCTGAATTGCCGGAATCACCGCGCCGCCGCCCTCTGACGCCAGCGCACGGTTCAGATCCAGCAGCCTAATTTCTGGAATCTGCCCAGAACGGGCGGCGTTTTCCACAGTCTGCTCAATTGTCAGAGCAGGCAGCACGCCCTGGTTGATTTCCGCCTGCAAAAGTTCCTCCGCCGTCCCCAGCGCCGCCAGCACTACTACATCCCCGCGCAGTTCCAAACTCCCAGACAGCAGCGCAAGCAATTCCGGAAGCGGCAGCTCCCTGGTCCCTTCTCCCAACACCAGCAGCCGGTCATGGCCCAGAAAAAAAGAGCGCCCTTGGCTTAGGGAAGTCTCTTTCAGCGCATCGGTAATACTCCTCCCTCTACAGGTGATCGTTTTCGCGTTCTGCTGGGAAGGGTCAAGGATCGTCTGGCCGCCAGAACCCTCGGCGCTGAACACCTGCAGCGTCAGCTTATACGCCCCATCCTGATAGTCCACCCCAACCCCCTGCACTACCGCTAAGTCTTGCAGGGCCGACACACGGATGCAGCTGCTAAGAAGCAGGATAAATGGCGCAAGCAGCCATAGCTTTTTAATTCGCCCCAGTTTTTTCACCGTGGCCGTCTCCCCTTTCTTGAAAAAATAGCTGCTGCCAGCAGCAGCATCGCCAGCACCGGCAACCAGAAAACGCTTTCAGCGACCCCTTTGAGCAAACTACCGGGGATGTCCCCGCCCAGCGACAGCGCCATCAGCAAAATCGCTGCTGCTGCCAGGCAGGGCAGCAGAAAACGCCGGCGCTTGGGCTGCCGCCCAAGGCTGCCCAACAATTCTGCCGCCGCCCAGAGCAAAAATAAGCTGCGGACAAAAATCACCAGCACCCACAGTGCCAAAAACCAGGCGTCCATACGCTGGAAAATAGAAAGCTGCATCAGCGCTTCCAGCTCAAAAAACGGATAGGCCTTCTGCCCCTGCAGCTCTCCCAGCACGCTGCCGCATAAAAAGGAAGCCAGCACGCCAAACACTGCCGAAAGCCCAAACGCCCAAAGCACCGCGCCGCTTTTCCTGCCGCCGGAGCGCGGCCCGGCTGCCAGCAGGACCATCCCTTCCGGCAGCCAGAGCGCCCGTCTGAAAGCATCGGACAAAATGCTGCCAAAATCACTGGCAGGCGCCAGGTGGAAAAGCCGTATCTCTTCCCGCACCCCGGCGGCAGTAAGCAAAAATAAGACACCAAACAGCACCAGCACCGGCAGCGCCGCCCGCGCCGCCGCCTCCAACCCCATATGCGCCCCATAAGCCGCCAACAATAGGATCGCTGCGCCAAAGAAAAAAGCCGACGACCCAGGATAGAGGGTGGACGAAATGAAAACGCCGGCGCCAGCAGCAAGGCTTGCCGCTGAAACCAACAGATAAATCCCGCCGGTCAGCCGGGCGACGCCGATAACCGCACCCCGCTGTCCCGCCGGATCCCAACCCATGCGGAAGGCTAGGCAAAGGGGCAGGCAGAAAAGCATCCGGAAAAGCTCGGCAAAAAACACCGTCCAGACACCTGTTTCGCCGCTCCCCGATAGGGAGAGCAGCAGCGGCGGCAGGCGGCAGACGCATAGCAGCACCGCCAGCTGGCCGCCGCCAATCATCGGCACCGCTGCGGCAGCGCGGGGACGCTGGGAAGTTTGGGAAGAAGCTGCTGAAGACATAGATGACATTACGGTTTCTCCTTTCGCGGGCGGCGCAGGGCCTTGTCTGCGCCTTGGAGCGACTGTACTTTTTCTTGGCGTTTCTGCATCACTGTCCAGCCCGCCCGTACCAGCACATCCCGCATTGCGGAAAAAGTAAAGGGCGAGAGCGGGGCGGTAAAGGGCACGCCTAAGTTGTTGACCCGGCAGGCGTTGACCAAAATTGCGCCGCACCCAATGGCAATGCCAAAAATCCCAGTAAGGCCGCCAATCAAGATAAAGGTAAAACGCAGCACAGCCATCGGCTCATACAAAGAAGGGACAACAAAGGAACTGATAGCGGTCAGGGCCACGACCATCACCATCGGCGAGCCAATCAGCCCGGCGGTCACCGCTGCGTCGCCGATAACCAACGCCCCGACAATGCCGACGGCATGGCCCACCGGGCGCGGCAGCCGAAGCCCTGCTTCGCGCATAATCTCATAGATAAAATGGATCAGCAGCGCCTCCAACATCAGCGGGAAAGGGGTCGTCTCCTCGGCGGCGGCAATGTTGAAAAGCAGCAGATGGGGCAGACTTTCAGGATGGAAGGTAGCCAGCGCCACATAAGTCCCCGGCAGCAGGATGGTCAGCAAAAAAGAAACGTATTTCAAAAACCGGATAAAAGTAGCAAAATAGGGCCGGTGGGCATAATCGTCAAAGCTTTGGAAATTCTCAATAAAAAGGCTAGGAGTAATCAGCGCGTACGGGGTGCCGTCCAGCATGATAGCTACCCTTCCCTCGGCAATTTTAGCGCAGAGGGTATCGGGGCGTTCGGTGACCCCGACCTCGCTGAACGGAGAAAGGGTGTCCCCTTCCAGGAAAGGGCGCAGATAGCCGGTATCCAGCACCAGCGGCAGCTTGACCCGGGAAAGCCGCCGCCTAATCTCGGCCAGCAGCTCGGGCGAGACGGTGTCGGTCATATAGACAAGGCAGCCCTCGGTGCGGCTTTTCTCCCCCACCTGGAAAGACTCGAATTTTAGGCAATCGGATTTCATCCGCCGCCGCACCATCGTCATATTGATTTTTAACGGCTCGGTAAAGCCTTCCCGGGAACCGCGCTCGTTGACTTCGCTGTCCGGTTCGGACACCGAACGAAAGGAAAATCCCTGCGCCCCCAGCGCAATGCCCTCTTTCAGCCCGTCAATCAGGATAACGACAAAGCCGGACATCGCAAAACGGAAAGCCTCATCAAAAGTCTTGACTGTTTTCTGGTCGGCAGCCATCACGGTCTGGTTGAGGATAAAAGCCCCGATTTCCTCTGGGGAGGCATTCCCACCGAAATCTGCCGCCAACAGCGGCCTTGCAACCATCTGGGCCAGCAGGCCAAGGTTCACCATCCCCTCCATCATGACCAGGCAGAGCTGCACCCCGCCCACCTCGACATTTTTATGGACAAAATCCGCTGTGCCGGAAAGCAGGCCTTCCATCACGGACAAATCGCGGCTAAGGCTGCCGGTCAGAGGCTCCTTCTGCGCCATGACAGTCCCCTCCTCATTTCAGAATTGACGCATAAACAGGGCCGGCGCTGCAGATACTGGAGAAAGAAACGCCGGCGCGTATCCAAAGTATGGCACGCCCCGGCCGAAAATATGCAGAGGAAGGCGGCGGTTTTGGATGATTGTTTTTTTCCGGGCAATCCTTTTGTATCTGCTGATTATCTTTTCGATGCGGCTGATGGGCAAGCGGCAGCTTGGAGAATTGCAGCCGTCGGAACTGGTGACGACAATCCTGATTTCCAACATCGCCTCGCTGCCTATTGAGGACACGGCAATCCCGATGGCGGCGGGGGCGGTGCCGATCATTGTGCTGGCAGGGTTCGAGATGATCCTTTCCAGCGTTACGCTGAAAAATAAGAGCCTGCGGTCACTGCTGTCGGGGCGGCCGGTAGTGCTCATCAAAGATGGGAAACTTGACCAGCAAGCGATGAAGAAGATGCGCTTTTCAGTGGACGATTTGATGGAGTCGCTGCGGGGCAACGGCGTGTTTGACCTGAAGGACGTCTGGTACGCAGTTGTGGAAACTACCGGCAAGGTCAATATTATGCAGCGTTTCCCAGCCAAGACGGTCACAGCGGAAATGGCAAGCTTAAAAGGCAGCGACACAGCGCCGCCGGTGGTCGTCATTTCCGATGGGCAGCTGTTGGAAAAATCAATGGCTGTTTACAGCCTTACGCCGGAATGGGTGGCGGCTACGCTGCGGCGGGAGGGCTTCGCCCAGCGGGAAGTTTTCCTGATGACAGCCGATGAAAACCGGCAGTATTATATTGTGCCGAAGGAAAAGGGGGACAGCGAATGAAGCGGGTGACGCTGATTACGGCGATCCTAGCGGTCATTGTCGCACTGGAGAGCTGGGGCATGGCCTGGCTGAAAGGCTACAGCGAGGAACTTTACGGGGCGCTGAACACCCTGAGCGCTGAGGCGGAAAATTCGCCGGACAACGCCTTGCGGCAGCTGGAGACCCTGGAAGCGCGCTGGAAGGAAAAACGGCGGGTATTGGGGCTTTATGTCCACGAAGCGGCGATGAACGAATTCGAGATGGATCTGGCCGAAGCAAGGGTCCGGCTGGAAAGGGACGATGAGGAAGCAGCCATCCTCTTGCGGGTGGCCGCCGAAGCCGCAGCGGCTATCTGGGAACGGGAACGCCCGACACTGCCGAATATTCTATAGCAAAAAGCCCGCCAAATCCGGCGGGCTTTGACATATTCAAAATATAATGCTGAAAGCGACTGCTATTTATTTTCAAACATATCCTTCAGCTTTTCAGCGAAAGATTTGCGCTTGGTACTCTGCTTTTCGCTGAGGGAATCCTCAAAAGCTTTGAGCTTCTCCTTCTGCTCACGGGTCAGGTTCTTGGGTACGTCGACGGTGACGCTGACGTACTGGTCGCCGCGGCCGCGGCTGTTTAAGCGCTGCACGCCCTTGCCGCGGAGACGGAAGGTAGTGCCGGGCTGGGTGCCTTCAGGGAGGGTATACTCAACATTGCCGTCGATGGTCGGCACAGTCAGCTTGTCGCCAAGCACAGCCTGGCAGTAGCTGACCGGCATTTCGCAATAAATGTCATAACCCTGCCGCCGGAAAATCGGGTCGGGCCGCACCGCGACCGTGACCAACAGGTCGCCCGCTGGGCCCCCGTTTGCACCGGAATTGCCCTGGCCGCGCAAAGAAAGGGTCTGCCCGTCGTCGATGCCGGCGGGGATCTGTACTTCCACAGTCTTGGTAGAGCTAATACTGCCGCGGCCGTTGCAGGCGGGGCAGCTTTTTTCAATGACCCGGCCCGCGCCGCCGCAGGCTTCACAGACGCTTTGGGTGGCAATCATCCCAAAAGGAGTGCGCCGCTGTACCCGCACCTGACCGGTACCGCCGCAGTTTTTACAGGTCTTCATCGCCGTGCCATGTTCCGCGCCGGTGCCGCCGCAATCCTTACAGCTGTCCGAACGGGTAACACTGATTTTCTTGGCGGTGCCTTTACAGGCTTCAAAGAAGCTCAGCGCAACCTGTACCCGGATGTCGCTGCCCCGGCGAGGGGCATTGGGGTTCTGGCTGCGCCGGGAGCCGCCGAAGCCGCCGCCGAACAGGTCGCCGAAAATGTCGCCTATATCCCCCATATCAAAGCCGCCAAAGCCCGCCCCGCCTGCGCCGCCGTAGCTGGGATCCACCCCGGCATGGCCGAACTGGTCGTACCGCTCCCGCTTCTGGGGATCGGACAGCACCTCATAGGCCTCGTTGACCTCTTTGAATTTTTCCTCTGCCGTGGGGTCGTCGGGGTTCAAGTCCGGATGGTACTTTTTTGTCATCTGACGGTAGGCCTTTTTCAGGTCATCTTCGCCGCAGCCCTTTTCCACACCCAGGACTTCATAATAATCACGTTTTTCAGCCAATGGCTTTCCCTCCAAACAAGGCCGGCTCCCAAAAAGCCGTTTGTGTCAACAACAGCATGAGGACAGGCAGGCCAGAGGGCCTGCCCGCCCCGTTTCAGACCATTTTACTGGTCGTTATCCACTTCTGTGAAATCGGCGTCCACGACGTTGGGGTCGCCGTTAGGGGCTGCGCTGCCCATATCCGGGCCGGCATCCGCCGGGCCTGCGCCGGCCGCCTGGGCTTGGGCCTGCGCCTGGTAAAGCTTTTCAGACAGGGCATAGAAAGCAGTTTTCAGCTCTTCCTGCTTCTGTTTGATCAGCTCGATGTCGCTGCCCTTCAGGGCTTCCTTCAGCGCGTCGATTTTAGCCTGTACATCTGCTTTTTCGCCGGCGTCGACCTTGTCGCCCATCTCGCCCAAACTCTTTTCGGTCTGGAAAACCATCTGGTCGGCGTTGTTGCGCAGCTCGACATTTTCCCTGGCCTTTTTGTCTTCGGCAGCAAAAGTTTCGGCTTCACGGACAGCCTTTTCGATATCCTCCTTGCTCATGCTGGTAGAGGAAGTGATGGTGATCTGCTGCTCCTTGCCGGTGCCGAGATCTTTGGCGGATACATGGACAATGCCGTTGGCGTCAATATCGAAGGTGACTTCGATCTGGGGCACGCCGCGGGGAGCGGCCGGGATGCCTTCCAACCGGAACATTCCCATCGACTTGTTGTCTTTGGCAAATTCGCGCTCGCCCTGCAGCACATGGATTTCGACAGTGGTCTGGCCGTCGGCGGCGGTGGAGAAAATCTGGGATTCCTTGACAGGAATACGGGTGTTGCGTTCAATAATCCTTGTAAAGACGCCGCCCAGGGTCTCCAAGCCCAGCGACAGTGGGGTAACGTCGACCAGCACCATGCCTTTGACCTCGCCGCCGAGGACACCGCCCTGGATCGCTGCGCCGACAGCGACGCATTCGTCGGGGTTCAGGTTCTTAGAGGGTTCTTTGCCGGTGGCTTTGGAAATAGCTTCCTGCACAGCAATAATGCGAGTAGACCCGCCCACCAGCAGCACCTTGTTCAGGTCGCTGGCGGAAAGTTTCGCGTCGGAAAGGGCCTGACGCACCGGACCCATCGTCGCTTCTACCAGATCGCTGGTCAAAGCATCAAACTTGGCGCGGGAAAGGGTCATATCAAGGTTTTTCGGCGTGCCGGTCGCATCGACACAGATAAAGGGCAGCGTAATCTGGGCCGTGGTGACGCCAGAAAGCTCAATCTTGGCCTTTTCGGCAGCTTCCTTCAGGCGCTGCATCGCCATTTTGTCGCCCCGCAGGTCGACGCCTTCGGCAGCCTTGAACTCATCCGCCAGCCAATCGATAATCCGCTGGTCAAAATCGTCGCCGCCCAGGTGGTTGTTGCCGGCAGTCGCCTTAACTTCCTGGACGCCGTCGCCCATTTCGATAATGGAAACGTCAAAAGTACCGCCGCCCAAGTCATAAACCATGACCAGCTGGTCGCCCTCTTTGTCCATGCCGTAAGCCAATGCAGCAGCCGTCGGTTCGTTGATAATGCGCTTGACATCCAAACCGGCAATCCGTCCGGCGTCTTTGGTAGCCTGACGCTGGGCATCGGTGAAGTAGGCGGGAACGGTGATGACCGCCTCGGTGACCGGCTCGCCCAGATAAGCTTCCGCGTCGGTCTTCAGCTTTTGCAGGATCATTGCCGAAACCTCCTGCGGGGTATAGGGTTTGCCGTCGACGCTGACACGGTAATCGGAACCCATTTTACGCTTGATGGAGATAATGGTCCGGTCGGGGTTCATGATTGCCTGACGCTTGGCCACAGCACCCACCATCCGCTCGCCGTCCTTGGAGAAGGAGACAACGGAAGGGGTCGTGCGGGAGCCTTCATGGTTTGCGATGACCACGGGCTCGCCATTTTCCATGACAGAGACGCAGGAGTTGGTTGTACCCAAGTCAATACCAATGATTTTTCCCATAATAAATTCCTCCAATTTCATTGCCGCCGGGCGCGGCGTTCATTTTGTACCCTTATTTGCTTTTGCAGTTAATATATCAGTCGGCGTTGGCCACCGCCACCATAGCATGGCGCACCACCTTGCCGCCCATCCGGTAACCCTTCTGCATCACGGCGGCAACAGTATTCGGCCCCAGTTCGGGGTTTTCCACCCGTCCCACCGCATAATGCAGCTCAGGGTCGAAGGCCCTCCCCTCCGCTGGGATTTCTTCCACGCCCATCTTGGCGAAAGAGGCAGACAGGCTGCTGAAAATCAGCTGTACGCCTTTGAAGAATCCTTCATCGGAGCAGCCGATGGCCAGGGCGCGCTCAAAGTTATCCAGCACCGGCAGCAGCTCTGCCACGCATTGGATGCGGACATTCAGCCCAATCTCATCCTTCTCCCGCAAAGTCCGGTTGCGGTAATTGTCAAATTCAGCAATTTTGCGCAGCAGCTGGTCTTCCAGCTCTGCCACCCGCCCGCTCAGGTCAGGCGGGGTTTCTGCCCCCTGAGCGTCGGAAGCGGACTCTTCCTCCTTTGACGCTTCGGCGGCTTCCGCATCGGGGATATTGGTTTCAGTCATTTCTTCCTCTGCCAGGATCTCTTTCTCTTCATTCTCCACGCAGCTCGCTTCCTTTCTGCCGGGCATCCGGCGGGGATTCTCTGGGCTATTTATGGCCATCCGGCATCCTGCCCTCTTAAATCTGACGGAGCTAGGCCAGTGGGGCCTCTCCCCACGCGGGAAGGCTTGCTCCTGTCCTCGTCAAGCCCTTCGGTCATCAGCCGGGTCACCGTATCGGACAGGTATTCTACAAAGGGGATGATACGGCCGTAATCCATCCGCAGCGGCCCTAGGACCCCAAAGGCCCCAACCGCCCGGCTGCCTTGCCGGCAGGTCGATACAATCAAGCTGGAACCTTCTGCGGCAAGGCTTCCGCCCTCCCGGCCAAAGATGATTGACAGCCCCTCTTCCTGCCTGCTTAGCAGCGCCCCCAGCTCTTCCTGACGGCCTACCAACTCGGCGTACTGCCGGCTTGGCAGCACCCCTCGGCGCAGAAGGCTCGTTTCGTTTTTAATCTCCACCCGCTGACGGCGAAGCCCGCAAGTGATGTCGTAGACGCCGTAGAGCAGCGGCGCCAACGCGACGGTGTAGCTCCCCAGCGCCAACCCCAACTCGACCATCCGCTCATCGGTCAGTTCTTCAATCCGCAGGCCTACCAGATTTTCACGGATAAACCGCAGGAAAAAGCCGATCTGCTCCCGGTCAAGGTCAAAGTCCAGCCGGCAGACCCTATTTTCCACTGTGCCGCCGGAAGTAATCACCAGTACGGCGTAAAGCCGCCGGCCAGCGGGGAAAGCATCCACCCGGGTGATAATCGTCCGGCCCATCTCCCCCATCGCACTGACTACCGCGCAGTCGGTAAGCTCAGCCAGCAGATCGGTCGCATTGGAGAGCAGCGTCCGGGGGTTTAGGTCCCCTTTAACGATCTGGCTTTCAATAGCCTCACGGTCAAGGTCGGACAACGGCTCCCGCAGCATCAGGTGGGAGATATAGAAGCGGCATCCAAGGCCGGTGGGAATCCGCCCTGCAGAGGTGTGGGGCTGGACCAGGTAGCCCAGTTTTTCCAGCATGGCCATATCGTTGCGCACCGTAGCGGAGGAGATAGCCTGGCCAAACTGGTCAGCAACAGCCTTCGAGCCTACCGGCTCGCCGTTTTCGATATAGCGTTCGATTACTGATTTCAGAACCTTCAGCCTGCGCAGATCCGGTTCCTTCACATCCTCACCTCGCTGTGTCTGTCATGAGTTAGCACTCATATCATCTGAGTGCTAACTATAATTTAACACGATTCGCCCCAGATGTCAATGGCCAATCTGTGAATTTTTTGAGATAGCTCTTTTAAAACGAAAACGCACGCCCAAAGACGTGCGTCCAGCCTATCGAAAAGAAGATTTCGCCCTCTGCGGAGGGCGACCAAGGGCTCTGCCCTCAGGCTCCCGCGATTTTTTGAAAAAAATCGAGTAAAACTTTTTTCCTTGGCAATCTTAGGAAAACATGGGATTTTTCGCCAATCCGGCTTCGTTGCGCTATCTGACCATTTTGAACATCCCTGGGCCATCCCATTCGCAGGGCCTTTCTTAGTTTTTATTTTTATAAAGCCCTCCATCTGTCAAACACTTCAGCAAATCAGCCATCCAAATAGAAGATGATATCCGCTTTCCCCTCCTGCTTTGTCCCTTTGTATACATTGGAATCAAAGCCGCCTATGTAAAACCCCGTATGAAGATAAAACAGACAAGCCCCCAGGTTATTGTCCTGCCCCTGGGTATAAAGGCCCAAATAGCCCTGTGCCAAAGCGATTTCCCGGCACCGATCAATCAGCATCCGCCCCGTCTGCCGGCCTCTGAACGCCTTATTTACCTTGAGGTCATAAAGATACATATACCGGAAAAAGCCGGGCTGCAAGACAGCAAGGCCGACGCATTGCTCCCCTTCATAAGCGCCGACAAAAACGCTGCTATCCTTCATCGCTTCATAGTCGTAATGCTCATCTGGAAAAGTCTGCCAGGCAGCCTGCCCCGGCTCGGCATACAAAGCTTCATACTGCCACTGGCCGTCCGTATAGGAAACAGCCATCCGCCCAGAGAGCAAAAACGGCTCGTTGGGCAGACGGATATCCTCAGCGTGCGCCTGGTCAATAACCCTTACTTCAATCATGCCGCCTCCCAAGCCTGCCTCAGCGCAGAACCCGGATCTGCACCCGCGGCAACAGCTCCTCCGCCATCTGGCCTTCGATGACGCCGGTACCTTCCAGCATCACCGAAGCCGTCCCAGCAGCCACGGCGTACGCGGCGGCATCGGCGGGGCTTTTCCCTTGCTGCAAGCAGTAGATAAAAGCTGCAAGCAAGGTATCGCCAGCGCCGATGGTTGAACGGACAGCAGCCGGCGGCGACGCCAAGCGCAGCGCCTGGGTACGGCTGGCGTAAAGAAGCCCCTTGGCCCCCAGCGACACCAACACATGGTCGACCTGTTCCGCCATCCGTTGGGCAGATTTGAGGATCGACTGCTCTGTAGGCAGGTTGGAACCGCAGATCTGCCTGAACTCTGGCAGGTTGGGCTTGATGATAAAGGGGCGCAGCTCGGCAAAATCCTTGGCCTTAAAGACGCTTGTGTCAATCGCCAGCTTTACATTGTCCCGCTTCAGCGAAAGGATAAAGGCTTTGTAAGCTTCGGCGGTGATATTGGGCGGCAGACTCCCCGCAAACACCAGCAGCACCTGTCCGTCGCACTGGATTTCCTCCAGCAGACGCCGCTTGACCTGATCCATAGCATCCCGGCCCACCGGGAAACCGGCGCGGTTGACTTTCAACACTCGTTTATCTGGGATCACCAGCGTTAAGTTCTCGCGGATAGCCCCTGGGCAGGAAACAAAATCATATGCTACCCGGTCGCCGTCCAGCAGCCGCTGGAACATCTGGCTGTTGTCCTCGCCGACCATGCCCAGTGCCAGCGGCTCCTCCCCCAGCGACGTCAGCACCCGGGCGATATTAACAGCCTTGCCGCCGGCATAAATCTGCTCGCCAGTCGCCTTATTAGGCTCATTAAAATCCATTGAGGTGATCCACAATGTCACATCCAGAGCCGGATTCAGCGAAACCGTGATAATGCGCTCAAACAACTTCCCCATTGCCTTACCCTCCTACAGGTTTTTCTCTCTGTAATAATCACGACTCAGACGGCGTGCCGCCTTCATCTTTTGAGCCTTTTTCTTGGCGCAGCGCCCTGTTTTCCCTTTCCAGTCCCTCGACCCGCGCCTGAAGGCGCGAAAGTTCGGTGCGCAGGCTGCAAAGCTCCTGCGCCACCGGATCGGGAATGTGTACCTGGTCCAGATCCCCGACCCGCACGCCGTCCCGCTTGACCACCCGGGCTGGCGCGCCGACAGCCGTGCAGTTATTGGGGATTGGCCCCAGCACCACCGAACCGGCAGCAATTTTCACATTGTCCCCCACCGTAAATGGCCCCAGCACCTTAGCGCCGCTGCCGACCATCACATTCTTCCCAAGCGTCGGATGGCGCTTGCCCTTATCCTTGCCCGTCCCCCCAAGGGTCACCCCCTGATAAAGGGTACAGCCGTCCCCCACCTCGGCAGTTTCACCAATTACGATACCGCTGCCATGGTCAATAAACACGCCGACGCCGATCTTCGCCCCTGGATGGATCTCCACCCCCGTAAGCCAACGGGCCAACTGGGACAAAAGCCTTGCCAGGAAAAAGAAGCGACGCCGGAACAAAAAGTAAGCGGGCCGGTGCAACATAATCGCGTGCAGACCCGAGTAAAGCAGCAAAATCTCCGCGGCATTCCGGGCGGCAGGATCCCGCTCCCGGACCGCGCGGATATCTGCCCGCAGCCTATCTAACATACAACCTCCCATTGAAGCGGCGGGCTGTGCCCGCTGACAATTCGCGGCTGGCAACGGGTTCCGACGCAGTAGGCATATGAATCTGTGCTGACGAGTACCTTGGCGATGAAAAGTCTTTGCTAAGCTTTCTTCAGAAAGCGCGTACTTGCGTACTCCCGTACCCCTACCGCGTCTGGGCAAATTCGCTGCGGTTTTTCCACAGGTATTCCGCCCCCGACCAAAGCGTCAGCGCCGCACAGATCCAAACCAAACCATGGCTAAGCGCTGCCAGCGGAAAAGCTTCTGGCAACAGCCCGCCCAGCGCCCTCAGCAGCAAAACGAACACAATCACGACCATCGTCACCGCAGTCTTCACCTTGCCGGAGTTGCCTGCCGCCAGCACCCTGCCATGACCGGCAGCTACCATCCGCAGCGAGCTGACCAAAAATTCCCGCGCCATCATCAGCACCACAGCCGCTGACGAAGCCAGCCCCAGCTCCACAAAAGCAATCAGCGCCGCAAACGTCAGCACCTTATCCGCCACCGGATCAAGGAACTTGCCAAAATCCGTAACCATCCCCCGGCTGCGGGCAATATGGCCGTCCAGCGCATCGGTGACCGACGCCGCGATAAAAATGGTCAGCGCCCAGAAGCCTGCGCCAGGTATACGGCTGCAAAGCAAAAAAAACAGGAAAAACGGCGTCAAACCAATCCGCAGCAGAGTAAGCTTGTTGGGCAGATTCATCGCATAACCACCTTTCAGGCTATTCGCCATCCTCTTCCAATGTGCCTGTCAGATCCAAATCAACTGCTTCCTCAATCTTCACCTGAACAAACTGCCCCGGCGCAGGGCGCTTTTTGGCGGTAAAGAAAATCTTGCCGTCGATTTCCGGCGCATCGGCTTCGCTGCGCCCAAACCAGCACTCCCCATAACGGTCATAGCCCTCCACCAGCACTGTCAGCGTTCTTCCCACCAAAGCGTCGTTGCGGCGGGCAAGGACATTGTCCTGTTCCTCTGCGACGACCTCTGCGCGACGGACGCGCTCCTCCTCCGGCACCTGGAAGGGCATCCCAGCCGCAGCGGTGCCCTCTTCTTCTGAATAGGCAAAACAGCCCAGCCGGTCAAAACGCATATCTCGGACAAACTGGCAAAGTTTCTTAAACTGGTCCTTGGTCTCACCAGGGAAACCGGCAATCAGCGTTGTGCGCAGCGTGATCCCCGGCACCTTCTCGCGGATGCGGCGGATCAGCGCCTTTAAAGATTTCTGGTCGCCGGGACGGTTCATCGCCTTCAGGATCTCGCCGTCGCAGTGCTGAATCGGCAAATCCAAATACTTGGCAACCTTTTCCTCCGCCGCCATAACCTCCAAAAGCTCATCCGTGACTCGTTCGGGATAGGCATAAAGCACCCTAATCCATTTTAGCCCGTCAATTTTAGCCAATTTTTGGAGAAGTTCCGCCAATTTATACGATCCGTATAAATCCATGCCGTAACGGGTCGTATCCTGAGCAATGACAACCAGTTCCTTGACGCCGCCAGCCGCCAGCTTTTCCGCTTCGCTGACAATGCTTTCCATCGGGCGGGAACGGAACGGCCCGCGGATAGCGGGGATTGCACAGTAAGAACAGCAGTTGTCGCAGCCCTCGGCAATCTTAATATAAGCCGAAAAAGGCAGCGAATAAAGCACTCTTTCCCCTTCCAACGGCAGGCTGCATTTATCGGCGCTCCGGCGGACAATCCCGCCCGCCAGCACCTCTTTCAAGATACCGGCAATATCCCCGTTGCAGCCAATGCCGACAACAGCATCCACCTCCGGCATTTCTTCGGCGATATCCGCCATATAGCGCTCGGCCAAACAGCCGGTCACAATGACCTTTTTTATCCTGCCTTCCCCCTTCAGGGTCAAAAATTCCAGGATCTGCTCGATAGCCTCCTGCTTGGCGCTTTCGATAAAACCGCAGGTGTTGATGACGACGATATCGCTGAGGCCAGCGTCAGCAATCAGCTCAAAACCCGCCTCTTTCAGCTTATGCAGCATCATTTCTGCGTCGACCTGGTTTTTTGGGCAGCCTAGGTTCACCATACCGACCTTGATGGGTAAAGACATATGTAGTTCCTCCATTTTGGATTTTGCCAGAATCCAGGAAAGGGCGAATCAATCCTCCCCTTCGTCTTCCGCTTCCAGCTCTTCTTCGACAATCTCCACCGCTTCCAGGGCGTCATAATAGCTATGTCCCAGCCGAACAAGGGCCTGCACCGCCTTATTTTTCCCCTTTTCGTCCCCCAGATAGCGGGCATATTTTTTCCGCACCAGCGCGGTAAGCAGCTCCTCGTCCGGCTGTACAGCGTCAATCGCAGCGTCGATTAGCTCCTCGTCCAGCCCCTTCTGCCGCATTTCCATCCGCACCCGGCGCTCGCCGCGTTTTTTGACATTTATTAGGTACTCCGCCAGCCGCCTGGCATAGGCGTCTTCATGGATCAGCCCCAGCTCCTCCATATGCAGCGCTGTTTCCTCGGCGATTTCATAGCTGACGCTGCGGCAGAGCTTGTCGACAAGCTCCTTTTTGCTGTGCTCCCGGCCCTCCAGCAGGTAGAAGGCGCGCTCGCGGGCCTTGCGGCGCTCGGCGGCCTCTTTGACCTCGGCTAGGAACTCTTCATCTACTTCCAGCCCGGTTTTCAGCCCATAGCTGAGGATCAGCTCGGCATCCAGGATATACCAGTAGGCATCATCGACGTCTACCTGCCAACGGGTACCCTTTTTCTTTGCAATATCTGTAATCTTCATTCGCCAAAGTCTTCCAAATCAGCGTCGACGTCCAGATCAAAGTCGGTCAGCGGCACTTCCCCGTCGTCCACAGGCAGCGGCAGTTCTTCCTCATCCTCGTCGTCGGCAGAAGAAACGGAAGCCGTATCGCTGCCGTCAACCTCGCCAGCTACAAAAGCATTGCCGTCCCAGGTCACCTGGGCGCCCTTCTTTACCTCGATCACCGGCGGCTTGGCGCCCTTGCCCGGCACAAAGGAAATGCGGTCCTTATACTGCCGGATCAGCGCTTCGATATCTTTGCACAGCTCGGGGTGCTCTTTAAGAAAAAGGCGCACCCGCTCCTTGCCCTGGCCGATCTTTTCACCCTTGAAGCTGTACCAAGAGCCAGATTTAACCAGCACCCCCAGCGCCGACCCTAAGTCGATCAGCTCGCCCTCGTAAGAGGTGCCCTCGCCATAAAGCAAATCAAAGCAGCACTCTTTGAAAGGCGGCGCAACCTTGTTTTTGACTACTTTGCAGCGGGTGACGTTGCCGATAATCTCGTTGCCGTCCTTGATAGCCTCGCTTTTGCGCACATCGATGCGCACTGTCGCAAAATATTTCAGCGCCCGGCCGCCGGTGGTGGTTTCGGGGCTGCCGAAGGAAACGCCCAGCTTTTCGCGGATCTGGTTGATGAATACCGCCACGCAGTTGGTCTTACCGATGATACCGGTCAGCTTCCGCATCGCCTGGGACATCAGCCTGGCCTGCAGGCCCATGTGGCTGTCGCCCATCTCCCCTTCCAACTCGGCCTTGGTGGCCATCGCCGCCACCGAGTCAATAACGACAATGCTCAGCGCGTTGGAACGCACCAGCGCCTCGGTAATTTCCAGGGCCTGCTCGCCGGTGTCCGGCTGGGAAACCAGCAGCGAATCAATATCCACCCCCAACGCCCGGGCGTAGATCGGATCCAGCGCGTGTTCTACGTCGATAAACGCCGCCTCGCCGCCGGCCTTTTGGGCCTGGGCCACCATCTGCAGCGCCACTGTCGTCTTACCGGAAGACTCCGGCCCATAAATTTCAATAATCCGCCCTTTTGGGATGCCGCCCACCCCCAGCGCAATATCCAGCGCCAGGGAACCGGTGGGAATAACGTCGACGTTCATCGTCGTGTTCTGCCCCAGCCGCATCAGCGACCCTGGGCCGTAAGTCTTCTCCACCTGCTCAATCACTGTTTGCAGCGCCTTCAGCCGCTCCTCTTTTGTGGTTGGCACTTCGCCTGTCGTTTTCTGGGTAGATTTTGCTTTAGCCATGTTGTCAGCCCGCCTTTACTTTTTTGTAGAATATATAAACTTATCCGAGCTTTGCAGTCAGCACCCGAATGATGCCGCCGTAGTCCCGGAACATCTCAATATGCCTGAAGCCCTCCGCTTCCAGGATCCCTTTCACAGCGTCCTGCTGCCCCGCGCCGATTTCATAGGCAAGGAACCCGCCGGAACGCAGCCGCCCCTTCCAAAGCTTAGTCAAGCTTCTGTAAAAAAATAAGCCGTCTTCGTCGCCGTAAAGAGCCATCACCGGCTCATGGCGTACCTCTGGGGCAAGCTCCCCCATATCCTTCGCTGAAAGATAAGGCGGGTTGGAAAAAATACCGTCAAAGTCCCCTTTGACAACCTCCCCGTTCAGTGCATCGCCCAGCAAGCAGCGGACCCCGCTCTGCAGCGCCCCGCAGTTTTTTTGCAGATAGCCAAACGCCGCCGAGGATTTTTCCACCGACGTCACCTCTGCCCCTGGATGCTCCAGTGCCACCGTCGCCGCCAGGCAGCCGCTGCCGCCGCAAAGCTCCAGCAAACGCGGAGCCTTTTTCCCTCTAATCAGCGCAAGCACCTGTTCCGCCAAAATTTCACTGTCAGGCCGGGGGATCAGCACCCCTTCCCCCACTGTAAACTCCCGGCCGTAGAATTCCCACTTGCCCAACAGATACTGAAGCGGCTCATGGGCAAGCCGCCGCCTAACAAGCGTTTCCAGCCGCGCAAGCCCGTCTGCCGGCGGCTCTATCTCCCGATCAAGCAGGATGTCGGCCATCGAAAGAGCAAGGGTTTCCCGCAGAAGCTCCCTCGCTTCAAATTCCGGCGCGTCTGTCGCCGCTGCCAGCGCCCGCCGCAGCGCCTGGTAGAGCGCCGCGGGCTTACAGACCGCCGGACGTAAGCCTTCCGACTGTAAGTCTACTGACTTTGTCACCACAAGTCCTCCCCTGCTGTTTCAGGCAGAACCGGTTCCATCGCCGCGATAGCCGTTTCAATCTGAGGGGTATCCGGCTCTTTCGTGGTCAAACGCTGGATCTGCAGCCCCGGCCAAGAAATGATCCTGGTAAAAACGTTGTCATATTTGCCCGCCAGCTTAATCAGCTCGTAGGCCACCGACACTACGACGGGCAGCAGCGCGATCTTCAGCGCCGACCGGATCAGCGGGTCGTCCCAAGTAACCACCGAATTGACCAAAATGCCAATAAACAGCACTAGGAAAATGAAACTTGTGCCGCAGCGGGGATGGAAACGGGTGTGCTTTTTGATATTCCCCGCCGTCAGCGCCTCCCCCGCCTCATAGCAGGCAATCGTCTTATGCTCCGCCCCATGGTACTGGAACATCCGCCGCATCTCCGGCATCAGCGACACCGCCGCCATATAACCGACAAAGATAGCCATCTTAATCAGCCCCTCCGCCAGCGAAAGCCCCCACTTGGGCAGAACGCCTTTCAAAAGCCCAATCAGCAGCGCCGGCAGATACATGAACAGCGCAATCGCCACCCCGACGCCGACCACGGCGCTGACGACGCCGACAGCCTTGTAAAGCCGGTCGCCGAATTTCTCCTCCAGCCATTTCTCAAACTTGGAAGAGGTCTCCTCCTCAAGCCCTTCAGTGGAAATATCCGCCGACTTCATCAGGCATTTATACCCGCCCATCAGCGTGTCGATAAAGTTGAAAATCCCCCGGATAAAGGGCGCTTTATTGTACCACCGCTTGGCCTTATTCTCCCAAGTTTCCAAATAAAGGCTGCCGTCCGGCTTGCGGACGGCCAGGGCCGACTTCTGGGTGCCTTTCATCATAATGCCTTCCAGCACAGCCTGCCCGCCGATCGTCGTTTTAAAATCCTTACTCACAGCCTGCCGCCTCTCCGCCAAGGCTTATCCAGTAACGCTGGAAAATCTCTCCCCGGTCCTCAATTTCGTTCTCCAACACGCCGCCGTTTTTCTGGATGGTCCGCGCCGATGCGATATTGTCCTTATCACAGGTCATCAGCACCTGCATAATACCCATTTCACGACACTTTTCCAGCGCCAGCCTAACAATTTCGGTGCCATAGCCCTTCCCCCGCTCTGAAGGCCGGACGCCGTCGCCGATATGACCGCCCGTCCGCAGCAAAGTGTCGTTGAGCCGGTGGCGGATATTGGCTGCCCCGACAAAACGCCCCTGCTCGGTATCCAGCGCAAAAAAAGTAGAATCGGGCACCAAGCCTGGCGGCGTCGGCTCTTTAATATCCAGTTTTGACAAATAGCCGTCAAAATCGCGATAATCATGCTTGGCAATCGCCCCGGGAATAATTTCCTCCCCGGCAGCCAGCCATTCCTCCATCATATCTTCAAACAGCGGGCGATATTCCGCTTTCAGCCGCACTAATTTCAGCATAACGGCAAATTCACATCCTCCAAAACAACTTTTCTTTTTTTCATTATACTGAAAAGTTGTGAATAATTCTACCTAAAAAAGCAAAAGGACAGAAAACAAACCTTTTTTTCAGCTGCCGCTACTGCCCTCTCCCTTCGGCAGTTTCTGCCGACTCCTCCGTCGGGATGGTGAGGATGACCGTCGTGCCGACGCCGGGCGTGCTTTCGATCTCGATGCTGCCTTTGTGCATCGAGATAATCTCATCTGCCACGGCCAGCCCAATACCCGACCCCCGCCGGGAATAGTTGGCTTTGAAAAATTTCGTCTTAATTTTGGGCAAATCCTCCGGGTCAATGCCAATGCCCGAATCCGCCACTGTAATCAGAATCGAATCCCCGCGCTGGAAGGCGTCGATTTTGACGCTGCCGCCAGGGTCGGAATACTTGATTGCATTGTCAATAACATTGATAAAGACCTGCCGCAGCCGGTTTTTGTCGCCATAGACAAAGGGCAGCATTTCCGGCTCGTTATAGGTAACGTCGATATCCTCCTGGCGGGCTTTTTCGGTGTAGATCAGCACCGCTTCCCCCAGCTCGGCCAGAATATCCATCTTCTGGAAATTCATCCGCAGCCGGCCGTCCTGGATCCGGGAAAAGTCCAACAGCTCCTCTACCATCCCCGAAAGGCGCTCGGTCTCGGCGGTAATCACCCGCATCCCCTTCTTTAAGGTAGGCGGGTCGTCCTCTACCGTCATCAGCGTCTCTGCCCAGCCCTTGATAGCCGTCAGCGGGGTGCGCAGCTCATGGGAAACAGAGGAAATAAACTCATTTTTCAGCCGCTCGGAATTTTCCAATTCGTCAGCCATCGAATTGATCGTCTCGCACAGCTCGCCGATCTCGTCCTCCGACACCTTGACAATCCGGCTTTTTAAATCGCCGCGGGCAATCTGCCTAGCCGCCGTGCCGATTTCCCGCACCGGCCGCACAATACTTCGCACAAACAGAAGCCCCGACACCAGCACCAGTGCCAATACCGCCAGCGATATCCCGGCAATCCCCATCACCAGCGTGAAAATTACCTGGTCGACCGTTTCCAGCGACACCACAAACCGCATCGCAGAAAATTCGCTGTTGACAATGTTGACAATCTGCGTCACCGCCATAATTTTCTGGCCGTTGGACAGCTCCCCCACATAAAAGCCAATCCCATCCGCAGAAATCAGCGCCTCGTTATAGTCCGGCATCCGGTCCCGCTTATCAGTATAGGAAAACCCAGAGGAAGTAATGGAAACGCTGCCATAAGGGTCGACCGCCATCAGCTCCATATAATCCTTATCCGGAAAAGATTCGATATAGTTGCGCATCTCCGAATAAAAATTGCTGCTGACTATGCCGGAGGAATAGCGCATCATCATACTGGAAACGGTGCTGGCCCTTGCTTTCAGGGCCTGCCGCACTGCTGAATAATAAAAATTATGGATTAGCACGCCGCTGGCAGCCACAATTGTCACCAAAATAACCAGCACCACTGTAAAGCTATTGATAAACCACCGCTGGGCAATGCTCTTGATCGCCATAGGCCGCCCCCTCCCTCTAAAATCCCCCTGCCGTCAGTCTGCGCCCCATTTATAGCCAAAGCCCCAGACCGTCAGGATATAAGCCGGCGCGGACGGCTCGTCTTCTACTTTAATCCGCAGCCGCCGGATATTAACGTCAACAATCTTCACGTCAGAATAGACCTGCTCGCCCCAAATCTCCCGCAGGATCCGGGTACGCTCCAGTGCCGTCCCCTTGTTTTTCAGCAAAAGCTCCATAATCTGGTACTCCACCTGGGTCAGCTCCACCGGCTGGCCATTTTTCGTCAGCGTGCGGCTTTTCAGATTAAGCACAAACGGCCCGCTGGTAATTTCCGCTGACACCTTCGGCGTCCCCGCCGCCATGCTCACCCGGCGGTAAACCGCGTCCACCCTGGCCACCACCTCGGATGGGGAAAAAGGTTTGGTCACATAGTCGTCAGCCCCCATCATCAGCCCGCCGACCTTGTCCATCTCCTGGCTGCGGGCCGACAGGAAGATAATCCCCATCGTCGGCGAACGCTCCCGCAGCTTTTTGCAGACCCCGAACCCATCAATCCCCGGCAGGGTAATATCCAGCAGCGCAATATCAAAATCCCCGCCGCAGCGGTCATAGGTTTCCAGCGCCTTCTCGCCGCTGTTCACATCCACAACCTCATAACCCGCGCGCTGCAGGTTAATCACGACAAATTCCCGGATGACGTCCTCATCCTCACAAACAAGTATCCTCTTCACTTTATCCAAACCTCCTAACCTCTTATCGGCGCCGCAGAACCTAACGGGCGTTATAAGAACTGGGAAAAATACTCTTTCACCTGCGTAATAGAAATGCGCAGCGGCGAATCGTTCTTGGGAATCCGTGCCAGGTAGACAATCTGCCCGCGGGTGTCAATCAGTTCATAGGCGGAATCGACCCGCTTCTGCTCCCAGTCCCGGCGGCTGACCACCCGGAAATAAAGCAGCTCGTTCTTCACAGGCTCCTTGCCGCGCTGGTACTCGTAAAACAGCAGCTCGTTTTGCTGCGTGGTACGCTGGGCGCTGACCTTGCCCACCCATTTTTCGGGGAACTCCAACAGATACCCCAGCGAAGAATTGACATAGGCCGACAGCTGCCTCACAAAACCGCTATCCGTATAATGATACCAATCCGTCAGATAAAACGACCCTGGTTCGCCTTCCTTATAGCCTGGCATCGCCCGCTGTCCCGGTACCTCAATAACGCCGTCACGGCGGATATCATAGCAATTAAGCCCTACCGATCGGTCAATGCCGATAGAAGTCATCGTCGCGCTGTCATAGGTAAGGTTCGCAAGGGCCGCGCCGCCTGCGTCATCCGCAACCGAAAGGATTTCCGTCGTCATCACTTCGGCGCTTTTGTAGCCGTCCAGATACACCGCCCGCATCCCGTTGCGCAGATAGCCGCTGTACAGGCTCGCATACCGGGTAATCTCCGGGTTCATCGACGCCTGGGCACGCAGTGCAAAGGCATTGTCCGCCCAGCAGAACAGCGAAGCCTGCGCCCCCAGCCCCTCGCCGGCGTCGCGGCTCTGGATCAGCAGGCAGTCATCGGTGCCGCTGCCGGTCAGGTCGGCAATCAGCTTGGCCTGGTAATATTCGCTGAACAGGGTGGTCAGCTCCCCATCGCCGAAGCTGATAACCTTTAGCAGGCTGCTGCCGCCCTCGCCGGCATAAGACAGCCCCACCGCCAGCAGCGGCAGGCCTGTCCCAACCCCTAAGACAGCCACATCCTCCACCTGCGTCCCCTCTAAGACAATATCATGCATCGACTGCCACTGGCCGTCAACCTTGTCAAGGACATTCATCCGGATAGGCGCGGAAGCCGTGGTAGAGGAAGCCGGCTGGAAAAACACAACCGCTTCCTCCGACGGCTCGCCGTCCAGGTTCTGTAGGATGATCGCCGAGCGGTTGCTCCCGCGCTGGGGATAGACCAGCTTAATGGTGTCGCTCTGCAGCGCCCGCTTAAGCGCCAGCCAGATTTCGTTCTGTTCATCGTTGAGCCGGGGCGGATGAAGCAGGCTGTCCACACTGCCGGAATAAAGGCAGGAACTGCAAAGCAGCGCCAGGCAAACCAGCGCCGCCAAAAGACGTTCCATCCCATAGCCCCCTTTCTGGAAATTATACCGCACTTTCATATTGATAGCCGTCAGGTATTCTGATATAAGCCCTTATATGCCCGTCTATCGGACGATAAATAATCCCTGATTTGTTGCCGACATTCCCTTCAGCCGCGGCAAGCACGCCGTTTTCAGCTTCTAAAACAATACCGATATGGTCGTGTTCCTGGCCGATAAAAACCCTATCATAAAGCACAATATTCCCTGCTCCCGGCCAAAAAGCCGCTTCTCTTCTATGATAAGCTATCCGGGCATCCCGGACGGCATATTCTTCCCAACCAAGACAGCCCGCCAAATGACAGGTTATACATTCATCCGGACGATAGGGAATCACAAATCCAGCTTCGATGCAGCAATAATAAACGAATGCCGCGCACCATAATTTATCTGCATCTTTGAGCGTCCATTTGGGAAAATGCCTGATAACCGGCGCAAGGTTTGAGCCCTGCCCCTCCAGATAGCCATGGAAAGGCTTCAGCGCCTTTTCCCTTGCAACTGCCGCCAGCTTCTGCCTTGTTGCGTTTTCCATTCTGCCTCCAGATTTTACCTTAAAATGCAATTCCCCATCTTCAATCTTTCACTTCAGGCCGATTTATCCGGCAAAAGCGGCTTTTCTGTACCGCTGCCCTGACGCCAGAAAACCTCTGGCTGCCGAAAAAGCAGCCAGAGGCCAGCCCGCCTGCAAGCGCTCAGCGCTCGCTGATGGGGACGTAGTTCCTGCGCCGCACCACCGATTTGTAGGCAGGGCGCATAATCCGCGAACAGGTCATATACTCTTCAATCCGATGGGCGCACCAGCCGCTCATCCGCGCCGTGGCAAACAGCGGCGTGAACAGCTCCTGCGGGATCCCCAGCATCCGGTAGACAAAACCGGAGTAAAGGTCGACGTTGGCGCACATCTCCTTTGACGCGCCCTTGCGTTCAGCCATGACGATAGGGGTCAGACGCTCAATGCTTTTAAGCAGCTCCAGCTCCTCCCGCATTCCCTTTTTGTCAGCCAGCTTCTCGGCATTGTCCCGCAGGATGCCCGCCCGCGGATCGGAAAGGGTGTAGACCGCATGGCCCATACCGTAGATCAGCCCGGAACCGTCCCCGCGCTTTTTCTGAAGGATATCCCAGAGATAGTCGGAAAGTTCGCTGTCGGACTGCCAATTCTTGACATTTTCTTTGATCTCGTCAAACATCTCGCAGACTTTGATATTGGCGCCGCCGTGGCGGAAACCCTTCAGCGCCCCAACTGCTGCTGAATAGGCGGCATAGGCGTCGGTACCGGAGGAAGTCATCGCCCGGCAGACGAAAGTAGAGTTGTTGCCGCCGCCATGCTCGGCGTGGAGCATCAAGCAGACATCCAGCAGATGGGCCTCCTCCTCCGTATACTCCCTGCTGATCCGCAAAGTGGAAAGGATGCTTTGGGCGATAGTCTCGCCTGGCCGCACTGGATGGAAATAAGTAGATTCGTTATCATAATGGCCGATTTTCGCCATATAGCCGTTGACCATAATGGTCGGCATCCGGGCGATGATATGCAGCGCCTTTTTCAGCTCGGCTTCCAGCCCAGTCTCTTCGGCAAACTCATCATAAGAATATAGCGAAAGGATACTTCGCCCCAACTTATTCATCACATCCCGCGAAGGGGACTTGAGGATCATATCCTGGACAAAATCCATTGGCAGCGCCCGCGCCTGAGAAAGGACGGTGCGGTAAAATTCCAGCTGCTGGCTGCCCGGCAGATGCCCGAACAGCAGAAGGTAGGAAGCCTCCTCATAGCCGTAGCGGCCTTCGCTGACGCAATTCTCTACCAACTCACGGACATCGATGCCGCGGTAGGTCAGCTCCCCCTCTACTGGGGTCTTCTCCCCTTCGCTGAGCACATAGCCGTGGACGTTGCAGATCTGGGTCAGGCCAGCCAGCACGCCGGTGCCGTCGCTGTTGCGCAGGCCGCGCTTGACACCGTATTTTTCATTTAAAGCAGCGTCGATATAGTTATACTTCTTAAACTCTTCGAATAGAGTATTCAGAGATTCCTTTTTCAGAGGAACCGCCCCCTTCCTTCTTTCATCTGCCGGGATACCTGTCTATGGCTGCTTAAAGCGGACAAGCACCCCTACAAATAAAAAGTTCTCTTTCTATAAGATATATATTACCTGACATCAGTGGGAAAGTCAAGGGATAATTGCGATTTTCTTTTGCAATATGAATTTTTTATTTTTAAATCTTGCATTTTCGATTGTTTTTTCAACTGAAAATGCATTTGCCGGCCCGAAGTTTGCCGGACGCCGGCAGTTTTTCTGCCACTTTTCCCTGTACAGCCAAAATCTTCCGCCCTGAAAGGATGCCGCCTATGAAAAAGCTGCTGTTCTGCCTGCTCGCACTGGCTTTAGCCGCTGCGCTGCTGCCGGCCCTACCCCTTCTGTTCACGCCAGCCGATATGCCGCAGGAGGCAGGAACAAGTTCCCTGCTGCCTGCCGAAGAGAAAACCCCAGCCGCTTCCACTTCGCAGCCGCCCGAGCGCCAGGCTGCGGGGACGGCGCTGCCTGCCTATTACCGGATACTGGAAACCTCCTCCCAGCGGGTGCTGCGGGTAGAGCCGATGGAATACCTGATGGGGGTGGCGGCGGCAGAACTGCCCGCCTCCGCGCCGGAGGCGGCCAAAATCGCCCAGATGGTCGCCGCCCACAGCTACGCCCTGACGGTCATGGCAGCGCCTTTGAAAAACGGCGGCGCTGCCTCCGAAGCGCAAATTAGCAACGACCCCGCCCGCCATCAAGGGTATCTGACGCCTGAACAGCGCAAAGCCCTTTATGGCGACGGCTTCGACGAAGCCGAGGCTGCCCTCCGGGCGGCGGCAGAGCAGGCAGTCTGCTGGCTGCTGACCACCGACGGCGAAACGCTGCTGCCCGCCGCCTACCATAGCTGTTCCGCCGGCCAGACCGAGGACGCCAAAAACGTCTGGGGGCAGAGCGTCCCCTGCCTTGTCCCAGCCGACAGCGCCGCTGACAAATCCGCCCCGCAATACAGCCAACAGAAGACAGTCCCCCGGCCGGAAATGGAAGCTATACTGAAGGAAAAGCTGGCGGTAAAGGAGCTTCCAGGCAGCCCGGAAAGCTGGATCAGCATTGAGGAAGTATCTCCATCCGGAACGGTGCTGAAAGCGTCGGTACTAGGGACGGGCTATACCGGCGTCGAGCTGCGGCGCTGGTTTTCGCTGGCATCAGCCTGTTTTTCTGTCCATTATGACAGCGCAGCAGACGCTTTTATCTTTGATACAAAGGGCAGCGGCCATGGCGTCGGCATGAGCCAATATGGCGCAGAAAAATTAGCAGAATCTGGAAAGAATTGGCAAGAGATCCTGGGGCATTACTATCCAGGGGCGGTGCTTGTGGAGGTTGGACAATAAAGCCTGTTGTACAATCTGCACATCAAAAATAGCGATTCGGCAGGCTATAAATTCCATAATATGGAAATCCTCTTTTGGCTATAGCAAATTTTTTGCTTCCTTTCAGCGAACTTTAACAATACACCAGAATTGATTATGAAAACATTGGCGTTTTTGCCAAAAAACATCGCATTCTTTCTACAGGGAAAGGGCATTTTTTCTTTCGGTAATTATTTACAAAAGCGCCCCCAATGTGTTATGATATTAACAGAGTGTACAAAAGCACCCAAAATATCGAAAGGCGGTTTCAGCAGTGGACGCTTCTACTGTCAAAAAAGAGCAGGACAACCTGGCTCTGTATCTTTTCCACGAAGGCACCAATTACCAAAGCCAGGATTACCTGGGCTGCCATAAATCCGAAGGCGGGCATATTTTCCGCACCTGGGCCCCAAATGCCCGCGCAGTTTATGTCACCGGGGATTTCTGCGGCTGGGACGCGAAGGCCTGGCCGATGGCGCAGGCGGATAAGGCCGGCGTCTGGGAGGCGGAGATCCCGGGGCTCAAAGAATTTGACCTTTATAAATTCGCCATCGAGACCCCTAGCGGGGAGATCGTCCTGCGGGCCGACCCTTACGCGGCCCACGCCGAGACCCGCCCCGGCACGGCTTCCCGGATATACGACATCAACGGCTACGCCTGGGGGGATGGCGGCTGGATGGCCAAACGCCGCAGCGTCAACCCCGTCGAACGGCCCATGAATATCTATGAGCTGCACGCTGGATCTTGGAAAAAATACCCCGATGGCTCCCCCTTCAGCTACACAAAGCTTGCCGAAGAGCTGATCCCCTATCTGAAGGAGATGGGCTACACCCACATCGAGCTGATGCCGGTGGGGGAATACCCCTTCGACGGCTCCTGGGGCTACCAGGTCACCGGGTATTTCGCCCCGACCTCCCGCTATGGCACCCCAAAAGACCTGATGGCTTTTGTCGACGCCTGCCACCAGGCGGATATTGGCGTGCTGCTTGACTGGGTGCCGGCCCATTTCCCCCGCGACGCCCATGGCTTGCGGGAATTTGACGGCGCGCCCTGCTATGAGTACGCCGACAAGCGCAAGGGCGAACATCCCGATTGGGGAACGATGATCTTCGACTATGGCCGGCCGGAGGTAATCAGCTTCCTGATCTCCTCGGCCTGTAACTGGATCCGCAACTACCATTTTGACGGCCTGCGGGTAGACGCCGTCGCTTCAATGCTCTATCTGGACTACGGCCGCCAAAACGGCAGCTGGTGCCCCAACATCTATGGCGGCAACTGGAACCTGGAAGCCATTGAATTCTTTAAAAAGTTCAACACCCACCTGCGGGAGACCTACCCTGGCGCTATTACCATCGCCGAAGAGTCTACCGCCTTCCCCAAGGTCACCCACCCGGTGGACGACGGCGGGCTGGGCTTTACCTTCAAGTGGAACATGGGCTGGATGAACGACACGCTGGACTATATGAAGACCGACCCCTTCTTCCGCAGAGGAGTGCACAACAACCTGACCTTCAGCCTTACCTACGCCTTCTCTGAAAACTATATCCTCCCTTTGTCCCACGACGAAGTGGTGCATATGAAAGGCTCGCTGATCGGCAAGATGCCGGGCGAGTATAACCAGAAATTTGCCAATCTCCGGGCTTATATGGCTTATATGTTTGCCCACCCCGGCAAGAAACTCTGCTTTATGGGCGGCGAGTTTGCCCAGTTCGCCGAGTGGGGGGAGGAAAAGACGCTGGATTGGATGCTGCTGGACTACGAGATGCACCGCAAATACCAGCACTTTTCCAAAACGCTCAACCTGCTTTATCAGAAGACTCCAGCTTTATGGGCGCTGGACGGCGGCTGGGAAGGCTTTGACTGGCTCTCCTGCGACAACGCCGACCAAAATGTGATCTCCTTCCTGCGGCGGGATACGGCCGGAAACGAGCTGATCGCCATCTGCAACTTCTCCTCCCTGACGCTGGAGGACTATTCCATCGGCGTCCCCCGGCGGGGCAAATACGCCGAGATTTTGACCACCGACGACCCGGCTTTCGGCGGGGACGGCGCTGCCAACGGCGAAGTCTACGCCAAGCTGCGCCCGATGCACGGGCGGGAGTACAGCCTCTCGCTGACCCTCCCCCCCTTCTCCTGCATCTATCTCTATAAAAAGGCCAGCAAACCTGAAAAGCCCGCTGCCCCTGAGAAAGCGGCGAAAAAACCTGCGGCCAAAAAGGGAACGAAGGTGACAACAAAAACAAAAAAATAGCCCGGCGCTTGACCCTATGGAACACAAAAGCGGGCCTGGCCCCAAAGGCCGGCCTGCCCCACTAAAATAAAGAGGTGCACAAGGTATGAAACAGAAGAAAGACATGATTGCCATGCTGCTGGCGGGCGGACAGGGATCCAGGCTTT
Source organism: Oscillospiraceae bacterium (assembly GCA_022793675.1). GTDB lineage: Bacteria > Bacillota > Clostridia > Oscillospirales > Ruminococcaceae > Faecivivens. The sequence continues at coordinate 82,612 of JAAWDH010000007.1, forward strand.
ACGTCCTGACCAAGGAAGTCGCCAAACCGGCAGTCTCCTTCGGCGGAAAGTACAAGATTATCGACTTCCCCCTCTCCAACTGCATCAATTCCGGCGTCGACACGGTCGGCGTGCTGACCCAGTATAGGCCTTTGGAGCTGAACTCCCATATCGGCAACGGCCAGCCCTGGGACTTGGACCGGCTCAACGGCGGCGTCTACATCCTGCCGCCTTACGCCACCGCCACCGGCAGCCAATGGTACAAAGGCACAGCCAACGCCATCTATCAGAACCTGAATTTCATCGACCGCTATGACCCTGACAATGTGCTGATCCTCTCCGGCGACCATATCTACAAAATGGACTATTCCAAGATGCTCGCTTTCCATAAAGAGCATGATGCTGCCGCGACCATCGCCGTGCTGGAGGTTTCTTTGGAGGAAGCCAGCCGCTTCGGCATCATGAACACCGAGGAGGACGGTACCATCTACGAATTCGAGGAAAAGCCCAAGCAGCCTAAATCCACCAAAGCCTCCATGGGCATCTATATCTTCAACTGGAAAAAGCTGCGGCAGTACCTGGTGGACGACGAGGCCGATCCCCGCTCTTCTAACGACTTCGGCAAGAACATCATCCCGGCCATGCTGGCTGCCGGCGAAAAGATGATGGCTTATCAGTTCGAGGGCTACTGGAAAGACGTCGGGACCATCGATTCGCTGTGGGAAGCGAACATGGACCTCCTGAACCCCGGCGGCAGCTTGCAGCTGGATTCCCCCGACTGGCGGATCTATTCCCGCAGCGAGGCCCATCCGCCCCATTTTGTCGGCGAGAACGCCGAAATTACCGAATCCATCGTTTCGGAAGGCTGCGAGGTAGACGGCAAGCTCTGGTACAGCGTCCTTTTCTCCAACGTCACCGTGGAGACCGGCGTTGACCTGAATTCGGCGGTCGTCATGAGCAACACCGTCATCAAGAAAGGGGCCACCGTCAAATACGCCATCATCGCCGAAGACGCCATCATCGAAGAGGGCGCTGTCGTCGGCGACGACCCCTGCAACTACCCCGACAGCAGCGAATGGGGCATTGCCGTCGTCGGCCGGGGCGCTATCGTCAAAAAAGGCCAGGTCGTCCGCCCTAAAGAGATGATTGAGCCGGACGCCAACCGGTAACCCTGCCGTTTAAAGATTAGTGGAGGTATCTGTCATGATTACAAAGACCATGTGCATCCTTTTTTCCGAGAGTTACTCTGCCGCCTCCAACGAGCTGGCAGAGGGCCGGACGCTGGCGACCGTCCCCTTCGGCGGCCGTTACCGGCTGATTGATTTCGCCCTTTCCTCGCTGGTCAAAGCCCAAGTAGCCAATATCGGCGTCGTCACCAAAGACAACTACGGCTCGCTTGTTGACCATCTCGGTTCCGGGCGGGACTGGGACTTGGCCCGGCGCAAGGGCGGCCTTAAAATCCTCACCCCTTTCGTCAAGCCGGAAAACGCCATCTCCCGCAACCGCAGCAAAATCGACGCGCTGCTCTCCTGCCGGATGTACCTGGAGGAGAACAACGAGGAATACGTCATCCTCGCTGACACGAATGTCGTTATGAACATCGACTTTCGGGCGATGGTGGAATACCATGCCGAAAAAGGGGCCGATATCACGCTGGTATACCAGAACATCAACGATCCCGCCTATAACGGCATGGTTGTAGACTGCGACCGCAACAGCCAGGTTATTGACGCCTATTACAGCGCCAGCGAGGCCAGCGAATCCAAGAGCGCCCTGCTTAAAGTGTTCATCTTCAACAAATCGCTGCTTCTAAGCCTGCTTGACCGGGCTTACACCTTCGGTTGGACCGATTTCGACCGGGATTTCATTACCAAGAATATCGCCAAGCTGAATATTTTCGGCTATGAACACAAGGGCTACGCCGCAGTTATCAACACCATTACCGATTACTACACCGCCAGCATGGAGCTGATTGGCAGCGCCGATATCCGCAACGAGCTTTTCAACTCCGACACCCCGCTCCTGACCCGTGTCAAGAACAGCCCGCCCACCATCTACGGCTTTGGCGGCAAGGTCCATAACAGCTTAATTGCCGATGGCTGCGTCATCGACGGCGAGGTCAACAACTGTATCATCTTCCGCGACGTTGAAATCAAGAAAGGCGCCGTGCTCAACAACTGCATTATCATCCAGGGCAGCGTCATTGAACCAGGCGCGCAGCTGAACTGCGTCATCGCCGACAAAAACGTCGTTGTCGAAGCGGAACACACCCTCTCCGGCTATCCCACCTACCCCTTCGTCATCTCTAAGGGCCAGCGCGTATAAGGTAACCTAACCCACAGGAAGGATGTTTGCTATGAAAATACTGTTTGTCGCCAGCGAGGCGCTCCCCTTCATTAAGGTCGGCGGGCTGGGGGATGTGGCTGGCGCGCTGCCCAAGGCGCTGGTCAAAAAGGGCCATGACGCCCGCGTGGTGCTGCCCTATTACTCCTCCATCAAGCAGGAAATGAAGGAAAAATGCAGCTATATAAAATATTTTTACTTTTACCTGGGCTGGCGCAACTGCTACTGCGGCATTTTTGAAGCCGAAGTCGACGGCGTAACCTACTACCTAATCGACAACGAATATTACTTCCGGCGCGCCGCCCCCTACGGGGAGTTTGACGACGCCGAGCGCTTCGCTTTCTTCTCCAAGGCGGCACTGGAGATTCTCCCTCAGGTCGGCTTCTTCCCCGATGTCATCCACGCCAACGACTGGCATACTGCCTTGCTCCCCGTCTACCTGGACACCCAGTTCCGCTGGCGGGAAGGCTTTGAGTATGTCAAAACGGTCTTCTCGATCCACAATATCGAGTTCCAAGGCAAGTACGGCATGGAGATTTTAGGGCCAGTGCTGGGGATTTCCAACGATTGCCGCAATATGCTGGAAATGGACGACTGCCTCAATATGATGAAAGGCGCTATCGAACGGGCCAATGCCGTCACTACCGTTTCCCGCAGCTACGCCAATGAAATCATGGACCCCTATTTCTCCTTTGGCCTTGACCCTATCCTCAGCGCCCGGCGCTGGAAGCTCTCCGGCATTGTCAACGGCATTGACATGGACACCTTCAACCCCGAAACCGACCCGCACATCCCCCACAATTACAGCGCTAAAAAGCTCAAGGGCAAAGCCCTCGACCGCAAGGCGCTGCAGGAGGAACTGGGGCTGCCTGTCCGGGACGTCCCGCTGGTGGGTATGGTCGGCCGGCTGACCGACCAGAAGGGCCTGACCCTCTTTTATCCGATTATGGAAGAATTGATGCGGGAGGATATCCAGATGGTGGTACTGGGCACCGGCTACCATGACCTGGAGAATTTCATGCGCTTCTGCGACGCGGCCTACCACGACAAATTCCGCGCAATGATTACCTTCTCCGCCAGTATGGCGCAGAAGATTTACGCCGCCTCTGACATTTTCCTGATGCCCAGCAAGTCCGAACCCTGCGGCCTAGCCCAGATGATCGCCATGCGTTATGGCTCCATCCCGGTGGTGCATTCCGTCGGCGGCCTTCGGGACACGGTTATCCCCTTCAACCACATGGACGGCACCGGCAACGGCGTCACCTTCCAGTCTTTCAACGCCGGTGACCTCTTAGGCGCCGTCAAACGGGCCATTGCCATTTGGTGGGAGCCTGACCAGCGCAAAAAGATTGTCCACAACGGCATGACCGGCAACTATTCCTGGGATGTGTCAGCAGACGAATATATCCGTATTTACGAGTCTTTATAAGATGAATCCTACTGCGTTAGCTCTGTCACACGCTGCCTGCCAACGCAGTAGGATGTTTTTTGCAGCCCCTTCGGCAGGCTGCATCCGACGCAGAAGGATTGAATGGCTGCTTACCCAGCGGCCCTGACGGGCAAACGCCTTTGAGTAGGGTAACAGCGTTTAAAAATGGTAGAATTTATCGACGCAGAAGGCGGTTTTTTGAAGGCAAACAGGCATCTTGGCGATTAAAAGTTTTGCGGAGCTTTTTTAAAAGCGACCCGTATCTTTCGTATTCTTTCAGATCTCTAAATGCTGTTGCCCTGCCTTTGAGTCCCCCTGCTTGAAATTCCCTGCGGGGTGTGATATAATAACAAGAGAATCCCTCCGCCGAAGGGGGGAATTTTACGAAAGTGAGGTTTTTTTCATGAGTTGCTCAGCAATTGAGCTTAAAAATGACATCATCAAAACCTTGAAAACCGATTTCGGCTACGACGCCGAAAAAGCCACCATCCGCCAGGTTTACGGCGCGGTGCTGACCGTTGTCCAGCAGAAACTGCTGGACAAGCGGAGCGCTTATCTGGACCAGCTGAAGCGCAGCAACCAGAAACGCATCTACTATATGTCGATGGAGTTTTTGGTGGGACGCTCGCTGCTCAATAACCTCTACAACCTGAGCATGGTCGACGAAATGCGCGAGGCTGTAGCCCAGATGGGCTTCGATCTAGATGAGCTTTGCGAGATGGAACCGGACGCCGGCCTGGGAAACGGCGGCTTAGGGCGTCTGGCGGCCTGCTATCTGGATGCGGCGACCACGCTGGAATACCCGATCACCGGTTTTTCGATCCGTTATGAATTCGGCCTTTTCAAGCAGAAAATCGTTGACGGCTGGCAGATGGAATACCCGGACAACTGGCTGGAAATGGGCGGCTATTGGCTGGTGCCCCGCCGCGACGAGGCCAAAGAAATCCACTTTGACGGCGAGGTCAAAGAGGAATGGGGTGAAAAAGGCCATAAGATCAGCCATATGAACTACTACACCGTCCGCGCCGTCCCCTACGACCTGCTGATCAGCGGTAAGGATACAAGCGCCGTCAACTCCCTGCGCCTGTGGAGCGCCGAATCGGTAGACAGCTTCGATATGGGCATCTTCGCCCGCGGCGAGCACGTCAAATCGATGGAAAACGCCAACCGCGCCGAGGCCATTTCCAAAGTACTTTACCCTGCCGACGACCATATCGAAGGCAAACGCCTGCGCTTAAAACAGCAGTATTTCTTTGTTTCAGCGTCGCTGCAAAACATTATCCAGATCCATTTGCGCACCAACCCCACCTTGGATAACCTCCCTGAAAAAGCTGTTATCCATATCAACGACACCCATCCCGCCCTCTGCGTGCCGGAACTGATGCGGCTGCTGGTGGACGATTATGGCTACGAGTGGGATAAGGCCTGGGATATTACCTGCCGGACGCTGGCCTATACCAACCACACCATTATGAGCGAAGCGCTGGAAAAATGGGATGTGAACCTCTTTAAGCACCACCTGCCCCGGGTCTACTCCATCTGCGAGGAAATCAACCGCCGCTTCTGCAGCTATGTCTACCAGAACTTCCCCAAAAAAAGCGCGGCAATCCAGAATATGGCCGCCATTGCCAACAACCAGGTGCGGATGGCCAACCTCTGCATGATCGCCTGCTTCTCGGTAAACGGCGTTTCCAAACTGCACTCCGACATCCTGAAAGAAGACCTCTTCCGGGATTATAACGAGATTTTCCCCACCAAGATCACCAACGTCACCAACGGCATTACCGCCCGACGCTGGCTCTGCCAGGGCAACCCGGAACTTTCGGCGCTGATTACCGAACTGATTGGCGGCGATTTCCAGAAAAACTTAATGCAGCTGCAAAAACTCAACGCCTACCGCGACGACGATGCTGTGCTCAAACGGCTGGCCGAGATTAAGCTGCACAACAAGCAGCGCCTGGCGGCCTATATCGCCGCCCACAACGGCATCCGGGTGGATCCCAACTCCATCTTCGACATCCAGGTCAAGCGCCTGCATGAGTATAAGCGCCAGCTGATGAACGCGCTGCTTATCCTCCACCTTTACTTGGAAATCAAACAGCGCGGCCGTACCATTGAACCCCGCACCTTTATCTTTGGCGCAAAGGCTTCCCCTGGGTATTATATGGCTAAGGAGATCATCCGCTTTATCTGCTGCCTGGGCGAGATGATTAACCGCGACGCCAGCCTCAACGGGATGCTCAAGGTAATTTTCCTGGAAAATTACCGGGTTTCGCTGGCAGAAATCATCTACCCAGCCGCCGAAATCAGCGAACAGATTTCCCAGGCCGGCAAGGAAGCCTCCGGTACCGGCAATATGAAGATGATGCTCAACGGCGCCATTACCCTGGGCACAATGGACGGCGCAAACGTCGAAATCTACGACGCCGTCGGCAACGACAACATCTTCATTTTCGGCATGAATACCGCCGAAGTGATCCAATGCCGCAAAAACGGCTACAATCCTTGGAACGTCTACAGCCAGAACGGCTATATCCGCGAGGTGCTGGACTTCATCCAACGGGGCGGCATCGACAACAAGAATTTCGATTCGATTGTCAACTACCTGCTGCATAACGACCAGTATATGTCCCTGGCTGATTTTGACAGCTACCGCCTCTGCCAGCAGAAGGTCAACGACGCCTACCGCGACCAGACCACCTGGAACCAGATGTCGCTGTGCAACATCGCCGAATCCGGCATCTTCTCTGCCGACCGCAGCATCCAGGACTATATCGACCGCATCTGGTATAGATAACGCTTTTTCCGCTTTTCCGCTTTTTGAAAAAAGCTTGGCAAAAACTTTTACCCGCCTGGGCACTTGCCTGCCCCATAGGAAAAATTCTACTGCGTCGACTTGGACCATCGGCGCAGTAGATTTCATTAGGAGGTTTTTATGGATAAAGATTCGCTGCGGCATGGGGATTTTCAGGTTCGCCGCTGGCCGCTGCCGCCCGCCGTGCCAGACGGACTGCCTGAATTTTTAGAAGACACGCTGCCTTTCTGGGGGCATAAGGAAACCGGCCGCGGGATCGGCAAAAGCTGCCTCAGCCAATGGTACCCAAGCCCCTTTCAAGCGGATGGCCAGCACTATAGCTGCATGGAACAGTATATGATGGCGATGAAGGCGGAGCTCTTTGGCGACAACGAAATAAAGGCGCTGATCCTTGCCGCTTCAGAGCCGGGGAAAATTAAAGCGCTGGGCCGCAAAGTGCGCGGGTTTGATGAATCGGTCTGGGAACGGTTCCGTTTTTCAATCGTCTGTACTGGCAACTACCAGAAATTCAGCGAAAATGAAGCGCTCCGCTGGTTTTTGCTGGGGACAAAAGAGGCTGTCCTGATTGAAGCCAGCCCTTACGACCGGCTGTGGGGCATCGGTATGGGCGCGCAGAATCCCGACATTGCTTATCCTGGCCGTTGGCGGGGGAAAAACCTGCTAGGGTTTGCGCTGATGGCGGTGCGATCGGCGCTTCGGCAGGCTCAGGAATAGGCTTGAATAAAAGGCAGATGCTGCGTATCGCCTACGCCCAGCATCTGCCTTTTATTTATTTTTCTCTCTTTTCGAAAAAAGTGTTCCCAGTACATTAGCGCCTGCAATGAATAACAATTCAGAAAAGGGAGTTATTTTTTCAGCTTTTCCAACAATGGCGCACAGATGAGTACAAATACGATAAAGGTTGCTGCCAAGGCGGCATAGTACAATTTGTCTGACAACAGCTTGATACTGGTTGAGTCGTAATACATTTTGCCGTCATAGAGCACTGCGCTGACGGTGCTGCGATATTTTTTACTGTTTTCCATTACAAAATGAGCGCCGCTAGGCACGCCGTACAGCCTATATTCTTCGCCCTGATAAGAAACAGTAACACGCAAGCTGCCTGGGTTCAGCCGGGAGCCGCCTGTTTTAATCTCGGTGACCTTGACAGAAACGTCCGTCCCCAGCGCATCTTTGTCCTGGCTGAAGGCTTGCTGGTGAAGAAAAATGGTTAAAAGGAGCAAAATTGCAAAAACAACTGGAAGCAAAAATTTCTTAGAAACCATTCCTAGCCCTCCCAACATTCAGCTTCGCCATTGGACCAGCTCTGAAAACGACTTCCTAGGCCGGGTCACAGGCGATTCGGCGGCATACCCCACCGCCAGCGCCGCTGTAAGCTGCCCTTTGCCGCCCAGCCAACGAAGCAGGGCATCATAGGCAAAAAAGGTATCGCAGATCCATAGGCTGCCCAGCCCTAGTTCTGTTGCTGTCAATGTCATGTTTTCAATTGCCGCACCGATAGACTGGGTATTGCAAATTTCGCTGACCCGTTCCTCCAGCGTCAGGGGCTGATGCAGGCTGCCGTCCTCGGTATTGAGGATAAAAATGGTCACCGGCGCTGCCGCCATAATCTCTTTGGTGTGCCGGGCGCTTTCCAGATATGGTGCGACGCTTGGCAGCATCGGCGTCTCTTTCTCCTGCGCAAAGCCCTGCTCCATTGCCGCCAGCATCTCTGCCTTCGCTTCGCCAGAAACGACGATAAACCGCCAGGGCTGCCGATTTTTGGAGGAGGGAGCCAACATCCCAGCCTGAAGGATGGCCTCCACCATCTCTTTCGGGACAGGCTTATCCAGATATTTGCGGATGCTTCTCCTATTGCTGATCGCTTCCATGCTGCGCCTCCTCAGGGTCGTCGGTATTTTGGCTGTTTTCATGTTCAGAACTGCTTTCACTGCTAACTGGGGACTTCCCGTCCTCGTCAATAGGCCCGCTGCTCTCCAGATTTTCCGGGTCATCTGTCACCGGACGCGCCACGCCAATCAAGATAAAACGGGCGTCGCTGTATTCATAGCTGCAAGTAGAAAGGGTGATGATACGGTCTTCGACAGTCGGCGTGACAGTGCTTTTGAAGCGAGAGCGCGAAACGGTGGTATCCAGCCAACGCTGGAACTCATCATCCGAGGAAAAAGTCAGCTGCCAAGGGTCAAGGTCCGTCACTGACACATAGCCCGAAAGCACCGATATTTCCAGGTTTTCGGTGGGCGTCACCAGATAAATCGTCGGATGGGCATCATAATAGGCCTGGTCGCTGTAATTGGTCAAGCAGGAGAACATTGTGTCATTCTGCATGTGATGGCCGTAAATAATGCTGTGACGGCTGGAAAAGTCCCTGTTGACACGGTAATCCAAGAAAAGGCAGCCGGAATTGTTCCATTCCCTGGTAAAGAGCCGGCGCAGATAATACTTATTGTCCTGCCCTTGTACAATCGGGTAATTAACCGTCGTGTCCGGAATCCGGATCCAACCCACAAAATCTTCGTTGATTTCAGTCAGCGCGCCGAAATTGACCACTGGCCAGGGAGAAGAAGACGGCAGATCGGCAGGGTCAGAAGTTTCATCTGCCGGCGCAGAGGAAGCGGAAGAGGGAGCCGCCGGCGCTGTGGAAGACTCCGGCAGCATAACGTAACTGTTCAGGTTGTTGTAAGACTGCTCGCCCTTAGCATAGTCGTAAAGCTTGATAGCCAGCTGAACGCCGCTGAAACAGGCTATCGCCGCCAGCAGGATAATTAGGCCAATGTAAAGCCGCTTTTTCATGACATCATCAAAATTAAAATGGAACAAGCCAATGCCTCCGTTTCACAGGTAAAGCAAAATGCACCCCACATCTGTGAGGTGCTGCCCAACACAGCCAATCTGCGTTGGTAAAACCCGCTTTGCGGGCCAGAACAAGCTGGAGATGGGATTTGAACCCACGACCTATTGATTACGAATCAATTGCGCTACCACTGCGCCACTCCAGCCCATTAGGCATCGCAGCTATACTGCTGGATACCGGTATTTATTATATCACAACTGCCAAGGTTTGTAAATGGTTTTTTTCATTTTTCTCGGTCTAAAACAGAAATTTTTCTCTGCAAGCCAAATCGCAGCCCTATTTTTTAAATTTCCCGATTTTCATCGAAGCCTCAACAATCTGCCCGATATATTCGGGATAGCTTTGATTTAAAGCCGTCTGCCCTGCTAAAGCTTCAAAAGAAAGCGCTATAAAGTATTCCACTGTATCTGTATTGCCGCGGATTGGGCTGTAAGTCAAACCCAGGATTGACAAGCCCTCGCTGTCAAAATGCCGGCAAAGGTCAAACAGGATCTCTTGGAAGACTGCTGGGTCGTCAATAATGCCTGTTCGCCGGATCTCGGCAGATTCCACCTCAAAAAGTGGCTTAATCAGCGCGACAACCCGCCCCTGCGGCGCGAGAATTTCCCGGCAGAGGGGAAGGGCCTTCTTCAGCGAAAGATAGGAAAGGTCGAGGGTAATCAGGCTGGGCTTAGGGTCCAGCGATTTAAGCAGCGGGTCGGAAAGGTTGGTGCGTTCCATATTGACTACCTGCGGGCAGCTTTGCAGCTTCCCGGCAATCTGGCCAAAACCAACATCCACCGCATACACCCGCGCCGCACCGTGCACCACCAGGCAGTCTGTAAAGCCGCCTGTAGAAGCGCCGCAGTCCAGCGCGGTTATCCCTGAAACATCCAGCTGAAAATCCTTTAAGGCCCCTTCCAGCTTCAATCCGCCCTTGCTGACGTATTTCTTCTTATAATATTCTTTGACACGGATTTCACTGTCAGGCTTCACCTTTTCACTGACGCTGGTCACCGGAACGTTGTCGACAAGGATTTTGCGCTCCATCGCCCAAATACGGGCTTCTTTTTCCTCCTCAAACCAGCCCTCAGCGAGCAGCCGGCTCAGAAGCGTTACTTTTTTCATATTCCCACACTCCAAACGCAGTACAAATTTGGTTGAAAATATATTTCAAACTGATTGATTATCTATTTTACCTGTGATAATCAATTTTAAGAAATTATTATCTCAGCGTTTTTCTTCTCGCTTGTCAAACAGGGTTGCGGAATCTTCAGGATAAGTATACAAGATTTCCAGCGGAAACCCGATGCAGTCCAGCAGTCCCTCAAAAAATGTCTCACGTTTTTTTCTGGCTGCATCAGAATCGGCACAGACAATTTCTCCATTTTCTTTATAATACCAGTAATATTTAACCAGCACAAAATAATATAATATATCTTTTCTTTCAGGAAATTCATAAATTTCTTCCGCTGAATTCTGTTCAAAATAATAATGTCGATTCGGCAGCAGTTCAAAATACCAAAGCCGCCCCTGCTCATTACTTAACCGCCCCTCTTTTGAACATGAAAGTCCCACACCCCATTCATACCACTGCTCAGCATTATAAAACAGAAGATGGCTGCGTCCAATATATTTTGTTAGACCAGCTCCGCGCACCTTAGTCTTTTTTATATATTTATCCAGTCGTTCAATAATACCCTGCAAATCCTGCGGCCTGCAGATAATCCCATATTCATTTGCTTCAGCGTATACATTTCTTTCATCTTCTCCAGGCCCTATTCGCAATTTCCAAAACATAACACGCCTCCACAAAAAATCGACAGCTGCCCACCTGTACTATAAAGAAACACAAGCACCATTTTCTCACAAATGTCCAGAAAGGCAATTAAAGCATTCGCTCTTTTCCAGCAGGAAATCGGCCCGCGCCGCCCTCGCCAGAGGGAAGCGCGAATACAGTTTACAGGAAAACGCCTTTAGTGCCAGGCGGAGCATTCTGCCCGCAGCTCAGCAAAAAACAAGCTCGCATCTGCCTTGCGGGCAAATGCGAGTCATCGGTGCAGGCCTGCGGCCTGCAAAGCTCCCCCAGTTGGACTCGAACCAACGACATTTCGGTTAACAGCCGAACGCTCTACCGACTGAGCTATGGAGGAATGTAGGAAAGAGACCTTAAAAGAAGGTCTCTTTCATTGTGCCGGCACCGCTCTATCTTCCCAGGCC
>JAAWDH010000043.1 GCA_022793675.1 Oscillospiraceae bacterium
CAGAGCAGTCGACCTACTCTTCTGCCGACTTCCTGAAAAAAGCAGCTGCCTGGTTTAAGCATCATGGGATAAAGATCGAATGTGTACAAACAGATAATGGCAGCGAATTTACCAATCGATTCACAACAACCAAAGATAAACTTACTCTTTTTGAATAAACCGCAGTTCAGCTGAATATCCGTCATAAACTTATCCGTCCTTACACCCCTAGACACAACGGCAAAGTTGAACGCAGCCATCGTGAAGACCAGCGGCGTTTCTACAAAACCCACTCCTTCTATTCTCTCGATGACTTTAAGAAACAGCTTTCCGCCTACTCTTACCGTTCTAACTCCAGACCTATGCGCCCTCTGTCCTGGCTCTCTCCTCTTGAAAAACTTTCTGCTTTCTCTGTCCAATATCATTGACAATCCTACACATCAAAAATAATTCACAAACAAAACGGGAAAAAGTGCTTTTTCTCTTTGACAGCAACGCCGACGGGCGGTATAATAAAACTAACAAGCCCCGCAAACGGTTTGCTGGGGATTTGACAGAATAATGCAAAAGGAGCTGACCTTTATGTCCCTGATCCCTGAAAAACTGGCCGACGGCCTTTACCGTTTTGTTGAAACAAGCCCCGGCGGCAGTTTAGACGCCTATCTAGTCGTCGGCAGCCGCAGCGCCCTTGTCATCGACGCCTTGCAGGACGAGCCGGGCCTTTACGATGCGGTGCGCGCGGTCACCCCGCTGCCGGTGGAGCTGGTTATTACCCACGGCCACCCTGACCATGCCGGCGTGTCGGTAAAAGGGTTCCGGGCGGCCGGCTGCCCGGTTTATATGCACGCCAAAGATTTTGACTACTTGCCTTCCTATGTCTCTTACGGCCCTGAGCGGGACTGGTTCACCCATCTGCCCGATGGGCAGGTTTTCGACCTTGGAGGGCGGAGGCTGGCGGTCATTTACTGCGGCGGCCATACGGCGGGGTCGCTGACGCTGCTGGACAGCGAGCGCCAAATGCTTTTCACCGGCGACGCCGTCGGTTCTGGGGCAATCTGGATGCAGCTGCCCGACGCGCTGCCTTTGAACATCTTTGTGATGAATTTGACCGCCCTGTACAACCGAGTAAGGGGGATGGAGAACCTGACGCTTTTCCTGGGCCATGGCAGCCAGTTTGAGGGCGGGGTGCCTGGGCTTCAATACCTTCACGACACCCTTGTTACCGCCCGCCGCCTGGTTTCCGGCGTTTGGGAAGGGGAGGACGCGGTCATGGATTTTGCGGGCCGGGAGCTTCCCTACAAGTGGATTGCCCATGGGCAGATGAAGCGGTTCTGGTATAACCCGCAGAACCTCCGCTATGGGCGCGGCAGCGCCGGCGAGGAGATCAAGGCGCTGTTTACCGAGGGTTGTTTCAAAAAGGGCAGCTGCTGCTTGGGCTATATGCTTTTTACCCCCGAGACACAGCCTGGCTGCCGCTATCCGCTGGTTCTCTACCTTCATGGCGCGGGCGAGCGGGGCAGCGACCTGAAAAGCACGCTGGCCAACCCTGGCGCGACTTCCTTTGCCGATCCAAGCTGGCAGGCAAAGCACCCTTGTTTTGTCCTTGCTCCCCAATGCGCTGAAAACCATTGGTGGACGGACGAAGGGAACCTTGCGATGCTGCGCTATGCGCTAGAAGAGATGGAAGCGCGCTTCCCCGTTGACCCCAACCGAGTTTATGTCACAGGGCTTTCGATGGGCGGTATGGGCAGCTGGACGCTGATTTCCCGCTGGCCGGAATTATTTGCGGCGGCGATGCCGGTCTGCGGCGCAGGCGACCCCGAAAACGTCCCGGCAGCCAAGGATGTGCCGGTTTGGGCTTTCCATGCCGTTAACGATCCGGTTGTCCCAATCACCGGCCGGATTGACAGCCCCCTTTTCCCCAGTTGCTGCGGCAGCCGGGTGATGGTGTCGGCCTTGCGCAACGCTGGCAACCCCAATGTCCGGCTTACCGAATATTCCGCCGATTTCATGGAGCGGCAGGGGCTGCACGGCCACGCCGCCTGGACGCCGGCCTATGCCGATAACGAAGCCAAAGAATGGCTGTTCTCCTTCAGCCGGGTAAACCGCTGCAGCGTTGCCCAGCTGGCGCCATGCTGCTGGGCGATTACAGATTGCAGCGGGCAGGTTGCCTATCTGCTGGCGGGGCGGGAAAAAGCGCTGCTCGTCAGCGTAGGCGGCGGCAACAGAGCCGTTCTGGACGCAGTCCGTGCCCTGACAAACCTTCCTGTTTCCCTTGCAGCGAACCCTAGAGGGACGGTGCATTTTGCCGAAGAATTTGAACAGGTTTACCTGGCAAAGGGACTTGAAAAGCTGGCGCTGGATGCGAAAAAGGTTGTTTTCGTTCAGAATGGCAGCGTGATTGACCTTGGCGGCCGCAGCCTGACTGTGATAGAGGCGGGCTGCACGCCCGGCGAGCTTTGCTTTGCGGATAACGCTGCCTGTTTCTGCGGCGAAGCGCTGACCGGCGCGCTGGAAGCGCCGCGGTCTTACAGCTTGTCGGAATACCAAAAGAGCCTGGAAGGGCTTGCAGCGGCGCTGAAAGGGAAGGGCTGGGAGGACGCAGCTTTCCTTGCCGCCAGGAAGCCGGAGGCCCACCGGCCTGATTGCCTGGAAAAGGCGGAGGATTTGGCTGAGCTTTGCGGCCTGGTGCTGACAGAAGAAGCCGACTATCTGCCGCTGCCGGTGAAAGACCGTTCGCTGCCGGTATTTGCCGCTGAAGCGAAGCAGGCAAAATTGACTTTTACCGCCGACCGCATCCGCTGAAGAGGGGACTGTTATGATCACAGCAAGAAGTCTGAAAGGCCTTGACCTCTCCCCGCTGGAATTTGCGCCAGGCCCGGACAGAGGCGACTATTTTTGTACGCCGGCCGGCGCGAAGGTACTGGGCTGGGCGGAGGTGGACGGCATCCATTTCTGCACGGTCAAAAAATTAGGAGGAACGGTCTTTGCTGTCAATCCGATGGAGACGCCCGGAAACCACGTCCTGCCTGTCGCGGACAACCTTGAAGATTTCCTGCGGCTGTTATTGAGCTGCGGCGGCACAGCGGCTATCGAACAGGCGCATCTGTGGAAGGACAAGGCGGGGTTTGACGCCTTCTTGGCCGAAAACCCTATTACTGCGGCGCAGCGGCAGGCACTGGAACTGATAAAAAAGAAACTTGCCCTTGAGCCGATGGAAGATCCTTTCGGCTATATCAAAGCTTTGCAGCAAAACTTTGACTATCATACCATTCCTCGTCGCCGGGGCTATGATCCGGGCATTGGAGATGGACAGGATGAACCGCTGGAATGGAAGGTCTATTTTGACGGAGGCAGGGGCGGCCGCGCCGGCAAAGAACTGCCTATCGGCTGCCCGCCGGGGGACTGGTCAGGCGCGGCAGTGCGCGTGCTGGGGCTTTACAGCTTTGGCGCAGGGCTGGCGCTGGACTGGGCTGTTGAAGTTAACGCAGTGGAAATCAGGGAATTCATGGGAAAATATGCCAACGCCGCTGACCAGGACTTTTCGGCGGAAGAACAGGAACGGATAAATGCTGAAAACCCGTTGGCGCTAGAGCTGCAGCCCATGTTGACCCTGAATGGCAAACCCCTTTTCTCCCGCCATGGCAGCGGCTGCTGTTGGGTGCCGGAAAGCTGCCTGCCGGAAGGGGAGCGCCCCGACTGGGCAGCGCAGCAGACAGTGGAACATTATGGCCTTAATCAAGAAAACGGCTGGATCCTGCGGCGGGATTCGTTCCCTTGGGCGACAAAGCGCAAGCCCGTCCTTAAAAATTTGACGCTGACCTTAACCGGGGAGCCGAAACTGCTGCCTGGCCTCCATTTCGCCACCCCCATCGGCGGGCCTCCTGGTCAGGAGATTCCCTTCACTCATCCCATCCGCGGCGCTAGGCACGTCCTAACTGTCTTGGGCTGCGAGCCGCGCCAATTGGACGGTGATACAGCGCTTCTGTCGGGCTGCAGCACCCCTAACCATTTCGTAACCCTTACCTATCAAGTGAACCCGCCGCTGCCGCCGGGAGAACTGCTGGTTTGGGATTGCATCCAAAGCGATGCGCCTCGCTTTGGATGCCCAGAAACTTTCACAGGAAATACGGCAGCTATTGGTATTATTGGCGGCGCAGACGGCCCTGTCGCCATTTTTATCGGCGCAGGCCCTGATGATAAGCAGGATAAGAATTTGCTGGCGGCCTGCTCTTCTTTGCATTTTGAACCAGCAGAACGGGTCGAATGGCGGATGGTTTTCCATATCGCTTCTGATCAAAAGGTCACAATGCAGCTGCTGCCTTAAGGGGTATGACGTGCTAAGCTGCAAAAAACTTTAACCGGCTCCATAATAAAATCCTACTGCGTCGGCAGTTCCTGCTTATCGACGCAGTAGGATTTTATTGTCTTTGATTCAGGTATCTTGGCGACAAAAAGTCTTTGCTAAGCTTTCTTCAGAAAGCGTCGTACTCTCGTACCCCTGTCAGCCAATCGGTTCAAAATCTGCTGCGCCATGCTTGCAGAGCGGGCAGATGAAATCGTCAGGCAGTTCGTCACCTTCATAAATATACCCGCAGATCTTGCAGACAAAGCCCTTCTTGCCCTCCGTTTCAGGGCGGGGCTTGACGTTGTTCTGGTAATAGGTATAGGTCATTGTTTCGACTGGGGAAATAACCCGCGCTTCAGTGACGCTGCAGATAAACATCCCATGGGTGTCAAGGTCGACATACTGTTCCACCTTCAGCGACATGAAAGAGTTGATATATTTGGACAGGAACACCAAGCCGTTGTCCGAGCGCAGCTGCTCTGTGCCGGCAAATTTGTCTACAGTCCGTCCGCTCTGGAAGCCAAACTGCTCAAAAACGCTGAACGGCGCGTCTTGGGAAAGGCAATTGATGTTCATGATGCCGGTCTGTTTGGCAATATGGTAGGAGTAATTGGATTTGTTGATGGCGACTGCCACACGGTTCGGGGTGTTGGTTACCTGGGTGACGGTATTGACGATCAGGCCGTTGTCTTTCTTGCCGTCGTTGGTGGTGACAACGTAGAGTCCGTAGCCAATATTGAAAAGGGCGGTCAGGTCGTTTTTCTTGTCGGCGGTATCGGCGTGCTGGGCGAGATAGTCGCGGCAGAATTCGTTTGCGAAGTTTTCAAGGGCGGCGCTGCTGTCGGCGTTCAGGGCCGAGCGGATGGTTACCGTCGTGTTGGCATAGGCAAGCTTTTTGCAGCCTGCCAGCATCTGTTTCATCACCTTGGCGGCCAGCGGCGCCCAGCTGCCGTTTTCGATAAAGCCGACCATGCGGTTTTGGAAGTTGCGCTCGGTCAGATGGTCGATAAACTCGCGCATGAAGGGGAAGATACCGGCATTATAGGTGGTGGTGGCGAGGATCAGCTTATTGTAGCGGAAAGCGTCGGCGACCGCTTCGGCCATATCGCAGCGGGCCAGGTCGTGGACGACGACTTTCGGGCAGCCCATGGTACGCAGTTTTTCTGTTAAAGTTTCAACCGCGCGGCGGGTGTTGCCATAGACGGAGGTATAAGCAACGACGATGCCTTCATCCTCCGCGAGGTAGGACGACCAGGTGTTGTAAAGGTTCAGGTAATAACCTAAATTTTCTTTCAGCACCGGCCCATGCAGCGGGCAGATGGTCTGGATTTCCAGGCCGGCCGCCTTTTTCAGCAGGCTCTGCACCTGCGCGCCGTATTTGCCGACAATACCGATGAAATAGCGCCTTGCTTCATCTGCCCAAGGTTCTTCCCTGTCCAGCGCCCCGAATTTGCCGAAGCCGTCGGCGGAAAAGAGCACCTTGTCGCAGCTGTCATAGGTGACCAGCACTTCCGGCCAGTGTACCATCGGCGCGCCAACAAAGGCCAGGGTGTGTTTCCCTAGGGAGAGGGTGTCACCTTCGGCGACAACGATCTGCCGGTCGGTGAAAGCGGTGCCGAAAAACTGCTCCATCATCGCGAAGGCTTTGGCGCTCGAAACGATGGTAGTGTTTTTATAGACCTGCATAAAATTGGCGATATTGGCCGAGTGGTCGGGTTCCATATGCTGGATAATCAGGTAATCCGGGTGCCTGTCCCCCAGCACCTTTTCGATATTGTCCAGCCATTCGTGGGTAAAACGGGCGTCGACCGTGTCAAGGACGGCCGTTTTCTCGTCCACCACGATGTAAGAGTTATAGGCCATGCCGTTGGGGACTTTGTACTGCCCTTCAAATAGGTCGACTTCATGGTCATTAACACCCACATAGCGGATATCCTTGGTAATTTCCATTTTGCTCCTCCTTTTTTACAACCTGCAAGTTACTGTTTCAGCTGATATACCGCCCAGTGGACGGGTACGTCAAAGCTGTCCCGCAGCCTTCTTTCACAAACGCAAACCCAGCCGGCCGCAGCCATAACCGGCTGGTCATGATATGCTGCATCATTTCCCCTGTCCATTATGGGACAAACTGTCCCATACCATTCCAGGAACCAGGCGCTTTTAGCAAACGCCTATAAAAAAGTTGGGAAAGCATTGCCGCTTTCCCAACTCCGTTACTGTTCCCTGAAGGGGTACGGCAATCGAAAAAATTATTTGATTTCGACTTTCGCGCCAGCTTCTTCCAGTTTCTTTTTGATCTCCTCAGCCTGATCTTTGGAGACAGCTTCCTTAACGGCCTTAGGCGCGTTGTCAGCGATTTCCTTGGATTCTTTCAGGCCCAGGCCGGTGATCTCCTTGATGGCCTTGACGACGCCCATCTTGCCGGCGCCAACGTCGGTCAGGATAACGTCGAACTCAGTCTTCTCTTCGACAGCAGGACCGGCAGCAGCGCCGCCCACCACAACGGCAGCAGCTGCAGCAGAAACGCCAAATTCTTCCTCAATGCTCTTAACCAGTTCGGACAGCTCCAGAACGGTCAGCGCTTTCACTTCTTCCAGGATACCGAGAATTTTCTCAGAAGCCATGATAATTTACCTCCATTTGACTTGATGTTGGCATAACCAGTTGTTATGCGCTTTCTTTCTGTTCCCTGATCTGATCGAGAACCACAGCCAGGTTGCGGATAACGCCGTTGAGGCCGCCGCACAGCTGGGACAGCAGCACTTCCCTTGAAGGGATCGAAGCCACAGCCTCAATGCCGGCCGCATCCATTACGTCCTTCTCGACGAAGCCGCCCTTCAGGTTGAAGCCGTCCTTGGTGTCCTTAGCATATTTGGCCAGGATGCGGGCGGGAGCGGTTGCATCGTCGGTAGACAGCGCCAGCGCGGTAGTGCCGTCCAAGCATTTCACCAGGTCGGCAAACTCGGTGCCTTCCAAAGCGAAACGCAGGGTCGAGTTCTTGTAAACCGAGTACTCAATCCCCGCCTCTCTCAGTTCGCGGCGCATTTTGGTGTCGTTTGCGACGTTGATGCCCTTGTAATCTACCAGGACGCCAGAAACAGCGCCTGCGATTTTTGCCTTCAGGTCGGCTACGGCCTGCTGTTTTTGCAGCAGAATTTTCTCACTAGGCAAATCGTTTCACCTCCAAAACAATGTTTGTGACCCGAAAAACCTTTACAAACGAAAAGCCCTTCCATCGGGAACGAGGAAGGGCAAAATATCGCTATATTGCTATAGGAATTTCGCTTTTTCCTCGGCAGGCAGAGGATGCTTCCCCATTTCAGCCGGTCACCCGGCACCTGCTGTCTTTGGATCACAGCTTCATTATTATAGCATACGGCAAAAGGCTTGTCAAGGGTTTTGGAAAAGTTTTCGGGCGGATCTTTGTAGGAGTACAATAGACGTTGGACAGGGAGAGGAGAAACGAAAAAAGGAAATAAACGGTTAAGCATATCATGCACTTCGTTCAGCGCGCCTTCAATTGACAATTGGCAAACAGAGACTAACGTATAATACCTCCCTTTGAACTGAATGGCGGCCCGTTCTGCATTTGCAAAACGGGCCGCCGGTTTTAAGCATATTTCATTTTTGCTTATATCGTTGTTTCATCTGCAAAGCGGTATATATCTCCCATTTATTCCTCTAGCGGAACGGGGATGTATACCATCTTTAGGGGAATCATTTTACGATATTTTAGACTGAGTTGATCGTAATATTTCAAAACCAGTTCCACAAGTTCCATGCCGTTGATGCCGCGGATGATGGGGGTACTGTCCAAGTATTTCTGTGCGTTTTTGGTGTAGTTGGACAAAGTCACAAACAGGCCGTAATCCCCTTCGCGCATAGCCCCTTTCAAAGACTGAATCGTAGTTTCTTTGATGTCCCCATCTTGGCTCTTAACCTGGACAACAATACGGGGCGGAAGCTCGTCCTTATAGGCTGTAATGTCAATGCCGCTGTCTCCGCCACGCGGCGACGGAATGGTGCGGTAGCCCATGGCCTGCAAAAGATTTGCAACAAACAGCTCTAGATCATACCCTTTAAGGTTTTTGCTTAGCTCTTTCAGGATAAAATCGCGGGTAGTTTCGATAATTTCGTCTGCCGTTTGCGCCACCGTTTCGTCGGTATCCGATGCTACAATGTTACCTTTGAAGTCTTTATCCCGCGCTTTTAAATATTCATCCGCATAAGTTTTTACTTGGAAAAAGGTCATGACTGACCCTACCTCATACAGCGCCCCTTGCGAAAAGGCCGTACGCGGCAAATGTTTAAGCCACTTTACTTTCCGGCGGTTGGGATATCGCGCTGCCGCCGCATCATAAAAATAGGCGCTCTCAACAACCCCTATATTGATTTTGCGGTCAGTCTTAGATGGAAATATGACATAGTCGCCTTCCTGTACTTCGTGAACAAACCGGTACAGCATACCAGCGCTTGTGGGAATCGACCCTTTTTTGGCGTTCGGATAAACTGCAAGGTACTTTTCCTTGTAGGCGTCGCGGGTAGCGTTTATGGCTGATAAATTGCCCATTTCTTCCCAGCCGATTGCAATAAGCCCCTGATTCAAAAAAAGAGAATCATCCATGGTATGGATTCCCCAGACTGTGATATTTGCTGCTGTCATTACATCCACGCTCCTTAAGCCTTGACTACTTTTTTAATCAAATTTTCATCTATTATACATCCTTTATGATTAAGGATTCCAACATCTGAATAAAATCTTATTGACGATATTCTCGTACTTCTTTACCAGCCGGTTTACATAGGACAGAGTGGCTCCTACGTCCTCGGCAAGTTTCGTCTGCGTGATTTCTACTTCTATGCACTTTACCTTTACATCGACTTCAATATTGTTCTTAAGCATTAACTTCCACCTCGTCTATCTGTTTTGAAATAAATTGCATTAGCCGTGCAATTTATTGTAACACATATCTTGTCATTTTTCAATTCCATAATAAAAAAAGATATAAGGTCACAGTCGGAAATGTGGAATTAGCAATGAGAAAACATATATTTCAACTTATAAAGACAGACAAGGAAATTTATACCTCAATCCAATCTATGTATGCCGTCCGCAGATATCCGATATACAGACGTGCTCACCAGAAGTAGATGTAAAATCGGAGCGGTTATATTTCTGCCGGCTTTGCTGACGCCATATTTTTCTGCGTATTGCATTGAGGGATTGACGGTACTTCATGTCTTGTGTTTTACTAATATTCATGAGAGATGAGGTCTCCTTTCGGGTAGATGTTGTGTGGTAACTCCATTTTAACCGATTTGGCCTCATCTTTCTATCTTTTTATTTCCTTTTTTCGTTTCCTCCTTTTCATTTCTCCTCTCCCTGTCCAACATCTATTGTACTCCTACAATTTTGTTTGTGAATTATTTTTCATGGCGCTGGACATTCCGGGAAAAATCATGTATAATAAACCCCAGACAGTAATTTTCAGGATACTGCCGGGTTCAGGCTGGCAGAAGATGTTGGAAAGGGATGGATAGAAGTGAATCGTTTTGTGAAATGCACCGCCGGGATATTGGGGGCGGCTATTATGATGAGTTTAAGCAGCTGCGGCGATACCGGCTGGACCTACCGGGCCGGCAATAGCGAAATCACGTCGGGAATGTATATCGGCCTGTCTATCGACGCGCTGCAAAGCGCCTACTCTGCTGAAGGGGTGGAAAGCAGCAGCTCGGTGTTCAAGCAGCAGGTCGAAGGGCAGAACGGCCTTGACTGGGTGGTCAGCAAAACTGCCGGGCTGGCGCGGGAGTACCTGGCCATTGAAGAAAAGTTTAACGAGCTGGGGCTTTCTTTCACCGCGGAAGAACAGGCCTCTATTGACAGCTATGTTGAAGCCTATTGGGGCTATCTCTCCTCAATGTATGAGGATAAAGGATGCGGACAGGCTTCCTTCAAAAAACTGTTAACCAACACCGAAAAGCGTCAGAAGATTTTTGAAGCCCTATATAACGAAGGCGGCGAGCGGGCCGTCGACGAGGCCGAGCTGAAAGCTGTTTACGAGAAGGATTATGTCAAAGCAGTCTATATCTCAGTGCCGCTTATCGACGACAACCGCCAAGCGCTGGAAGGCGAAGAGCTGGAAAAACAGAAAAAAGCCGCCGAAGACCTGTTGAAGGAAATCCAGGACGGCAAGGATATCGAACAAGTTAAAGCTGATTTTGAATCTTCGGAAGGCAGCGGCACCGCTGCCGACACGGCGGAATATATCTATCGCGAGGGCGGGTACCCCGAAGCGCTGACAAAAGCGCTTTTTGACGCCAAAGATGGAGACAGCGGTAAAACGGAATCGGGCAGCTACCTCTATGTCTGGCAGAAACTGAAACTGGACGACGCCGGTTTTGATCAGGTAAAGGGGACGATCCTTTCCCGCGAAAAGAACGAAGAATACGCCGAACTGGTGACCCAGTGGGGCAGCGAGCTTGCCGTGACTGAAAACCAAGCTGGTATCCGCAAGCATAGCCCGAAGAACCTTGAATGATTTTCTAAAATAGGGAGGATGCCGCTTTGAATATTGATAAGCTCCTGGCCCATATCGCTGCCGGCGGGCCCATTACCCCTGGTACCGAACCGTTTATTTGGATGTGCGAGGCAAGCCAGCGCGCGCTGCGCATCACCGCCAAGCTAAATAACGGCTACCATGAGCCAGAGGAAGTACGGGCGATTTTCTCCCAGCTGACCCGGGAGGAAATTGACGAGAGTTTTTGCCTGCTGCCTCCTTTTTACACCGATTTTGGCTGCAATACCCATATTGGCAAAAACGTTTTCATCAACAGCGGCTGCCACTTCCAGGACCAGGGCGGTATCTTCATCGGCGACAGCACGCTGATTGGCCATCGGGTGGTATTGGCCACCATCAATCACGACCTTGCGCCCGAAAAGCGAGGGGACAACCTGCCAGCGCCGCTCCATATCGGCAAAAATGTCTGGATTGGTTCAGGAGCCATCCTGCTGCCAGGGGTTACTGTCGGCGATAACGCTGTGGTTGCCGCCGGCGCAGCGGTCACAAAAGATGTGCCGCCGGGAACAGTTGTTGGCGGCGTGCCGGCAAAAGTGCTGCGCACTGTCTTGTAAAACTAAACCATCAAAAAGCGGCACCCATCAATTTGGTGGGTGCCGCTTTTTTGCTATGATAAATTCCGCATCAAATCTGCATTACCCGGTCGGCCGCTTCGGTCAACAGCGGGTCGTGGGAGATAAAAATAACCGTTTTGTCCATATCCCGGATATGCCGCTTCAGGGCCTCGATGCTGTTTATATCCAGATGATTGGACGGTTCGTCGAGGATCAGCAGTTCCGATTTTTTCAGCATGGCGCGGATGATGGAGATCTTCTGCCGCTCGCCGCCCGAAAGCTCCGAATCCTCCGAAAGCGTCCGCTCGGCCAGCGCCGCAATGCCGAAATCCTCCATATACCGGCTGACCAGCTCCGCCGGCGCGTCAGGATTGCTCAGCATCACATTTTCCCGCACCGTCACATGGAACAGCATCGGGTTTTGGGGCGCATAGGCAATAAGCTGCCGCCAGCTTTTCAGGCTGACTTTTTTCAAATCAGCCTCGCCAATCCGAATGTCGCCCTGATAGCTTTTCAGCAGCCCGCAGATGAGCTTTATAAGCGTCGACTTCCCATGGCCGTTCTCGCCCTGCAAAGCGACGATTTCTCCGGGCTGAACAGAAAAATCAAGCCCCGAAAAAACGGACTTCTCCCCATAAGCGAAGCTGATATTTTCACCAGAAAGCCCTTCAAAATGCCGCAGCACCTCGCCACTGTCCAGCTCCGCATCGGTGTAGAAGGTACCTGTGCGCTCGGCGGCGTTCATCATCAGCGGCAGCTCCTCAATCACCAGGCCGAAGTCCTTGAGTACCGTCTGCACGACGCCGAGATAGATGAGCATCGCCGCCAGCCCGCCCGGCGTGATGCTGCCTTTAGAAATCATCACCGCGCCGGCAAACAGCAGCAGAAGGTGGATAAGCTGGCCCATAAACTCGCCGGCATGGCCCGAAAACACCTTGCAGCGAATCTGCTGGACGGCTGTTTCCTTCCAATATTTGCCAAACAGCGCCGCCATCCGCCCCAGATGGCCCTCCCCTGTCCGCCAAAGGGCAATCAGATGGGGCAGCGCCGCCGCGTCGGCCTCACAGCTCCGGCGCTTGGCCAGATAATCCTTCTCCCGCCGGTCGTATTCGGCCAGCTTTTTCTTGAACAGCAGAGGCGTTATTAGGTTCAGCGTCCCCAGCAACGCCATCAGTACCGTCAGCCCCCAGCTCACCTTTCCCGCCCAATAGAGCAGAAACCCCAGCGAAATCGGGATCGAAATGACACGGCTGATGTTGTTCACCCAGTGAATCCGCATCATGCAGGGCGCGTCCTCCAGCTGGTACTGCACCTCGCCCAAGTCCAGCGCCATGGTCTTTTCCGGGTCTTTGTCCAGATAATGCCCGAAGACGATGTTGTCGTGGCGCAGGGCGTAAATCAGCATCACATATTCTGACACCAGCTGCACTGCCGGCATCAACAGCGCTGTCCCCAAAATATACCCCGCCAGCAGCAGCACCTTTTTCAGTCCCAGCGACAGATCCAGCGAAAAGGCCGCGTCGGTAAACGCCCCCAGCGTGTCCGCCGTAAGAGCCCCCAGCAGCGTCGTGCCGGTCAGAATCAGGGTGTTCATCAGCGTCGGAAAGGCCATCATCTGAGCGCATTCGCCAAAAAGCTGCCGGCGCACTTCTTTTGACATTTTTTCACTCATGGTCACATTCCTCCCCCCCATGGTCTCTATTGCCCAGCCTGATACGGCAGTCGGCAGCCCTAGCAAAATCGGGGTCGTGGCTGATGGCAATCACACCTTTGCGCTCAGCCATCATGGCCGCCAGCGTCTCCTTGCCGTAAGCGTCGAGGTTGTTGGTCGGCTCGTCCAGCAAAAGCCAGCAGGGTGCCATGGCAAAACCCGCCGCCAGGAAAATTTTCTTGCGTTCGCCGCCGGAAAGGCTGCGGATGCTCTGGCCGGTGAGGACAGTTTCCGCCGCCCCCAGCCGTTTTGCTGCGGCGATCATCGCCGCTTTTTTCTCCTTGCCGAACATCTCAAAAAAGGTCTCGACGTCAAAGGTATACTCGGGGTCATGCTGCGGCACCAGGAAAAGCCTTTGCGGGTCGGGGCTTTCGCCGAACCGGGCGCTGTCTAAGCCGCCAATCGCCGCGCTGCCGCCCTCCGGCAGCAAAAACCCCGCCAGCAGCCCGAAAAGCGTTGTCTTGCCGGAGCCGTTGCTCCCCTCCAACAGGTAATTTTTGTCCGGGTCAAAATGAAAGCTGAAGCGGTCAAAAATCTGCCGGCCCTCATAGCTGAAGGTCAGATTTTCGGCGTCAAGTGCTCTGTTTTCTCCAGCGGGAAGTTCGGCAAATTTATCCGAAGGCTGCCATTTGTCCAGCCGCTTTTCGGCGTTTTGGGAAACGGCAAACTCCGGAATCATCGAGAAAATCGTCTTGACGGCCTCGAAAAGCCCGCCGGACAGGTAAATCGCCTGCACTGCCGTCTCCATCGGGCAAAACCCCAGCATCACATACACCCCCACCAGCCCATAGGTGCCGTACTTGAGGATATTGTTGAGCAGCCGGTACATCGCAATCTGGGCGTTAAAGGCCGCAGTCGACTTCTGGCCGACCACCAGATATTCTTTGTGCAGCGCCGCCATTTTGGCCTGCCACCGGCCCTTCAGCCCGTAAAGCTTGATGGTCTCAAAGCCGTCTACCGCCTCTATGATGTGGTTGGTGACCTGCGCCTCAATGTCGCGGCACTGGTCATAATTGACCTGAAGGTACTTTTTGACCAACATCGGCGGAATCAGCTGCAGCAGCGAGATCCCTAAAAGCGAAACCGCAATTAGCGGGCTTTGCAGCAGCAAAAACAGCAGATAGCCGGCGGTACCCAGAACCCCGGCGATGACGCTGGGATAAAGGTCAGTATAACGTTTAGTGAGCGTGTCGATATCGTTGCTTAGGTTTTCGGTCAATTCGCCGTAATCAGCGCGAAAGAGCTTTGGCAGCGGGGCGCGGAGCAGTCCGACCAGAAAATCCATCCGGCAGTCGTTAAGGGCTTTGCATTTCTGCTTTTCCAGCAAAACGTCAGCAGCATAGTGCAACGCCGTAAAGGCTGAAATCACAATAAGCAGAATCAGCGCGTTTTTTGTCACAGCTGCAACGTCGCCCGCCGACGCAAAGCTGATGACCATCGACAAAAGCTGGGCTGTCGCCAACGTCACTGGAACAGTCAAACATTTTATTGCCGAGTTTCCAATATATACCAATTTCAAATGGCGCAGAAAATCTCTGTGCATGGTTGCCACATCCTTAATTGTCAAAATTCAAAATTTCAACAGGGAAGCTCAAACGGTGCAGCCTCCCTGGATAACCTGTAAATTTCTGCAAAATAGTCAGACTGTTTGACGGCTCTTTATCCATTTTTTCCGTACGTATATCGTCCTCAAGTGTCAACATAACTGTCAACTACTCGAAACGCTGTTTAAAGCATCAGACAGGTTCCCATAACCTGACATTACCTAGATACGATCTTAGGTTTCGTTGCCAAACCCCCGCCAACATCGCTGTAAAATCAAATACCTTTAAGGGGTACACTTAAAAAGCCAGTACCTTCGTGCAGGCACAGCTCAAAACAGCATCAGATGTTACTTTCGGGGTTATGCCAATTATTCAGCATAACCCTTTCCAAGTCGGAAAATAGGTTTCATAAACATACCCTCCACGCAGAACAATAAAAAGGAGCCAAAGCAATCCGTTCCAAAATCGCTTAAAGGCTCCTAACAAAAAGCGGATGACGGGAATCGAATCAAAAATTGTTCCTGCATCGTTTTTTTGTCAGGAGAAGAAAACCCGAATTTTATCGCATTTTTGCCTATTCATTTTATCAATAAATAATTTGATTTATGGCTGAAAAAATAAAGAACGTGGTCAAAAGTGTGGTCAGAAACCATTGGCCGTCTTATCCTGATCAGCTAGAATCGCATGGAATTCATCAGAGATTTTCCGGGCGATTTCTCGGCGGCCTTCGGCAAATTCATGGCCATAGATACCGAAGGTATCCATATTGCGGGAATGCCCGACGACCTGTTTGACCTCTCCTTCTGACAGTACCTGAGAGACGCTGACAAAAGTATGCCGCAGTTCATATGGAGAGATAGCAGTAATCTCATTGGTGGTACAAAAGCGCTTCCAGCTTTTGTAGTAATGCTGCTGATTAGAGATACCGAAGACGCTGTCCAGTTCGGCAGTCAGCGCCCGCTGCTGTTCCAAAAGTACGGCAGCTTGTTCTGACAGATACACCCGGCGCAGAGCATTTTCATTTTTACCCTGAGTGACCTCGCCATTACGGTTAATGGACCGTCGGATGTCTAAGTAATCGCCGTGAACATCTTCCCATTGCAGGCCAAGGATTTCCCCCGGCCGTAGCCCAGTGACCACCTCAAACCTAAAAGCATAGATGTACGGCTCAAAACGGAGCTTGTGGTTAATCAGGCTCTGGTTGCAGGAAAACAGCTTGCGCAGATCGTCAGGCTGCAGGATAGTCTTCCCTTTGAGCCTCGCGCCTTTTGGCACTGTCAGGTTTTCATAAAATTCCTGTGTCCAGCGTTTCTTTCGGCAGAATTTGAGAAAAGCCCGGATGACGGACACCATATTGGAAAGCGTTTTTTTGGACAGCCCCTTAGCATGGGCTCGGTCGATAATATCCTGCCAGTCCTGCTCGGTCATCTTAGCAAAGCGCTTGCGCGAAATATCCGCAAACCAAACTCGCTGCATCGACAGGATTTTATCCCAGTTGCCTTTGGTGGTTGACACCTGCAGCGACTGCACATACTGGTCAAAAGCTTCTTTCACCGTTTTCGGCGGCAGCTCCAACCGGCTGTCCAGCCAGGCGTCTGCCTTAGCATTTGCTTCACGTTGGCCATTACGGCCAGGAGTGGATGAATAAAACGACCGCCGCTGCCCATCCTTCTGCACATTGATTTTCCAGCGATGTTCTTTTTCAATCCAAACGGCGGTATTCGTACGATTCCCCATTGATTTTTCCTCCTATGTCTGGTACAATAGAAGGGCAGACTACTCCCTTGGTTGAATGCTTGGGGGTTTGCAATCTGCCCAGGACTTGCTTCTTGGGCCTCCCGCTCTGGTGTTGGCGCACCGGAGCGGGATTTTTTATTAGTTGCCAGTTTTGCAGTTTTCGGCTGTACCGTCCTGATACAGCAGTTCCGGCGCGATATCGATATCGCCATCCTGCCAGACTGGCACGCCATAGTCAAGATAGACTGAGCGGAATATTTCCGGGTCAGCAAGAGAGGCAAAAGCTGGCATCCGGAGCATGGGTACTCAATACACCAATGTTAGGTCGTCAGGATGAAAACAGGCAGACACTTCTTGTAAAGTTCCCCCTTGTTCTACAAAAGCAATACCATCAATAGTATTTTCTTTTGAAGAGCGTCCTAAAGTACTGCTTTTTCCAGTAACCAGAACAGTTACTCCGTCTTCAAGTGTAACTTTTTTGCCTTGGTTATCGACAGGATAATAGTCACTGATTTGGTTAAACTCTGCAAGGTAATTTCCGGTCATCGCAATTTCCAACAGAGATTCGTTCTCTTGTTCCCAATATGGGTCAATTATAAAATTTTTGACATTGATACATAGCTGTTCGTGAGTGTCATTTCTTTCAACGATCAGGTGACCTGAGTAGTTCCCCCATCCAGTATGTTCCAATTCTTGGGATAAAACTGTAACAGCGGTTTTGTGTTCTACTGTCCCAGCTTCAACATAAAACTGTTTGTCCTTTTGATAGGTAGGTATCATCCAAGGCGTTTCAGAAAATTCTTTTCCTCTGACATTGTAGACTGCGACATATCCGCTGCAGTTTACGTATTGAGGTTCATCTCGTCCATTATCACTTTCCCCACGTCCGCGAAGTTTACCCGTTGAAGCATCTTCCTGGCTGCTTTCATCCAAAGAGCTTTCCAGATTGCTCTCTGTTGTGCTTTGGCTTCGTGATTGCTCACCTGATACCATACTCATAGTTAATGTGCTGCTGGACTCATCCCTTATTTCGCCGAAAAGCAAAATAATTACAATGAGGAAGACAACGCCGAGGAAGGCCAAAGCTCCCACACCCATTAGAATGTGCTGCCACTTTAAAACAAAGTTTCCTTTAGTGACAACTCCCAAAAAGGCTTTTGGAACTGCTGCCCCGCATCTGGGGCAAAAATTTCCAGTGAATTCCTGCCCACATTTCGCGCATTTCATCTGCCATTCTCCTTTGAACTCATAGTTTTCCAATGACCTTGCCGACGCAGCGCACATCTTCGCCCTGCTCCACATCTTCATAATCGGGGTTGATAGAAATCAGGGTATCTCTGCCGCGCTTTTTGAGATAGGCATATCCGTCTACAATCCAGATGCCGTACTCGCCGACCTCCACGTCATCCTGTTCTTTAATAAAGATCAGGTCGCCGTCAAAGTATTTCGGCTCCATGCTGGCTCCAGCGACTTTCACGCAGAAGTCAGCCTGCCGGGTAGTTGGAGTATCGGGTACCTGGATGGTATAGCTGTCCATCTCGTCCAGCCATTCGCCATATCCGGCCGAGGCTGTCTGCGGGTAAAAGCGGATTTCGATAATGTTTTCCTGTGGGCCAGGAAGGTCGTATTCCATTTCGGCCGCCTCCGCTTCGGCCTGCTGGCGGGCAAGGAGTTCTTGGTAACGAGCCAGTTCGTTGTCTGCTACCATCCGCACTTGTCTTTGCCCCCAGCTATCCATTACATCGTAATCTCGCGCTAATTTTATTGCTTCGTCCGATAAGGATGGAGCTTTTTTCTTTCCTGTTATATCCACACAATCTTGGAACAGAAAGTTAGGCTCAATTTTTAAAGCGTTTATCAGCGCGTACATTACAGGTTCTTTAGGATGACTGGTTTCTTTTTCGTAGTTGGTGATGGCAGAGCCAGTTACTCCAACTAGCTTAGCCAACTCTTCTTGGGTTAATCCAGCCTTTTCCCTGGCTTCCTTTAACCGTCGTCCAATGCCCATATAATACACCTCCTGATACTATTAAACCATAAATTTCCCGGTTAGTCAAGAGAAAAATTCAAGAAACTTTATTTTTTTCTCTTGACAAATGAAGAATCTTGAGTTATAATAAAGCTACACTAAAGAAACTTGAGGGAGGGAAATCTAATGCAGAAATCTGTAATAGCAGAAAACACCCGCCGCATCATTTCCATCAAAGGAATGAAACAACGGGCGGTTGCACTGCGAGCGGGCATTTCAGAACAACAGTTCAGCGCTTTACTGAACAATCGTAGGGTCATTCGTGATATTGATGTAATTGCTATCGCAAATGCGTTAGAGGTTACACCTAATGACCTATTTGGCCTGACCGAGCCAGCCGAAAGGGGGTGACGTGATGGCCGACCTAGCCGCAGCGGCAGCCGTCATCATAGCAATACTATTTTAAGGCGCTTATAATCAGCGCTGCGACAGAAATTAGAGTGGGGATCATGAAACGCCAAAAATCTGAAAAACGATCTTCAACCAATTTTCTGCCACGAGGTGTGACCCAGAATCGAGTATAGGGAGAGGTTATATATGGCTTTTCCTCAAATCGGACACAGTCCCCTTTTTGAATAGCCAGCAAATACCCTTCCTGCACCAAACAAATCAAAAGGAAACTAATGTCCTCTTTCTTTCGAGTGGCTTTGTCGGAATACAACTGTATATCAGTTAATGTCGCTGTGGCGTTCTTTTGGCGGCGAATGTATTTAATCAGTCGTACAGTCTGATTATCAAAGTCTATCATGGTAAAACCTCCTTTTTTACATTTTATCATGCTCGCGAGGAAAGAGCAATAAGGCGGAAGGAAAAACAACAAAAACAAGGAGGAAACCCCATGAAAACCAGAATCCGCGGCGCTGGCTGCGCCATTGAAGACGGCATCCTGCTCTGTAAAGAGTGCGGCTGCCGCGAACACAAAACCCTTTTCGACGCCAGCTCTTGGCGGCGTAGGGAGATTAAGAAAGAGTGCTGCGAGTGCGGGAATATCCTGCGGCTTATTATTGAGAAAGAGCCGCAGCCCGCCGCCAGCGGAAAGGAGTAAGCCATGAAACTATATCCAGAACTACGCAAAGAACTCTTTGCGGCAGACATTGACCAAAAGCAAATCGCCGAAGCGCTTGGCAAAAGCGTTTATTATGTCAATCGCCGAATGGTTGGTGTGTATAGCTGGTCTATTGAAGAAGCTTACACCTTATTGCGGATGATCGATAAAGAGCCAGAGGAAATCTTCTACTACTTCCCGCCTGGAGGCGGGATAACGAGGCGGAAAACTCCCGCAGTTATTCGCTCGAATGTGGGGTGAGAAAATGGAGAAAGCAAGAGATGCAGTAACCGCCCTGTTTGGCCTGGCAGGATTTGGCCTGTTGGGCTGTGTGTCGCCGACCATTGTCGGACAGGCCCTGAACACGCTGCTAGCGCTAGGACTGATAGGCGCAGCGTACATCGTCTGGGTGGTCTGGGGACGGCTGGCTGCCGCAGCAAAACAGGACAAGCCTTGAAAAGGAAAAGCGCCTGTCGGAGCGGGAACTCCGGCAAGGCGCACAGCAAAATTCAACATCATCAATATACCACAAAAAGACAGAAACGTCAAGGAGTGCACCATGAAAAGAAAAACCTTTATTAAAAAGATGCGCGGCCTTATGGAAAAGTGTCACGCCATCAACAAAGCTGCCGGGACGGTGACTTATCATCCTGGGCGGTCGAACTTCGACGGGCGCTGGCAGCTGCCGGAGAGCATGAGCTATCAGGAAGCCTACGACGGCATGGCAGCAGTGCTGCTGCCCATCGTTGAGCGGGCAAAGGAGGCGTCGGCATGAGAATCGAAAACGAAAAGGTCATCCTGAAAAAGGGCTGGGTCGCCTTCAGCCTTTGTTACGACCTCCAGAAAATCGCCAGCTGTGTCGAAGACGAGCCGGAAAGGCTCGCCGAATACCAGCACGATTTCAGCGGCGGGGTCAGCCTGCTGGAGCTGTCGCCGAACGACTTCAACGTTTTGATGCGGGTAGTGCGCGGCAAGCCTGCAAAGAACGAAATCAAAGCAGTTTACCAAAAACTTATCAAGCTTTTCGGCCCGCTTGAAATGAGCGCAAAGGAGGTGCTGGGGCATGGCTGGGAAGATTGACGGCGAGCAGAAAAAACGCGCTGCGCACCTGAAGGCGCAGGGCTGGGCGACCGCCGACGTTGCCAAAGATACCGGCCTTCTGGACGCGACCATTAACGCCAACTGGCGGGGCTGGGCCAAACGATACGGCATTGAGCTGCCGGCTGCCATCCCGGACAGGCCCCAGCCGGCCGGGACGTCCAACCTGGTGACCAGCTACAAAGTCGACCCCGTCACCGGCGAGCGGCTCACGGAACCGGTCACCGAAACTGTGGAGCTGTCCACAAAAAGTATGCCCAGCGATTTTGTCAGCGCGCCCCAGCAGGCGAAAAAGGCGCCCCGTCCAAAGGCTGCGGCAGAGCCTGAGCTGCCGCGGTACAGCCCCTGCGAGCTGCTGGAGGGCATCAACCGTTTGATTTGGGCACAGGTTCAGGCGGGCGGGTTGGACGCGGACGAGTATTGTTATCAGGCTGAGATAGCCGACGGCGTGCTTTCGTTCAGCTTTACGCTGCCGGTAAAAGGAGGGTGTGACCATGGTCAAAATCAGTGAACTTCAGCTTGAAAACGTCAAGCGCATCAAGGCTTTCCACCTGGTACCGACCGAAAACGGCCTGACCATCATCGGCGGCCGCAACGGCCAGGGCAAAACCTCGGTGCTGGACAGCATTGCCTGGGCGCTGGGCGGCGAGCGCTATCGCCCCAGCAGTCCCGCGAGGGAAGGCTCGGTCATCCCGCCGTCGCTGAAGGTGACGCTCTCCAACGGCATCGTTGTAGAGCGCAAGGGCAAGAACAGCGCGCTGACGGTCACCGACCCGTCCGGCCAGAAAGGCGGCCAGCAGCTGCTGAACGAATTTATTGAACAGCTGGCGCTTGACCTGCCGCGGTTCCTGTCGGCGTCGGGCAAGGAAAAGGCCGAAACGCTCTTGAAAATCATCGGCGTCGGCGACGAGCTGCGGGAGTTCGACCGCAAAGAGCAGCAGCTCTATCAGGAGCGTCTGGCGGTGGGCAGGATTGCCGACCAGAAGGCCAAGTATGCAAAAGAGCTGCCCTTTTACCCCAACGCGCCGGAGCAGCCGGTTGCGGCGTCGGAGCTTCTGCGCCAGCAGGCAGCGGCGTTGGAGCAGAAGGCCGGGGCGCTCCAGGGGGAGATTGACCGGTTAAGCCAAGAGCTGACCGCGGTGCTGGCCGACCTGGAAACCGCCCGCAAGAGCGCCGCTTTCCTGCACGACGAATCGACGGCGGAGCTGGAAAAGAATATCGAACAGATTGACCAGACTAACATTCAGGTTCGGGCGAACCTCAGCCGCCAGCAGGCCGAGGAGGAAGCCGCCCATTATCGTGACCAGTACGACGCGCTGACCCGCGAGCTGGAG
>JAAWDH010000044.1 GCA_022793675.1 Oscillospiraceae bacterium
GATATTTTGTCAAACGCCCCGAAGGAAAACTGCGTCCTTGCCGAACTGTTCCGTTATCCGGGACTGTTCGCCTTTTTGACACATTTTCCGCGGTTTTTTGCTTCGCCTGACGATTGGTAGGCGGGTGTGTAAAAACTGTTCAGTTCTTATGCGGATAATTACTATATGTATTTTCTCTGACAGCGATAGGGGCAACATTTTACCTTTTCCGCAACATGCATTTTATACTAAAAGTATTATTTATCAGTTTCTCATTCCCCACTAAGAACAAAAACTAGCTTCACAGTCCGATGTTCACTTCCTATAATTCAACACAAATATTGAACATATCTGTCGGAAAGATAGTTGCTCTGTTCGGTGAAACGTCATATAACCTCCTCGTTTTATCCATCCTCACCAACACTCCTGTCACAAGAAACCGTTTTTATTTATCTGGACAGAAAAAACCACCGAACCTTCAACGGATTCGATGGTTTTTTCAAAACTATTGGTATTACACGGTGAGTTTATACATATTTTGCAGCTCTTTTCTGCCAAATCGTTATTTGCTAAAATGTTGTATATTCAAAGGAAAATTTTCCGGGAAATATTTTGGCATCTTGTTCGATTTTATATCTTAGGGAGTCAGAAATGAACAGCATCGTTTTTGTCACTTTTTCTGTCCAAACCTATTCTCTGTCCCGTTCAGTAGCCGCCTAATATTCCCGCGGTGCATCCAGATAACCATCCCGCCGACTACAACCGCTGAAAGCACATCCCACAATAAATAAGGCGTTTTCACCAAAAGCCCATACAGCAGCGTCAGCACCGGAAAAGCCGCCGCCACTGTAATCGACCCGATAGATACCGTTTTGGTGCAGGCCACTACAATCAAAAAGATAGCCAACAGCGCCAACAGCACCGGTGGATTCAGCGCCAAAATTACCCCTGCCGACACCAAAATCCCTTTCCCGCCCTTAAACTTGTAAAATACAGGGAAACAATGCCCTAACAGCACCAGCAGCGCAATGATATAATTCAGATAAAAGGGCATCTCCCGCCTGCTGAGCAGCCACACCATCAAACGCCCCAGCCAGACCGCAACCAGACCTTTGCTGAAATCCCCCAGCGTCACCAGCGCAGCCGGCCCTTTCCCCAGCGTCCGCAGCACATTGGTCATACCAGCATTGCCGCTGCCGAAATCGCGGATGTCCTTGCGGGCAAACAGCTTCGTAACGATAATAGCGAAGTTAACGCTGCCGATCAGATAGGCCAGTGCCGCCGCCAGAATGATAGACAAGATGTAGAGAAAATTTCCCATAGGTTTGTTTCTCCTTTCAGTTAGGTGTCAGCTGTCATTCCGATCCCGCTCCCGGATAATAAAGCGTATCGGCGTCCCTTCCAGGTCAAATGCTTCGCGGATCTGGTTTTCGAGGTAGCGCTGATAGGAATAATGGAACAGGTCGCGGCGGTTGACAAAGGTCACAAAGGTAGGCGGACGGGTGGTTGCTTGGGTCATATAATACACCTTCAGGCGCTTGCCTTTATCCGACGGCGGCTGCACCCGGGCGGTCGCATAGCTTAACAGGTCGTTAAGGGTGCCTGTCGTGGCCCGGAAGCCGTTATGGTCATAGACCTCCTTAACCATCTCGTAAAGCCGTGTCACCCGCTGGCCAGTCAAAGCGGAGATAAAGACAAAGGGGACATAGCTCATAAAACTGAAATCTATTTTCAGCTTATCGGTAAATTCTTTCATGGTGCGGTCGGTTTTATTTTCGATTGCATCCCACTTGTTTATTGCCACAATGCAGCCCTTCCCCTGCTCATGGGCATAGCCCGCCACCTTGCTGTCCTGCTCTGTAAAGCCGACCGTAGCGTCAATGACGATGATGGCGACATCCGCCCGATCTACCGCCATAAAGGCCCGCAGGACGCTGTAGCGCTCGATATCCTCCAGCACCTTGGACTTGCGCCGGATACCGGCGGTATCAATGAACAGGAAACGGCCGTATTCATTCTCCACCGGCAGGTCTACGGCATCCCGGGTGGTGCCGGCGATATCTGAAACGATGACCCGTTCCTCGCCGGCCATCCGGTTGATCAGCGATGATTTCCCTACGTTAGGCTTGCCGATGACCGCCACACGGATCAGACCTTCGTCCTTTTGCTCTTCCTCGTCTTCGGGGAAATAGGCCATCACTTCATCCAGCAAATCGCCCGTACCATGGCCATGGACCGACGATACAGCGATTGGGTCGCCTAGCCCGAGATTATAAAATTCATAAAATTCTGATGGCACGTCGCCAATGCCGTCCACCTTATTCACGCAAAGCGCTACCGGCTTGCCGCTTTTAAGCAGCATTGCCGCCACCTCTTCATCAGTGGCTGTAACCCCTTCCCGGATATTGGTCACTAAAATAATGACTTGGGCACTGCGGATTGCTATTTCAGCCTGGCGGCGCATCTGGGCCAGGATCACATCATCGGAGTGGGGCTCGATGCCGCCGGTATCCACCAGCATAAAGCTCCGCCCCCGCCATTCGCACTCGGCATAAATCCGGTCTCGGGTCACGCCGGGCGTATCTTCCACAATAGAAAGCCGCTGGCCAATCAGTTTATTGAACAGCGTG
Organism: Oscillospiraceae bacterium; assembly: GCA_022793675.1. Taxonomy (GTDB): domain Bacteria; phylum Bacillota; class Clostridia; order Oscillospirales; family Ruminococcaceae; genus Faecivivens. The sequence goes on from JAAWDH010000044.1 coordinate 2,610, forward strand.
GACTTGCCCACATTAGGCCTGCCCACTACCGCGACAATAGGTTTTGACATAAATACCTCACATTCTGTTTTTATTGAACAGCTTCCCCAACATATTGCCCAGCTTGCCGCCGGACAGCTGGCGGATAACCCCTTTGGGCCTGCCGTCAAAAATGGTCACGCCCTGGTCAAAAGGCATTCCAAAAATCTTTTCCATGTTATATTGCAGCAGAAAGTCATATTCCTGCTGGTTTACCGGCACCAGCCATAACAGATTCACCCGCTCGCCGAACGCCGGCTGATAATCCGGCCCGTTCCCTGGCCCCAACAGATTGGCGTTCAGCAGCCACACCGCTGGAAAGCCGGCTATACCGTGGTTTGTGACGGTATGGCCATGCCCTAGAGAGGTAATCTGCCGCCAAGGGATACTGCCCAGCCCTGCAATCTGTTCCAGCATAGGCATGAAGACTTCCTCTTGTTCCTTTTTACAGGCAAATCCCAGCTCAATCCGGGAAAAATCCGGCGTTTTTTCCTGATAGAAGCTTTCTACCATCGGCTGGCGCAGCAAGCTCATCCCCAGGGTAAGGCCGTAAAGCACGCCGTCTTTCTCGCCGGTAACCAGCGCCCGGGGCGGGAACTGCCCGCCGTCAATCGCATAATATTTGTCATAGCTGCCCAGGAAATTTTCAATGCTGTCCAGCCCGCTCTGCTGGAATTCCGGCCAGAAGTCCCCTTCCATTTTAGCCCAAAACGCCCTTCCCTGCCTGACGATCCCTTCCAGCCGCTCCTTTGCTGGACCCAGCTCAGCGCCGAAAGGCGTCGAGCCTTTGATAAAGCGGCTGAAGCCCGGCACCTGCTCGTTGGACCATTCGGGGATAAACGCCAGCAGCTCGCCCCGCCATAAAAGCCCCGCGCCGCTGCCCTCCATTGTCCAGACAATTTCCAGCTCCTCCGGCGCAAAAGATAGGCCGTCTTCGCTGTGGGTTACGGCGCTGTAGCGGAGCATCGGCGGGCTGCCGTCGTTATGGAGCTGCCATTCCTCCAGCGAAACGGCTTCTGTTTTAGGCGCTGTGTTGCTGACAAAACAAGCGTGGAGCCTTGCCTGCTCGGTATCCGGATGCACCCACAGGTAAAAATAGCAGGTGCGGCCATCCTGTTCGGCCAAAGCCTGGATATCGCAGCAGGGCGACCAGGATTCAATCAAAACTTTGCGTTCTTCCATAACGGGTACCTCCTTATTTTGATCGGCTGTCAGCAGTTTTCCAGCATGGCCTCCAGCAGCGCATAGCCATCCCCAGCAGGGACCGCCCGCACCGGCGCACCCAGCGCTTCCTCCACTTCTGGCAGTGTGACATCGTCCAGGAAGACGTCTTCGTGAAAGCGGAGCATTACGTCTGGGATCAGCAGGACGTTCCCCAGTTCCCGGCCTTTCAGCTGGGCAATCAAATCCCTTCCGGTGACCAGCCCGGCCACTGTGATATTCTCTCCGAAAAAGTCATTGCGGACAGCATAAACCCTACACTTTAGATTATGCCATTTTTTAGCCGTTTCGTCAACCAGTTGCTGTAAAAAAGGCGCCGCAGCTACGCCGGTAGCGATAGAAAGGCGGCCTTCCCGGCCGTCCGCCTCAAAATCCCCAAGAGCCTCCATAAACTGCTGCTTCTGCAGCGCCAGCATCCCGACGCCGTTTTCCAGCTGGTTGAATTCGCCATAAAAAGCGGCGGGCGGGATTGGGCGTTCCGCTTTGATATAGAATTCATCCGCCGCATAAAAGAGGCGTTCGCCCGTCCGCGCTTCTTCCCGGTCGCCAAAGGAGTCGATCAAGTCAATCGCAGCTGCGGCCTCCCCTCTGGTATAAGGCCGCAGCGGGAAAAGTCCTTCCCGGTAACGGGTAAGCCCTACCGGCACGCAGGAGACTGTTTTCAGCGCCGGCGTCAGTTTGGAGAGATCCTCAAGGCTCCTTCGCAGTTCCTCGCCGTCGTTGATCCCCGGGCAGAGCACCAGCTGGGCGTTCATCGCAATCCCCGCTTCAGCAAAACGCACCATCACCTTCAGCGCTTCGCCGGCAAAGCGGTTGTTCATCATCTGGCAGCGCAGCGCCGGATTGGTAGTCTGCACCGAAATATTGATGGGGGAGATTTTCATGTCGATGGTCCGCTGAATGTCATGTTCAGAAAGGTTTGTCAGGGTAATATAATTTCCATATAGGAAGCTCAGCCGGGCGTCGTCGTCCTTAAAATACAGGCTCTCCCGCATCCCCGGCGGCATCTGGTCGATAAAACAGAAAATGCACTTGTTGCGGCAGGAACGCTGTTTGTCCATCAGATAGCTGTCAAACAAAAGCCCAAGGTCGTCGTACTCCCCCTTGCGCACCGCCGCCGTCCGCGGCGCGCCGTTAACGTCCAGCACCCTTAGTTCCAGCTGCTGCTCCAGCATATAAAAGCGGTAATCCAGTACGTCGGCGATTCCCTTCCCGTTGATTGAGACCAGCGTCTCGCCGGCCTTCAGCCCCGCCTTATCGGCTGGGCTGCCCTTTTCCACACCGCTGATCCTCACGGCCATAGCCTTGCGCCCTCCTTCGGAAAATCCTAAAAAAATGACCCGATAAAGCGGGAAGCCTTATCGGGTTTCTATTTACAGGTTTTAAAGGTCAGACGTCCTTGCGGATGACCTGAACGCCTTTATAGTAACCGCAATTTCCGCAGACCTTGTGCGGTGCTTTCAGCTCGCCGCAGTTGGGGCACTTGGAAAAACCGGGCATCGGAAGCTTCCAGACGTTAGAACGCCTTTTATCTCTGCGCGCCGGGGATACTTTTCTCTTGGGAACTGCCATGTTCGCACCTCCTTGATAATGCTTTAAGGGATTGTGTCAGGAGAACATCTCGCTTAAGACTTCCCATCTTGGGTCGATGCTCTGCTCTCTGCATTGACAGCTGTCAAAATTCAAATTCTTCCCGCATTGGGGACAAAGGCCCTTACAGTCTTCCCGGCACAGAACTTTGGTAGGCAGTTCCAGCAGGAAATCGGTGCGGACCAGCTCATCCAGATCCAAAACCCCTTCTGCACAGACGACATACTCGCCGTCGGTGTTGGCCTCCTGCACCAGGATATGCTCAAAGGAGGCACAGGTCTCTCGATCAAACCGCTCCAAACAGCGATCACAGCATAGGCTCAGGACAGATTTCACATCAAAAACGAACCTCACCACACCGGCCCGGTTTTCGATCTGCCCAGTCACCCGTACTGGTTTCTGGAAGGGGGTTTGCCCGTACAGTGCTTCTTTTGAAAAATCAAGGGAAAGGTCAATCGCCCGCTTTTCCCCGACAATATCAAAAAGCTGTTTCAGATCCATCTTCATCTCGACACCTCATAATGCCACAAAAATAATTATAATATACATAGGCAGGTTTTGTCAACTGTAAAATCCAACTTTTTCAGGAAATTTTCTACTGATTTTCGGTGTTTCTGCTGGATTTGCGGCTTCGCTCATAAAAGCGCTCTCTTTTCGGAAAAGTGTTCCTACATTAATGCTAAGGGTGTAAAAACAGCAATTACGCTTGAAATGCCAGTGAATCCCTACTTTTAAGTATTATATTTCAGCAAATCACCTTTTACCTGTTTCATATAGTCCTCTATACCTTTTTCTTCTGACTCATCATATGTAAACTCCAATTTTGCGGCAACGATTCTTGCCACATCACCAAACAGGTAAAGCATATCAAATGCCGCTTTCCACATATTGCTGTAATCTGCATTGGAATATGTGGCCTTAAATCTTTCATATATATTTTCCGGTAAATACCTTTTTAAATATTTACCGCATTTCCCCGGGGAAACCTTAAAGTCATGACTTATGCCCACATACCACTCCAGCATAAGAATAAGCATGTCTCTGACATAATGATTCATCATTTCCATTGCATAGGACAATTCATCCCTAGCGATCCCCTTTGCCACATTGTTCAGGCGCCAGTGGAAGTCACTGCAGCAATCTGCAAATATATGGGCGGATGGTTTCTTTACATACCAAAAATCCTCCGCAATCTGTATATTGGGAAATGTTCCATCTTTATCCAGTAATAGCAGCATTGGCTCGCCGTCATCAAGATATTTCTCAGGCGTGACATTTAAATCAATTCTGTTTCCGTCCGGGAATATCATCAGATAAAAATAATTGCCGTCATTATCCGGAGGTATCAATTCCATGCTTTCAGGTTTTTGCATCAGGGATGGCATCCCGAACTTTTCTTTGATCCATTCCACATTATCCCAAAATGGTGTAACGTCATCCACATAGAAAGCAATGTCAAAATCCTGATACACATCCACAGGGCAATCTATATTTGCTCTGGAACCACCCATAGTTACTGCACGGATGCGTTCGTCCTCTTTTGCAATGCTTAATACTAAATCTATCATTTCTCCCGGTGTCCGCATAATATATACCTTCTGTTCTTTCGTTTTTATTATAAAATCTTTATTTGCCATTTAGGTACGCAAGTCCAAAACGGAAGTAAAAGATTAAAGAAAGCTCACAGCATTGTGGTTTAATGCAGCCCATTCAGGTAAATGCTTTTTTATCATACCAGAATCCGGGATAAAATGCAAGAGGAAACGTGAAACTCCACGGGAATTTTCCCCTTTTTACTGTTTGTATTTTTTAAGCTATTCAGACTATGGGTAAAACTCGTGGGATAAAGTGGATAAAACCTAGCCTTTTCCACGCCAAACGAACTAGAACATGGATTTTTTCCACCAATTCCACAGAGTTATCCACATGGTTCTGTCCCCTAGAACCGACTTTCAATTTGCGAAAAATATGGGATTTTAGTACCTGCTATGCCTGCTGCGCCCAATTTCGGGAATTTTGCCAAATCAACTCGTTTTATTTTTCACTGTCCAAACAAAAAAATTCAAAATCACACTCGCTTTTTTGAAAAGGATGTGCTATACTGGAGTTGGGAAAGCGGACAGGTTGAGCCGCCCCATAAAAGAGGAGGTAAATCCCTATGAGCAAAATCAAAGTAGCTGTTATTGGCTGCGGTACCATCGCCAACAGCGCCCACATCCCTTCCTACATGAACTGCCCCGACGCAGAGATCAAGTATTTCTGCGACATTATCCCTGAACGCGCCGAAGCGGCTGTCGAAAAGTACGGCTGCGGCACCGCCATCGTTGATTACCACGACGCTTTGAACGACCCCGAAATCGAAGCGATTTCGGTCTGCACCCCCAACAACGTCCATGCCCAGATCGCCATCGACGGCCTGCGGGCGGGCAAGAATGTCCTCTGCGAAAAACCCGCCGCCCGCACCTACGCAGAAGCGCTGGAAATGCAGAAGGCGCAGCATGAGACCGGCAAAGTGCTGAATATCGGCGTCGTCAACCGCTTCAATGACGGCGTCAATGTCATCAAGAAGATGATTGCTTCCGGTGAATTGGGTAATATCCATCATGTTTACGTCAGCTTCCGCGCGGTCCGCTCCATCCCTGGCCTGGGCGGCGCTTTCACCACCAAAGCCATTGCGGGCGGCGGCGTGCTGATCGACTGGGGCGTCCATTACTTAGATATTGTTATGTATTGCTGCGGCGACCCCAAACCCGTTACCGTCACCGGCGAGACCTTCTCCAAGCTGGGCGTGGATATGGAAAATTATGTCTACACCAATATGTGGGCCGGCCCGCCCAAATATGACGGCACCTACGACGTAGACGATTCCGTCACCGCGCTGGTCCGCACCGAAGGCCCGGTCATCACCCTCAACGGCGCTTGGGCGCAGAACATCTTCGAAAGCGAGACCTATATCGATTTTATGGGCGACAAAGGCGGCATCCGCCTGCAATATGGCAAGGATTTCAAAATGTATACTGCCAAGAACGGCGCGCTGGTAGAGTCCACCCCGACCTATCAGACCCATGATATGTTCCAAACTGAGATCAACAGCTTCATCCGCTGCATCCGCACCGGCGAGAAGCTCGCTTCTCACATTGATACTGCTGTTATCACTTCGATGCTGATGCAGGGTATCTACGACTCCGCAGAAGCCCATAAGGAAGTCACGCTGGGCTGATTTTCTGCAAAGCTGACGAAAAAGCGCACTGTGTCGAAAGGCACGGCGCGCTTTTTTGGAGTACGAGGAGACGAAGGTACGAAAGTACGACGCTTTTTGAAAAAAGCTTGGCAAAAACTTTTAATCGCCAGGGTACGCGTTGGCATAGATTTACCCGCTTACTGCGTCGGAAACGGATCGGTTCTCGCGGTCACGGACAGGTGAGCCCAATAGATTTGCCTAGTTCGTAAGCAGCGGCTATTTCAGGCTTCCCTTCAATATCCCCAATATCGCCGTTCCCGCCGGCAAGGACATGGCCAAGGTTTTGCCATTTCAAGTACGCCGTTAAATGGTTGTAATAGAGGGTGACTTCCTCGAAATCGCTGCCTTCCGCCGCCATCAGCAGCACCGAAGCCCTGCCATGTCCCCTTAGAAGGTTGCCGTCCCCCTCCTCCAGGGCAAACAGGCGGTCAATAGCTGTCCGGAGCTGCCCACTCAGATTCCAGTAGTAGAGCGGGCTGGCAAGCACTATCACGTCGCATTCCCGCACAGCTGGGTAAATTTTATCCATATCGTCCCGCTGGACGCAGGGGCATTCTTTGCTGTTGTGCCCGCCAAAACAACCTTTACAGCCATGAATGTTCATACTGTCGAGGAAAAATTCTGTCACTGTATGGCCAGCGCCCTCCGCGCCTTCTGTAAACGCCTTGACCAGCGCAGAGGTGTTGCCTTTTTTACGAGGGCTGCCATTGAGAATAACGATTTTCTTAGACATGATTTCCCCTCCTTAGAATTTATCGGCCAGCGCTGCTGCCTGACGGCAGCCGTCTGTCTTTTCAATATCGCCGACATTCAAAACGCCCGGCACCAGCACCGCGCCTACCATCTGCCATTTCATCAGCGCTGCCGACCGCTCCAACGGAATACGGACCCCATCCAGCACCGACATATCCTCTTCTTCACAGCAAGCGATAACGGCGCATTCCTTGCCCGCGATATCCCTGCCGCCTACAACGAAGGAAAACAGCCGGTCGATGACGCCCTTGATCTGGGCGGGAATAGAATACCAATACACCGGCATTGTAAAGACAACAGCGTCTGCCTCTAGGATAGCTGGCGCAACCAGGTTGAAATCATCATCGAAAGAACAGGCCTTTCCAGTTTTGAAACAGGTCTCGCAGGCGCGGCATCCGCCCACCTTTCTCATTGCCGCATCGAAGCGGGTAATCTGATGGCCCTTTGCCTCTGCGGCCTGAATAAAGGCCTCCGTCATCGCAAAGCTGTTGCCATTTTTTCGGGGACTGCCGGTAATGACCACTATTTTCTTGCCCATTAAGATATTCTCTCCTTTTATGATTTTCCAGCCAGCTCTTGACTTTGGCTGTTATTTGCATTATTATATAGGCAAAAACAAAATAAATCAAGTACGCACATTCAGGTTATATACTTACAGGGAAGATATATACTTTTAAAAGGAGAGTGTAAAATGGATGGACGGCATATTGCTGACGAATGTTTAAATGGTACTGGCTTCAGCTACACCCTATCGTTGATCAATGGGAAATATAAAATGGTGATTTTATATACGCTGATGGAATTCGGCGTTGTCCGATTCAACGAAATGAAGAAATATATCGGGCAGATCTCCTTCAAAACGCTCAGCGCCGCACTCAAGGAACTGGAGGCCGATCAGCTGGTATGCCGCAAGGAATACCCCCAAATCCCTCCTAAAGTGGAATACAGCCTGACAAAGCGCGGCAAATCCTTAATCCCTATCCTAGACGCCATGTGCGATTGGGGACAGGAAAACCGCCTGCCCTGAGGAGTACGGGTCGCTTTTGAAAAAGCTCCGCAAAACTTTTTAATCGCCAGGGTCACTGGATAAACAGCCATAGCCGCCTACCGCGTCGTTACGTCCGTTCTTTGGCAAGTAACCCATAATAGCTTGCGTCGCAGACGCCCTGATTGTTCCAGTCGCTCTGCCGCAGCGTCCCTTCAAACCGCATCCCGCACTTTCTCATCACAGCGCCGGAGTTGGGGTTATTGGGGTCGTGCCTTGATTCGACACGGCCAACGCCGACTTCGTCAAAGAGGAAGTCCATAACGGCTTTCAGGGCTTCTGATGTGATGCCCTGCCGCCACCACCGCTGCCCGATGCAATAACCGATATGGGCTGCGTTGATTGGCTCGGTGATGCTCTTTACAACGGCAATATCGCCGATAGGCTCGCCTTGTTCTTTCAGGACAATAGCCCAGTGGTAGTAATCCGCTTCGTCATAGTGCGGCAGCCATTCTTTCAGAACGCGCCCGCTTACGGCGGGAGAGCTATGGGTTGGCCAAGTCAGGAATTTTGTTACAGCGTCGTCTGATGCCCAGTTTTTGTACATCGCCTCTGCGTCGTCCAGCGTGTACCGACGCAGCAGCAACCGGGCTGTTTCGATACGTTGGGTGCCTTTATGCTCCATCTGCTTTTGCCTCCTTTTCTTTTGCGGCAATCTGCCGCTTCAGCCATCCGCCCCGCAGATAATAGACGATAAAGGCGATAGAAGTAATCGTCCAGGTGATTGGATAGCTGGCCATTGTCGTCCTAATATTGGGCCAGGCCGGCACTGCCAGCGCAATCCACAGTACCCGCAGCGCGCAGACGCCAAAACAGGTGATAATAGTTGGGATCAGCGAATCCCCCACCCCGCGTACTGCGCCGGAGAGGATTTCAATACAGACATAGGTAAAATATACTGGGGCCAGGAAACGTACCATCTCCATGCCGTAACCGATAACTACTTGGTCTTGGGTAAAGATATGATAGAAAGCTTCGCCGACCAGCAAAAATAGCCCCGTAATGGCTGCCGTCGTTCCGAAGGTCATGGCCAGGCAGACTCGGACGCTGCGCCGCATCCGCCCGTAATTGCCCGCGCCGAAATTCTGTCCGACAAAAGTGGTAATAGCGATGCCGAAAGAGCTGATGACCATCCAGAAAAATCCGTCCAGCTTGCCGTAAGCCGTCCAAGCCGCCACAACGTCGGTGCCGAAGGAGTTGACGCTGGCTTGGATGACCAGGTTGGAAACCGAATAAAGCACCGACTGCAGCCCCGCCGGAATGCCGATGCGGATAATGCTTTTGAGGATTACTGGGTCAATATGGATTGCTTTGACATCCATCCGGTAGGCCTGGTCTGTTTTAATCAGCACAAGGATGATCAACGCCGCGCTGACCGCCTGGGAGAGGATTGTCGCCAGCGCCGCTCCGAAAATCCCCCACTGGAAAACCGCTACAAACAGCAGGTCAAGCAGGACGTTGACAAAGCAGCAGACAATCAGGAAATACAGCGGACGCCGCGAATCACCCACCGCCCGCAGGATGCCCGAACCGATGTTGTAGACCATGTTAAAGAAAATGCCGGCGAAATATACCCTTATGTATACCAGCGCGTGCGCCATAATCTCCGGGGGCGTCCCCATCAGCCGCAGCGCCCAAGGCGAAAAAGCAAGCCCGAGCACCATCAGCAGCACACTGCCGATAATCGCCAGTGCCGCTGCGGTATGAATCGCCCGGCCAACCCGGCGGATATCGCCGCCGCCGTAAAATTGGGAGATGATGACCGTTGCGCCCGACGCTAGCCCAACAAAAAAGCCTACCAATAGGTTAATTAGCGTCCCAGTGGTGCCGCCCACCGCCGCCAGCGCCTCTTTGCCGACATAATTGCCGACGATTGCGGCGTCGATGGTATTATAAAGCTGCTGGAAAAAGGTTCCCATTACAATCGGGAAAAAGAAAATCAGCAGCTGCTTCCAGATGACCCCTTCGGTGATGCTGTTCCCAGCGGGCCTGCTTTCAGGCAGGTTTTCCTGGGAAATTTTTTCTGCCATAGCCAAAAAAGCTCCTTCCTTGAAGCCGTCAGAATAGATCTCTGCACAGCAAAGCTATTTTGACAAGTATAACACAAGGAAGGAGCTTTGTCTATAGCCCTGAAAAAGAATTTTAAACAGGCAGGCCTTATTGCCCTGTCCTGATGTGCAAGGGAATTTGGATTCATTCTTCCTGTTCTGCCGCCAGCAAATGTCGTACTGCTTTAGGGAGCTTGGCGACGACAGTCTGGTAGCTATGGTCGGCCATTTCCAGAATCACGCCGTCAGGCAGCGCCCCGCCAAGCGGAAAGGTGTTGAAATAGGGCTGCTGCACCGGCGGGCAATGATAGCCCCGCGCCACAAGGCCGGGATATTGGCTGCGATAAAAGTCCCCCGTCATCTGATCGCAGTTCAGCGTCGCCATATCCCGCCCGTTAAGCTGGAAAATCTGGGCAAAAATGCGGCCAGGACGGCTTTCAGTCCGCCCAACTTTGATAATCAAAGAAGCCGGTCCGAAAGGGTGGTCTTCATAAGCGCCGTTTTTGGCAAGGCAATAAGCAGCCAGTTCTGTTGGCGTCATAAACGTCCTCCATAACGAAAGGGCAACGGAAAAACCGCTGCCCTGACCCTGTCTTCTATGTCCGTACTGCCAATCAGCCCACAGAATCAAACAGCTCGTTGATTTTGCCGTCGGCGAATTCTACAGCCTTTTTGAGATCCTCCTCGGTGGGCTTGCCCTTGCCGAACAGGCTCTTTTTGATGGCGATGCCGCAAGTGCCGGCAACGGTAACGCCGTTCTTCTTGAAGATGCTGGCCAGCTGTTCCGGAATATCCGTAGAACCGTCCTTGTTGATCATAATCAGCGCCACATTGGAGGCCCGGTCGGTGCTCAGATCCTGACAGAAAGCAATCAGCCGCTTGTCGATGGAGCCGTAAGTTTCAAAGCAGAGGATGACCAGCCGTTCCTTCTCGCAGGGATAGGCAGGCGGTACCTTGTCGCTCTTGCACTTATACTCGCGGGCGATTTTGGTGGCGATAATCTCAGGACTGTCCTGAGCGCCTTCTTTTTTCTCAACATACAGAACCTGCATTTTCATAACAAATTACCCCTTTGGTTTTAAAATTGTTTCAGATCAGTACCATCCGCCCGAACAGATCTGTGGGAAAAGCTATTTCGGGCCGCCGTGCATTGTCTAACGCACCTAGTATTATTTAGTGTACCATGAAATCCGCCATTTGTCAAAAGGAAAGTGTTAACAAACACTGAATTTCAACAAACCTGTAAAAAACAGCGTGCCATTTTTGTGTGTATAGTCAACAAATCTGCCGCTCACAGCGGATTATGCTGGTTATCCGCTGTATTTTTTGCGTCGCCATAAAGAATTTCGTAGTTGCGCCGCAGCGGCCCCGGCCCCCGAAAGCCATATGCCCGAAAACGCACCGCCCTTGTCAGGTCGCCGTAGCTAAGCAGGCCTTTGCGGTCGGCTAAGAAGGCTTTGATTGGCGTTTCCGCCGCCATACGGTTCATCGGGCAGACCTCTTGGCAGATATCGCATCCCCACAGCAGCCCGCCCTCTTTGACCAGCAGCGTTTCTTCCGGCGTCAACTCCCCTTTTTTCTGGGTGACGGCCGACAGGCAGCGCGCCTTATTGACCCCGCCTCTTCCAATACAGCCCGCCGGGCAAGCCTTGGCACAGGCTCCGCAGCCAATGCAGGCGCGTTTTTCTGTTTCCTTCAAAGACAGCGGCATATCTGTGACTATACTGCCTAAAAAAACCCAGGAACCGTATTTGGGGTGGATCAGCAGGCCGTTTTTCCCCAAAACGCCCAGTCCAGCCCGCAGCGCCGCGTCCACCTCCCGGATGGGAGAATTGTCCACAAACGGCTCAAAACGGAACGGGAAAATCTCTCCCAACGCCTGGCAAGCCTGTCCGAGCATCCCGCCAGCCACCCGGTGGTAATCCTGTACGGCCGCATAACGGGAGACATTTCTCTTTTCATTTGGTGTCAGATAAGGGAAGATGCAGACAACGACGGCCTTTGCCCCCTCCGGCAGCCTCTTTGCCGCCTGACAGGGGAGCAGCGGCAGGCAGCCAGAAAAGGAAACTGCCCCCGCTTCCGGAATGCCCGCCCTTTCAAGGAGCGGCCGCAGACGCTCCATCAGGTTTCGCCGGCCAGCAGCCGCGCCGTTTTAAGCGCTGCAATCTGGGTTTTACTGTCGGGGACGCGGCCAGCCATGACCTCTTCCACCAGCTGCGCCAGCGGCATCCGCTTCAGCGATAAAAACTCCCCTTCGTCCAAGTGCTGCTCTTTAAAGGCGAGCCCCTTGGCTAGATAGACCCGGATGATTTCGTCGTCATACCCGACCGACGGATAGACGTTGCCCAGGAAAATCCACTCCTCCGCTTCAGCACCGACTTCTTCAAGAAGCTCCCGCTTGCCGCATTCCAGCGGATCCTCCCCCTTTTCCAGCTTACCGGCAGGGATTTCAGTGATAATCTCACCGTAAGCATAGCGGCACTGTTCAACTAGGATTACGCTGCCGTCAGAAAGCAGCGGCAGCACCCCAACGCCGCCGTGATGGCGTACAACCTCCCGGAAGGACAGGCTGCCATCGGGCAGCCGCACCTCATCCCGATAAAGCCGGACTATTTTCCCGTCAAAGAGCAGCTCGGAGGAAACCTGTGTTTCCAAAAGCGCTTTCTTGTCCATTCGACACACCCTTTCAAAATCGGCGCAAAGGCGTTAAGCCCCTGCTTTTTCTTATTTTACCATAGATGCGGCTTTTCGTAAAGAGTGCGGGGCGCTTTAGAGTACGAGTCGCTTTTGAAAAAGCTCCGCAAAACTTTCAATCGCTAGGGTAAGTTTTTACGCAGCCATAGGCATCTACTGCGTCGACAAGCCTGCATAAATCTATCCATCCGAGCCGTCGTAGCAAGTCTATATAAACTCGTCCATCCAAGCCGACGCAGATGGATTTATCTTAATAAAATAACCAGGTACCCTAACGAATAAAAAAAGGCTTTACAATTTCGAGAAAAAATGAGATAATAAGAGTGTTCAGGCTGACTGCTTTGATGGGCGTCTGAGCGATGAATGGGGGATGACCATGAAAAATCGTAAATTTTGGAACATCAAGATTCATATTTTTGTGCTGTTGGTCCTCTGTCTAATCCTGACGGGGCTGCTTTGGCAGGGGGATAAGCTGATTTTTGGCGCGGCGGCGGGGATTATAATTATCTATGGCGTCTTCGTGCTGATAGACCTGCGCAATATGCGGCGGCAGATCGGGCTTTTGCTTTCCAGCGAAGCCCAGCGTCTCCCTGGCAGCGACCGGGAAACATTGGAGCAGTTCCCAATCCCTGCCCTGCTTGTCACCGACCGCCGGGAAATTTTATGGTACAACAGCCTTTTCTTAGAACAGGTGCTGGATGGGCGGGACGCCTGCAGCGACAGCTTGGACATCCTAACCGACGCCTCCATTGAAGACCTCTGCCGCACAGAAGGGGTGTTGGTGACTTATAGGGAACAAATCCACCGGGTCACGGGAATGTGCTTAAACAAGGAATCCGGACTTCACACATTGCTGTTTACCGATATTACCCTGCTGTCGCAGGAAGCGAGCCTTTACCGGCTGACCCGCCCGTCGGTGATGCTGATTATGCTGGACAACTACAGCGATATCATGCAGCAGGCCAGGGAAAGCGAAAAATCCCGGATACTAGGGGCGATCGACCAAACGCTGGAGGAATTCGTCAGCCAGAAGACCAGCAGCTTTATCAAACGGTTTGAAGGCGACAAGTTCCTGATTGTCGTTGAAGAGCAGCACCTGGAAAAAATCATTGAAGGCCGCTTCTCCATCCTTGACGAAATCCGCCGGCTGGAAACCCCAGGCAACGCCCCTTTGACCCTCTCTATTGGCGTGGGCCGCGGGGAGGAAACGCTGGCCCAGAGCGAGGCTTCCGCCCGCCAAGCGCTGGATATGGCGCTGGGCAGGGGCGGCGACCAGGCTGCCATCAAAAACCAAAGCCAGTATGAATTCTATGGCGGCGTTTCCAAGGGAGTTGAAAAACGCACCAAGGTCAAGAGCCGGATTGTAGCCAACGCCTTATCGGAACTGATTGCCAATGCTGACCATGTGCTGGTCATGGGACACAAGTTCGGCGATTTGGACTGCGTCGGCGCGTCGGTGGGGATGGCTACGGCGGTCAGGAGCTTAGGCAAACAGGCTGAAGTGGTCATCAACCAGGACAAAAATCTTGCCAACATCCTAATCGAAATGGTCACCAAAGACGGCGGCAGCGGCTTATTTATCGACCCCGACGAAGCCCGGTTCAGCATTACGCCCGATACCCTGCTGATTATCTGCGACACCCATACGCCGAACCTTGTGGAATCCAAGGAGATTTACGAACGCTGCAAAACGGTGGTCATCATCGACCACCACCGCAAAATGGTCAACCATATCGATAACGCCGTCATCTTCTACCACGAGCCGTACGCCTCCTCCGCCTCCGAAATGGTGACAGAGCTGATCCAGTACATGGGCGACCATTGCCGCATCAGTTCGGTCGTTGCCCAGGCGCTGCTGTCGGGCATTATGCTTGACACCCGCAACTTTGTCCTCAAAACCGGCGTACGTACCTTTGAAGCCGCCGCCTACCTGCGGCGCATCGGCGCGGACACGATTGTCGTGCGCAAGCTCTTCGCCAGCACGCTCGATTCCTATCAGCGCAAAACCCGCATTGTCAACGCCGCCCAAATCTACAAAAACTGCGCTGTGGCGGAAAGCGACTTTTCGTCGGAGGATATGCGGATTGTCGCCCCCCAAGCCGCCGACGAGCTTTTGGGTATTGACGGGGTAGATGGTTCCTTCGTTCTTTACGACGGCGGCGGACAAATCAATATCTCCGCCCGCTCAATGGGGGCAATCAATGTGCAGGTCATCATGGAAAAGCTGGGCGGCGGCGGCCACCATACAATGGCGGCGGCGCAGCTGCGCGGCGTTGAGATGGAGAAAGCAAGGCAGATGCTTTTTGAAAGTATCGATGAGTATTTCAAAGCCACTGCACGCTGACACATGGCTTTGCTCGGCAGCTGGTAGGCGCAATCCGACGCAGTAGGGCCTAATGGCTGCGCAGACGTGTACCCGGGCGATTAAAAGTCTTTGCAGCTTAGCCTTGCTAAGCTAGGCTTTCCTTCAGAAAGCGTCGAAAATGTAATTCTACATAATCTTAAAAGAAAAGAGGAAAATCATCATGAAAGTTATTTTATTGCAGGACGTAAAAGGCAGCGGCAAAAAAGGCGACCTGATCAACGCCGCCGACGGTTATGCGCGCAACTTCCTGATCCCCAAAGGGCTGGCCATGGAAGCTACTGCCGGGGCTATCAACAACAAAAAGGTCCAGGACGCCGCCAAGGCTCACCACGCCCAGGTAGAACTGGACGAAGCAAAGCGCATCTGCGGCGAGTTGCAGGGCAAGACTGTCACTGTCACTGCCAAAGCAGGCAAGGAAGGGCGCCTGTTCGGCGCTGTCACAGCCAAGGAGGTGGCGGCGGCCTTAAACGAACAGTTTGGCGCCGCCGTAGAGAAGCGCAAGGTCTCCCTTCCGGCAGAAATCAAGGCCTTCGGCACCTTTGAATTTGAACTGAAGCTGCACACCGGCGTTGTCGCCAAAATGAAAGTCATGGTCAAAGAGGCGTAAGCCTTAGACGCTGTGCCGCAAAAAAGCGGGCTTTGCGGCCCGCTTTTTTCCAACGTCTCGCAGCCTTGCCGGAAGGAGGATACGATGGCAGAACCAGATTTTGCAGAATTTGGGCACAACCTGCCCTACAGCCTCGAAGCAGAGCAGTCGGTGCTGGGCAGCATCCTGCTCAACGCCGACCTTTTAAGCGATGTAGCTGAAAAAATCAAATCCCCCGCCCTTTTCTACACCAGCCAGCATCAGGCCATTTACGGGCTGATATTGCAGATGTTCAGCGAATCCGTACCAGTAGACTTTGTCACCCTGCTGGAGCGGGTCAAGACGCAGGATATCTTTGACAGCGACCAGAGCGCCCGCGCTTACCTGCTCCACCTGATGGACATTGCCACTACCGCCAATCTGGACAGCCATTGCGCCATCATCGCTGAAAATTACCTGATGCGCAGCCTGCTGCGCGCTTCCGGCGAGATTGCCGACGCTGTTCGGCAGGGGGAGGGCAGCGCTTCCCAGCTGCTGGACGCCGCTGAACAGAAAATCCTTGACATCCGCCAAGGCCGCCAGAACACCGAAATGCACCCCATCAGTGAAGTCATCATTGGGGTGTATGACAATATCTATCAAATGTACACCAAAACGGACAGCCGCTATACCGGCCTGCCCAGCGGTTTCCATGGGCTGGATACCGTCCTTTCCGGGCTGAACAAATCCGACCTGATTTTAATCGCCGCCCGCCCCGGTATGGGCAAGACCACCTTCGCAATGAACATCGCCGCCAATGTGGCCCTGAAACAGCCCGATATTGATATTGCCGCCTTTTCGCTGGAAATGTCAGCGCCCCAGATCGTCTCGCGGATGCTCTGCGCCGACGCTTTCATCACCAGCGACAAGCTGCGTACCGGCCATCTGGACCCGGAGGAATGGGGGAAGCTCGCCCAGACTGCCCAACGCCTTTCAGCCACCCATATCTATCTGGACGACACCGCCGGCATCACGGTCTCGCAAATCAAAGCCAAGGCCCGCAGGCTGAAAAACCTAGGGCTGATTATTATCGACTACCTGCAGCTGATGACTTCCGGCGGGCGGATAGAAAACCGGGTGCAGGAGATCTCCCAGATCACCCGCAGCTTAAAAATCATGGCCAAAGAGCTGGATGTCCCGGTGATCTGCTGCTCCCAGCTCTCCCGTGCCGCCGAACAGCGCCAGGGCCACCGCCCGATGCTGTCCGACCTGCGGGAATCCGGTTCTATTGAACAGGACGCTGATATTGTGCTGTTCCTTTTCCGCGACGACTATTACGCCGGTGAAGGCGAGGAGGAACGGGAACGGGACAACGCCGCGCTGTGCATTGTCGCCAAAAACCGCCATGGCTCCACCGGCGATATCCCGATCGGCTTCCAGGGCGAATATTCCCGCTTTGCCAACCTGGAGATGAACCGCGATGCCCCGCCGCCCCGCTGACGCCCCCCGCCTGGAGAGCCGGTTTTTGGGGGAACTGGCCAAAGGCGGGCACATTATCGCCGCCTTTTCCGGCGGCGCAGATTCGGTAAGCCTCCTCCACCGGCTCTGGGCTTTGCAGGGGAAACTTTCGCTGACGCTGGAAGCCGTCCATCTCAACCATGGCCTGCGCGGCGCGGAAAGCGAACGGGACGAAGGGTTTGTCCGGGCGTTCTGCCGGCAGTTCGGCGTCCCGCTGACCGTCCGGCGGACGGATATTGCCGCCCTTGCAAAAAAGCGCCGCCTATCGGAAGAAACCTGCGGCCGCGAAGAACGCTACCGCTTTTTTGACGAGTGCCGGGAAAAAGCAGCGCTATCCTTCCCCTACGTCCTAATTGCCACCGCCCACACGCTGTCAGACGACCTGGAGACCGCCTTGTTCCGGCTGGCAAGGGGCACCGGCCCCGACGGGCTTTGCGGCATCCCGTTGGAACGGGAGGGCATTATCCGCCCGCTGCTGCGCTGCAGCCGGGAAATGGTGGAGGATTACTGCCGGCGCCAAGGGCTTGCCTTTGTCACCGACTCCACCAACGCTGACCCCGCTTATGCCCGCAACCTGATAAGGCTGGCCGTTATCCCGGCGCTGAAGAAGATAAACCCGGCGCTGGAGGAAAGCTTTTTACGGCTGCGGCTGGCAATGGAAGAGGACAAAGAATGCTTAGAGAGCTTGACGGACGCGCTGCTGGCAGGCGGGACGCTTTCAGCAGGCGTCCCGTTAGCCGGTTTTGCCGGGCAGCCGCCTGCGCTTGCCCATCGTGCGGCAAAACGCCTGCTTTTACAATCCAGTACGCCAGTCAATCAGAAAAATGTCCTAGCGTTATCGGAATTGATTGGCAAAGAGGCGGGCAGACTGGAACTATGCCCTGGCAAAGTTTTTGCTGTGCGGAAAAAGCATCTGGTTTTGGAAGAGATGGACGGTACAGCGGGCAGATTTGCCCCAGTATGGGTGGACAAAATGCTGCTGGCAGACGGCAAGCCCCATTTTTTCCCTCTTTACCAAACGAACTTATTGTCCAATCTGACCCGAGAAAGCGGGAAAAAGCTCCGTTTGCAGGTGATTTCTGCCAAAGATTGGCCAAGCATAAAAAAAGTTTATGAAAACTTATTACTTTTTTCAGTTGACTATGATACAATAGACGCTGGTTTAGCATTTCGTTCCCGCGAACCCGGCGACCGCCTTGCACAGCAAGGCCGCCCCGGCAGCCGGACGCTGAAAAAGCTGTTCCAGGAAGCAGGGCTTCCTGCGCCGAAACGGCAGACAGCCCTTGTTGCGGCAGACGCTTCAGGGGTTGTCTGGGCGGAAGGCTTCGGCATCGACCGCCGCCTGGCGGCCGGCCCTGGAACGGAGCGGTTGCTGACAGCCTGTATGCTGCCCGCGCGGGAATCTGACACCATGGAAAAATCGGAGGCTTATACGATGCATGACGACATTGAAAAGATCCTTTTGACCGAAGAGCAGATCGCCCAGAAGGTCAAAGCCTTGGGGGATCAGATTACCCAGGATTACCAAGGCAAAAACTTGATGCTGGTCAGCGTCTTGAAAGGGTCTGTGGCTTTTATGGCCGACCTGATGCGGGCGATTGACCTGCCCTGCCGGATTGATTTTATGTGCGTGTCCAGCTATGGCGCGGGGACTTCCTCTTCCGGCGTGGTACGGATTATCAAAGATTTGGATATTGACCTGCACAATATGGATCTGCTGCTGGTGGAGGACATCCTCGACAGCGGTAAGACTTTACACTATATCACAAGGCTTTTGTCTGAACGGGGGACGGCATCCATCCGCATTGCCACCCTTTTAGATAAACCGGAACGCCGGGCAGTGCCGTTAAGCCCCGATTACTGCTGCTTTTCGGTCCCGGATGAGTTTGTGGTGGGTTACGGGCTGGATTATAACGAGCTTTACCGCAACCTGCCCTACATCGGCGTACTCAAGCCCCAGGTATATCAAGGCTGAAAAAGGCCCTAAGCGTTCTGCTGAAAGGAGCGGTTTTACTTGCAGAAAAAACGAGGCATCTCCATTGCTATCATGGTTGTCGTGCTCATCTTCATGGTGATCATGTCGTCCTTCCTGCTGCGGCTGATGACGCCCGCCCAGGAGAGTTACAGCTATTCGGAAATTATTTATATGTTTGAGGATCAGAAGGTGGAGAAATACCAGCTGGACCTCGGTACCGGCGAGCTGACGATGCAGCTGGAAGGCCAGAAAAACCCAGTGGTCTACCGCCTTGCTGCCCCGGCTTACTTTTTGGACCAGGTCCAGCCGGCCATCGACCGGTACAATGACGAGCATCCCGACGCCCGGATGGAGTTTGAATGGATCCGCGCCACCGACAACAGCTGGCTGTGGAGCATTGTCCCCTATCTGCTGCTAATTGTCGGAATGGGCTTTTTGTGGTATTTTATGTTCAAGCAAGCCAACGGCGGCGGGAAAATGGGCCAGTTCGGCAAAGCCAGTATGAAAAACCCCGTTCAGATGGGCAAAAAGACGACCTTTGCCGAAGTAGCTGGGGCGGATGAAGAAAAAGAGGAATTGGCTGAGATTGTTGATTTCTTAAAGTATCCTAAAAAGTTTAACGAGCTGGGCGCGCGCATCCCTAAAGGCGTGCTGCTGATGGGCCCTCCCGGTACCGGCAAGACGCTGCTGGCAAGAGCTGTGGCTGGCGAAGCAGGGGTGCCATTCTTCTCCATTTCCGGTTCGGATTTTGTTGAGATGTTTGTCGGCGTGGGCGCTTCCCGCGTCCGCGACCTTTTCGAGCAGGCCAAGAAAAACGCGCCTTCGATCATTTTTATTGACGAGATTGACGCTGTCGGCCGCCACAGAGGCGCAGGCCTCGGCGGCGGTCATGACGAACGGGAACAGACGTTAAACCAGCTGCTGGTGGAGATGGATGGCTTCAGCAACAACGAAGGGATTATTGTGATTGCTGCCACCAACCGGCGGGATATCCTTGACCCAGCGCTGCTGCGCCCCGGCCGCTTCGACCGGCAGATCGTCGTCAACTACCCTGACGTCAAGGGCCGCGAGGAGATCCTCAAGGTACATTCCCGCAACAAACCGCTGGGCTTTGACGTAGACCTGTCGGTCATCGCCAAGACGACGGCAGGGTTTACCGGCGCCGATTTGGAGAACTTGATGAACGAAGCGGCGCTGCTTGCCGCCCGCAAGGGCCGCAAGGCCATTGTCCTCAAGGATATTGAAGACGCCACCATCAAGGTCGTTGCAGGCCCGGAAAAACGCTCGCGGGTTATCTCGGACAAAGAGAAGAAGCTGACGGCCTACCATGAGGCCGGCCATGCCATTACGACCTACTACAGCGACACCCAGGATCCCGTCCATGAAATCTCTATCATCCCCCGCGGCATGGCAGGCGGCTACACCCTGTCGCTGCCTGAACGCGACAAGAGCTATATGGGCAAACGGGAGATGGAAGAGCAGATTGTCACCCTGCTGGGCGGCCGGGTGGCGGAAGCGCTGATTTTAGAGGATATTTCCACCGGCGCGTCCAACGACCTGGAACGGGCGACCAAAATGGCCCGGAGCATGGTTACCCGTTATGGGTTCTCTGATCTTTTAGGACCGATTGTTTATGGACAGGATGAAGGTGAAGTTTTCCTTGGGCGGGATTTCAACAATATGCGCAATTACTCCGAGGAAGTCGCTGCTGAAATTGACAGCGAGATACGCCGTATTGTGGAGACTGGCTACGACACGGCCAAAACCTTGCTGAGCGAACACGCCGACCAGCTGCATTTGGTAGCGCGCTATCTGATCCAGCATGAGAAGGTGGACGAAGCGACGTTTGAAAAGCTGATGAAAGGCGAGATCGAAATGATTGACCCTGAAACAGCGCCGGTACCGGAAGCAGACAGCGTTCCTGCCGAACCTGAAGACGAAACGAAACCTGCCGAAGATAGCGACGACCCCTACAGAAGCCTTTTGGATTGATTTTATATGCAAGGATGGGAGATATGTTGTTTGGCCTATCTCCCCTTGTTTTCGGAGGGACAGTATGGGGAAGATTCTTTTTATTGACGTAGACGGCACGCTGGTGGATTATGAAGGGAATATCCCCGCTTCTGCCGTCTCGGCCATCCGGACAGCCCGGGAAAACGGCTGCCGCGTTTATATCTGCACCGGCCGCAGCCGAGCCGAAGTTTATGCGCCGTTATGGGATATTGGGTTAGACGGCATGATCGGCGGCAACGGCAGCTATGTGGAGGACCGCGGGGAAGTGATACTGCACCGGCTGATTACGCCGGAACAGGCAAAGCGGGCTGTCGATTGGCTCCACGAACGGGGGCTGGAATTTTATTTGGAAAGCAATAACGGGCTGTTCGCCAGCGAGCATTTCGAGGAGGCTGGCAGGGCTGCTGTCGCCCTTTACTCCCAGCGCAAAGGCCGGGAACCCCAGACTGTCCGGGAAGCTTTCCCGGACATGGTTTTCGGCGGCGAGCTTTACCGGGACGATCTGAATAAGATTAGTTTTTTGCTGTCCAGCTACCAGGATTATTTGGATGCGGCAGCCGCCTTCCCCGACCTGAAAGCGGGTACCTGGGGCGGCAAAGGGGAAGATGCGCTGTTCGGCGACCTAGGGGTCAAAGGGATCACCAAGGCTTCCGCGATTGAAGCGCTTCTCCGACACCTGGGGGCGAATGTAAAAGATACGGTTGCCTTTGGGGACGCCAAGGTCGACATCCCGATGTTTGAATACTGCGCCTACAGCGTCGCCATGGGCAGCGGCGGTCCAGAGGCTAAAGCGGCGGCAGATTTCGTGACTGGTGATGTTGAACAGGATGGGCTTTACCAGGCATTCGAGGCGCTGGGGCTATTGGGGACGCGGGGGTTACGGGAGTACGACGCTTTCTGAAGAAAGCTTAGCAAAGACTTTTAATCGCTAGGGTATATGTTTGCAAGTCATTAAGTTCTACTGCGTCGAATAGGCCCGCGAAAGGAGAAAGTGTTAATGGACAACTACGATGAACGCATTGCGCGCATTATGGCCAAAATTGAAGCGCTTAAAGAAAAGGAGTTTTCGATTACCTGCGGGGATTGGCCGCCAACTTGGGAGCCGCCGTTCAGCGAGGAAGAAGTGGCTGCCTTTGAAGCGGAGAAAGGAATCCGCCTTCCAGCGGATTATCGCCGTTTTATCACGACTGTCGCCGGCGCCGGCAGCCAGCCTTTCTATGGGCTGTTGCCTTTCCGGCAGGAAGAAGGTGCGCCGGAGCGCCCCTTCCCTTTCATGCTGGAGCATATCCTCTACTTCCTGCATATGACGGAGGAGGAGCTTGACGCGCTTGAAGGCGATGATGAGGACGACGAGGATGGTTCTTCCCTTGACCAGGGTCTGGTGGCGCTATGCACGGAAGGCTGCGGTATGGATAGCGTTCTTGTGGTGAACAGTGAAGATCCGGATACTTATGGCACGGTTTGGTTCTTTGATGTGGCTAACGATTTCGGCGCTGCCCCAATGCGGGATAAGGCAACCGGCCGTCCTTTCCATTTCTTGGACTGGCTGGAATATTGGGCCGACCGGACAGCAGGCTTAAACGAGGACGACTATTTCAGTTTTTCGGAAACGGTCCAGCTGCCTGAACCGCCAGATAGCCTCGACATTATGGGGTAAAAAATGGGATGGATTAAGTAAAATTATTGTTGGTTTGATGGTTTTAGGATGCTTTACAAGCTTTGTTTTTGTGATATGTGTCAGAAAAGCAAAGAACCCCTTGACGATTCCCCCTTTCCTGCGCTATAATAAAAATGGATATAAAAATTCATGATGCATTCTGCCCTCTCCATGCAGAGGGCTTTTCCAAACCCGCAAAAGTCATCATACCTCTAACGCAAAGGTATGATGCCGGCAAAAAACAAACCCATTAAAGGAGGCGGCAAACCCTTGTTTATGACAGTCAGCCAAGCGATGGTCAACTGCCTGGAGGCAGAAGGGGTAGAGACGGTTTTCGGCTACCCCGGCGCGACAATCTGTCCGTTTTATGACGCACTTTCCCGTTCTTCCATCCGGCACATTCTGGTGCGGACTGAACAGAACGCTGGCCATGCCGCCAATGGGTATGCCAGGATTACCGGCCGGCCCGGCGTCTGCGTAGTCACTTCCGGCCCTGGCGCAACCAATCTGATTACGGGGATTTCTACGGCTTATATGGATTCGATTCCTATGGTGATTATCACAGGGCAGGTGGTGTCTAGCCTGCTGGGCAGCGATGTGTTCCAGGAAGTGGATATTACAGGGGCCTGTGAACCTTTCATCAAGCATAGTTATCTGCTTAAAGATCCGGCCCGGACTGCGCAGGTTTTCAAAGAGGCTTTTTATATTGCCAGTTCTGGACGGCCAGGACCGGTATTGATTGATATTCCCATGGATGTTCAGAAAATGCAGGTCAATTTCAGCTACCCCAAAGAGGTCAGCATCCGTTCCTATAAGCCGACCAGCAAAGGCCATCCTGGCCAGATCAAAAAGGCGGCGGCGGCCCTTTTTGAAGCCAAACGGCCGCTGATTGTAGCGGGCGGCGGGGTATTCTCGGCCGGCGCTGAAAAGGAGCTGCTGGCTTTCTCGCAGAAGGCAGCCGTCCCAGTGGTTAATACCTTGATGGGGATTGGAGCAGTACCGGCAGATTACCCGCTGCGGCTGGGGATGATTGGGATGCATGGCATCCGCCCCGCCAACTACGCCGTCCATCAGGCCGATCTGCTGATTTTGGCAGGTTCGCGGGTCGCCGACCGGGCGATCCCTTCGCCGGATTTGTTAGCGAGACATAAAAAGATTATCCATATGGATATTGACCCGGCAGAAATTGGAAAAAACCTTGGGGTGGATATCCCGGTAGTGGGCAATATCCAGCAGATTTTATCGGAGCTTTGTGAACTTGCCGAGCCTAGCTGGGCGGAAAATTGGGCCGCATGGCGGGAAGAGCTTGTCGGGGTCGCGAAAAAATACCGCCCCGACTACGGCAAGCGGGATGGCTATGTCAACCCTAAGCTTTTGATGCATCAGCTTAACGCAATGGCCGGAGAAGGGACAACCATTGTTTCCGATGTCGGACAGAACCAGATGTGGTCTGCCAACGAATTTGCGGTTAAAAACGGGCGTTTCCTGACCTCCGGCGGCATGGGCACAATGGGCTACAGCCTGCCGGCGGCGATGGGCGTGCAGGCGGCCAAACCGGGGCAGACAATCGCAGTCTGCGGCGACGGTTCCTTCCAAATGTGCATGATGGAGCTGGCGACGCTGGTGCAGCATAGGCTCCCGGTTAAGACGGTGGTGTTTTCCAATAATCGCTTGGGGATGGTGCGGGAGCATCAGGCTGTCGCTTATGATAACAATCTTACGGCGGTCTTTTTGGATGGCAGCCCGGACTTTGCCAAGCTGGCTGCCGCTTATGGTATCCCTTCGCTGCGCATCCACAAAAACAGTGAAATCGACGGCGCTTTAGAGGCTCTGCTCGCCGCAGACGGGCCTTTCCTGCTGGAAGCGATGGTCGATCCGCTGGAATCCACCCTTTAAAGGAGGCCCGGCATGAAACATACTCTTTCTGTATTGGTTGAAAACCACGCCGGCGTCCTGTCGCGGATCTCGGGGCTATTCGCCCGTCGGGGCTTCAACATCGACAGCTTGGCAGTGGGGACGACCGCAGACCCTGCGGTCTCCTGCGTCACGATTGTGGTGGACGACAAGGAAAATGAAATTGAACAGATCAATAAGCAGCTTAATAAGCTGATTGATGTGATTAAGCTTAAGGACTTTGTTCCGGAGGAGATTGTCAGCCGGGAACTGATGCTTTTAAAAGTCAGCGCCACCGACCAGAGCCGTTCGCGGATTGCCGAGCTGGCAAGCCTTGCGGGGGCAAAGGTCGCCGATATTACCCGCAGCTCGATGACGCTGGAATGCTGCGACACCCCTGACCGGCTGGAGAACCTTTTGGAGCTGATGCGGCCCTTTGGACTGAAACGCGTTGTTCGCACGGGAACCATTGCCCTGGAAAAGGGCAATGAGCAACTGACGATAGATTAGATAATTTTTAAGGAGGAATCTTCCATGGCTAAAATCTATTACGCAAAAGACTGCAACCTGAGCGCCCTAAACGGCAAAACCGTCGCTGTGATCGGCTACGGCAGCCAGGGCCACGCCCATGCCCTCAACCTGCACGAAAGCGGCGTCGACGTCATCGTCGGCCTCTACAACGGCAGCAAATCCTGGGCAAAGGCTGAAGCAGCCGGGTTAAAGGTTATGACCGCCGCCGACGCCGCGAAGGCTGCGGATGTTATCATGATCCTTATCAACGACGAAAAGCAGGCTGACCTGTATAAAAAGGATATTGAGCCGAACCTGACAGAGGGCAAGACGCTGGCCTTCGCCCATGGGTTTAATATCCATTTTAAACAGATCCTGCCTCCCGCTAATGTCGACGTAATCATGATCGCCCCCAAAGGCCCTGGCCATACGGTCCGCTCTGAATACGTCGAAGGCAAGGGCGTTCCCTGCCTAATCGCTATCCATCAGGATTACACTGGTAAAGCGCTGGAAACCGGCCTTGCTTACGCAGCCGGCATCGGCGGCGCTCGCGCAGGCGTGCTGGAGACCACTTTCCGCGCCGAGACCGAAACTGACCTGTTCGGCGAGCAGTGCGTCCTCTGCGGCGGCGTTACCGCGCTGATGCAGGCAGGTTTTGAGACCCTCGTCGAGGCTGGCTATGCCCCTGAAAACGCCTACTTTGAGTGCATCCACGAGATGAAGCTGATCGTTGACCTGATTTACAAAGGCGGTTTCTCAATGATGCGTTACTCCATTTCTGATACTGCCGAATATGGAGATTATGAGATTGGCAAGCGGATTATCACAGAAGAGACCAAGAAAGAGATGAAGAAGGTTCTGGGCGAGATCCAAGACGGCACCTTCGCCTCCAGATGGATCGCCGAAAACAAGGCCAACGGCCGCGCCCATTTCAACGCCACCCGCGCCTTGAAGGCCGAGCATCAGCTTGAACAGGTCGGCGCCGAGCTGCGCAAACTCTACTCCTGGAACGAAGATTAACAGGTGCAGCCAGAGTATTGGCAAAACTCCATACGATAAAGCAATCCTACTGCGTTGGCTAGGCAGCGCAGTAGGATTTTATTATTGAGACACAGTTTATCCGACGGTAGGCATCCCGTCGTCGTCCATATCGAACGGCCTTTCGGCAGGCGGCGTTTCCGGCGCATCCAGCATCGGAAGCGGTGCTGGTTCGCCGCCTTGGTCGGTCAGCCGGTTGATGTAACGCACGCCGTCAATATGGATTGCCCGGATTTTGTGATAATCATAGGTAGAAATCGGCCGGCAGTTGGCGTTGTTATCATGGGCCGCCACCAGAATCGTATCCGGGTCAGGGAACTCGCTTAGAAGGCTTGTGACAATCACAGAGTGGCCGTATTCCTCCGGCGAGCGGATGGCCATTTGGATGACGTCGCCGGGCTGGACGCCGCTTAAAGGCACTTCGTGCCCGAACGGCCCCGGCCCAAGGTTAGTGGTCAGAAACTGCCACAAAAACTGCACCCCTGTCCAGGCCGGCGCACGGTCATTGATGTTTAGATAGTACCAGCCATAGGTCGGCGTGAAATTCATAACACCGTTGGCGTAATAAAGGGCCTGGGAAACAAAATTGGTGCAGTCGCCCCCTAATTCGTCAAAGCTGCTGTACTGCGGATTGCGCCGATAGGCCCAGTAATCGGCATATTGTACAGCTAGATCCCTGGCATAAGCCGTTTCCAATAATTCATATGGATTCCTCATGAAGATCCCCTCCCGCGCTTTTTACCGCATCCTATGCAGGTTATAGAAAAAACGTGCAGCTTTTGCCGCACGTTTTTGGGGAATACGGGAAATACGACGCTTTCTGACGCTTTCTGAAGAAAGCTTAGCAAAGACTTTTACTTCGCGCCGGAAATCCAGCAAGCCGGATTTCTGCTGCGGATAAATCTGGCCAATTTCCCCGCGGTTACGGACAGGTGATTCCAGCTGCCCCCGTCAACAGACGGACAGACTATCTGCGCCGACAATTACTACTGACCAGCCGCGACATCCTACGCGATGTTTTTCGCTCACAAGCCGCCGAGCAGAGCCAGGCGGCAAACGCGAACTGTCTGCGGCGACACGCCGCCGACAATTACTACTGACCAGCCGCGACATCTCACGCGATGTTTTCCGCTTACAAGCCGCCGAGCAGAGCCAGGCGGCAAACGCGAATTGTCTGCGGCGACACGCCGCTAGATTTCCATGATGATTGGTAGGATCATTGGGCTGCGCTTGGTTTTCTTGTAGATAAAGGAGGAAAGCTGGTCTTTGACGCTGATCTTGATCGCGCTCCAC
Organism: Oscillospiraceae bacterium; assembly: GCA_022793675.1. Taxonomy (GTDB): domain Bacteria; phylum Bacillota; class Clostridia; order Oscillospirales; family Ruminococcaceae; genus Faecivivens. Next base: position 30,047 of record JAAWDH010000044.1, read on the forward strand.
TCCCGGATATTCCGCTCTTGGCATTCGGCCAGCGTCTTTTTAATCAGCTGCCGGGCGCTGTCCATCAGCTCTTCTGATTCCCGCACATAGACAAATCCCCGCGAGACAATATCCGGCCCGGCCACAATAGCTCCCGACTCGTTCTCGATGGTCATGACCACAATAATCAGGCCGTCCTGGGCCAGATGCTGGCGGTCACGCAGGACAATCGAACCAACATCGCCAACGCCGTAGCCGTCAACGAAAATCTGGCCGGCTTCAACCGTACCTGTTACCTGCATACTGTCCAGCGTCAGCTCAATCACCTGGCCAATGTCGGCAATCAGCACATGGCTGTCGTCAATCCCAACATCCTTCGCCAGCTTAGCGTGCTGGACAAGGTGGGAGTATTCGCCATGCACAGGGATAAAGAATTTCGGTTTAACGATAGAAAGCATCATTTTCAGTTCGTTCTGGCAGGCGTGACCCGAAACATGGACCTCATACATCGATTTATAGACGACCTCCGCCCCCAGCTTTAACAGGTCGTTGATAACCCGCGTGACGTGCTTTTCGTTGCCGGGGATGGGTTTGGCGGAGATGATGATATAGTCGTTGCTGTTGATCTGAACCTTCCGGTGCTCGCCGGAGGCCATCCGGGACAAGGCCGACATGGGTTCCCCTTGGCTGCCGGTGGTGATGATAACCAGCCTGCTGGAATTATAGCGGCCGATATTGTCCACGTCAATCAGCACGTCGCGCGGCACAGTCAGATAGCCCAGCTCGATGGCTTTGGCCACCACATTGACCATGCTGCGCCCTGAAACGGCTACCTTGCGCCCGGTGCGGGCCGCCAAATCGACAATCTGCTGGATCCGGTGGATATTGGAGGAGAAGGAAGCGATGATAATCCGCCGGTCCCCTGCCTGGGTAAAGAGGGCCTCAAAGGCCCGCCCGACGTTGCGCTCGCTTTCGGTGTAGCCAGGGCGTTCAGCGTTGGTGGAATCGGACAGCAGGCAGAGCACGCCTTCGCTGCCCAACTCGGAAAACCGCGCCAGGTCGATAATTTCCCCTTGGATCGGCGTATAGTCCACCTTAAAGTCGCCAGTCTGGATAATGACCCCAGCCGGCGTGGTCAGGGCAATGGCCGTCGCATCAGGGATGGAATGGTTGACCCGGATAAATTCCGCCGACATACAGCCCAGCTTGACCACGCTGTGGGGGGCAATGACGTTCATATTCGCCCGCCCCAGCAGCCCATGCTCCTTCAGCTTGCCTTCAATCAGCCCCAGCGTCAGCCGGGTGCCGTAAATTGGGATATGGGTGCCCAGCTTTTTCAGGAAATAGGGGATGGAGCCGATATGGTCTTCATGGCCGTGGGTAATCAGCAGGCCGCGGATCCGCTCGGCGTTTTTTTCCAGATAGGTGAAATCAGGGATGACCAGATCCACCCCCAGCATATCGGCGTCAGGAAAACCCATCCCACAGTCGACGATCACAATATCGCCGCCGCTTTCATAAGCGGTCATATTTTTGCCGATTTCATTCAGGCCGCCCAACGGAATAATCCTTACGCTGGGCTTTTTCTCTTTGGTGCGGCGATGGGCGGCCGTTTCCTTCTGGGCAGAAGCGCCGCGGGACGCCGCCGTGCGGGTGGAAGGCTTGCGCTGGGTTGCGGCAGCCTGCTGACGGGCGCGCGGTTTAGCGGTTTCGCTGCCCTTAGACGGTAAGGCCTGCTCCGTCTCCGGCGTCTGGGCCGCCGCAAGCGCCTGTTCCGACGGCGCTTTAGGGGCAAACCCTTTCCCACGCCGGGAAGTGCGTTTCCTGGGTGCAGGCGCTTTTCCCTTATCCCCTAAAATTGCATCGATTATTCTTGGTTCGTTTTTTGTATTTGCCACTTTTTTCCCTTTCTTTCTGTCTTCACGATCATTCAAAGCCTTTAAAAGGCACTACAGGAAAGGCAGATGGGGATCCCTGCCTTCTCCGCGCCCGTCCCTTGGCTATCAGGACAAGCTCAACTTATAAAATGCGCCCAAAAACGGCTTTAGGCCGCCTGAAAACGTTTTCTTTTCCCAATGCACAGCCAATCCAAAACCGCCGTTTTTCAAAACAGGCAGCATATTTGTACACACTGAACCTACCGCCTGCAAGCCTATCCGCCTGCTGCGGCAGCGCCCTCCCAGCCTTGCAAAAACAGCCTGGCGCAGTATGGAATTTTCCCCGAAACAGCAGACCGCCAAGCGGACCTCCCAAAAGCCGCAAGTACCGAAGCTCTTTCCGGCGCTTTACAGGAGCCGCAAGGGATCCTTTCCCCGTTCCCGGGCCAGGACGGCGCAGCCGCATCCCTGTTCCATGCCGGCCCCATTTTCCGTTTGACGGCAGCATGGAAACTTCAGGGACACCACCAGCCCTGACCCTAAAATCCGAACAAATAGCTACGGTTATTATACTCCATTTCTTTCCTTATGTCAAGCTTTTTTAATGGGCAGGCATTCAAAGGGGTACTGGCCGCCTGCTGAAAAAAGCGCTGCATCCCCTAACAGCTGCAGCGCCAGCGCAGGGCCGTCGCCGTCAGGCGCCGTCCCCTCCCAAAGGAGGGTTTGGCCATGAAATAGGCTAAGGCGGCCGTCCTCTCCCCAGAGCTGCACCGTCACCTCGCCGCCGATACTGCCGCCCAGCTGGCAGAACACCTCCTCCAACACCCTGCCCGACGGGCCGCCGCCGATAAATCTGGCTTTCCTGCCGGCGACGCTGCCGCCTGTCCGCAGAAGCTTCAGGGGATAGAGGGCCTTCAGCGTCTCCATCGAAAGGTTACGGCCGCTGCCCGTCCTGTTGGCACGGATACGCTTTAACGGAAAGAGCACGTCCCCTGAGGCTTCCGCTACGCGGGCGCTGCGGGGCGGCAACAGCATTAGCGCCAGCGACGGCGCGCTTGCGCTGACACAGCAACGGAACTCCGGCAAGGACAACGCCCCATATTGCCAGCAGTCCGCCCCTGCGCTGAGGATACCTGCTGTCACAGCAAGACGCACCTCCTCCGGGCAGCCGCGCGCCATCCCCAATCCGACCTGCCGCCGGCCCTGACCGGCGCGGCAGCCTATTTTGAGCCAATCCGACAACGTAAAATCCCGTTCCCCACTTTCCAGCCACCCAGGCAGGCAGATCATCTTCATTCCCTCGCCCCTTTCCTTTTGGAAAAGGATAGCCAGAAAAAAACGGCTGATACCATAACGGAGAGAATTTACAAAAAATTAAATATTGGGGTCGGCGGCATATTGGGCAAAACGCTCGCCGCGCTCCTCAAAATCCCGGAAAAAGCCATAACTGGCGGCGGCGGGCGACAACAGGCAGGCTGTCCCCTTCGGCGTAACCTTTTTGGCGACGGCTACGGCCTCTTTCAGATCCTCCACAAGGTGCAGCTCGCTGCGGCAGCCCGCCTGGCGCAGCGCTTCTGCAATCCTCCTCCCGCTGTCAGGCATCAGAATCAGGTGCGGCGGCGGATTGTGCAGCAAATAGCTGCACAGGCTCTGATAATCGATCCCCCTGTCCATCCCACCGAGCAGCAGGCTGCCGACACCGGGGGTTTTTAGGCTTTCCATCGCTTGGATTGCTGTTTCGCAGGCTGTGGAGATGGAGTCGTCATAATAAGCGACGCCGCCGTAACAGCCGATGTTCTGCAGCCGATGGGGCAGCGGCGCAAAGGTTTTGATTGCCGCTAAAAATTGCCCATCTGTGACGCCGTAAAGCTTGGCGACCCCATACGCGACCATAATGTTATAAAGGTTATGCGCCCCCAGCAGCGGGCAGCAGCCCTCCGGCAGTTCCAGCGCCGCCCTGCCGCCGCGGAAAATTGTCCGCCCTTGAATGGAAAGCTCCGCCGCACCGTTTTGGCAAAGGGTCACCTGGCTGGCTGCCAGCGGGGCAACGTCGTCCTTTTGCAGCACATTACAGAAATACCAGTCGCCTGGCTGCTGATAGCGGCAGATGTTGCGCTTAGCCTCAAAATAAGCCTCCCGGCTGCCGTAATGGTCGAGATGCTCCTCAAAAAGATTCAGCAGCACCGCCACATGGGGGGAGACACGAATGCGTTCCAGCTGATGGCAGGAAAGCTCGCAGACAATCAACGTCTTTTCGGTAATCTGCTCCGCCAGTGAAAAAGGCGGAATGCCGATATTGCCCATCAGCAGGCAGTCGGGATAGGCCTGTTTGAGCACATGGTAAATTAGGCTGGAAGTTGTGCTTTTGCCTTTGGTGCCAGTGATGCCGATAACCTGCCCCCTGAACGCCTTCAGCAGCAGCTCGCTTTGAGAGGTAACCCTTTCCAGTACCTCTGGCGCATGGTTTTCTAGGACAATACCAGGGCTTTTGAGGATTAAGTCGTAATTGGCCAGGCAATTTTGATACCCTTCGCCGAAAATGCCCTCCACATTGGAGAGGGAAGCAAGGTCAATCTGCCGCTGGTCGGCAATGGCCAACGGCTGCCCCGGCAGCCAGCGGCGGATCAGCTCATAGGAAGCTCTTCCCTCCCGGCCAAACCCCAGAAGCAGGATTTTCTTTCCGCGCAAAGTGTCAATAATATCTGTAATCATAACCCTGCCTCCCTTTGCAGCAGTCCGCCTGCCGCTTTGATACGTTCAAGAAATGCCGGCGGCAGCAGATGCTCGCCGTTGAAATAGGAAAAATAGGGGTTTTCACGGCCGGCGTAAATTTGATATTGCTCTGTATCCTTGAAAAGCCTATACAGAAGCGGCAGCGGTTCCCCTTTTCCCTCCATCTTCCGGACGGCCAGCGTGAGAGCAAAGCAGATTTCTTCCCGGCTTCCGACGCACTCAAAAGGCTTTTCGGCGGTCATGCCGCAGAGCTGCCGCAGCGTTTCCCACAACGCTTCTTTCTGGGCGAGATTTTCGCCGAAAATCCCTTCCAGCTGCGCCGTATCCAAAAACGGCGAAAGGATCACCCAGACAAACAGGCACTTGGGACAGGCTCCGCACCAGCTATCGGTTTTGCTGCCGGCGTTGCAGCTGCGGAAAGCGCTGTGATACTGGGGGAAGCGGGCAAAGTATGCAGCAATCTGGAACTCGCTCCAGGGGCGCAGCAGGCTGAAATATAAAACGCCGCTGCCGATGTACTGCCGCTCATACCAGTTAAAATCCTGTTCAAACTGGAAGCTCTTGGAATATTGATGGTTGACGCTGCTGCCCGCTACTGTTGCCTCATTGGCGCTGGACTCATTGGACAATACCAGGTATTTTTTGCCGTACGCCGCCGCCATTAACAGGCCAGAAAAGGCTACCAGTGCTGAAAAAGGGGTATGCCCGTTCAAATACCCCTGCCGGTTCAGCTCCAGCATCAGCGGGTCAAGGGTGCGGCGGGGGCAGACAAGCTGTTTTTCGTCAAAACCCGCCAGTTTGGCCGTATTGACCGTCGCCCCGCGCGGATTGAGGATATAGCAGAGGTTTTCCTCTTTCAGGTCCCGCAGCAGCTCCATCGTCACCACAGAGTCCTTGCCGCCGCCTACCGGGATCATACAGCCTTTGAGGGGCAGCGGCTCCCCAGCCGGCAGCGGCGCGCCCTCAGGCTGGAGCGACATAAAATCTTCCTCGGAAGCGTCAATGCCGTTTTTGTAGAAAAACTCCCCAAGCCCCGAAAAATACTGGGCCTTCCACCACTTCTGCTGGTCGGCGTCCAAAAAGCCGCATTTTATACGCACCAGCGGCGGACAGGCGATCTTCCAGTAACTGATAAGCTCCACAAGCCCTAGCTGGAACGCCAGGTTTTGGAACAGCGGCGATTCCGGCGGGAACGCTGGATTGTCCGGCATTGGAAGGGTCCACTGCGGGGCAAATTCCCCCAATCCCGGCACCGAAAACCGGAAGGCCAGCTTTACCTCCCCTGGCTGCCGTTCAATGTCATAGCTTTCATAGATAAATTCCGGATACCGTTTCCGGAACGCCTGGTATTTTTCCAGATTCCCCATAGGATCCCCTCTTTCCAGCACAGCTATGCTGCCCTGTAAATTTATTATAACAGATATTTTCCCTATGTACAACAAAAAGCTGGCGAAAAAAGGCCCCTGCCCAAATTTAACCCGGCAAAAGCAAAACGCACACCACGCTTGGTGGTGTGCGCATTTCCCGCAGCCGAAGCTGCATCCTGACCCGTGCGAGAATCGAACTCGCGTTACAGCCGTGAAAGGGCCGTGTCTTAACCTCTTGACCAACGGGCCGCAGTAGCGGTAACAGGATTCGAACCAGTGACACTTCGGGTATGAACCGAATGCTCTAGCCAACTGAGCTATACCGCCACATTTTCTGCATCCTTGCAGGAACGTATATTATATTACCACACCTTAAGCTTTTTGTCAATACCTTTTTCCAAATTTTTCGCAGAATTTTTGCAGCTGGCCGGCGGGTCCGTTATTTTCAGCCTATATCGGCGCAAAAACGGACCCCTATAGCGCTTTCTGTCAAGAAAGCCCGGCGCAGCCTCGTCATACGTCGTCGCAATTTGCCACATACAGCGGGATCGGCAGCCAGCTCAGCGTTTCAGGCGTCTTTACGCCGGCTCCCGCCTGTCCCATTGGTGAAAACAGATAGGCCATCATCTGCAAATGAGGCAGCGTTACCTGCGGCGGATTGTTGGTGGGCACAACGGTTACGCCGCCGCCTTTTACTTCGATAGCCCAGCAGCCCTTCCCTTCTGCGCAGATTACCAAACGCCCATCTGCTAGGGGCACCTGCTGGCCCTTCAGCGTCAGATAGGCCTCGATTACCGCTGGATAATCCAGCACATTGACCATCGGGTTCGGCCAAACCGACTGGCCATCGCAGACAAGGTTCAGCGCATGGATCATCTCCTGCTGGAAAGGCAGCGCAGTAACCGTCACCCGCTCCTTGCAAAGCTCCCCGATCTTCAGCACTGCGCCTATAACGTAACGATAGTCCTCTAAAAACAGCTCCTGTACCTTCCGGCCTTCCTGAAGGCTGCAATAGCCCAAAAATTCCCCATCTTTCAGGATGACGTAGGCGACGCTGTTCCAGCTTTGGACAATATCGCAGAAATCCACCCCCGGCCGGACGCCGTAAAAGGGCTGTCTCTCCAAAAGCTGGCAGCAGCTGCGCAGGTATTCCTTGTTGTCCGCCAGCACAACCAGCGTAAGGCTGTCATCGCGAAAACGGCGGAGATGCCGCCTGGCTGACGGGCTTAACGAAAAATCCAGCTCGACGCCGCAGCAAGTAAAGCCGAAATACTCGTAGCGCTGGCGCTGGCCCCCTAAGATCATCAGCGCCGCGCCCTCTGCCTCGGCTTCCTTCACAGCATTCCCCATCAGCGTCTTCATATACCCCCGTCCGCGGGCATAGGGGTGTACGGAGACCGTGCCGATCCCCCGGACCTTCAGCGTCCGCCCAGCCGCCTTCAGCGTAATCGGGAAGCTGCCCACCATCGCCTTGATCCGGCCGTCCTCCCGTATCAGATGATGGTGGGCCGCCGCCTCTGGGTGGTCCTGGTAAAGTTTGGGCAGCAGCGCCCGGAAATCCTCTTTAAACACCATGTTGCCGAAATCAATCAGTTCGTCATAATCCTGCGGCAAGCCTTTGGTCACTGTAACTTCCATTTTAGGTCAACCTCCTTATATACTGCCTGGCAATACGCCTGCCTGCTGCAAAAAGCAGGCCAACGCCATCCAGTCCACCAGCGAAAGCCCTTCCGCCCGCACCGAAGCCTTCAAGCCAACTGCCTGCAGCGCGTCTGCCGCCAGCGCTTTCGGGACGGACGCCGCCGAAAAAAGGGCGTTCGCCAGCGTTTTGCGGCGCTGGGAAAAACCGCCCCGCACCAGCTTAAAAAGCAGCTGCTCCTCTTTTTCCGTCAGGCTGCCGGTTTTTTTGACGTCCAGCCGGATGACTGCCGAATCCACGTTGGGCGCAGGCATAAAACTCCCCCGGCTTACCGGGAACAGCGCCTTGGGGTCGCTGTAGTAGCGCACGGCCGCCGTCACCGCGCCGCAAGCCCTAGAGGGCATAGGCGCACAGAGCCGCTCGGCGGCTTCCTTCTGTACCATAACCGTAATGGCTGAGACAGGCAGACGCTGCTCCAACAGCGTCATAATGACCGGCGAGGTGATATAGTAGGGCAAATTGGCGCAGACCACTGTTTCCATACCGCCAAACTCCCGCTCCAGCAACGCGCGCAGGTCAAGCTTCAGCACATCGCCTTGGACGACGGAGACGTTTTTGTGTTCGGAAAGGGTATATTGGAGCACTGGCAGCAGCCGCCCGTCCAGCTCGACCACCACCACCTTGCCGGCCCTCTTGGCCAGCTCGTGGGTCAGCACCCCAAAGCCTGCGCCAATTTCCAGCACGCCCTTCTCAGCAGCCGCGCCGCCCTGCTCCGCAATCCGGGGGCAGACAGTCGGGTTAACTAGAAAATTCTGCCCCAAGGATTTGGAGAAAGAAAAGCCGAACCGCTCCATGATCTCCCGGACAACCGAAATATTAGAAAGATTTTCCATGCTATGTCCTTTATTTTTCAGTTTCAGCCAAAAGCCCTGCCTTTTCAAAAAAGGCCGATGATTCCCGCCCGGCTTTCCGGGTCAGGAAGGGGATGCCGTATAGGCTCTCGCTGTCGGTCAGCAGGGCGGTGCCTTTCCCTTCGTAAAGCGTCGCCAGAAACCCCAGCTCCTTCAGCACCGCTTCGCTTTCCTCGCTCAATTCCCCAAAAGGGTAGCAAAAAACGGAAGCATCGTGGGAAAGCTCCTCATTCATCCGTTGCTGCATCGCGAGAAGGTCGTCGGCCAAGAACGCCCGGTAAGCCGAAAAACTCTCCCCGCGGCGTTTGGCGACCCCTTTCCGCCCATCGGCGCCTTTCCTTTCGTCCAGCGAGTAACTGCCGCTGACCAAATCAAGGACGGCAGGGTCGACGGCGCGGATATCCTCCCAGCTCAGCTTGGCTTCGCCGGCCTTTTTGGGAACATCCGCGGAGTATAGGTCGGCGTCGCTGCCGACAATCACTGCCGCCCCCTTATCCTGCCGGCCAGCCAAAAGCGGGCAAACCTCGGTAAGGATGCTCTGCCAGCTGCCGCCGAATACCAGCAGCACAGGCTTTTCCGGCAGCTTCTCCATCCCGCGGACGCCAGAGATTAACCCGCTGCAGCTAACGGTCTGATAGCCGTTTTCTGCAAGCCAATCCAAGTCTTTTTCAAGCAGCGAAACCGGCAGCGCCGCTTTGCTATCCCCCTTTTCGCCGTCAGCGACAATCTGGGGATAATAGATCACCGGCAGCGGCGTCCCAGTTTGGCCGTCAGCCGCCGCCAGCGTCGGCAGGCTGTCCCGCGCCGGGATCATCTCTGCCGCCAGGCAGACCCCAAGGGTCAGGGCCGTGCCCAAAAGAAGTGTCATTACTTTGCGACGCCTGCCGCCAGGCGGCTTTTTCCCTGTGCTGCTGTCCCCGCCCTGCGGGATTGTAAACCGGCTCACAATCAGCTTCATATCCTGCCCACCCCTTTTGTGTTTGGGCGCTGCCCCTGCAGGCCCTTTAAGGCAGGATATGAGTATTTTCCGGGAAATATACGGCCCTTCCGGCAAATGGGACAGCCATCCCATATTTCTTATTCGGTTTCCGATTCCGGTTCTGCTGCGGCTTCCGCTATGGCTTCCGCCATAGCCTCCTCTGCTTTGGCAGCCTCTTCCTCTGCTTCAGCGTCCGCCGCTTCAGGCAACATTTCCTGCCCGCCCTCTTCCCCGGAAGGCATTGGCTCAGTCTCCTCCTCGGCATGGTCCGCACGGGTAAAGGTCACCACGCGGTCGTTTTCGCCCAGCCGCATCACCCGCACGCCGGAAGCATAGCGGGACATCAGGTTGACATCGGCGACGGCGATACGGATAATGACGCCGTCGGTGGAAATCAAGATCAGGTCATCCTTTTCGCTGACCACCTTGATACCGCAGACCTGCCCTTTCACGTCGCTGACCTTGTAGTTGATTTTGCCTAAGCCGTGGCGGCTCTGGAGCGGGTATTCGCTGGCCAATGTCCGGCGGCCCTGGCCTTTGTCGGTTACTGTCACGACACTGTCGCCTTCCTTGACAATTTCCATGCCGACGATGCAGTCGCCTTCCCGCAGCCGGATAGCCTTCACGCCCATCGCCGACCGCCCCAAAGGCCGGACGTCGGTTTCGGCAAAACGGATGGCCATGCCGTTCTGGGTAGCAACCAGCAGCTGCTGCTCCCCATCGGTCAGGTGGACGTAGGAAAGCTCGTCGCCTTCGGCCAAGCTGATGGCAATCAGGCCGGTTTTACGGATGTTTTTATAGGCGTCCAGGCTGGTGCGCTTAATAAGCCCCTGTTTGGTCGCCATTACCAGGTAATGTTTGGGGTCGAATTCCCGCACCTTCATCAGCGAGGTGACCTTTTCGCCGGGGGTCAACGCCAACAGGTTGATGATATTGGTGCCGCGGGAGACGCGCCCGCCTTCAGGGATCTCGTAGCACTTCAGCTTGAACATCCGCCCTTGGTTGGTGAAAAAGAGGATGTTGTCGTGGGTAGAGGCGATAAACAGCTCTTCGGCAAAATCCTCGTCCCGCTGCTTCATGCCCAGAATCCCCCGGCCGCCGCGGCGCTGGATCTTATAGGCGTCGCTGGGCTGCCGCTTGACATAGCCAAAATGGGTCAGGGTGACGACGCAGTCCTCCTCGGGGATCAGGTCCTCGATATCCACTTCGCCCTCAACCGAACGGATCTCGGTACGGCGTTCGTCGCTGTACTTCTCTTTCAGCTCGGCCAGCTCTTTTTTCAAAATTTCCATGACCAGGTCATAATTGCCTAAGATGGTCTCGTATTCCTTGATTTTTTCCAGGATCCCGGCCAGCTCTTCCTCAATCTTGGTCCGCTCCAGCCCGGACAGCCGCCCCAGCGGCATGGCTGTAACGGCGGAAGCCTGGATGTCGCTCATGCCAAACCGCTCCATCAGGTTCAACTTGCTGGTGGGGATATCCTTAGAAGTACGGATGATGCGGACGACTTCCTCGATAAAGTCCAGCGCGATTTTCAAGCCTTCCAGCACATGGGCGCGCTCCTTGGCCTTTTTCAGGTCGTACTGGGTGCGGCGGATGATGACCTCGCCCTGGAAGTCAATATAGTGCTTGAGGATCTCCTTCAGCGTCATGACTTTGGGCTGGTTGTTATGCAGCGCCATCATAATCACGCCGACCGTTTCCTGCAAAGAGGAATAGTGGTAAAGCTGGTTGAGCACAATCTGCGGCGAAGCGTCCCGCTTCAGCTCGAATACCATCCGCAGGCCGTCGCGGTCAGACTCGTCGCGGATCACCGAAATGCCGTCAATCCGCTTGTCTTTGACCAGATCGGCCACATTTTCCAGAATCCTTGCCTTGCTGATCATATAGGGGATCTCGGTAACGACAATAGCGCTGCGCCCGCGGTCGTCTTCCTCAATCTCAGCTTTGGCCCGCAGGGTCAGCTTGCCGCGGCCGGTACCATAGGCTGAACGGATGCCGCTCTTGCCCATAATAATGCCGCCAGTGGGGAAATCCGGCCCCTTGATGTGGAGCATCAGCTCTTCCAGCGTAATGCCCGGGTTGTCAATCTGGGCGAGAATTGCACCAATGGTCTCGCCGAAATTGTGGGGCGGAATATTCGTGGCCATACCTACGGCAATGCCAGTACAGCCGTTGACCAGCAGGTTGGGAAAACGGCTGGGGAGCACCACCGGCTCCTGATGGTTGTCGTCGTAGTTGGGCTTGAAGTCCACGGTTTCCTTGTTGATGTCGGTGACCATCGCCATTGCAAGCCGGCTCATCCGTGCTTCTGTATAACGATAGGCAGCCGGCGGGTCACCGTCGATAGAACCGAAGTTGCCATGTTTGTCGATCAGCGGATAGCGCAGTGAAAAATCCTGCCCCAAACGCACCAGCGCGTCATAAACGCTGGTGTCGCTGTGAGGATGATACTTACCCAGCACGTCGCCGACGGTGGCCGCGCACTTTTTATGCGGCTTGTCGGGGGTGATACCGGACTCAAACATGGTATAGATAATCCGCCGATGCACCGGCTTTAAGCCGTCCCGGACATCAGGCAGCGCACGGGCGACAATTACGCTCATGGAGTATTCCAGAAACGATTTGCGCATTTCCGACGCCAGGTCGACGGTGACGATTTTAGTCCCCTCAAAACTGGGAAGCCCTTGATTCTGATCTGTTGAAGCCATATGTGACCAGCTGCCAGCCGGGCGGCAGCCTCTCCTTTCTATCTTTTCGGCTTAGCCTTTCACCTGGTATTTTTCGCCCAGGCCGCCCTTCATCAGCGCCTTGATTTCCTCCATCTGCCCCTCTGGGACACAGCGCTTGGGGATAGCAAACATCTTCTCCCGGCTGACGCAGACGACGAATACCTCCGCCAGCTCGACTACCGAAACAGTGGGAGTCCTATAACGGATCAAATATTTCCCGCCTTCCTCCCGGATTAGGAACCCGACGTCGGATATCTCTATCGTAAAGGTGTCTTCGGAAGCCCCGATCCCTTTGACTGTCTGCTGGATATGGCGGAAAGGCAGGTACCAAAGGAGGCCGATTACCAGTAGTGACAGCACCCCCAGCGCCTTGCCCATTGCATAATCCGGGTTACGGATGACGGCTTGCAGGTAAAGCAGCGCCAAGATCAGCAGGATGATGCTGTAAAAGATATTTTTCTTATAGAGCACTTTTTTCTGGAAGGCCAGCATCGCCGCCTTAGCCTCTTCAGGGCGGAGATCGTAGCGAACCTCAATCCCTGAAAAATCTTCTTCCTCTTCCTCGTCCAGCTCGTCGCTGTCCACCCATGGCTCAGACACATAATACTTATCGCCGGTCAGCCCTTGGTCGGTAACCAGCTTAGCCGGGCCGGAACGGCGGGCTGAAGGGGTTTCGTCCCTGTCCTCATCCTCGTCGTCATCTCCGTCGTCATACTCAGCCTCTTCGCTGCTAAGCAGTTTCTCTTCTTCATCCGGCCCATACCCAGCCCCTGCCGGGGCGGAAGCAGCATCCATTCCCTGCCCCATCTTCTCGTCTTTTTCCATAACCGTTCCTTTCCATAATGGCCTGCGGCGTCAAACGTCCAGATTTTCTACATACTGAGCGTTGGTCTCAATAAATTCCCGTCTGGGTTCCACCTTGTCGCCCATCAGGATGGTGAAAGTCTCATCGGCCTTGATAGCATCTTCCAGATGCACCTTGACAATCGTGCGGTTGGAAGGGTCCATCGTCGTTTCCCACAGCTGATGGGGGTCCATCTCGCCAAGGCCCTTATAGCGCTGGACATCCACCTTTGCGTCGCTCTCCCCAGCCAGCTCGCGGATACAGCGGTCGCGTTCCGGCTCGGAAAAGGCGTAGCGCACCTTCTTGCCGCGGCTTACTTTGAACAACGGCGGCTGAGCGAAATAGATATGCCCCTGCTCCACCAACGGGCGCATAAACCTGAAAAAGAAGGTCAGCAGCAGCGTACGGATATGGGAGCCGTCCACATCGGCATCGGCCATAATGATCACCTTGCCGTAACGCAGCTTGGTCACGTCCAAGTCTTCGCCGATCCCGCAGCCCAGCGCCGTTACCACCGGCATCAGCTTTTCATTGCCGTAGACCTTATCAAGCCTTGCTTTTTCGACGTTGAGCATCTTACCCCAAAGCGGCAGAATAGCCTGGAAGCGCCGGTCGCGCCCCTCCTTGGCAGAGCCGCCTGCCGAGTCACCCTCGACGATATAGATTTCGGTCATAGTATTGTCTTTGGAAGTGCAGTCGGCAAGTTTACCAGGCAGGCCACCCGACTCCAGCACCGACTTTCGCCGGGTCAGCTCCCTGGCGCGCCTAGCGGCTTCCCTTGCCCGCTGAGCGGTCTGGGACTTCTCAAAAATCACTTTGGCAACCGCCGGGTTTTCTTCAAAGAAGGTGTTCAACCCATCCAGCATCAGCCCCGAAACCAGCCCTCTGGCCTCCGGGTTGCCAAGCTTTGTCTTAGTCTGCCCTTCAAACTCGCATTCCTGGAGCTTGACGCTGATAATCACCGTCAGCCCTTCGCGGACGTCGTCCCCCTGCAGGTCGGGGTCGTTGTCCTTAATCAGCTTCTTACGGCGGCCAAAATCATTAAAAATTTTGGTCAGCGCCATTTTAAAGCCGGTTTCGTGGGTGCCGCCGTCAAGGGTATGGACGTTGTTGGCAAAGGATTTGATGGTTTCGTAATAGCTGTCGTTATACTGCATCGCCACCTCGGCCACCATGCCGTTTTCCTCCCGGCGCAGGTAGATAGGCTCAGGGTGGATTGGGTTTTTGCTCTTGTTCAGGTGAGCGACAAAGCTTCTGATGCCCCCTTCGTAATACAGCGCCTTCTGCTTGACATTATCAGGGTCGCGGTAATCGGTCAGCACAATGCGCAGGCCAGCGTTTAAGAAGGCCTGCTCCCGCAGATCCTCCAAAAGCCTGTCGTAGTCAAAATGGGTATCTTCAAAAATAGCCGAGTCCGGCCGGAAGAGGACGACTGTGCCAGTCTTCTGGGTATCGCCAATCACCTTCATCGGCTCGTCGTAATGGCCGCCGTCATAAAAATGCTGGTAATAAATATGCTCACCGTTTTCAACGGTCAAATCCAGCGAACTGGAAAGGGCGTTGACCACCGAAGCGCCGACGCCGTGAAGGCCGCCGGAAACCTTGTAGCCGCCGCCGCCAAACTTGCCGCCGGCATGGAGTATGGTATAGGCTACCGTCGCCGCCGAGATCCCCTCCTTGGGGTGAATCCCCACCGGAATGCCGCGGCCGTTATCCGTCACGCGGACGGCGTCGTCCTCCAGTAGATCCACCAGAATCTCGGTACAATACCCGGCCAGCGCCTCGTCGATGGCATTGTCCACGATCTCCTTCACCAGGTGGTGCAGGCCGGCTGTGCTGGTAGTACCGATATACATCCCAGGACGTTTACGGACGGCTTCCAGCCCTTCCAGTACCTGTATCTGGGTTTCGTCGTAGGCCTCGTCCTCGACTTGCTGCAAAGAAATATTTTCCTGATCCATAGTAGCCATTGTTCACCTTTCCGGCCTGCCGTCTTTTACAGCAGCCTCTTTTTACTCGCCCAGGCAGCTGCCGGCAGCGCCTTGCCGGCCAGTTCCCTAATACCTTGAAAACCCCTATGAGCCGCTCTTCCCAGCCTTGCTCAAAACAGCGCCGCCTTTTTCAGCGAACGCCGCCTGAGGGTGGAAGCCGCTAGCTGAGAAAGGTAGACTGTCTCTTTTTTCCCTGCGGCGCAGACAATAAAAGATTTGGGCAGGTCAAGGGCAATATTGACCACCCGCCCTTCTTCCTGTTTTTTGCGCAGAAAATCCCGGGTAAATTTGGAAACCGACGTATTTTCCAGATCGAAAACCCCGATGATATGCTGCTCGCTGACAATGATGTCGCTGCCAAGATGAAGATACATAGCATCCTCCCCATCACTTGCTTGAAACGACCTCTTCCTGGGAAAGCTCCCGCACCTGGCCGCCCTCTACCTTGAAGACTTTCCCCTCTTCCATCCGCAGCGCGCCGGCAATGTCGCAGCAGGTGATAAATACCTGGAAGCCCTTGATGCGGTTAAGCAGGTAATCCTGCCGCCCCTGGTCCAGTTCGCTCATCACATCGTCGAGAAGGACCACTGGGTCTTCGCCCGTAACCCCTTTCAGCAGCATCGCCTCGCCGATCTTCAAGGCGATGGCGCAGCTGCGCTGCTGCCCCTGGGAACCATAGAGCCTGGCAGACAGGCCGTCCACCAAAATCTCCAAATCGTCTCTGTGGACGCCCTTGCCGGTAGCGCGCATCCGGATATCGTTTTCGAGGCTTTCCTGCAAGACGGCCAGATAAACGCCTATCAGCTCGTCGGAATAGACGGACAGTTCCTGGCCCTTCTGGAAAACAGAGGATTCATACCCCAGCGAAAAGGTCTCCTGAAAACCAGAAAAGCCGCCGCAAACTTTTTCGCTGACTTCGGAAAGCTTTTTGATATAATCCTGCCGGAAAATGGAGATTGCTGTCCCCATTTTGGCCAGCTGCAAATCCCATACTTCCAGCGTCCCTTTCGCTTTCTGCCCTTTGGCGGCAATCTCCCGCAGCAGCGCCCCGCGCTGCTCAAGGATGCTGTTATACTGGTTCAGATACCTCGCATAGATAGGCTTTACCTGGCCGATTGCGGCGTCTAAGAAGGCGCGGCGGGCGGCGGGGCCTTCCTGGACAATCGAAAGGTCGCCAGGATTAAAGGCTACTGAAAGGAACTCCCCCGAAAGCTCGGTAGGCGTATGCAGCGGCACGCCATTGAGGGACAAACTGCGGCTGCCGCCCATCGATTGGTAACGGATCTGCTGTTCCCGCTGGCGGTCCTCAAAAGAAAGGCTGACGCGGAAGGCCTTTTCGCCGAAACGCACCATCTGCCCTTCCCTGGCGCCGCGGAAACTCCTGCCGCCGCTGCACAGCGAAATCGATTCCAAAAGGTTTGTCTTCCCCTGGGCGTTCTCTCCGAAGATGACGTTGACGCCGCCGCAGGGGGAAAGCTCTGCCGCCGCGATATTCCTGAAATTTTCCAGCGCAAGGCGGGTGACCTTCAAAGCGACCATCCTTTCGTCCAGGCACCTTGGGCGCTATTTGACAAAAATATCGCACCCCTCCAGCGAGACCTCGTCGCCGGGGAAGATCTTTTTCCCCCGCTGCAGGCAGGCCTGCCCGTTGACAAAAACCTCGCCGTCGGCAATCAGCTCCTTGGCATGGCCGCCGGTCTCGGCAATCCCGGTATACTTTAAGAGCTGGTCAAGCCGGATAAATAATGTCTTGATCTTTACATGTCTAATGATCATCTTTCAACCTCATAGGCATCACCAAAAAGACAAAATGCTCGCCTTCCAGCGGCAGCACCTTAATCGGCGACAGCGGCGTGGACATTTCCAAGATCACTTCGTCGGAGACGCTGGCCTTCAAAGCGTCCAGCATAAAGCGGTTGTTGAAACCAATCTGTAAGCCGTCGCCAGTTACGTCCGCAGGGATACTGTCGCTGACCTTCCCTAGGGAAGTTTCGCAGGAAACCTGGATCTGCCCGTCGCCAAATACCGCGCGGATTGGGTTTTTGACTTTTTCGTTGATGATAATGGAAGCGCGGGAAACAACATCGAAGAATGCGCGGACATTGACCCGCACCCGAAGCTTGCCGTCGCTGGGGATAGCCGAATTGTAGTTGATAAACTCCCCCTCCAGCAGCCGCGAAATTAGCTGGTAGCCGCCGCACTCAAAAATGATATGCCGACTGCCGACGTTTAATTGTACCAAATCGTCGTCGCCGGAGGCCAGCCGCCCAATCAGCTTTAAAAGCTCGTTCAGCGTCCGGCCCGGCACTACAAAGCGGAAATCTTCGGCAAAATCAATCGGTTCGCGGCGCAGCGCCAGCCGTTTGCCGTCCACCGAAACCAGGTGCAGCACCCCGCCTTTGCCTTCAAACAGCGCGCCGGTCAGCACCGGCGTCGTGCTTTCCTGCGAGATGGCAAAAAGCGTTTCGCTGATCATACTGCGCAGCGTCTTGCCATTGATGGAGAAGCTGCTTTCCTGGTCGATAATTGGAAGCTCGGGGTATTCGTCGGCATTCATGCCCAGGATGGTAAATTTCGCGCCGCCGCTTTGGATGACCGTCATCAGCTTTTCATCTGTGGCGAAAGAAAGCTCGCCGTTGGGCATCTGCCTGATGATTTCTGAAAACAGCCGGCTATTGAGGATAATCTCGCCGTCTTCCTGGCCTTCAATCTGCAAATCCTTGGTAATGCCCAGCTCAAGGTTGTAGCCAATAACTGAAAGGACGCTGCCTTTGCAGCGCAGCAGGATGCATTCCAAAGCGAGGACGGTCGATTTTTGGGAAACTGCCGGCGAAACGCTCGTAACAGCTTCGGATAATGCAGCTTTGTCGCAAGTAAATTTCATAGAGATCCCTCCGTTTTGAATAATGGAGATGAATACAGTAGCATAAGGCGTCCTTGTATGAGAAACAGCTTTTCATGGGCTGTAAAATCATTTTGACACGCGGTACACAAAGTCGATTTTGCCGCCGAACAGAAAGGAATGTCTGCGCGAAGCACTTGCAATTCTGTTCGGAGAAACAACAGTGCCTTTCTGCGCGTGGTCAGACATAAGACAAATGATAATCAATCATAATAAGAAAAATAGAAAGATAATAGTAGTAGTAATAGGGGGCGTCAAAAACCTGGATAACAGGCTTAAACGCCGCAGCGGCGCGCTTTTCACGGATTTTTTCTTGTTGGGAAAATCCCTTTTGAAAAGTGGAATTGTTGAGGCTTCAGCGAACTGCCGATTCTCTTGGAGAAGATGTGTAAATTCGGCCGTGAAGAAGTGGATGGCCGCGGGGAAAATCCGACGTCGAAAAACTGGCCGCCGCTTTTCCAGTGGAAAGGCATTCCGCCCCTTCTGTATGAGGTGGAAATACAAGCCAAAGGCTTTTATATCGGCGTCTGCGCAGGCGGGTTTTCCACTTTTTTGCGGTGAAAAGCCTCCGGGTGTCATTTGTCGCGGATGTTTTTGATAAGGTCTTCAATGATCCCTTTTTCGTGCGGGTTGGTGCGCATCAGCTCTTCCACCTTTTTTAGGGTGTAGACAATCGTGGTGTGGTCCCGCCCGCCGAATTCCTGGCCAATCTGCTTCATTGAAATTTGGGTGATTTCCCGGACAATATAGATGGCCACCTGCCGGGCGGAGGAAATAGGGCCGCTGCGTTTGTTGGAGCGGATGTCTTCCGGCGAAACCTCGAAAGTCCGCCCCACTTCTTCGATGATTTTTTCGACGGTAACCGGTACCGGCTGCTCGTCGTTGAGGATCTCGCGGATGACGCTCTGGGCGCTGGGAAGGGTGATGGGGTCGCCGGTGAGCATTCGGTTGATTTTGAGTTTTTTGACCGCCCCTTCCAGCTGGCGGATGTTGCTTTTTAGCTTGCTGGCGATGAAATTGACGATATCGTCGGAAATATCCAGCTCCAACAGTTCCGCCTTGCGTTTGATAATCGCAATCCTTGTTTCGGTGTCCGGCGGCGAAATATCTGCCAACAGCCCCGATTCAAACCGGGAACGGAGCCGGTCTTCGAGCACCTGGACGTCCTTGGGCGGTCGGTCGGAGGTGATGACGATCTGTTTGCCGTGCTGATGGAGGTCGTTGAAGGTATGGAAAAATTCTTCCTGGGAAGCCTCTTTGCCGGAGAGGAACTGGATATCGTCAATCAGCAGGAAATCGGCGCTGCGGTATTTTTCCCGCAGGTCGGCCATTGTCTGATGCTTCAGATGGTAGACCACGTCGTTGGTAAAATTTTCGCTGTTGGTGTAGATGATGCTCAGCTGCGGGTTTTTCTGCGTCACGACGTGCTTGATGGCCATCAGCAGATGGGTTTTGCCCAGGCCGCTTGGCCCATAGATGAACAATGGATTGTAGGGTTTAGGGCCGTAAAAATCAGCCATGGCGATGGATTTGCAGGCTGTATAGGCGAACTCATTGCGCCCTCCGACAATGAAATTCTCGAATGTGTACTCGTACTCGCCCGACATGTCCCTTGTTTTGGTGTCGGCGGCGGGCAGCTGCTCTTCTGAAGCTGAGCGGATAACCGGCGGCGCGGTCGGCTCGTAAGTAGGGACAAAGAGGTCGGCGCCGTCTGCGTTTGCTTCTTCTTGGATTTCTTCGCTTTCCCCTTCTTCTCTGGTGGTAAGCTCTATGGTTACCGCAAACCCCAGCACCTCTTCAAAAACATTCTGGATGCGGGGAAGGTAGTTGGTTGTAACTTTCTTTTGGAAATGGGTCTGGACCGCCAGCGTAACGACATTATCCTTAAAGCTGACAGGTTCCAGCGGGTTTATCCAGAGGTTGCAGGCCGTGGGGGAGATTTCCCCGCTGCGGGAGATGCTCTCTTTGACGAGGGTTAGTACTTCGTTAAAGGAATTCATGGCTTATCGATCGCACCTTTCCGGCTCTGTATCGGTGGAGAGCCTGGTGAAAAACAAAGCGGCCAAAGGGGCGCTCCGGCAGCTTATAACGGACGATGGGAAAAATCTTTCCACGGGGGATTGCATGGGAAGAACGCTGCAAATTGCCGCTGCGGTTTAGTTGATAGGGTCGGGGGAAGGCTGTGCAGAAGGCAGCCGGAAAAAATCAAGAAAACCGCAGCCGATAGGGCTTTATGCAGCAGGAACAGCTTTCCCAAAGCTGTGGACTCGCCCGATGTGGAAAGCGTATAGCAAGTGGGGATCAGGGATACGATCAGGCAAAAGTTAAAAACTATAAGGTGGAATTAGCCGGATGTGGAAAACCCTGTATGCACGTTTCTTTTATTATAGCACATCTTTTTCAGCAAAGCAAGTTTTCCACATTATAAAAGTGAATTTTTTTGCTTTGAGACGATTTGCGGCGGCTTGCCGACGCAGCCGGCGATTATAGCGCCGAGGGCAGGTACCACCTAGACGTATTGGAAGATTTGCCCAATCCAGTATGGGCAGCGGCGGCTTCCTTATTACAGCGGAAAGCTGTAATTTTTCATAAAATCCGGCTTTTGGATGAGTGAAAGGGGTAAAAAGACAGAAAAACAAGCGCTTGTCTGTGAATTTTTCAAAAAAACGGTTGACAATCCCGCCGTCTATCCTTTATACTACTAAATTGAGGGTTTTCGCTTTTCGGCAGCGTATTTTTAGAGGCTGCCGGGTTAGGGCGCTGTCGTTTTAGCGCGCCCTTTCAGACCTGAAAGAAAACCGGAAAATTTTTTGAAGAAGGAAAAGGAGGTCTTGACATGAAGAGAACCTACCAGCCCAAGAAGCTGCACAGACAGAAGGTCCACGGCTTCAGAAAAAGGATGTCCACCGCCAATGGCCGCAAGGTCTTGGCAAGACGGCGTGCGCGCGGCAGAGCTAGACTGAGCTACTAAGCGAGTCTGGGGCCGGAGTTTGAAACCGCCGGAAGCGCCAGCTGGAACTGCCAGCCCGAGGGGTCTTTCCCGCAGGAATTCCCGGGAGGGCTTTGCCGGGCGGCAGTTTTAATGCTTTTGCGAAGGTTTGTAGGAAAAGGGCGTTTGAGCCTACCGGACGCTAAAAAGCCAAAGGGGTGCCATTTTGATGGAAAGTTCCAGCCGGCCGCAGACCCTTACCCTGAATAAGGAGTTCAAGCGCGCCTATTATCAGGGCAGGAGCAAAGCCAGCCCGTTTTTTGTTTGTTATGTTGTAAAGAACCGGGGCCGTGGGGTCCGTTATGGCATTACCACTTCTAAAAAGTTAGGGAACGCAGTGGCGCGCAACCGTGCCCGCCGGGTAATCCGGGCGGCCTTCTTTTCTATCCTTGCCTGGACGGAACCGAATCGGGATTATGTTTTTGTAGCCAGGGAACGGGTGCTATCGGCTAAGTCCTACCAGGCGGCGGCGGCGATGAAGGGCTGCTTAAAGGCCCTTAAAGAGGGCCAGGGCCAGAAGCCCAAGGCCCAAGGCGTCTCGGCTGGAAAACGATGAAGCGTCTGGTTATTGGGCTTGTCCGTTTTTATCAGAAGCATATTTCCCCGCTAAAAGCGCCTTGCTGCCGTTTTTATCCGACCTGTTCCAGCTATACGCTGCAAGCGGTGGAACGCTTCGGCGTATGGAAGGGATGTTGGCTGGGGTTTTGGCGGATTTTACGCTGCAATCCCCTTTTCCGCGGCGGGGTAGACCCTGTACCGGAAACATTTTCTTTTTTGCACCCTGTCCATGGCGGGCCGCGCTGCCCTTCTGAAAAAGAGGAGCGGTAGGGACAGTTTGAGACGGAGCTTTTTTGGAATTTGAAAGGAATCGATTCGATATGCGTTTATTCGGCACCCCGCTGGGGTGGATCATGTGGCTGATTTATGCCGTGGTCAAAAACTACGGTCTGGCGCTGATCCTTTTTACGCTGGTCATGCGGGCGGTCATCTTCCCGCTGTCTATTAAGCAGCAGAAGTCTTCGGCTAAGATGGCGGTTTTCCAGCCGAAAATTGCCGAGATCCAGAAACGGCACGCCAACGATAAGCAGAAGCAGCAGGAAGAAATGCTGAAGCTTTATGAGACGCACGGCTACAACCCAATGAGCGGCTGTTTGCCGATGCTGATCCAGTTCCCGATTTTATTTGGTATTATTGATGTGGTCTATTATCCGCTGACCCATATCCTGCATCTGGACGGCGATGCGATTACGGCGCTGACGGATGTGATTACGGCGAATATGGGAACGGTTGGTCAGCCGCAGCTCCAGGTCATTTCGGCGGTCCAGGATCCGGAGCGGATCGGCTGGTTTGCCTCTATTGCGCCGGATGTGCTGCAAAAGGTGATGGATTTTGATTATACGCTGTTTGGGCTGGATCTGGGGCAGATCCCAGTGTTTGGCTGGAACTGGCTGGCTGTGGTGCCAATCCTGTCGGGGATTACCTCGCTGTTGGTGTCTGTTGTTTCGATGAAGCTGACCCCTACGGCCAACGAAGCCAGCGGCGGCATGAAATGGATGATGTACCTGATGCCGCTGATGTCGGTGTGGATCGGCTTTTCACTGCCGGTGGGCGTTGGCATTTACTGGATCGTTTCCAACCTGCTGGCCGGCGTGCAGTCGGTGGTGCTGCATTATATGTATAATCCCGCTAAGTATAAAGAGGAATATGAGGCCCAGCTGGAGGCGGAGGCTGCCAAAAGGCGGGCCGAGCGTGAGGAACGCCGGAAGCTCCGCGCTGCAGCCGGAGAGGCTGAGGACGGGGAGCCGAAGCCCAAAAAGAAGAAAAAGCCCCGCCCTGCGCCGGCGGAAGAAGACCCAGCAGCGCCGGGACGGGACCCCCATGCCGAATATCTGACCGCCAAGGAAATCAACCGCCGGAGGCTTGCGGAAGCCCGCCGGCGCGATGCGGAAAAGTACGGCGAGGAATATATCGAAGTAACGGATGACGACCTGCGTTAACAGCGTCTGAATTCAAGAAAGGGGCTTATTATGACTCGGGAATATGTTGCAATGGCGAACACTGTAGAGGAAGCGATTACCATCGCCTGCAGGGAACTGGGAATTTCAGAGGATGATTGCTCTCCTGAAATCCTTCAGATGCCGAAAAAGGGCCTTTTTGGGAAGATCAAACAGCAGGCTAAGGTTCGGGTGGTCATCGAGACAGAAGACAGCTTAAAAGAGCTTTTGGATACGCCCCAGGCGGCCGAGCCTGTCCGTGCAGCCCAGCAGCCGGCTGCTTCTGTCCGGCAGACGGTTCCTGTACAGCCGGCAGCTCCAGCGCAGCCCGTGCAGGAAAAACCTGTCGCTAAGCCAGCTGTTGTGCCGGAAGCGCCGGTAGCCCCTGCTGTGCAGGCTGAAGCGCCGCAGCCGTTGTCTGCCGAGGAAATTGCCGAAGCAGCGCCGAAGATTGAATTGGCAAAAAATTACCTGAATGCGATTTTTGCCCAGATGGGTATCAACGGTATTTCGATGGTTTTCAACCAGATTGAAGGCCGGACGGTGATCGTCCGGTTGGAGGGCGATGAGATTGGTTCGGTTATTGGCAAGCGGGGCGAGACATTGGACGCCGTCCAGTATCTGGTTTGCCTGGCTGCTAACCGGCTGGAAGGCGAATACGTTCGCTTTACGCTGAATGCCGGCAATTACCGTGAAAAACGGGAGGAAACCTTGAAAGCCCTTGCCCAGCGGATGGCAAAGAAAGTGCTGAAGACTGGCCGTCCGGTGGCGCTTGAACCGATGAACCCTTACGAGCGCCGGATTATCCATGCAGTGGTTACTGATATTGACGGCGTTTTTTCCAAGTCGACCGGTGAAGAGCCCAACCGTAAAGTCGTCATCAAATCCTCCCGTCCCAGCGGCAGTTATCGCGGCCGCAGCGACAGCGGAGAGGGGCGTGAAGTCCGCCGGGATGAAAGGCGCCGTCCCCGCAGGCAGGGAGGCGAGCGGAACCCCGACCGTCCCCGGCGTCCTGTGCCGGCGTTTGAAGAGCATACCGGTGCGCCCGAAACGGCTGCGCCTGAGGCGAAACCAGCCCAGCAGCGGGGCGAGGCCCATCGGATTGACGACGATGTAAAGCTTTACAGCAGGATTGAGATTGATTGAGCGCCAGGAACTAGATTCTGCGCGCTGTCCGGACAGGCCTTTGCCCCATGGGCGGGGCCTGTCTTTTTACAGGTTTGGGAAAGGCAGGGGTGTGGATGTTTAAAACGGTCGCAGCTATTGCAACGCCGGCGGCGGTAGGCGGCGTCAGCGTTATCCGTATTTCCGGCGAAGGGGCGATCCCGGCGGCAGAGCGGGTATTCCGCGCGTCGTCAGGGCGGCCTTTGTCGGGGATGAAAGGCTACACGGCGGCCTATGGGCAGATTTATAGCGGGGGACAGCTGTTGGACGACGGGATTGTCACGATATTCAGAGCGCCGAAAAGCTATACTGGCGAGGATGTGGCGGAAATTTCCTGCCATGGCGGGCTGCTGGTGACGAAAAAGGTGCTGCGGGCTGTCTTGGAAAGCGGCGCTTCGCTGGCAGAGCCGGGGGAATTTACCCGTCGGGCTTTTCTCAATGGCAAGATGACGCTGACCCAGGCGGAAGCGGTGGCGGAACTGATTGGCGCGGGCAGCGAGCAGGGCCTTCGTGCCGCCCGCAGCGCAATGAATGGCGCGCTTTACCAGCGGATCAGCGGGATTACGGGCCGCTTGTTAAAGGTGAGCAGCCATCTGGCGGCCTATATTGACTATCCGGAAGAGGATGTGGAGGCTGTAACGTCGGAAAGCCTGCTTATGGAGTGCGAAGGCTGCCTTGACGAGCTTTCGGCGCTGCTTGCCGCATTTGATCGGGGCAAGGTTATCCGCGAAGGGGTAGAAACAGTTATCGTCGGCCGGCCCAATGTAGGTAAATCCACACTGATGAATCTGTTAAGCGGCTGTCAGAAAAGCATTGTTACCGATATTCCTGGCACTACCCGCGATGTGGTGGAGGAACTGGTCAACCTGGGGGATGTGACGCTGCGGCTGGCGGACACGGCCGGCATCCGCCAGACTGAAAACCCGGTGGAGCAGCTGGGGGTGTCAATGGCGTTGGAGCGGTTGGAGACAGCTGGCGTAATTTTAGCTGTTTTTGATTTGTCGGAGCCTATGCGTAAAGAGGATGAGCAGTTGATTGGGCGGCTGGAAGGGCTTCCAGTGATTGTGGTGCTGAATAAAAATGACCTGCCGCTAAAATTCGATATAACATATGTTCGAGAAAAGTTTCCGCATTGTGTTAAAATTTCAGCAGCAGAAAATCAAGGTGTCGAGGCGCTGAATAAAGAGATTGTTTCGCTGTTGTCGCTGGCTGACCTTTCCAGCGCCAGCGCGATTTTGCAGAACGAGCGGCAGCGGGACTGCGCCTTCCGGGCCAAGGAATTGCTTAAAGAGGTTTGCGACACGGTACAGGCTGGGTATACGCTGGATGCGGTGGACGCTGCGCTGGAAAGCGCGCTGTCGGCCTTGATGGAATTAAGCGGTGAACGAGTCAGCGACGCGGTAATAGATGAGGTTTTCTCTCATTTTTGTGTCGGCAAATAGAAAGGGGATTTGTCAATGAAAAAGAAAGGGCACAAGATATTGTTGGAGAATTTTTTGGCTCTATTGAGAGAAGAGGAAAAGATCAGCCGGGTCCTGGATGCGGGGAGCGGCCGCACTAGCGTATCCGCTCTTGCAGAATATTTTCCTGGGGCCGATATTACTGCGCTGGTCTATCCTGGTGACCAGCGGAAAATCAGTAAGATCAAGGAAGTTGGGGAATTTCTGATCTTGGAGCAGGATCTTTGCGTCGGCTTGGCGGGTAGCTATGATTTGGTGGCGGCGCATCTGCTGTTGGGAGAAGCAGCTAAGTTCGGCCATTCGATGGACGAGCTGTTGGAGGGGCTGCTGTCGGTACAGTGCCGCTATCTGGTGATTATTGACTATTTAGAAGACCCCCGCGTTAGCAGGGAGAAAATTGAAGAAGTCTGCACGGCAAAGGGCTTCGTGGTACAGTATAGTGGCTGCATTGCCAATGATGAGCCGCAGTCTTGGGTTGATTTTACAGGTTGTCACAACTTTGGCTACCTGTTCCGGCGGGGAATTTCTGGGTAAAACCAAAAGTTAGTTGGGCAAGATTAGGAGGCGGCGTGTATGGGTTATTATATGGGTGAATATGATGTGGCTGTGGTGGGGGCGGGCCATGCTGGCGTTGAAGCGGCGATGGCAGCGGCCCGGCTGGGGGCGAAAACGGTGCTTTTTACGTTGACATTGGATGCAGTTGCCAATCTCCCCTGCAACCCTTCTATTGGCGGCACTGCCAAGGGGCATCTGGTACGGGAGATCGATGCGCTGGGCGGCGTGATGGGAATTGCTGCTGATCGTTGTACGATTCAGAGCCGGATGCTCAATAAAGGCAAAGGGCCGGCGGTGCACAGCCTTCGTGCCCAGGTAGATCGCAGCCGTTATCATCTATGCATCAAGGAAATGCTGGAAAAGCAGGAAAAGCTTGACCTGCGGCAGGCGGAGGTAGTGGACGTTAAAGTGGAAGACGGGCAGGTCGTTGGTATTGTCACCCATTTAGGGGCCGAGTATAAGGTAAAGGCTTGTATTATTTCTACGGGGACTTATCTGGGCGGGACAATCCATGTCGGAGAAGTCTCCTATGCCTGCGGGCCGGATGGGGTCAAGGCTGCGGAAGGGCTTGGCGGGAATTTGAGAAAGCTTGGGATAGAAATCCGCCGCTTCAAAACCGGCACCCCCTGCCGTGTCCATCGTCGGAGCATTGATTTTTCCCGGTTGGAAGAACAGCCCGGCGACAGGGAGGCTGTGCCTTTCAGTTTTACTGCCGAGGGTTCGCCGCGGAATGATGCGGTCTGTTATATTGCCTATACGAATGAAGATACCCATCAGGTGATCCATGACAATATCCACCGCTCCCCTATTTACAGCGGCCGGATCCAGGCCATAGGTCCGCGCTATTGCCCTAGTATTGAGGATAAAATTATGAGGTTTGCCGACCGCAGCCGGCATCAGCTTTTTGTAGAGCCGATGGGGTTAGATACCGATGAAATGTATTTGCAGGGATTGTCTTCTTCGCTGCCTGAGGATGTGCAGCTGGCTTTTCTAAAAACGATTGAGGGCTTTGAAAATTTGGAAATTATGCGCAGCGCCTATGCGATTGAGTATGACTGTTGCAACCCGTTGGATTTGCGGCCGACGCTGGAGTTTAAAAAGATTTGCGGCCTGTACGGCGCGGGGCAATTCAATGGCACCTCTGGCTATGAGGAGGCGGCAGCGCAGGGCCTGGTGGCGGGCATCAATGCTGCCCGGGCCGTACAGCAAAAGGAACCGCTGGTTCTTGGCCGGTCTTCTTCCTATATCGGGACATTGATTGACGATCTTTGCACCAAGGGCTGCTCTGACCCCTATCGGATGATGACCTCCCGTAGCGAATTCCGGTTGATTTTGCGGCAGGACAATGCTGACCAGCGGCTGACGCCGATTGGCTATCAGATGGGGCTGATTTCCAAGGAGCGTTACGAACTGCTGCGTGAAAAGGAAGCGCTTATCCAGAAAGAGCGTGAACGGGCAGAGCAGACGAACATGGCTCCCTCCCCTGCGCTGAATGAATTGCTTGTTTCACGTGAAACAGTCCCGCTTTCTACTGGCTGCAAGCTGGCTGACCTGATCCGCCGTCCGCAATTAGGGTACGACGACTTGGCGGCGTTTGATGCAGGCCGCCCCGATCTGCCAAAAGAGGTCCGGGAACAGGTGGAGATCCAGATAAAATACGAAGGGTATATTAAAAAGCAGCAGCGAGAAATCGAGGAAAGCCGTCGCTTGGAGGTCAAACGGCTGCCTGCAGGGGTTGATTATCAGCAGATTGCTGGGCTAAGGCTGGAAGCGAGGGAGAAATTGCAGCGGGTGCAGCCTGAGAATATCGGACAAGCTTCGCGAATTTCCGGCGTAAACCCTGCTGATATTACAACGCTGCTGATTTGGCTTGAGGTTCAGGAAAAGGAGAAACGTGATGATTGAACAGGGGTTTTTGGAAAAGATTTTGGCAGAGTACGAATTTGAATGTTCCAAGCAAATGCTGGAAAAGCTGGGGCGTTATGCAGAACTGCTGGTGGAGTGGAATGAAAAAATCAATTTGACGGCGATTACGCTGCCGGAAGATATTGCGGTCAAGCATTTTCTTGATAGCTTGTTGCTGCTGAAAGCGGTAGAGTTGCCGGATAACGCCCAGATAATTGATGTGGGTACAGGCGCAGGCTTCCCTTCTATGCCGGTGGGACTGTATCGCTCTGACTTGAAAATCACGCTGCTGGACAGCCTGCAAAAGCGAATCCGTTTCCTGGAGGAGCTGTCGGCGACGCTTGCGCGGCCGGCGGATTGTGTTCATGGCCGGGCCGAAGAGATGGGGGCAAAGGACGTTTACCGTGAAAAGTATGATCTAGCGGCTGCCCGGGCAGTGGCCCATCTGCGGGAATTGGCAGAATATTGCCTGCCTTTTGTTAAGGTGGGCGGCGTGTTTGCAGCGTTGAAGGGCTATGATATTGAAGAAGAGCTGCGGGAAGCCGCTTATGCGATTAGCGAGTTGGGCGGAAGGGTGGAAAAAACGGCAAAGTTTTCCCTTCCCGGCGACAATAAGCGGGCGATAGTCGTAATTAGAAAAGATCGACCTACACCGGCAAAATATCCGCGTCCCTCGGCTAAAATGAAAAAATTCCCGCTACAAAAAGGAAAATAGAGAAAAAATCCGTCTGTTATTGCGATGAATTTTTCTGGCAATCACTTCCCGTTTATGCTATACTTAGAGTAGACAGCTTGTCCGCTGCAACAAGGCCTGTTTGAAAGGAGGAATGGCTATGGCGGGATTTTTTCAACCTAAAGAAAAGGTGGTCAATAAGGTGTTGCTGCTGCCAGTGGGAGAGATTGCCCCCAACCCTGCGCAGCCCCGGATGGAATTTGACGAGGCGGCCCTGCAGGGCTTGGCTGAAAGCATCCGGGAAAACGGCGTGCTGCAGCCTGTCCTGGTGAGGAAGTTAGATGAACACCGTTATGAGCTGATTTCGGGGGAACGGAGGCTCCGGGCCTCGAAGGCCGCTGGGAAAGAGACCATTCCCGCGGTGATTATGGACACCAGTTCTCAGCAGTCGGCGGTATTTGCAATCCTTGAGAATATCCAACGGCGGGATCTGAATCTGTTTGAAGAAGCGGCAGCGCTGCAGTCCTTGATTGGGGAATGGGGGCTGACCCAGGAAGAAACTGCCGCCAAACTTGGGATGGCCCAATCTACAGTGGCCAATAAACTGCGGCTGCTGGCCTTTTCGGCAGAAGAGCAGCAGCTGATGTTGGGCTATCAGCTGACCGAGCGCCATGCCAGAGCGCTTTTGCGGTTGCGCGATGATCCGCGGAAGGAAGAAGCGATTCGTTGGATTGGCGAACGCCATTTGACTGTGCGCCAGGCGGAGGCCTATATCGAAAAGCTGGTGGCAGAGAAGTCCTCGCCAAGAAGGGTGCTGCTGGTCAAAGATATCCGCATTTTTATCAACACCATCAATCAAGCCATTGACACGATGAAAAATGCGGGCATCCCGGCAGAATCGTCCAAAGTTGAAAAAGAGGACTACATAGAATATCTGGTGCGGATCCCGACAAACAGGGGCAAACCGGTACGATAAAACACCAGTTTTTCTGTTGTTTTGACTTAACGGTGTCTCAGTTTTGCGAAAAATCCATTTGAAACGCTAAAAATCCATTGTTTCACGTGAAACAATGGATTTTTCTCTTTCCCTTCTGGAAAAAGTGTGGTATAATAAACACAACAGGCAATTTAGGGGCTGCTTATATCCAAAATAAGAGCTGGTAATTGTATGACAGCCCCTGTGTAAGGCTAGACTCAACAAGGAAGGGGACGCATCCAATGGGAAAAATTATTGCTATTGCCAACCAGAAGGGTGGCGTTGGGAAGACAACGACAGCGGTAAATTTGGCGGCCTGTTTGGGTGAACGAAAGAAAAAAGTGCTGCTGGTGGATGTGGATCCCCAAGGCAACGCCACCAGCGGTTTCGGCATTGATAAACGCCAGGTAAAGCAGACGGCTTACGAGTTGCTGATTGGCGAAGCTTCTGTAGAGGAGGTCATCCAGGGAACTGAATTTTCCCGAGTCAGCGTTATCCCTGCCAGCATCCAGCTGGCGGGCGCGGAGGTAGAGCTGGTGCAGATGGAAGATCGGGTTGGCCGGCTGAAGCTGGCGCTGGCGGCAGTGCGGGATCAATACGATTTCATCTTGATTGACTGCCCTCCCTCGTTGGGGCTGATTACCCTTAACGCTTTTGCGGCGGTAGATACGGTGCTGATTCCAATCCAGTGCGAATACTATGCGCTGGAAGGGCTTTCCCAGCTGATGGCCACAATTCGGCAGGTGAAAAAGCTCTATAATCCCGATATTGCAGTGGAAGGCGTGCTGCTGACAATGTATGATAGCCGGTTGAATTTAACGCTGCAGGTGGTGAACGAGGTAAAGAAATATTTCCCTGACCGGGTTTATCACACTACGATCCCGCGGAATGTGCGGCTTTCTGAAGCGCCAAGCTATGGGCAGCCGGTGATTTATTACGATAAGGTTTCCAAAGGGGCGAAGGCCTATCTGGATTTCACAAAGGAATTTTTGAAAGCGAACAGGACATGACCTATATGGGTTATTATCCGGAAAGGAGGCGGAATATGCCGAAACCAAAGAAAAGTGGGCTGGGCAAGGGCTTAGACGCGCTGTTTCTGGACAATGGGGCTGGAGAAGATGAAGAAAGCGGCAGCCTGATGCTGCGAGTCAGCGAAATTGAGCCGAACCGTCGGCAGCCGCGGAAAGATTTTGATGAAAATGCGCTGGCAGAATTAGCGGATTCTATTCGGGAGCATGGGATTTTACAGCCTTTATTGGTGCGCAAGATGGAAGGCGGCGGCTATCAGCTGGTGGCCGGCGAGCGTCGCTGGCGGGCAGCCAGAATGGTTGGACTGGACGAGGTGCCGGTGCTGGTCAGGGAAATGAGCGAAGCCGAAGTGATGGAGTTCGGGTTGGTAGAAAATCTCCAACGCGAAGACCTAAACCCGTTGGAAGAGGCTTCCGGCTATCAGGAGCTGGTTTCCACTTACGGGCTGACCCAGGAGCAGGTGGCCAAGCGGGTGGGCAAATCCCGGTCGGCGGTAGCCAATGCTTTGCGGATTTTGAACCTGCCGGAGCAGGTGCGGCCGCTGGTGGTCAGCGGGCAGCTTTCTATGGGCCATGCCCGGGCGCTGCTGGCGGTGGAAGATACAGGGGAGCTGATAAAGCTTGCCCAGCTGGCGGCGGAAAAAGGCTTGTCGGTACGAGAAACCGAGCGGCTGGCCGCCAAACTCAAGGCGACAGTCAGTTCCCCCTCCGGGGGGGAAAAGGAAAAGAAGGCGGAAACTTTGGATCATTTTTATACAGAGATGCAGCTGGCGATGAACGAGGAGCTGGGAAGGCGGGTCAAAATCTCCGCCCGGGCCGACGGAAAAGGCCGGGTGGAAATTGATTTCTACAGTAAAGAGGACCTGGCGAGCATCGCCGAAAAGCTGGCCCGCGGCTAGATGCTGCTTTCATTGTCAGAAAAGAAGGAGATAGAATCATGCTGGATATCAAATTTATTCGCAGCAATCCCGACGCTGTGCGAGAAAATATCAAAAAGAAGTTCCAGGACCAGAAGTTGCCATTGGTAGACGAGGTAATTGAGTTAGACGCCAAAAGCCGCGCTGCCCAGCAGGAGGCCAGCAGTCTCCGCGCCGAACGCAACCGGATTTCCAAAAGCATCGGCGGGCTGATGGCACAGGGCAAAAAAGACGAAGCCGAGGCGATGAAGCAGAAGGTTTCGGAGCAGGCTGCTCGGCTGGAGGAGCTGGAACAGCAGGAAAAGGAATTGGAGGAGAAAGTGCGGGAGATCCTGTTGGTAATCCCCAATATCATCGACCCTTCGGTTCCCATCGGCAGGGACGACAGCGAGAATGTTGAGGTACGGCGCTATGGCGAGCCGGCTGTGCCGGATTTTGAAATCCCCTACCATACCGAAATTATGGAATCCCTCCACGGGCTTGACTTGGACAGTGCAAGGCGGGTGGCAGGCAACGGTTTTTACTATTTTACTGGCGATATTGCCCGTCTTCATTCAGCGGTACTTTCCTACGCCCGCGATTTTATGATTGACCGCGGCTTCACCTACTGCGTCCCCCCCTTTATGATCCGCAGCAGTGTTGTCACTGGGGTGATGAGCTTTGCTGAAATGGACGCGATGATGTATAAAATCGAAGGCGAAGACCTCTATCTGATCGGGACCAGCGAGCATTCGATGGTCGGGCGGTTTATTGATAGCATTCTGGATGAGAAGGAGCTTCCCTTGACGCTGACTTCCTACTCCCCTTGCTTCCGCAAAGAAAAGGGCGCGCATGGGTTGGAAGAACGAGGTGTTTACCGGATCCATCAGTTTGAAAAGCAGGAAATGATCGTGGTCTGCCGTCCAGAGGAAAGCCCCTACTGGTTTGACCAGCTGTGGCAGAATACCGTCGACCTATTCCGGTCGCTGGACATCCCGGTGCGGACGTTGGAATGCTGCTCCGGCGATTTGGCTGACTTGAAGGTAAAGTCGGTCGATGTAGAGGCCTGGTCGCCTCGTCAGAAGAAATATTTCGAAGTGGGCAGCTGCTCCAACATGGGTGATGCTCAGGCTCGCCGGTTGAAAATCCGCGTCAACGGCGCGGACGGCAAGAAATATCTCGCCCATACGCTGAATAATACAGTCGTAGCGCCGCCGCGGATGCTGATTGCTTTTTTGGAAAATAACCTTAACCCGGACGGCACTGTCCGTATCCCAGAAGCTTTGCGTCCATATATGGGCGGAAACGAGCTGATCAAATGGTGACAGAAGAGGCTTGTGTCAAAACCAGCTTTTATCAAAAAGAAGTAGAGATAGGCTTCTGTGACTGTGACCCGCAGCACCGCGTCAAACCTTCCGTCCTTTGCCGGATCATGGCTGATTTGGCTGGGGTGGCGTTTGCGGCGCGGGGAATGGATCACGCAATGCTTTGGCAGAAAGGGTATGTATTTTTGCTGTCCAGGGTCAGCATCCGGGTGGCTAGGATGCCCAAAGCGGATGAGATTGTGACAGCTTCTACCTGGGAACGGGCTATCCAGCGCGCAGAATATCTGCGGGATTTTGAATTCCACGACCAATCCGGTGCGCTGCTGGCGTCCGGCACCACCAGTTGGATCTTAGTCAACCCCTTTACCCGGCAGATCCTGCGGCCATCGGAATTTGACGGGGAGCTGCTGCCGATGCCGGAAAAGCAGGCCGACGCGCCGCCCTGCGCAAGGCTCCGCCTTCGGGCGGAGGAAGCGGAGGAGGTCGACAGCCGTAAAATCTACTATTCGCTGCTTGACGGCAACGGCCATGTTTATAATGCTGTATACGCCGATTTGGCGATAGACGCGCTTCCCTATCAGCTGTGCGGAAAGCCGCTGTTGGAGGTGCAGCTGAATTTCTGCCAGGAGGCCAAGCTTGGCGATGAACTGCGAATGTTCCGCCAGCTGGACGGGCAGGCTGGCACGGCGTTGGTCAAAGGCATTGTCCACGGCAAGGATTGTTTCCTGTGCCGGGTAGTTTATGGGCAGTAGCAGCATTGGAATTATAGAGCGGGGTGCTGGGATGCCGGCGCTCCGTTTTTTATAGCGCTAATTTTTCTGATATTTTTGATTTTTGTGAAAATAAAAGGAATCTCTTGAAAATCCATTGGCGATTATGGTATAATAAGCACAGAAGCTGAACAGCTTTTGGGCTGAGATAGATAGGGGGGACTTTAATGGCTGGTGAGCTTTTCCGTTACGGCGTCATTGACGTAGGCTCTAATACCATTCGGGCTGCCGTTTATGAAGTTTCAGGCTGCGGTTTCCGTGTCTTAGCGGACCAGCGTGATTTTTCCAACCTCCTTGCCCATACCATAGAAGGGACGCTTTCAGAAACAGGGATAGCCTGCCTTTGCCGGGTATTGTCAGAGATGAAGGCGTTTTGCGACAGTTTTGGCTGCAGGCGGATTGATTGTTTCGCGACAGCTTCTTTGCGCGGGGTAAGCAATTTTGAAGAAGTCCATCTGCGGGCGGCATCGGTTGGCGTCAATTTGCAGTTGCTGTCCGGCGAGGAAGAAGCCTTATGCGATTATGCCGGGCTGATGCAGGGTAAAAGGGCGGAAGCTGGCGCAGGTTTTGATTTGGGCGGCGGCAGCTGTCAGCTGTTCCGTTTCGAGTCCCAGGGTTTGCAGGCATACGGCTCTTTTCCGATTGGGGTATCGGCGATGAAACGCCATTTTTCGCCGGGCTGCGGCCTTGGGCAGGAGGATGCAGCTGCCTTGAGGGCTTTTGTGCTTTCCCAGCTGTCCCGCTGCCCAAAGCTTCATGGGCCGCCGCTTCCCTTCTTATATGCGATGGGCGGTACGGCAAGGGCTGCCTATCGGGCTTTTCAGCTGCTTGGCGGAGGGTTGCAGCCTGACGGTGAAGAAAGCCTGACCTTAGAAGAGATGCAAAGGTTTTTCCAGCTGCTTGCGCTGCCGGAAGGGAAAGCGGCTGTATGTGAGGTTGACGCCGACCGGCTCCCGACGATAGGCTCGGGGCTGGTTGTGATGATGACAATTTGTGAGTTTATGGATGCCCCAGGGGTGGTTATTGCCCGCTGCGGCGTTCGGGAGGGATATTTGTGGAGAAACATTATACAGCAGGGCCGTCAGAGCAGCCTGCGCAGCTGACGCCGTCTGCGGTCAATGGAGAAGGGCTGCCTCAGAGCCTGTTTATCAACCGGGAGCTGAGCTGGCTGGAGTTCAATAAGCGGGTGCTGGAAGAAGCGGCCGACCCGTTGGTGCCGCTGTTGGAGCGGCTGAAGTTCTTAGCCATTTATTTTTCCAACTTGGATGAGTTTTTCATGGTCCGGGTGGGTTCGCTGATTGATCAGAATTTAGTGGAACCCGATAAATTGGACGATAAGACTGGTTGGACCGCTAAACAGCAGATCGGGCAGATTTTTGAAAAGGTCCGCTCTTTTTCCAGCCTCTGCGTCAAATATTATGGGGCTATCCTTAAAGAGCTTCGCGGGCAGGGCGTCGATATTATCGATTTCAGTCATCTCTCCAAGGTGGAGGAGCTGGTGCTGCAAAAGCGTTTCCATGAAGAGATCCGCCCCCTTTTGTCGCCGCAGGTCATCGACCGCCACCACCCCTTCCCTTTTCTGAATAATAAGGAGCAGTATGTTGCCGTTACCCTTTCTGCGGACGGCAAAGGCGATAAGGGGAAGGAAAGCCTGCGGGTGGGGATTATCCCAACTTCCCATCTGCCCAAGTACATCACCTTTAACATTGATAAGCGTCAGAAGGTGGCTTTTACGGCCGATCTGGTCAGCCATTTTGCCGGCAAGCTGTTCGGCAAGCAGCGCGTGCTGGAAAATTACCTGCTGCGGATCACCCGCAATGCCGATATTACCGTTGACGAGGCTTATCTTGACCATGAACAGGATTTCCGCGGCGTCATGCAGGAGCTGGTAAAGAAGCGCAAACGTTTGTCAGTGGTGCGGCTGCAGATCAACAAACGCCCGTCTGAGCGTTTTCGCGAGTATCTGTGTAAGCGGCTGCCAGTGGTTTCTGGGCATATCCTGGAGGAGAAGATCCCGATGGATTTCTCTTTTGGTTTTTCGCTAGGGTCTGTCCTTCCAGAAATTGGGAAATCTTTGTCTTTCCCAGAAATGCGCCCCTTCCCTTCTATTGATTTTTCCCAAAAAAATGCGCTGCGCTTCCTATCGAACAGCGACCTTTTGTTGGCTTATCCTTTCCAGAGCATCAAACCGTTTATTGATATGCTCAATGAGGCCGCCGAGGATCCGTCGGTTGTATCCATCAAAATTTCCCTTTACCGTCTGGCCAATCACAGCAAAATTGCTTCAGCGCTGATGCGCGCGGCGGAACTGGGGAAAGAGGTGCTCTGCGTGCTGGAGCTGCGCGCCCGGTTTGATGAGCAAAGCAACATCGACTATGCCAAACTTTTGGAAGAGGCAGGCTGTACCGTTATTTATGGGCTGGAGGAGTATAAAATTCATGCCAAGCTATGTTTGATTACTCGTGTCAATCATGGTAAGATTAGTTATATTACGCAGGTTGGGACAGGGAACTATAACGAGAAGACCTCCGAGCAATACACCGACCTTTCCTATATCACCGCCGACCAGGCCGTCGGGCAGGATGCTTCCGCGATTTTTGCCGCCCTCTGCCTGGGCGAGACGGTTGAGCATACCGAAAGCCTTTGGGCGGCGCCCCACGGGTTCAAAAGCGATGTGCTGCGTTATATCGATGAGGAGATCTATCGCCAGCAGGTGTCCGGCGATGGCTTAATCAGCATCAAAGTCAATTCGCTCAACGATATGGATGTAATGGCGGCATTGGTGAGGGCGTCCCAAACCGGCGTAAAGGTGAAAATGGTTATCCGCGGCATTTGCTGTCTGCGGCCCGGCGTAGAAGGCTATACTGAAAATATTCAGATCCGCAGCGTTGTCGGCAGATACCTGGAGCATTCCCGCGTGTTTGTTTTCGGCCAAGGGGAGCGCCAACGTATCTTTATCGGTTCCGGCGACCTGCTCAGCCGCAACACCGTGCGCCGGGTTGAGATTTTTGTTGAAATTAAAGATACGGCTGTCCGGGAGCAGGTGCTGGCCGTGATGGAGATGCTGGAAAAGGACACCCTGAAGGCATGGGAAATGCTGCCTGATGGGAGCTACCGCAAGGAGAGGCACCCAGAGGGGGCAGCTTTGGACAGCCAGATGGCGTTGGCGGAATATTTTTCCAAGCCTGTCCCGCTGCCGCCGGCGCGGGAGGGGTTCGGCGATAAGGTTAAGGGCTTTTTCAGCCGGTTGACTCGTCCTGGCCAGAATTGACGCAGTTTCAGTAAAGGGGGGACTCCTATGCCAAAAGAAAAAGGTTCTCTTTTGGGGATGCTCCGCGGCGACGAGCCAGGGCTGATCGCCCGGATTTCCCATAATCTGTCCGGTGAGGGCGAAGGGGGTTGGGGCGAGCGGTGTATTGTAAAGCTGCTGCGGAACAGGATGGGCGGCGCGTCGGTCTTTCAGAATGTCTATGTTCCAATAAATGATCGGACGACAGAGTTGGATATTGTGATGGTGGACAGGAGCGGGGTCTATGTTTTCGAAAGCAAGGCCTTCGGCGGCAGAATCTATGGGCAGCCCGACCAGATGAATTGGGTGCAGCATATCGGCAGCCAGAAGAATCTGTTTTATAATCCTGTTAAACAGAATGATAATCATTGCCGTTATCTTTCCAAGGTATTGCAGATACCGCGGGAAGCTGTGTTTTCGTTTGTCGTTTTTGAAAATCGGACGGACCTGTCGAAAGTTTCCCCACTATCGGGCGGCAATTTTATTGTATGTAATCGGGGGTATTTGCTGCAAGTATTACAGGATGTTTTAAGCGTTCGCGCTCCTATTTTATCCAAGGATCAGCTGCAGCTTATCCGTATTAGGCTTGGGGAATGGTCCGATACGAGCGCGGCCGCCAAAGCGCAGCACGTCCAGCAGGTGCAAAGCCGGATGTTTGGCGATACCTGCCCTGTCTGCGGGAAAAAGTTGGCGGAGCGTAAGGGAAAGTACGGATTTTTTATTGGTTGTACGGGCTATCCGGACTGCACCTATACCCGGGAAAAATGAGTACGGGGGTACGGCGCTTTTTTGAAAAGAAAGCCTGGCTTAGCAAAGCTAAGCTGCAAAAAATTTACTCGCCAGGACGCGGCAAGAAGCCGTGCGCCTACTGCGTCGAAAAGTTGGGCTTTCTTCAAAAATCGCCGTACCTCCCCTTTTTTATTTCTGAGATTTGTGGTACAATTAGATTATAATAAAATGGAAAGAAGGAGTTCTCGTCTGTGTTTGAAGGCGGGAAAATATTGGTATGCCATTTTTTCAAAGAGAATCAGCTGGCGGGCTGGGGTGGCTGGTGGTCGGCTTGGGGAATCCCGAAAAAAAATATGAGAGGACCCGTCATAATACGGGGTTTATGGCGTTGGACGCCATTGCGGACGCGTGGTCGGTATCTGTGACCAGGAAAAAGTTTGAGGCACTAGTAGGAGAAGGGACGGCCGCCGGGGAGCGGGTACTACTGATGAAGCCACAGACTTATATGAACCTGTCTGGGGCAGCGGTAGAAAAGGCGGCATCTTTCTATAAGATTCCGCCTGAACGGATTCTTGTACTGTTTGACGATATTTCACTGCCGCCGGGGAAACTGCGGATTCGCCGCAAGGGCTCCCATGGCGGCCACAACGGCATCCGCAGCATTGTCGACTATTTGCAGTCGGACGCATTCCCGCGGGTGAAGCTGGGGGTGGGTGAAAAGCCCCATCCTGATTATGATCTGGCGGACTGGGTACTGTCGGCCTTTAAATCAGAGGAACTGGAAGAGGTCCAGGACGCGGCGGCACGCTGCCCAGAGATTGCGGCGCTGATTGTTAAGGGCCAGATTGACGAGGCCATGAACCGTTTTAATTCCTGATGTACGATTTTAAGGGGGGGTGTGGGTTTGAAGCTTTTCTCTGCGGTTGCCCATAATCTAGAGGCTTATGGCAGGATGCTGGAAAATATTAGGAAAGGGGTTACCCCTTTCCTTTGTGTTGGTTTAGCGGCGGTGCATAAAGCCAACTTTATTGCTGCCGCATCAGAAGACCTGCCGGGGCCGTTGCTGGTGCTTTGCCAAGACGATATCGCTGCCGCGCGGATGGCCGCTGACGTCAATGCGATGTTGGGCGAGGAGATGGCTGCCATCTTCCCCAGCAGGGATTTTACCTATCGGCAGACCGAGACTGCGTCGTCGGAGTATGAGCGCTCCCGGCTTGGGGTGCTGGCGCGTATTTTGCAGGGGGATGTAAAGATTGTGTTTACATCCATACAGGCGGCGATGAGCCGCACGATCCCTGCGGATGCGCTGCGGGCGCGTACCTTTACGGTTACGGCGGAAACGTCTGTGCCAATGGAGGAACTGGTGGCGAGACTGTCTGGGGCGGGCTATATCCGCCGCCCGCAGGTGGACGGCGCTGGGCAGTTTTCGCTGCGGGGCGGCATCCTGGATGTTTTTCCGCCCCAGGAGTCAAATCCTATACGGGTGGAGTATTGGGGGGATGAAATTGATACGATGTCCTATTTTGAGCTGGACAGCCAGCGCCGCACCGAACCGGCGGTTTCGTTGTCCATCTCCCCCGCCAGCGAGGTGACAGTTTCCAATGAAGCGTTGGCCGGGCAGCTGTCGGCGCTGATCCAGTCGTTGGGGACGAGGAAAAACGTTGCTGCTGCCAAGGAAGTGCTGCAAAAAGATCTGGATATGCTGCAAAGTGGGATGGAACTTTCTAGTTATGACAAGTATTTTCCGCTGGTGTATGATAAATTTTGTTGTATATTGGATTACTTTGATAGAGTCCCTGTCTTTTTCAGCGAACCGAGCGAAGCCCAGGAAAGTGCTCGCGCCGCTTTCTGGCAGCACAGCGAGGATATCAAGGTGCTGTTGGAAGAAGGGCAGCTCTGCAAGGGGCTTGACCGCTATATGCTGAGCCCGGAAGAGCTGTCGGCGAGGCTGGAAGGCCAGCGGGTTGCCTGCCTTGAGACTTTTGCCAGGTCGGGAGCGGGGCGGATGAAGGATTTGATTACCTTAAGCCCGCTGCAGAATTCCGGCTGGAATGGGGATTTGAAGCTTTTGCAGGCCGATTTGGAGCCGCTGATTGAACAGGGCTACTGCTGCGTGGTGCTGGCAGGGACGCCTAAAGCTGCTGAAACGCTGGCGGAAGATCTGAAGCGCGCAGGCCTTCCGGCGGCGGCTGAGCGGGATTTGAAGGCGATGCGTTATCGGAAGGTATTTGTGCTGTCCGGGAACATTTCCTCCGGCTTTGAATATCCGGAGATTAAGTTTAGTCTGACGACGACCTCCCGCAGCTACAGCCTTCCCACCCAGCGCCCCAAAAAACGCAAAGGGGAGGAGATCCGTTCCCTTTCCGACCTGGCGGAAGGGGATTATGTCGTTCATGTTTCCCATGGTATCGGGATTTTTGACGGCATTCATAAGCTAGACCTTCACGGCGTTGTGAAGGATTATATCAAAATTAAATATGCTGGTTCGGATATCCTCTATGTGCCGGTTACCCAGCTCGACCTGGTGTCGAAATATATCGGCCCTAGGGAGGACAGCCATGTTAAGCTTAACCGGCTTCATTCCGGCGAGTGGCAGAAGACCCGCCAGCGGGTGCGCAAGGCTGTGGACGAAATGGCCGACGAGCTGATTGCCCTCTATGCCCGGCGGATGGCGGTGAAGGGCTACGCTTTTGCCGAGGATACCGAGTTCCAGCGGGATTTCGAGGCCCATTTTGAGTATCAGGAGACAGATGACCAGCTGCGCTGCGTTGAGGAAATCAAAGAGGATATGCAGCGTCCGGTGCCGATGGACCGGCTGCTCTGCGGGGACGTCGGCTTCGGCAAAACAGAAGTGGCTTTGCGGGCCGCCTTCAAATGCGTTACAGAGGGGAAACAGTGCGCCATCCTCTGCCCCACCACTATCCTTGCTTGGCAGCATTATCAGACTCTTCGCCAGCGGATGGGCAGCTTCCCGGTGCGGATCGATCTGCTTTCCCGTTTCCGCACCCCTAAAGAGCAGAAAGCGGTTGTTAAGGACCTGGAAAAGGGCCTTGTGGATATTATTGTTGGCACCCATCGGGTAGTGTCCAAAGACGTAAAATTTAAGGATTTGGGGCTGGCAATTATTGATGAAGAGCAGCGCTTTGGGGTTGCCCATAAAGAGCGTTTTAAAGAAATGCTTACTTCTGTGGATATGCTGACCCTTTCAGCGACGCCAATCCCTCGGACGCTGAATATGGCCATGTCCGGTATCCGGGATATGAGCGTCATTGAAGAGGCTCCTCAGAATCGCCACCCGATTCAGACCTATGTGCTGGAGCACGACGACAGCGTTGTCGTAGAAGCTTTGAAAAAGGAGCTTCGCCGGGGCGGGCAGGCCTATTATATCCACAATAACATCGAAAGCATCCACGGCCGGGCGGCAAGGCTGAAGGAGATGATCCCCGAGGCCCGCATTGCCGTTGCCCATGGGCGGATGGCGGAGGATGAGCTTTCCCGCGTCTGGAAACAGCTGATGGAGCAGGAAATTGACATCCTAGTCTGTACGACAATTATCGAGACTGGCGTGGACGTTTCCAACTGCAACACCCTGATTATCGAAAACGCCGACCGTATGGGCCTCTCCCAACTTTATCAGCTGCGGGGGCGGGTGGGCCGTTCCAACCGCCGCGCCTATGCTTATTTTACTTTCCAGCGGGGCAAGGTGCTTACTGAGGTGGCGGCTAAGCGGTTGAGCGCCATCCGCGAATTCACGAAATTCGGCTCCGGCTTCCGGATTGCGCTGCGCGATCTGGAAATCCGCGGCGCAGGCAATATCCTAGGCACCCGCCAGCACGGCCATAT
Organism: Oscillospiraceae bacterium; assembly: GCA_022793675.1. GTDB lineage: Bacteria > Bacillota > Clostridia > Oscillospirales > Ruminococcaceae > Faecivivens. Next base: position 71,597 of record JAAWDH010000044.1, read on the forward strand.
GGAGGCGGTGGGATATGATATGTACCTGCGGCTGCTGTCTGAAGCAGTGGCGGAAAAACGCGGCCAGGGCCAGGATGCTGGCATTGCCGCGCCGCAGGCGACCGCAGAATGCTTGGTTGACGTCCAGCTGGAAGCCCATATCCCTGAAAAATATATTGACAGCCTTTCCCAGCGGATTGACGTTTACCGGAAGATAGCCTCCATCAGGAACGAGGAGGACAGCATGGACCTGCTGGACGAGTTGATCGACCGCTTCGGCGAGCCGCCTCAATCGGTCAAAGGCCTAGTCGACGTCGCCCTGCTGCGCAATACGGCGGCCCAGTTTGGCTTTAAGGAAATCACCCAGAAAGGCGACAGCCTCCATCTGCTCCCAGAGAAGCTCGACCCCAATTTAGTCGCGATGCTTAACACGGTGCTCAAAGGGCGCTGTACCGCTATCGCCAGCGGCACCCCCTGCGTGGTGGTGAAGATGAAGGGCGGCGACGCGCTGGGATGTATGCGGGAGGTCATGACCACCCTGCAGGGGTTCCAGAGCGGCGAACTAGTTGAGCAGCTGCGGCAGGCGGCAAAGAGAAAAAATTAAACGATTCGTATTATCGTTGCGGTATAATACAGAAATACAAAGGATTGGCTGGAAAATATTTAACTAAAAGTATATTTCATTAGATATTATACAGATTTTAGGGGAGCGGATACAAATGGACAGCAGCTATCCCATTCGCACAAAGCCTGGTTTCAAGGAAGTTCAAGCAGCCCTTTTCGGGCAGCAAAGCCGCCCGGTGATGGCCGAGCGGCAGCTGGAACAGCGGCTCTGTGAGCAGCTGATATGGCGCAGGGGGGCGCATCTCTGGCGCGACGAAGCTACCGCCCTGGCGACCCAGGCGGACGGGTGCAGGCTGTCGGGGTTTGGCGCAGTGACAGCGATTCTTTCCGACGGCGGATTTGCTGCATTGGCGGCCCTGCAAGCCAGCTTGCCGGCAAATATGGGGGTTATCGCTGGGTTCCAAAACGGCCCGGCAGCAGGCGGCGCTGACGCTGCGATGCAAAATTTCCTGGAAAATATCCGCAGGCTGTCTGCTCAGCTTGCTGGTGCAGGCGCGGTGCGTATCCGCACAGCGCTGCCTGAAGATAAGGGGTTCCGGCGGGAAGTAAAAGCTTGCCTTTCCGACTGCTGCAAAGCGGCCAAAGCGCAGGGCCTGCCGGTGATCTGGGACGACCAGGCGGCAGCGCCGGCTCCGCTGGAAGAGATTGCCGGCCTGCCTTTTGATGCAGTCTGGCTTTCGGAGCGTTACCCTTTCTCTACCGGAGAAGCCATCCGGCGGTATGGTAAACGGTTCGGGCTGCTGGGGCGGACGGATTTCGCCCGGCTGCTGACGCTCAAGCCAATGGACATTATCGACGATTTCCGACAGCTTTGGGAATTGTCGGCGGGAAAAGGGTACCTGTTTGGCAGCGGCGGCGAGGGCGCGCCGATCCCCTATCTGACGTTCCTCTCTATGCTGACTGCGTTGGAAAGGCTTGCCTGACAATACAAAAAGGACTTTATCATGAAAATATACTATCCGGACTATCAGAACTGTAATGCCGGCGTTAGCTCATCGGTTTTTGCCTATTACGGTGTGGAAACAAGAATAAATAAAATACCATTTGTATCATCCCTGCTGGAAAGTAAGCCGCGCAATGTGCTGCTGATGCTGTTCGATGGTATGGGGATTGACGCGGTGGATCGCCACCTGCCAGAGGATTCCTTCCTTCGCCGGCATTTTGTCCAGCCCCTTTCGTCGGTGTTCCCCCCTACGACGACAGCCGCTACGACGGCAATCCAATTCGGCCTTCTGCCGGCGGCCCACGGCTGGCTGTCCTGGGCGCTTTATTTCCCTGAACTGGACTGTAATGTCGAACTTTTCCGCAATACGGTTTACCTCAGCGACGGCAAGCCGGCGGCAGACTATCCCATAGCGAATACCTATATGCCGCTTCCGGATGTCTATAAGCTGTTAAGCGGTATGGGCGGGCTGACGGAGGCCGGCTCCATCTCCCCTTTCGGCACGATTCCGGCGGACAGCATGGACGCGCTGTTTGGGCAGGCCGAGGCGCGATGCAAAATGCCGGGCAGGCACTATTATTACTGCTACTGGAACGACCCGGACGACAAAATGCACAAAACAGGCGTGGGGTCTTCGGAAACAAAAGCGGTGATAACAGAAATTGACCAGCGCGTCGAAAAGCTCTGCCAAGACCTCGCCGGGACGGATATGCTGCTGCTGGCGACGGCGGACCACGGGCTGATTGACGTTCGTTTCCGCTTTCTGCGCGACACGCCGGAAGTTGCGGCGCATCTGCTGCGGCCGATGGCGATGGAAACCCGCCACATCACCTTCTTTATCAAGCCGGGGCATCAGGAAGCTTTCGCGCGGGATTTTAATGCGGCTTACGGCGAAGATTTTATGCTGCTGACTCGCGAGGAAGTTTTTGCCCAAAAGCTTTTCGGGGACGGCCCGGAGCATCCCCGCTTCCGGCAAAGCATCGGGGATTTCCTGGCAATCGCCAAGCGGGAGGCCTGCCTGGTAGAAGGGCCTTGTAAGTACAGCGAAAAGTTTTTGGCGGACCATGCCAGTTTGACTGAACAGGAAATGCTGGTGCCGTTATTCGCGGTGCGCTGCTAGGGGGAGAGGAGTGTTTCCGCTGATTGTAGAGGGGCTTGACGGGAAGACGCTTTGCAGGACGGCGGAGGAGCTGCGCGCAGCGCTGAGTAAAACCGTCAATGGCGTCTGCGCCGACAACATCAACGCCTTTGATATTTATCAGAACCCCGACAAGCTCTACCCCTATCTGAGCCTGCTGGTTCGGGAAAACTACGCCTATGTCTGGTATGCGCCGGATGATGCGTCGCGGAGCTTTCAGGCTTACGGCGAGGGCGCAGGCTTGGATCCGGATGGCAACACAATTTTTTATATTTCTGAGCAGACCTATATCTGGAACCGTTACATCAGCGCTAAAGAGAAGGCGCTGCGGATTATCTTAGCGTTTGCCGCCCTTGAGGTATGGCCGGACAGCTATAAGGGATTGCCCGGCTGCGCGGAATGGGAAGAACTGTAGCATAAAAATAAAATAGGGCGGCACCACATTACGCGGCGCCGCCTTGTTTTTATACAACCTGAAATAGTAAAAATTTCAGGTAATTGGTTTCCGGGACGTTCCACAAAATCGGATGGTCGGGCGCTTGCTGCCTTGCTTCAATCTGCCGCAGCTGCACATGGGCGTCGGCAGCCGCTTCCCGCAGCACGCCGATAAACTTTTCCTCGGTCATGAAATGCGAGCAGGAACAGGTAGCCAGGTAGCCGCCGCGCGGCAGCAGCTTCATCGCCCGCAGGTTGATTTCTTTATACCCTCTGGCGGCGCTGTCAACGGTTTTGCGGCTTTTGGTGAAAGCGGGCGGATCAAGGATGATAAAGTCGAACCCTTCCTCCCGGCCCATCTGGGGCAGCAGGTCAAAAACATTGGCGGCGGCAAAGCTCATCCGCCTGTCAAGGCCGTTTAAGCAGGCGTTTTTCCTGGCAAGCCGCACAGCATCTTCCGAAATATCCACCGCACGGACGTGGGCTGCGCCGCCCATTGCGGCGTTCAGCGCAAAAGAACCCGTGTGGGTAAAGCAGTCCAGCACCCGCCGTCCCTGCGCCAGCTTTGCCGCCGCCAGCCGGTTGTACTTCTGGTCAAGGAAAAACCCTGTCTTTTGCCCATTTTCAAAGTCGACCTCATAGCGGATGCCGTTTTCGACAATTTCCGTTACAGCAACATCCGGCTGCGGAATGCCGGCCAGCGGAAAGAACCCCTTCCCCTGCTCCATCCCCTCCAGCTCACGGATAGCGACGTCGTTGCGTTCGTAGATACCGCGCAGCTGCTGGCCGTCTTCGGTGAGGATACGGTATAACAGCGGGAAGATAACCCCTTTCTGCTTTTCGATCCCCAGCGAAAGCGTCTGTGCAACTAAAACATCGGAAAACCTGTCCACAGTAAGTCCCGGGAAAAAGTCGGATTCGCCGAAAATTACCCGGCAGCAGTCAATATCCTTCCCCATTACCGTTTTCCGGTACTCCCAGGCATAGCGGATCCGCCGTTCCCAAAAGCTTTCGTCAAAGCGGTCGTTGGCGCTGCGGGAGAGGGCGCGCAGCCGGATCCGGGAATGGCTGTTGAAAAATCCGGTGCCCAGATAGCGGCCCTTTTCGCTGCAAATATCGCAAAGGCCGCCGTCGGCGCAGCGCTCCGCCCGGATAACCTCGCCATCATAAACCCAAGGATGGCCGCTTTGCAGGGCAAGCTCGGCTTTGCGGGTAACAAAAACTGTCGGAAATTCACGCTGTTTCATAAAAGACCCTTTCTATATCAAACCTATGCCGTCGCACTCTTTCGTATCCTCGACTAACCGGCTGTAAATCTCGCTTTTGCGGAAGGGGGTATGGGCGGAAACCCGCTTGGCGGCGTCGGCGGCCCGCAGCCCCTCTTTGGTCAGCGCCCGCGCTTCCTCTATCGCCTCTTCCAGCGAAACTTCCGGCGGCTCGGGCTCGGGCGCGCCTTCAATCACCAGCACAAACTCGCCTTTGGGCGGGTTTTGGGCGTAATAGGCCACCGCTTCCCCCAGCGTTGCCCGCCGGACCTCTTCGTGGATTTTGGTCATTTCCCTGACCAGCGAGATCCGCCGCTCTGCGCCCAGCGCATCCCGCATATCGGTCAAGGTTGACAGCAGCTTATGGGGGGCCTCATAAAAAACCAGCGTATGGGTATCATTTTTGACGCTTTCCAGATGGCGTCGCCGGCTTTGCTTGTTGGTGGACAAGAAGCCTTCAAAAGCAAAACGCGAAGTCGTCAGCCCGCTGAGGCAAAGGGCGGAAATTACGGCGCTGGGGCCAGGCACTACCTGGGTAGGGATGCCATGTCTGGCGGCGAGCTTTACTAAATCCTCGCCGGGGTCGGAGATGCAGGGCATTCCGGCATCGGAAACAATGGCGCCGTTTTGGCCTTCCAGCAGCCGGGTAACCACCTGTTCCCCTCTTTCGCGGAGGTTGTGCTCGTGGTAGCTGACCAGCGGCTTTTTGATGCCGAAATGGTTGAGAAGCTTCAGCGTCACCCGCGTATCCTCGGCGGCGATAAAATCCACCTGCTGCAGGGTCTCGACAGCCCTTGCGGAAAAATCGGAAAGGTTGCCGATAGGGGTGCCAACAATATATAATGTTCCAGTCATTGGGTCACATCCTTGTCATAGCCGTAAATATGTAGAATTTCGGCTGAATAGCGGCCGTCCGCGCCGGCCATCCAGAGGTTTGGCAGGACGGAGAGCCCAGGTTTCCGGTCTTTGCGCCCTTCAATCAGGAAAAGCCACGGCTCCCTTTCGGGGCTTTGGCAGACAAACCGCAGCCGTTTCGGCTCCAGCCGGTGGGCGCGCAGGGCGTCCATTACGTCGGCGAGCCTTCCCGGGCGCTGGCAGAGGCAGAACCTGCCGCCGGTTTTCAGCAGCCGGAAAGCCGCGGCGCAGGCGTCGCCAATAGTGCAGCTCAGCTCGTGGCGGGCCAGCCGCCGGGCGGCGGAATCGTTCAGTTTGCCGGTATTTGGGGCCTCGTAGGGCGGGTTGCAGGTTACAAGGTCAAACTTCCCCGCCGGGAGCAGCCCCTCAAGGCGGCGCAGGTCGGCGCAGACTGGCGTTACCTTCCCCTGTAGGCCGGAAAGGGCGGCAGAGGCGCGGAAAAGCGCGGCGGCCTCGGGCTGAAGCTCTACGCCGGTAATATGGGCAGGGCGGTACATTTTATACAGCAGCAGCGGGATAATGCCGCATCCCGTTCCCAGGTCAACAGCCTGGTCTTTGTGTTTAGCGGCGGCGAAATCCGCCAGCAGAAAGGCGTCGGTGCCGAAACGGTGGTCTTTTGAAAGGGCGGCAAAGAACCCGCCGCCCAAGGATTCAACAGCTATTTTGCTCATCCTGTCTTTGTAGAAGGTCGGCTGAAAAGCCGCCTCAGCTTGTCAAAAAAATCTAGTCTTTCTTAGGGTTGCCAAGGAAAAAAAGTTTTACTCGATTTTTTTCAAAAAATCGCGGGTCCAGGGCAGAGCCCTTGGTCGCCCTCCGCAGAGGGCGAAATCTCCTTCCCTCAAAAGGGCAGGAGAGCTCGAGGACCCTCCCGAGGGGTCCTCGTATGGAGCGTAGCTCCATAATACGACAGAACAGAACTTTTCATTTCTCCGGACAATCCAGTGAATTGTCCGGGCATAAGAAGTAAAATTTTTTGTTCTGAACCATTTTTTTCGACAGACTGAGGTCGGCTGAAAAGCCGCCTTTTTTATTGTAACATAACCGGCAGTCTGATGCAAGGAAAAGAGTTGTCCTTTTTTAGGGCTATTGGAAGAAATTCCCTTTTTGGTTGTTCTAAGGGGAAAAGGGCCAAAATGTAAATCGTCAATATGCATAAAGTTGCCTATATATATATATATATATAGCATAAATTCTAATTTCAAAATAGCCAAAACCATCTGATAATCAGTGATGAAAGGCTTCGGGGATAGAAAAACATCGCCGAGCAGGCTCCGGAACCTGCGCCTTGAAAAACCTTCCCAGTAGGCTAGCATACGGGACGGAATCACAAAATTCTGTCAACGGGGGTTATGGATTTCCCCCAGACAAAGACAACATGGAGGTATTATCATGGGAATGGTCGTTAGAACCAACACAATGGCGCTGAAC
>JAAWDH010000008.1 GCA_022793675.1 Oscillospiraceae bacterium
CGAAGACTGGCCGCGGGGGGAGTTTCGCTTGCTGCGGCAAGCGACCAGGGGGCTCTGCCCCCGGCCCCCGCGATTTTTTGAAAAAAATCGAGTAAAACTTTTTTCGCCAGGAAGCGTGCGTACTTCACCAATAAATCCTACTGCGTCGATAAGTGTTTCTGGTTCTGCGTATCGACGCAGTAGGCGTGCAAATCTGTGCTGACAAGTACCCTGGCGATTAAAAGTTTTTGCTAAGCTTTTTTCAAAAAGCGTCGTACTCCCGTATCCTTCGTACCCCAAAAATTTCTCTTGCAATTTTTCTGAAACTATGCTATACTAAAATCAATAAAAAAACAGGAGGTCTGATTTATGACGTGTGTAATGGGGGAAGCCCGCGGCTGATACCGCTGCTTCCAAAGGCAATTTAAAAAGGCGTTTCACTGAAACGCCTGTATGACTATGCCTTTGCCGTTACAATGCCATAAAGCCAGCCTTCTTATAGGCTTGTTTTCGCTGTTCCTTGATGAATTGCGTCCAATGGGCAGGTATCTGCAAAAGGGTACCTGCCTTTTTATTGTCCGGGAAAGGCATTACTGGATAGGAGTGTCTTCATATGAACCGAAAAAACAAGCGCATCCAATATCAGCAAGGTTACTATAAAACCCATCCCTGCGGAGACAGCTTTACCTGCAAGGTTTGCGGGCGGCCTGTTTCGGCAGTTGGCGCGGGCAGTAGCCATCGCAACCACTGCCCCAACTGCCTGGCGAGCCTTCACCTGGACATTGAGCCGGGCGACCGCGAGGCGGGCTGCGGCGGCATTATGGACGCTATCGGCGTCTGGGTGCGGCAGAAAGGCGAGTGGGCGATCATCCACCGCTGCAGGCGCTGTGGCGCTTTAAGCTCCAACCGCGTAGCCGCCGACGACAATCCAATGAAGATGATGAGCATCGCTATGCGTCCGTTGACCAATCCGCCTTTCCCGCTGGAACGCATTGAGGAAATGACGGCGCTGATGGGCGGCGCGGGGGAGATACCCCGCTAACCCCCGTTCAAACGAAAAAAGCCCGGGGGCATTTGCCCCCGGGCTTCATAAATAGCCTTCAGTCTCCATTAGACGCCGTATTTGGCGGTGCTCACCTTGACGCCGGGGCCCATTGTAGAGGCGACGACGCAGGAACGGATATACTGGCCCTTAGCCGCAGCAGGCTTGGCCTTGACAATCGCGTCCATTAAGGTCTCGAAGTTCTCGCCCAGTTTTTCAGGGCCGAAAGAAACCTTGCCGATAGGGCAGTGGATAATGTTGGCACGGTCCAGGCGGTACTCAATCTTACCGGCTTTGGCTTCGGTGACAGCCTTTGCCACGTCAGGGGTAACGGTACCGGCTTTGGGGGAGGGCATTAAGCCCCTCGGCCCTAAGATCTTACCAAGACGGCCCACAACGCCCATCATATCAGGGGTTGCGATAACCACGTCAAATTCCATCCAACCCTCAGTCTGGATTTTCTGGACATATTCTTCCCCGACATAATCTGCGCCGGCAGCCTGGGCTGCTTCGATTTTGTCGGATTTGCAAATTACCAGCACGCGGGTGGTTTTGCCAGTGCCGTTGGGCAGGACGACCGCGCCGCGGACCTGCTGGTCGGCATGGCGGGAATCGACGCCCAGGCGGATATGGACCTCGACGGTCTCATCGAACTTCGCTTTTGCAACCTTGACAACCGTGGCCAGCGCTTCGTTTGCGTCAAACTGGGCAGCGGTATCATAGGCCTTGATGCTGTCAGAATACTTTTTTCCGTGTTTCATAACTTTCAAGCCTCCCTAATAGTGGTTGATAACGGAATATTCCTCCCACACAAACGGGGGGGTCAGTCCACAACCTCAACGCCCATCGAACGGGCAGTCCCGGCAATCATGGACATGGCGGATTCCAGACTGGCGGCGTTTAAGTCGGGCATTTTCTGCTCGGCGATCTTCTGCACCTGCTCCTTGGTGATCCGGGCTACTTTGGTCTTATTGGGGGTACCAGAAGCGGTTTCGATGTTGCAGGCCTTCTTGATCAGCACCGCAGCCGGAGGCGTTTTGGTGACGAAGGTGAAAGAGCGGTCTGCATAGACGGTGATGATAACCGGGATGATCATACCGATATCATTCTTGGTCCGCTCGTTGAATTCCTTGGTAAAGGACATAATGTTGACGCCGTGCTGACCAAGCGCGGGGCCGACAGGGGGTGCAGGAGTTGCCTTTCCTGCGGGAATCTGAAGCTTAATATAGCCTGTTACTTTTTGAGCCATTGATAAGCACCTCCATAATAACGTGGTAGCTGTCGGAACGGGCAGCCCCGTCCCTCCCACATTCAGAATAGACCGGCCGCAAAGCGGATAATATCTAATCTGAAAGCTGCCCTTTGACGGGCATCAGACAATTGCTTGATTATTTTTCAGCCAGGCGCACGTCTCCAAGCCCAAGCTCGTAGAGCGTATCCCGCCCGAAAAAGCTGACGGTGACCTTGACAAGATCCTTCTCGGGGAGGATTTCCTCCACCCGCCCCAGGTAATCTTCCAGGGGGCCGCGGATGATCTTGACCTCGTCGCCGACCGCATAGTTTACCTGAACCGATTTGGTTTCGACACCCAGCGCTTCCACCTCTTTATCGGTCAGCGGGATCGGCTCGGTAGTCGAGCCGACAAAGCCGGTGACGCCGCGGATGTTGCGGACCACATACCAAGATTCAGGCGTCTGGATCATTTTGACCAGGACGTAGCCCGGATAGGTTTTGCGCTCCACTGTGCGTTCTTTGCCGTCTTTGTATTCCACGACCTGTTCAGTGGGCACTCTCACCTCAAAAATCCGGTCGCCGAACCCTTGGTTCTCCACAACCTTCTCTATATTTTGTGCAACCTTGTTCTCATACCCTGAATAGGTGTGTACAACATACCATCTAGCCGTTTCCGACATACTCAGACCTCCGACAAATCAACGTATCAGATGAAGGGCCTTCCCGGTTTTCCGGTCAGGCGCCCAGAAGCAGACCTCTCAGAAAAGCGAAAACCCAGTCGACAATCCAGATCCCCGCGCCAACCACCGCCATCACCGCTAGGACAATCCCAGTGTTGTTGACGACTTGTTTGCGGGTGGGCCAGACAACCTTTTTGGTTTCGCTTCTCAGATCCTTGGCGAAACGGGAAATCTTGCCGAAAAAGCCGACTTTATTCTTGTCCGGCTTTTTGGCGGGCGCCTTTTTTGCAGACTGTTCAGCCATTTTTCCGCCCCTCTCGCTTACTTTGTTTCTCTGTGAAGGGTATGCTTGCGGCAGAAGCGGCAGTACTTGCGCATCTCAAGTCTGTCAGGATCGTTTTTCTTGTTTTTCATCGTGTTGTAGTTGCGCTGCTTGCACTCTGTGCAGGCCAAGGTAATTTTTACTCTCACGCTCGGCACCTCCTGTTAAAACGGACTGTTTTGCCTCCCTCAAAAAGGAGAACGCGGATGCCCGGACAGCCGCCAGCCTCGCTGACCGCAGCCGCCATCTGCCCGGCAGGGCCTTTCACCCCGAAGGGTTTGACCCCTTCATTTTTGCACAAAAAAATAAACCCTTTTAGAGGTGACTCTATTATAGCATATCCCCCCGCCGTTGTCAAGCATTTTTTTAAAGATACGGGGGGTACGAAGGGTTACGGGTCGCTTTTGAAAAAGCTCCGCAAAACTTTTAATCGCCCGGGTAGTCGTTTGCCTCATCATAGCCGCCTACTGCGTCGATAAGGGTTGGAAGCACCTGCCCGTAACCGCGAGAGAACCAGCTATGTTTATCCGCAGCGGAAATCCGGCTTGCTGGATTTCCGACGCGAATTAAAAGTCTTTGCGGAGCTTTCTTCAGAAAGCGACCCGTACCCCCGTACTCCAGCGAAGTCAGCCAGAAGTTTCGATCTGGAAACGCATGGTTTCCAGGTTGGCGGTGAGTTTTGCGGTGTGGCTGCCGTTTTTCCAGCAGAGCGTCAGCTCCGGCCCGTTACAGGCGGCGGTAATTTCCGCGCCGTCGCGGAAAGCGGGATGCTCGCTGCGCAGCCGCAGCAGCTCCAGCTGTTTTTGGGTCAGCTCTTTGCGCAGCCCCGCTTCAATCTGCTGCCAGCTTAGGTTGGTGCGGTTGATTTCCTTATGGCCGCCCGCGCCGGCGCGCCGCATGGCTTCAATATCATTTTTGCCGCCGAACAGGTCAAGGTACCAAACCTGGGGTTTGCCGGGCATGAACAGCTGGATTGCGCGGGCCATCAGCATTTTGCCGTCGTCCTCGCCAAGGGCGCTGTAATAGGTGGCGTTGACCTGGTAGTAGACATTTTTCTGGCCATGGAGGTTTTTGACAAAACCGCCCCTGGCCACCATCAGGTCGATCAGCTGCTGGATTTGTTCGTCCGGCAGCAGCCCCTGCAAATCCAGCATTGGGATGCCGTCGTGGCAGCCCAGCATATTGACCGCGCGGATATTTTTGCGGATCAGCTCCTCGGCCCATTTTGCAAGCAAACTGCCATCTCCCCGCTCTAAAGCGTCGATCAGCAGCCCCGGCAGGAAAAAATCATAGACCATGTACCCTTTAGAGGCTACTAGGTCGTAGATCCCTTCGGCGTAGCTGGCGTGGATTTCCGGCAGGAGGGTAAGGCCGTAGCGTTCTGCAATGCCGTTTACCCGTTCAAGCAGCTCCCAGGTGCCCGGGTCGTTGAGGAAGTTCTTTTCGCCTGGTTCTTTGGGCGCATAGGCGAAAGCATCCAGCCGGACAATTTTTGCGCCGTATTCCGATAAGGTGCGCAGCGTGTCGTCATAATACTTCCATACTAACGGCGAGCGGATGTTAAGGTCCATCTGCCCTAGGTACTTCCGGCCGGCGTCCAGCCATTCCAGCACTGCCGCCCGGCGGGGCGCAAACTCGCCGAAATCGATTTCTTCCGGCGCTTTCCCCCCATCCAGCGCCGCGTTCACCATCGCCGCCAGGCGGGCAGCCGCGCCGTATTGCAGCCCCGCCGCCTTCATCAGATCTTGGGCGTCAGGCTTGGGGTAGCGCACTTCCTGGTAAAAGGTGTTCCAGTAAGGCACCCGCCGTCCGTCAGGGAACCGCACCATTAGGATTGGCAGCCCTGGCTTGCGGAAAAACATCTTCGATAAATATTTTTCATCAGGCTGGATATAGCCCCCTTCGGTCATCACGCCGTACCCTTCCCAAAATTTGTTCCAATCAATGAAAAAATCCCGGTAAGGCGATCCATCTCCATTTTTGAGGATATCCTGGAAAGGCGCGGAAAGCACCGACGCATGGTTCAGCACAATGTCCAGCTTCAAGTCAATCCCCAGCTTTTCCAACGCCGCCAGATCGGCTTCGTCGGCCAAATCCCGGTTCAGCCCATAGTCAATGATAGAAAACCCCCGGTCAAGGTCGGCGTGGAAAATGCTGGGCAGGCTGTAGAAGGAGGAAAACACCCCTTTAAGCTCCGGCAGCGCCAGGAAACGGGCTATATCCGCGAGCTTGCCGCCAAGGCTGTCGGGATAGGCGTTGAGCATCGGCCCTAAACTGTTCCCCATAAACTCCCTCCTATTCAAGCGCCATCCGCTGGCGGTACGCGCGATAGCTTAAAATTTCCCCCTGCTTGGAGAGGATCAGCTTGGCGCGGTCGGCCTGGGACTCCAAAAGTTTCTGTTCAATTTCCAGCACCATCGTCGTGAAGGGGCTGTCGGTGTTGCCGTCCCGCCCGCGCAGGCGGCGGTATTCGGCAGTTTCACTAGGGGTGCTGTTCAAAAGGATCGGGATATCGGCTCCCTGGAAATGACGGCTGTTCCCATGTGTCCATTCGATAATCAGCACCGATTTTCCGCTGAAATCGACTTTATCATACCAAAGCTCGGTATCGGTGCGGCCCATGCGCTTGAGCCAGATGGCGTCGGCGCCGTTCTTGAACTGGGAAATAATCCCGGTAACCTCGTCAAAATCCTGTTCTTCGCTGCTGCCCAGGTAAGCAGAAAGCCTCGCCCGGCCTTCGCGCTGATAAACCGCCAGCCAAGGATATTCCTCCACCAGCCCCGGGTCAGCATCAGTCCCAGCAGCCTGTAACTCTTTGAGCACCGCGGCGCGTTCCGGATCATATACGCCGCTTGTCAGCATCCCCCGCACCCCAGCCGTACGGAACAGCGAAAGCCGTTCGGCGTCGTTATATTGGGGGATGCGCCGGGGGTAATTGTCGCCGGACATTGTGTAGCTGCCAACGCCGATTTGGCCCAGGTAATAAGTCAGCAGCGAAGCCACGCCGGATTTTCCCACGCCGGAGCCGCCGCAGACCGAAATCACCGCCCGGCCTTTCTCTTCCAGCGCTTCTGCCAACAACGGCAGCAGCTGCGGAAAAAGCGCATTTGTCTTATCAATATGAGCCTGTACGATCTTTACCTTATCTCCCGGCATATCCCCCTGCGGGATCTGCGCTGGGATTGCAGGCGGCGTCCAATCCGACATTGCCGCCTGAATTTTCTGTAAAACGGGTTTTTCCATCCAAACTTCCTCCTTGCTGCGGCGGCCGGCTGTGCCGGCTGACAAATCGCGTTTGCCGCCTGGCTCTGCTCGGCGGCTTGTGGGTAAAAAACATTACGTGGGATGTCGCGGCTGCCCAGTGGCACCGACGCAGTAGGCGCTTATGGTCGTTCACTCAGTGACCCTAGCGATTAAAAGTTTTTGCCAAGCTTTTTTCAAAAAGCGTCGTACTCCATCGTACTCCACCGTACCCCCGTAACTCCTTAACGAATCTGATAAGCAAGCGCGTCGGGTTTATCTTTGGGTTTTGGAGGCGCAAAGCCGCCGAGTATGGTGTCGGCAGTGACGGCGGCGCTGTTGCCGTCGAAAGCAAAGCGCAGCGCTTTTTCAAAGCAGGTTTCGATCCACCTTACCCGCACCTCAAAGATGTTGTCCGCCGTCCATGCGCCGCTGAGGCAGAGCTGGGTTACGGGGCTTTCGCCCAGCTGCAGGCGGTTTAGGCGGCGGCGGCCGTCGACGCCGACTTCAAGCCGATATTCATGGCCGCCGATGCCAACAGCCATCAGGCAGCCGTCGGAAAAGTCGAAAGAGAAAGACTCGACCTGGTTCTCGACAATATTGCTGAAAGGGAAGCGGCCGTTATCAAGGATAAACTCCCCGCTGCGCACCTTGTAAGTTTTGCCGCAGATACGGCGGCGGAAGGGGCTGTAGGGGGCGAACTGCGGATGGGGGATGGAAAGCGACGCCATCCGCTGGCGCAGATGGGCGAGGGCCTTCCCATTTTCAGGCAGCGGGCCGTCCGAGACGACCTTATCCAAAAATTCCCACATCAAATTCAGCACCAGCTGCGGCCCTAAGCCGCCGGTGGAGCCTGTGGCGGTTTCGTTAACAGCAATAATCATATCTTTGCTGGGGATGACAATCGTAAACTGGCCCATTGCGCCGTCGGCACGGTAAACGCCTTCTGGGCGGCACATCCAGATCTGGAAGCCATAGCCGACAAAATTATCCAGCGCAGGCGGGTTGACAGCAGCTTCAGTCGAGGAATCGTTCTGGGAGGAAGTCGCCTGGCGGACATAGTCCTCCGAAAGGATGCGCTCGCCGTCCCAGACGCCGCCGTCTGCATACAGCTTCATCAGCCGCAGGTTGTCTTCCGTCGTGGCGTAGAAACCGCCGCCGCCCATCTCCATGCCGTCTTCCATGCGGATGCTGCGCAGGTTCCGGGCGTCGATACCAATCTTATCAAAGAGCCGGGGCGTCAGGAAATCAATCAGCCCTTCGCCGGTTTTCCGGCGGACAATCGCACCCAGCAGCGTAGAACCAGTAGAATTATACATAAAGCGCGTGCCAGGCTCATGGACGACGGGGACGGCGAGAAAATCACGGATCCAATTTACGCTGTCGGCAGGCATGGATTCCATGCCGCAGCCCATACAGAGGACGTCCCGCACCCGCAGCTTTTTCAAGTTCTCGCTGGGGTTTTCGGGGGCCTTATCCGGGAAAATATCAATCACCTTTTCATCCAGCGAAAGCAGCCCTTCGGTACAGGCAATGCCCACCGCTGTGGCGGCATAGGTTTTGGTGTGGGACTGCAGCCCATGGCGCAGGCCGGGCGCATAGGGGCTCCACCAGCCTTCGGCGCAGACCTTGCCATGGCGCATGACCATCAGGCCGTGCGGCTCGGTGTAGTCTGCCATTTCCAGCTGGTCGACAAGCCATTCGATGCTTTCGCTGGCAATGCCGACAGATTCGGGGGAAACGCGGGGGAATTCGGTTCGTTTCATAGCAGGACACTCCTTTTGCTTTTTATTGACAATATAACCTGGTCACGAGCTTTCCCGCGGGACAAGCTCGACAGGGAAGACTGTGTTGATCGGGATGGCCCGGCCTTTGGTGCGGCTGATGATCCCTTCTACCGCCGTCCGGCAGATGTCGTCGACAGGCTGGCGGATCGTGGTCAGGGCGGGGGTGCACATTGCGGCGATTTCGGTGTCGTCATAGCCGACAATTTTCACCTGGTCGGGCACCTTGACGCCCTGCAGCAGGCAGGCCCGCAGCAGCTGGGCGGCGGCAATGTCGTTAGAAGTAAAAATACCGTCGGCATCAGGGTATTTCAAAAAAAGCTGGCGGATGGACTCGTCATAGCGCATCTCCAGGAATTCCTTTTCAGCGGCGGCGTCGATCAGCACCGACTCTATCCCCAGCCGCGCGCAGGCATCCCTAAAGCCCTGGTAGCGCTTGTTGCCGTCCATGTTCAGCGATAGGCTCACCCCAATAAAGGCCAGCTTTTTGCATCCGCGCGAAGCTAAATGCTCTGCTGCCAGTACACCGCCATAGTAGTTATCAGAGCAAATAGAAGGGATCCGCGGCGAAATTACCCGGTCAATTGTGATAATCGACGCGTCAAATTCCAGCAGCTCGTCAATATCTTGGGTATGGCTGGCCAAAATTACGCCGGCCACCTTGTTGGCCTGCAGCATATTAAAATAGTCGTGTTCCTTGTCCAATTCGTGGTTGGAGACGCATAGCAGCAGCTTGTATCCATGGGCGGAAACGTAATGCTCCACCCGGTCGATGACCTTGCAGAAAAAAAGGTTGGCCGCCGACGGCACAATCAGCCCGATAAAGCTTGAGCGGCTTAAGGAAAGGGAGCGGGCCACCTCGTTAGGCTGGTAGTTCAGCTCCCGCATGACCTCGGTGATTTTCCGGCGGGTCTTTTCGCTGACATAGCCGCGGTTATTCAGCATCCGGGAGACGGTGGTCACCGTGACGCCAGCCCGTTCGGCTACGTCCTTGAGCGTAATCAACAGCAGCACCTCCTTAAAAGGAATCTGGCCGGGGAGACGCCGCCGGCTCTTACCCTTACGATACCATGATTTTATAGAAATGTCAACCGATTTACCGAAGGCCTGCAAGCAACCAGGTAAATGTATATTCATTTTTTATATATAATATCTAATTAAATACACAATAATATAGCTTTATTTTCGGTCTATTAAAAGCAATTTTATCCATAAACAAAAATGCCTATAATCCATCTGACCAAAAAAACCGCTAAAGATTCGTGATTGTTAGATAAATGACTGTCAGGATAAGTTACCGGTTGACATAAAATATAAAGATATTATACTGTCTAATATTCTATTTCGCAAAATTTGAGAAAACGCCCAATAAGACTGATATACGGCCCCGAAAAGGCTGTTTTTTGTTGAAAAAACAGGAAAATAAATACGAAAAAAATATGACATTTTTCTCTATTTAAGCCCAAATTCCTATTTTGCGTCAAAAAAGGATCAAATATATGTAACCGCATGACAGGAAATTTTTGAACGATCCTGCACGAATTCGCTGTCTTTCTCGGAAATATCCTATCTTTTTGCAGCATAATTTCGCATTACTAAGAAAATATATGGCAATATTCACAATCTAAATATGCTTTTATCATTCAGAACGTCGAAATGAAGAAATAATGAAAAAAATATTATGTTTACCGGTTGACATCGAGACGTTTTTTTGATATGGTATTAGTGCAATCGGCAGAGCCGCCGGCCGTTTTCTCCGGAAAAACAGCCGGTAAACGCCTGCCAGCCGAGTTTTGAGGAAAAAGGAGGGCCTGATAATGGAGGAGCTTTATGTCCAGACAGCGTCCTTTTCGCGGGAACTGCGGGCGGATTTTCAAGGCAGCCTTGAGAAAATCGCTTCTTACGGCTATACTGGCCTGGAGCTGTTTGACAAAATCTACGGCGGCCTTTCGGCGGGGGAGCTTAGGCGCTATCTCCAGTCTTTGGGGCTTTCAGTGATCGGCGCCCATGTTTACAACGATGGGATGGAAGAGGCGGACATGGCCTATCTGGCGGAGCTTTCCTGCCCCTACCTAGTTTGCCCGGGGCTGCAGATCAATTCGGCCGAAGAGGCCCGCCGGGCAGCCGAGCTTTTGAACCGGCTGGGCCGGCAGTGGAAGCAGTACGGCGTCAAGTACGGCTACCACAACCATACCAGCGACTACAGCCTCTACGACGGGCAGCGGGTGATCGATATCCTGATCGCCGGTACCGACCCCGACCTCGTCTTTTTTGAGCTGGATGCCGGCTGGTCCTGGCGCAACGGCGTCAATGCCGCCGAGTTTGTCAAAAGCCATCCTGGCCGCTTCGAGCTGATCCATCTGAAGGAGACTTCGCGGGTGCTGACCCCGGAAGATGATATGTCGCTGCTTTTTAAAAAGTACAACATCCAGCGGGGCGAGGACGGCTATCCCATCATCCCGCCTGAAGCGAAGGAGGAGTTCGAGGAGCGGCGGCGCATCAACTGCCGGATGGGGGACGGCATTATCCGCATCCCCGAGCTGCGGGAGGCCGCCGACGCCCAGGGCGCGAAGGCCTATATCGTCGAACGGGAGTACGCTTATACCGGTGATATTTTCACCTCGCTTGAAGAGGACTGCCTTTTTTTGAAAAAACGTCTGTAACCCCTGCGCCTGGGAATAAGGGTCGGCAAAAAGATAGAGAAGGAAGAAGCAAAATCCATAAAAGAGAGGTTTGGTCGTTATGGCGAATACAGCTCCTGCTGCACAGCCAAAGAATGTCAAGTCAAGCTTTGACATCATGCTCAAGCAGACCGTCAAAAACTGGCAGCTGATTTTGATGGTCCTGCCGGCGGTTATCATCGTCATCCTGTTCAACTACGTGCCGATGTACGGTGTCACAATCGCTTTCCAGGATTACACCCCGTCGCTGGGGTTCCTGGGCAGCCCCTGGGTCGGGTTCAAGCACTTCATCCGCTTTTTCAACTCCTATAACGCGGCGCTGACCATCCGCAACACCGTGCTTTTAAGCATCTACACCCTATTATGGTCCTTCCCGATCCCAGTGCTGCTGGCGCTGATGCTCAACCAGGTCCAGCAGGCCAAGTTCAAGGCTACGATCCAGACGGTTACCTACCTGCCTTATTTTATCTCCACCGTTGTCATGGTCTCCATCTTAAACCTGTTCCTCTCGCCGGAGCGCGGCTTTTTCGGCGCGGTGACCGACCTTTTGGGTATCGCGAACCCGGTTAACCCCATCACCGACCCGACCCTGTTCCGTTCGGTCTACATCGCCTCCGGCATCTGGCAGGGCACCGGCTTCCAGAGCATCGTCTATCTGGCGACCCTTTCAGGCGTCGACCCCACCCTTTACGAAGCGGCGATGATCGACGGCGCAAGCAAGTTCCAGCGTATCCGCCACATTGATTTCCCCACCTTGCTGCCCACCGTCACCATCATGTTCATCATGGCCTGCGGCGGCCTGATGAACGTCGGCTTTGAAAAGACCTACCTGATGCAGAACCAGTTGAACCTCGGCGTTTCCGAAGTGCTCTCGACCTATGTGTACAAAGTCGGCCTGGAGTCTGCCCAGTACAGCTTTTCCACAGCCATCAACCTATTTAATACAGTCATCAACATTTTCCTGCTGCTGCTTATGAACTGGCTGTCGGACAAAATGTCCCAGACCAGCCTGCTGTAAGGGAGGGAAGCTTTATGGCAAGAAACGCCAACAAAGTAAAAATGGCCAAGGGCGACCTGGCCTTCACGATCATCACCTACATCATCTGCATCCTGATCTTTGTCATCATCGCCTACCCGCTTTATTTCGTCGTCATCGCCTCCTTCTCAAACCCCGACGCCATCCAGCGCGGCGAAATGTGGTTCTGGCCGGTAGAGCCGTCCTTCTCGGCCTATGCCGAGGTATTCCAGCGGAGCGAGGTCTGGCGCGGCTACCTGAACACCATTATCTATACCGTCGGCGCAACGGCCTTTGCGCTGCTGTTCACGCTGCCGGCGGCCTATGTAGTGGGCCGCAAAGACTTCCCGCTGCGCCGGCCGCTGATGGTCTTTTTCCTGATTGCGATGTACTTCAACGGCGGCATCGTCCCCACCTACATCCAAATCATGAACCTGAATATGCTGGACACCTTCTGGGCGATGGTGCTGCCTACCAGTGTGAGCGTCTACCATCTGATTATTGCCCGCACCTTTTTCAGCTCGACCATCCCCGACTCTCTTAGGGAGGCCGCCGACCTTGACGGCTGTTCCAATGTCCGTTTCTTTTTCACAATCGTGCTGCCGCTGTCCAAAGCCATTGTCGCCGTTATCGGCCTTTATACCGCTGTGGCCAGCTGGAACAGCTATATGAACGCCCTGATTTATCTCCAATCCGACAGCATGAAGCCGCTGCAGATTGTACTGCGCGCCATCTTGATCAACAACCAGCGCGACGCCGGCTCTTCGGTCGAGGTTGTCCGTAAAGCTGAAATGCTCAAATATGCACTGATTGTCGTTTCTACCGTTCCGATTATGTGCGTTTACCCTTTTATCCAGAAATACTTTGCCAAAGGCGTGATGATCGGTTCGGTCAAGGGTTGATTGCCAAAAAGTATACCTTTCGGTCAGCCGCCAGCGAAGGGTTGGCCAGCATAAAATGCACAAAATAAAAAACATCCGCAGCTTAATAGCTGTGAATGCCGGCTAAAATATCAGGCGGAACAGAAAGCTGCCGAAAAGCATACTTTTTGGCAATCAACCCTTGACCGAACCGATCATCACGCCTTTGGCAAAGTATTTCTGGATAAAAGGGTAAACGCACATAATCGGAACGGTAGAAACGACAATCAGTGCATATTTGAGCATTTCAGCTTTACG
>JAAWDH010000045.1 GCA_022793675.1 Oscillospiraceae bacterium
CAGAGCAGTCGACCTACTCTTCTGCCGACTTCCTGAAAAAAGCAGCTGCCTGGTTTAAGCATCATGGGATAAAGATCGAATGTGTACAAACAGATAATGGCAGCGAATTTACCAATCGATTCACAACAACCAAAGATAAACCAACCCTTTTTGAACAAGTGGCAGCTCAGCTGAATATTCGTCATAAACTTATCCGTCCTTATACCCCAAGACACAACGGCAAAGTTGAACGCAGTCATCGTGAAGACCAGCGGCGTTTCTATGAAACCCATTCCTTCTATTCTCTCGATGACTTTAAGAAACAGCTTTCCACCTACCTTTACCGTTCTAACTCCAGACCTATGCGCCCTCTGTCCTGGCTCTCTCCTCTTGAAAAACTTTCTGCTTTCTCTGTCCAATATCATTGACAATCCTACATTTTTTGAAAATTTAAAGATTCTGCCAGCCGGGCAATTCCAGATTTTTCATTTTAACTGCTGCCGCAGCGGTTTTCGATAGGTTCTTTTTATTAGAATTTATAAGGATGGAGCGCCTGCGGGCGCTCCTTCATCAAAATCGGGTTCCGCCCCGATATGACGGCCTACTTTGTTGTCACGCGACAACAAAGTAGGCAAAAAAGCGCGCCGGGCGTTCCCCCCTGGACCCCCCTACCCGCCCGACGTGGTTCCGGTTTGGGAGTGTGCAGCCGCATCTGTCCTGCTGCGGGAGCGGGGACGCATTCCCTTAGGCCCAGCTTCGGAGAGCGGGGCCACGCTCTTCCAGAAACCCCCATAGCGTTTGTACTGCCCTGCTGATGGGGGTAGCTGGGAAGCCTGCCCGTAACCGCGAGAGAACCGGCTATGTCTTTCCGCAGCAGAAATCCGGCTTGCTGGATTTCCCACGCGAATTGTCTGCGGGCACAGCCCGCCGGGGCCACGCTCTTCCAGAATCCCCCATAGCGTTTTTACAGCCCTGCTGATGGAGGTAGCTGGGAAGCCTGCCCGTAACCGCGAGAGAACCGGCTATGTCTTTCCGCAGCAGAAATCCGGCTTGCTGGATTTCCGGCGCGAAGTAAAAGTCTTTGCTAAGCTTTCTTCAGAAAGCTTCGTACTCTAAACAAATTCCCGGCAGGCTTTGCCTGCCGCACCGTACCTTTGTACCTTTTACACCTGCGGGCCGCAGCCCTCGCCGCCGAAAAACTCGGGATAAAGGCCAGAGCCGGAAACATTTTCGCCGCCTTTATAAAGATGGGAAGTGTCGCCGAGCTGCATACACTTAAAGAACAGCTCGCCCTTTTCCCGCTCCTCCGTAATCAGCGTCGTAACCGACGACGTGGGCATAAAGAAATTCTGCCACATCATAAACGGCGAAATATGGGCCAGATAACCGACAAGCAGCATCCCCATCCCAAAATGGCAGAACAGGGCTATCGTCGTGTCAGGGTTCGCGTCGCAGCGGTAAAGGCCGTTTTCCTCGCGGCGGCAGCCATGCTGTTCCAGCAGCACATTGAATTCAGCGACAGTTTCCTCCCAGCGCTGCACCATATTGCCCTCGCGGACAACCGCGTTCTGCTTCCAAGCTTCGCGGTCGTACAGCTCAGGCTGTCCCATCCAGAAACGCGGCGGCAGGTTCCAGGGGAACCGGGTCTTCCCTGGATTTTCATAGTCGCCGATCTGGCCATTGAATTCCCGCAGCCAGGGCAGGGTCTCAATCCCTAGCCCCAGCTTTTTCGCCGTCGGCTCAGCCGTGCGCTGCGCCCGCCCCAGCGGCGAGCAGTAAACCGCCGAAATCGGCTGTTTGGACAGCTTTTCAGCCAGCAGCTCCACTTCCTTGAACCCCTGCGGCGTCAATGAGTCCAGCGCGTAATCCGGTTCGCCATGCCGAATAATCAGAATTTTCATGATGATAACACCCCTTGATAATACGCACAGTATAAAAATAGAAATATCCAAGCGTCGGGCCGCAGCCCTTCTTAATCATAAGCCCAAATTGGGCATATGTCAAGCCTTCCCCTAAGGCAACAGATTCTGAATGAGTACAGGCCGCTTTCTGCGTCGATAGGTCCTGCAAAGAGATTCTATCATTTTTTATACGCCTGTTTTCCTATCATCTTCCCTGGCCGCCGCCTTTTTGATCTGCATCAGCAGCATCACCGCCGACACGCCAATAAGAATGTGCCCAATCCCTGCAACGCCGGAAACAGAAGCATCCAGCCCCTTTGCCAGCTGCTGCATCGTTACCTGGAAAAGCCCCCGCGCCAGGAAAGCTGTCTCGGCAATATTCAGACCGATTTGATACACCAGCAAAATTTTGCCTGTCCGCTCGTCTGAAAAGGCGAAACTCTTTTCAATTAGCATCAGCACCAGGAAAAAGAACATCCCTAAAAGGAAATAATGCGCGTGCATCACGGACAGCGCAGTCTTGCCGCCAAAGCCCTGGAATTTAGTGAACTCCCGATAAAATACTCCGGCAGCCATCGCTAAGATCCCGTAAACCATCGCGAGATTTGCGTATTTTTTTGTCATATGCTGCGCCCCCATTCTCAGCCGATACCCAATGCCTTCGCCCACTCAGCCTCACGGAAACCCGTAAGCACCCGGTTTTTGGTAACCAGGATGGGCCGCTTAACCAGCATCCCGTCGCTGGCAAGCAGAGAAAGCATCTCCTCTTCAGTCATGCCAGGCAGCTTATCCTTCAGCCCCATTGAGCGGTAAAGCTGGCCGCTGGTGTTGAAAAGCCGCTTAATCGGAAGGCCGCCTTTGGCCAGCCAGCCGGCCATTTCCTCGGCGGTGGGGTTCTGGGTTTTGATGTCCCGGACCTCAAACGGAACGCCCTGCCCTTCCAGCCATTGACGGGCACGTTTACAGGTGCTGCATACCGGGTACCAGATAAAAAGTGGGGTTTGCATAATTTTTCTCCTTTTTCCTCGGCTGAAATTCAGCCAGATTTTTTCGACGTTTACTTTTAAAATATACCATATCCTGATGAAAAAATCCAGCCCCTGCGGCTATTTTTTCAAAAACACTTGTCCCCTGCCGTCGCAGATGCTACAATAGAAACAGCTTTTCAGAGGAGGGATCGCTGTGAAATTTTTGAAACAGCTTGCTTTGATTTTCGCCGTCTGCCTCGCTGGGGAGGGCCTTGCCGGACTGCTGCCCTTTACCTTCCCAGGCAGCGTGCTGAGTATGGTTCTCCTATTTGTCTTATTAGCAAGCAAGCTTTTAAAACTGGAGCAAGTAGAGGATGCAGGAGACTTTTTCCTAAAAAACATGGCCTTCCTGTTCGTACCGACAGTAGTTGGGGTAATGGAACATTTCCCGCTGCTGCTTCAAAACCTATTGCCGCTATTGGCCGTCATCATCATAACAACAATTCTAACTTTTGGGGCCGCAGCCTGGACGGCAACGGCAGTAATCCGGCTGCAAAGCCGCAAAAAGGGAGGGAAAGCTGATGATTGAATGGGCCATGTCACTGACCGCAAACCCCTTTTTCGGCGTTTCGGCCAGCATTGGCGTTTTTGCGCTGGGGCTATACATCAACAAAAAAGCGAAAAACCCGGCGGCCAACCCGCTGCTGATTGCGGGGGCGCTGCTGATTATCTTGTTGGCGGCGCTGCATATCCCGCTGGAAAATTACCAACAGGGCGGAAGCCTGATTACAATGCTGCTGCCGCCGGCGACCGCGGCGCTGGCGATTGCCATTTACCGGCAAATCCAGGTGCTGAAAAAGCATTTCCTGCCTGTACTGCTGGGATGCCTTGCGGGGGCGTTGACTTCGGTAGGCAGCGCTTACCTGCTCTGCAAAGCTTTTGGGCTGGATGACAGCCTGTTAATCTCGCTGCTGCCCAAATCGGTAACAACCCCAATCGCCGCGGAGCTATCTATGCAGGGCGGCGGCATTACGGCGATCACCGCTGCAGCTGTGGTGGTAACAGGAATTTTGGGGGCGGTTTTCGCGCCGCTGTTGATTAAACTTTTCCGGATAAGCGACCCGGTTGCGCAGGGGCTGGCTATCGGCGCTTGCAGCCACGCTGTAGGCACTTCCAAAGCAGTTGAACTGGGGGAAATCCAAGGGGCCATGAGCGGGATTGCCATTGGCGTTTCCGGCATCGTCACCGTCATTATTCTACAATTTTTCCCTCTCTAATTTATCAAAGTCTTTAGAGAACTATAACACTTTCTTTGAACCCCTCCGCCCTTGCGAGGACACCTCCCCTTTCAGGGGAGGCCTTCATCGTACACTGATTCCATTCGGGCAGCTCATGGCTCCCCTGAAAGGGGAGCTGTCGCCGCAGCGACTGAGGGGTTAATAAGGGAGGGGAACCGCCGCAATGACTGAGGGATTAAACCCTATCGACGCAGTAGGTGTGCAAATCTGTGCTGCCAAGTACCCGGGCGATTAAAAGTTTTTGCAGCTTAGCTCTGCTAAGCTAGGCTTTCTTTCAAAAAGCGTCGTACTCCTCGTATCCCCCGTACCTTCTGCATAGGAACCTACTTGACAAGGGCGCGGCGCTGTGTTATGATAAAAAAGTAAGCAGCGGCAAACTGCTTTTAGAGAGACAGTTCAGCGCGGCGGCTGCGGCCTGCCGCAAGCCATAAAAGGAGATTGGTTAGCTTGGCGAAAATAGAACATACATCAGAACCGGCTTCGCGCCCGACGCTGGATCAGGTGAAACCGGGTTATGGCGGCGTGATTGCGGCCATTGGCGGCGAAGGGGCACTGCGGCGGCGTCTGCTGGACATGGGGCTGACGCCGAAAACGAAGGTAGCGGTGCGGCGGGTGGCCCCGATGGGCGACCCCATCGAGCTGTTCCTGCGCAGCTATGTGCTGACCATCCGCAAAGACGAGGCGGCGAAAATCGAGCTGGCGGAAGTCATCAAAGCAGAGGAGGCGCAGTAAATGCAGTACCTACTGGCGCTGGCTGGAAACCAGAACTCCGGCAAAACCACCCTTTTCAACCGCCTGACCGGCAGCAACCAGCACGTGGGGAATTTCCCCGGCGTGACGGTGGAAAAAAAGGAAGGGTTCGTCAAAAACCACAAGGAAGCGGTGCTGGTCGACCTGCCAGGCATTTATTCACTGTCGCCATATACCTCCGAAGAAGTGGTAACTAGGGATTTTATTTTGGAGGAAGGCCCGCGGGTCATCATCAATATCATTGACGCAACCAATATCGAACGCAACCTTTATCTGACGCTGCAGCTGATGGAGCTGCAGATCCCGATGGTGATTGCGTTGAATATGATGGACGAAGTGCGGGCCAGCGGCGGCAGCATCAACGTTGCCGAACTGTCCAAAAGGCTGGGGATGCCGGTAATCCCGATTTCAGCGGCCAAGAACGAAGGGATTACCGAACTGATCGACGTGGTCATCCAGCGGGCCGAGTCCCCCCGCGAACTGCCGCGGCTGGATTTCTGCCACGGCGAGGTGCACAAGGCCATCCACTCCATTGCGCATATTATCGAAGACCAAGCCCAGCGGGCAGGCTATCCGCTGCGTTTTGCCGCCACCAAGATGGTGGAGGGCGACGGCCCGACGATGGAAGCGCTGCACTTGACCGAAAACCAGCGTGACATCATCGGCCATGTGACCAGCGAAATGGAAGAGATGCTGGGCACCGACCGCGAAGCGGCGCTGGCCGATATGCGCTATTCCTACATCGAGGGGCTGTGCGCCGACTGCGTCAAAAAGCACCGCGAAACCAACGAACAGATCCGCTCGGAACGGATTGACCGGGTGCTGACCCATCGGGTGTTTGCAATCCCCATCTTTTTTGGGATGATGCTCTTGATTTTCTGGCTGACATTTGACGTTATCGGCGGCCGGCTGCAGGGGTTGCTGGAAGGGCTGATAGACCGAGGGGCCGGGCTGCTGGGTGAAGCGCTCGCAGCGGCGGATGTCAGCGCCTGGATGCGGTCGCTGCTGCTGGACGGGGTCTGCGCGGGGGTTGGGAGCGTGCTGTCCTTCTTGCCGCTTATCGTGCTGTTATTTTTCTTCCTATCGCTTTTGGAAGACAGCGGCTACATGGCCCGCGTCGCCTTTGTGATGGATAAGCTGCTGCGGCGGCTGGGGCTGTCGGGGCGGTCGTTTGTGCCGATGCTGATCGGATTTGGATGCAGCGTGCCGGCGATTATGTCCACCCGCACCCTTTCCAGCGACCGTGACCGCAAAATGACAATCCTGCTGACGCCCTTCATGTCCTGCAGCGCCAAGCTGCCGATCTACGGGATGATCACGGCGGCGTTTTTTCCGCGTCACGGCGGGCTGGTCATGATTTCGCTGTACCTGCTGGGGATCCTGACAGCGGTGCTGTCGGCGCTGCTGCTCAAAGGGACGGCTTTCAAGGGCAAGCCGGTACCGTTCGTGATGGAGCTTCCGGCTTACCGGGTGCCATCGCCCAAAAGCGTCGGCCTGCATATGTGGGAAAAGGCAAAGGATTTTTTGAAAAAGGCGTTTACGATTATATTTTTGGCATCCATCGTCATCTGGTTCCTGCAAAGCTTTGACTGGCATTTCAACCTGGTCAGCGATTCCAGCCAGAGCATCCTAGCGGGCCTCGGCTCGCTTATCGCGCCAGTATTCGCGCCGCTCGGTTTCTCGGACTGGCGGGCCTCGACGGCGCTGATTACAGGCATCACGGCCAAGGAAACGGTCGTCAGCACCCTGACCGTCCTCACCGGCGCGTCCGGCGACGCCCAGCTCTCGATGGCCCTTGCCCAGATTTTCACCCCCCTCACCGCAATCTCCTTCCTGACGTTCACCATCCTCTATATGCCCTGTATCGCAGCCTTAGCCGCCACCCGCCGCGAGCTGAAATCCACCCGCGGCGCTGTCCTCACCGCCCTTTTCCAGACCGGCGCAGCCTACGTTATGGCCGCCCTTGTCTATCAGGTTGGCCGTTTCTTTGTGTGAGTTACGGAGGTTGGAATACGACGTTTTTAGAGTACGACGCTTTCTGAAGAAAGCTTAGCAAAGACTTTTCATCGCCAGGATGCGCGTCAGCACAGATTTACACGCCTACTGCGTCGATACGCCGCTGCAAAGGAGGGTTTCGGATGGAATGGATAATTGGCGTTGGCTTGGGAATATGGATTATATTAGCATTGCGGTCAGTTCGGCGCGAAAGGAAAAAGGGCTGTGCGGGCTGTCAAGGCTGTGGGGGTTGCCAAAGCTGCCCGCAAAAAAGGGAATAAGAAAGGCGCGCCCGTCAAAGGACGCGCCTTAGTTTATTGCCAAGGAAAAAAAGTTTTACTCGATTTTTTGAAAAAAATCGCGGGGGCCGGGGGCAGAGCCCCCTGGTCGCCCTCCGCAGAGGGCGAAATCCCTTTTTACGAATTATTAGCGGCCTTTCTGGCAGCCAGCAGCTTCTGCACCGGCAGCAGCATCGCAATCATCGGATACTGCGTCAGCGTCAGCAGTACCACCATCAGCACAGGGCTGACAATGCCGCCGCAGGTCATCGCAAACAGGATGCCCGCAGCGCGCCCAACGGTAATGAACAGTTCTTTGATGCCGTGGAACTCGCCCTGAAGGGCCTCATATTCGGGGAGCTGGATAACGGCGTAGTAAAGAGTCATGGTTGGATTCGCCAGGAAATAGCCGCAAAAACTGTTTAAAATAGAGAAGACGATAATGGCGGCAGGCGTGAGGTTCAGCAGCAGCAGCGACGCCGCTATCAGCACTGTCGTCGAAATCAGCATAGAGGGGAAACGTTGTTTTTCCCGGACGACCCGGCCGTAAATCATCGCCCCCAAAATGCCGAAACCGCCCGACAGCAGGGTGTTCAGCCCCACGGTGAACTCGCTCTGCACCACTTCATAAAGGATCAGGCTGAGGAAAAAGCCGAGCAGGCCGGCCCGGATCCCTTTGATCAGGTTGGAAAACATCATCAGGCAAAACGGCCCGTTGCAGAAAGAGACGTGCAGCGCTTCACGGTAGCGGGTTTTATTGCCCATGGAAGGCAGCGGCGCAAGGCTCATGGAGAAAATAACCGTCACCGCTGCCATGGCCATCCCCAGCCCGAACACAATCAGGTAACCGGCAAGGCCTTCAAAGCGGCTGATGATGCTGCCGGAGAGGAACGGGACGGCCAGCGCGGCGATGCCTTCTCCCATGCTGCTCAGCCCAAAGCCGCGGTCGCGCTCGGCATCGGTCAGATACCCGCCGAACCCAAGGTTGTTGGCGTAGTAATAGCTTCCCGCGCCAAGTCCCGAAAAAATAGCCATCAGCGGCATGACCCGCGCCAAATTTGACAGCCCCAGGAAAAACGCCAGATACATCCCTAGGTACATCCCCACGCCGATACGCAGCGTGAACACAGGCGAGGTTTTTTTGGTCAGCCCCACAGCCAGCGCCATCATTGGCCCCATGACCAGATAGGAAATCAGGTTGAATTTCATCGCAATGCCACTGTCCCCGCTCACCCGCATCAGCAAAGTGTTGATAAAAACGCCGTGCAGGTTGGTGAAAATGACAAAACCCAGATGGGTGCGGAAAAAACGGTAAAACGGCTGCCCCAGCCCGCCGTACCCCAGCCGGGAAAGGAATCTGTCCATGTGTCCTCGCTTTCTGGCCTAGCCGGCCAAGGGCTTTTGCCCGATTGTCTGCGCCGCTAGAAGACGCTAGCTATACTTTACCACATCAACCCGCTGCTGTCAACGCTTTTTATTCAGGTTTTGCAAACGATTGAAACGGGTTAGGGAATAAAAAAGCGCGCAGCAAAAGCCACGCGCTGGGAATATGGATTTTCCTACCTTAAAACTTTTACGTAAAAGGAATAGTAAGCGAATCCGCCGCCGTTTTCGCTTTTTTCCCATTCGGCAAAGACCCTATAAACATATCCGCCGGGCTTAAGTGCTATCTCATGCCCATCTATTGGTACCTTCTCACCATTTACATCATAATCAGACAAGTTTTCATCGCTCCAGCAATGGACAGCCCGGATATTGTCCGGCTCTTCCGCAAAACGCAGCTCGGCTGTTTGCGCCGCTGTCTCAATCAACGGCAGCCGGTCTATGATATCCATAGGGTGGGGGTTGTCCGCAATCCCGCTTTTGCCGTACCCGTCGCTGTCGAGATAATCCCAGGAATAGCCGTTTAGCTGCGTCCCCGTGCAGGTCTCGTCCACAACCACATCCAGCCGCGGCGGCTCCCTCATCAAGATAGCGGCGTCTTCGGCGTCCAGCAGGCCGTTGGCATAGCTGTTCAGCGCGTTGCAGGGGGCATACTTCGTCCGATAACCGACGCCGTCAATGACCAAAAAGGGGTTGTACGCCATGATTTCCCGCTGCGAGCCGTCCGCCATCGTCAGCGTAAAAACGACGCCCTGGCCGCAGTATTCCGTATAAGAATTGTCTTTATGGTAGACGACCGCTTCGTTCAAATACCCCGCCAGCTCCTTCATGTCGGTGATCCGGACAGTCTTGTCCGGCGGCGTCAGCCGCACCTCCGCCGCCGCAATATCCGACGCTTCCAAATGCTTAAACGGCTTTTGGCCGGAAGCCAGCGCCAATATGGCGATGATTACCAGAATTATACAGAAAATCGCCGCCGCGAACCGCTTGGAAATTTTCATCTGCCGCACCTCCCGTTCAGGAAATAGCCTCGCTGCCGATCTGGTAGGTTCCATAGTACCCCGCCTCGTCCTGCGAGGCGGTACAGCTTTCAAAGTAATAAGCGCCGAGGGGGCTGCGCCATTTTTGAGCGGTAAAGCTGCCGTCGGCGTTTTCCATGACGGCAAACAGGCAGCCGTCGTCCCACTGCCAGAGCGGATCGCCGCCGTCGGAAATATCGGTCAAATAGCCCTCCGCCGCCAGCTCGTCAAAGGTTCCGCCCACCAGCTCGACGTCCGCCCCGGCACGGCGCGCCTCGTAAAACGCCCAAGCAACCGCCTGCTGTTCAGCGCCGGAGAGGCGGGTCTGTGAAAGGTCGACGGCAAGCTTTGCAATCCCTTCGTTTAGGCCGGGGTCAGCCTCCCATAGGTCGTTTAACACCTGCAAATAAAGCGCCGCCAGGCTGTCCGCCGAAGCGCTTGGCACCGTAATGCCCACCTCGCCGCCGAACTGGCCGGGGTAGGTTTCCAGGATGCTTTCATAGTGCACCGCTATCAGCATCCCGTCCCGCAAACCTTGCAGTTCGTCGTCGGCGTCTTCCCAACTAATCGGGACACCCTCGGTATAAAGGCGGCAGACCCCGCCCTGCTCCCCTGTCCCCGCCAGCAGCAGCACGCCGTCTGCCGCGCCGGCGACAATGCGATAGGAGGCCGCCATTCCGTCGGAAGCACCCAATGGCCTATTCTCTAAGGGCGCATTGCCGGCCTGACAGGAGGCCAAAAGATTGCACAACAGCAAAAAAGGGAGAAATTTTTTCATAAAGAGCTCCTTTCCCAGAAAGCGTGGCGTATCCATGTATCCCTGGCTTTTATTTTTAATACACCTAAGCGGCGGAAAAGGTTGCAGCCTATAACTCTGGCAGGCTTTCTATTGACAATATTTGCAAATTATGTTATAATGAGAACATATAGCCAGATTAAAGGCGCGCCGCCTATTGATAGGCCCCAAAACGGCCAATCTGGCAGCCTTTTAAGGAGGAGGGTTTATGGAAAAACTGATGTATATGGTCATGCTGGAAAAAAGCAAAACCTATAACCGGATGACCAAAAAAGCCGTTATAGAACACGTGGAGAATATACGGCAGTTGGACAACGCAGGGAAATTGGAGATTTGCGGCGTTTTCAAAGGCTATCCAGGGATGGCGGGGATGTATATCCTGAAAACGGCGAGCCGCGAGGAAGCAGAAGCGCTTTGCAAAGCGGAACCGCTGGTTGCGGGCGGGTTCGCGACCTATAAGCTTGTCGCTTTGCAGATTGCAGACCGGGAAAACAACTACCTGCTTTAACCCCACGCAGCGTTATGCAATAAGGAAGAGCCGCTAGGTTCCAAACCGTGCGGCTCTTTCTGTCAAATTAGATGCTGAAGGCGCGCCTTCCATCAAATATCGTCAAAATCAAATTCATCCAAGCTTTCCAGCACCGCCTGCTCCTCCTCGGTGGGGGCCTGCATCAGCACTTCGGCCGCCTGGAGCTTGTTGACGCCCCAAATCTCAGCAAGGTTTTCAGCGATATCGTTCTTTTCCGACGGCGAGAAGTCGGCAAAAGCCCGGCGCAGGAACACCAGCGCCCGCCGGAAAGCCAGATCGTCCAGCCCGTCGAGATAGCCGCTTAACTGCCGCCAAAGCGACAGCCTGGCAATCAGCGCATAGCGGTTGCGGGAGGCCAGCCCCTCGAACCAGCCTGCGCCCAAGTCTGCCGGCACGCCCGGCGAAAGCCGCCTGGCGACCTCGCGGGCCAGCAGTTCCTCATCCATCTCCCCCCGCTCCAGCAAAATCGACGTCGCATAGCCGGAACAGCGGGTATTGAGGTCGTCGCGGTCGGAAATGTCCTGCAAAAGCACCGTCCAGCGCCCCGCGTCAAGGAAATCATGGTTCAGCTGCAAGGTATTGATTTTGCCCATGGCCTCGGTCACCGCCGCAGCCGCAGCCGTATCGCAGACGCAGGCGTCGGCCATCGTCAGGCAGGCCCGCAGGTAAAGCTGTTCCAGCAGCGGCAGGATCGGTGCAGGGTCAAACCGCCGCAGGTCGCCGTAGCGCACCGCCGCCGACAGCTGTTCCGCCGTCGCCGCCACCTGGGAAAGGGCCGCCGCATCCACCGACAGCCCCTGCAGCACCGACAGCGCGTGCGCAGCCGCCGCCGGCATCCCGGCAAGGAAAGCGTCCAAGAAAATCGAAGCCGCCGCGGCAATATCCGCCGCGCCGTCGGCCCGCTCTTTCAGGGCAAAAGCCGCCGCCCCTTCAACCGTGTCCCCCAGCAGCGAGGACTCGACCACCTCGATTTCGCACTCCGGCGTCCAGCGAAGCTCCCAATATTCCCCCCAGTTCGCGCCCTGCTGCTTACTGGGCAGCTGCGCGGCAAAATGCACCCCCAGAATCCGCAGCCGGTGCAGGAAAAAGGAACGCCGCAGGTCGCCCAAAGCCGCCTCCTCCGAACGCACCGTCAGCTTCTCGCGCAGGTCGAGGTCAAGGCGTTGGGCGACTGCGGTACGGTATTTATCCAACCGCAGGTTTTTCACCTGCCGGTAAAAATCCTCCTGGATTGAGGTGTGGCTCGCCCCGTCGGGCAGCGCCCCGATCCGCACGCCGATTTCCACCTGGGCCGCTGCGGCCGCCAGCTCGGAAAAATGCCCGTGGCCCATCGCCGTTACCGCCGCGTCCCGCAGGTCGGCAAGGCAGGGGATGCCGCTCCCGCGCATTGAGGCCAGCGTCTTCGCCAGCCGCACCGCTTCAATGACCTCCGCCGACGAGACGATGTTCCCAGCTTTGCGGTGGGCGTCAGCCAGCTTTGTCAAATAAAGGTATGGCGCGTCAGCCGCGCCGCCGCCGTTCAGCGCCTTCCACAGCAGATGATAATACTCGGGAGCCTTATTGCCCGCGCCATAGCCCGAACGCGATGAAAGCCTGTAGTAGGAATAGGGCATCAGCGTCGCCGACGCATCCGCCCGCGGCAGCTTTGCTTCCTCCTCGCTGGTCATGACCGGCCCGTTCTTTAGCCCCTCGACGTGGAAGGCCCCGCAAACGCAGAAAATCCGCTCGGCTGGGACACCGCCCTGGACGGCCTCTTCAATCGTCTTGCGCATAAAGGCTTCCCGGACCAGCATCTCCGCCGTCCGGCGCTTGGAGTCAGCCGCCGAAGCCCGCAGCTCCCCCCCGAAAGCCTCCGCCGCCTCATCATAGCCGTCCGCCAGCTGCTCGAACCGCCGTTCCCAAAAGGTATCGTGGTCCTCGCCGGTCAGCGTCTCCAGCTTTTGGTAGACCGACTCAGTGCTAAGCTGCCCGCTGTCCCCATCCTGCCGGCCGTCGGCCCCATCATCAGGGTTTTCCGTATAAGACGGCTGCTCCATCGCCAAAAAGACCCCGGACGGCAGATCCATAAACCGGCAAGGCACCCCATGCTCCGCTGCCCAGAGGATGGCCTGCACCTCAGGCGAATAAATGGCAAAGGGATAGAGAATCGTCCGCACTGGCGCTTCGTTGGTATAGGCAAGGATCGCTGCTGGGAATCTGGTCTCCGCATGGCTCAGCCAGTGCATCTCGCTGTCCAGGTCGCTGGGGCCTTCCACCAGCACCAGTTCCGGCTTTGCCCGGTCCAGCGCCCTGCGCAGCTGGAAGGCAGCGTTGGGGGAAAGGTGGCGGACCCCGAAAAATACCGGCCCCATCACCCGTTCAGCTCCCGGCAGGCCTTATAGAGGGGCAGCCAGGCGCTGCCGCGCTTCTTCATGACATTCTCCAGATATTCCTTCCAGCTGACCTTGTCCTTATCCTCGTCCTTGACCACAGCCCCCTGCAGCGCCGCCGCCAAGTCCCCGTCAGAAACCCGGCCGTCGCCGAAGCTGCCGGCTAGGGCCATCGAGTTTGCCAGCAGCGAAATCGCTTCCGCGGTCGAAAGGACGCCGCTGGTGGTTTTGAGCTTCTGCTTGCCGTCGAGTGTCACCCCGCCGCGCAGCTCACGGAAGATGGTGACCACCTGCTCGACCGTCCCGGCGTCAGGCTGGGCGGCGTTCAGGTCGAGGTTCTCGGACAGTTGGGAAACCCTTGTCTTCACAATCTCCATCTCCGTCGCAATGTCCGACGGGGTGGGCAGCACGACGATGTTGAACCGCCGCTTCAGCGCCGCTGACATATCGTTGACGCCTTTGTCGCGGGTGTTTGCGGTAGCGATAACTGAAAAGCCCTTCTCTGCAGGCAGTTCGACGCCCAGTTCAGGCACGCTCAGCCGCTTCTCCGACAGGATAGAAATCAGCGCGTCCTGCACCTCGCTGGCGCAGCGGGAGATTTCCTCGACGCGGGCGACGGAGCCGGTTTCCATCGCGCGGTAGACCGGGCTTTTGACCATAGCCTCCGGCGAAGGGCCGCGGGCAATCAGCATTGCATAGTTCCAGGAATAGCGGATCTGTTCTTCGGTGGTGCCGGCGGTACCCTGGACGACCTTTGTCGAGTCGCCGTTGACGGCCGCGGCCAGGTGTTCGGAGAGCCAGGACTTGGCGGTGCCGGGTTCGCCGATCAGCAGCAGCGCACGGTCGGTAACCAAAGTCGCAATCGCAATTTCGACCAAGCGCCTATTGCCCATATACTTAGGCGTAATCTCAACGCCCTTGACCTTTGTGCCGCCGGTGATATAAGTAAGTACAGATTTTGGGGACATCCGCCAGCCGGTGGGGATGGGGTCGGTTTCGGCGGCAATAAGCGCCTCCAATTCCTTTGCAAAGAGCGCTTCCGCAGGGAGGCGCTGGACTTTTTTTTCTGCCATCGTGAAATCCTCTCTTTCCTTTTGATTATTCCGCAGCGGTTTTCGATAGGTTCTTTTTATTAGAATTTATAAGGATGGAGCGGCTGCGGCCGCTCCTGCATTAAAATCGGGTTTCGCCCCGATATGACGACCTACTTTGTTGTCACGCGACAACAAAGTAGGCAAAAAAGCGCGCCGGGCGTTCCCCCCTGGACCCCCCTACCCGCCCAACGTGAATCCGGTGTAGCAGTGTGCAGCCGCATCTGTTCTGCTGCGGAAGCAGGGACGCGTTCCCCTAGGCCCAGCTTCGGAGAGCGGGGCCACGCTCTTCCAGAATCCCCCATAGCGTTTTTACAGCCCTGCTGGTGGGGGAAGGTTGGGCTGCCCTATATCAAATGGCGGTAATCTCAAACTCTGCCGCCTGATGGTCGCCGGGAAGTTCGGGCATCACCAGGCCCGCATACATCAGCGCCGCGCCAGTGAGGGTCAAGCAAACCCCTTTGCCGACGACCTGGTATTGCTGCGCAGCGTCCAGCCCGCGCAGCTTGATAATCTGCGGCGCAGGGTTGCCTTCCGACAGCACTGACACATAGCTTAAAACTGCCTGGCGGCGGTCGCTAGACACAACTGCCCAGGCCGCATAACGACGGTTCTCGGTGGGGTTGTTCAAACGGTAATAATCCCCATAGCTGCGAAGCTCGTACTGGCGTTTAAAAGCCGCTATCTGCTCCTTGATAGCAGATTTTTCCTCATCAGACAGTTTGCCCGGATCCAGCTCATAGCCGAACGCGCCGCCCATTGCGACTGCGCCGCGGGTAGCAAAAGGGGTAACACGCCCCGTCTGATGGTTCGGTACAGCCGAAACGTGCGCAGCCATTGCGGATGCGGGATAGCAGAAAGAAGTCCCATATTGGATCTCCAGCCGCTCGATGGCGTCGGTATCGTCAGAACACCAGATCTGCGGATGGTAATAAAGCATCCCCGGGTCAAACCGCCCGCCGCCGCCCGAGCAGCCCTCGAACAGCACGTCGGGGAAAGCAGCCTCGATCCGTTCCAGCAGCTCGTAAAGCCCCAGCATATAGCGGTGGCCTGCCTCGCCCTGGCGTCCGGGCGGCAGCAGCGCCGAATAAACATCCGTCATACTGCGGTTCATATCCCACTTGACATAGGAAATATCAGCGCTTGAAAGGATCGCCGACAGCCGCCCAAACAGGTACTCGCGGACGTCGGGCCGGCCCATGTCCAGCACCAGCTGATAGCGGCTGCGCAGCGGCTCGCGGCCAGGGACGCGCAGGCACCAATCAGGGTGGGCGCGGTAAAGGTCGGAATCCTCCGAGACCATCTCCGGCTCAAACCAGATGCCAAACCCCAGCCCCAGCGCCGTGATGCCGTCCACCAGCGGCTTTAGGCCGCCGCGGAGCTTTTTCTCATTGACGTACCAGTCCCCCAGCCCCGACAGGTCGTTGTCGCGCTTGCCGAACCAGCCGTCGTCCATCACCAGCATATCCGCGCCAAGGGCTTTCGCTTCCTTGGCAATCGCTAACAGCTTCTCCTCATCAAAACGGAAATAGGTCGCTTCCCAGTTGTTGAAAAGCACCGGGCGGCGGGCGTGCTTATACTTCCCGCGGCAGAGATGCTCGCGGTAAAGCTTATGGTAATTGCGCGACATCGAGCCAAAGCCTGCTGTGCCGCAAACCAGCACCGCTTCTGGGGTGGTGAAGCACTCCCCCGCCCCCAGCGTCCAAGAAAAGCCCTGCGGGTTGATGCCAACGGCAGCGCGCGTCTGATCCATCTGGTCAGTCTCGGCAAAAGCCGTAAAACTGCCGCTATAAACCAGCGAAAAGCCATAACAGCAGCCCTGCTCCTCCGTGGCCGTGCGGTCGCAAAGGACCATGAACGGGTTCTGATGGTGGCTGGATGCGCCGCGGCGGGAAGAAACCTCGAGCCTGCCGTTATGTACCGGCGTGCGCGACATCAGGCGCTCCTTGGCCCAGCGCCCGCCAAAGGTCAGCACATCATATTCCGTGCCAAAAAAGTCCACTGACGCCGACAGCGCATTTTGGACTACCAAACTGCCGTTTGTACGGTTCTCAACCACCGCCCAGCGGGCAATCGCGTCAAACTCAGGCAAAACGCTGTAATAAAGGTGCACATAAACCTCCGAAAACCGATCCTTCAGCGTAACCTTCAGCGTTTCGGCCTCATCCCGCCCTGCATAAACAGCAGGCAGGCCGGGAAGGGAGGGCTTGCCAGGGGAAACCTGATGGGCATGAAACCGCAGGTCAAGCGCGTTCCCACCGTTTGAGAAGACAACCTCCAGTGCCGTGTTCCGAAAATCGCCGCTGCCCTGGCAGGAATATTCCAGCGGCAGTGCGTCAAACGAATAATTGCGGTCAAGCCCCGTATCAGACGGGCATGGCGCAAAGCTCTTGTCCGGATGGGTCACCAAATAATCCAAACAGCACCCGTCCACCGCCGGGCCATAGTAGAGATGCAGCAGCGCCCCGCGCCCGTCGGCCTGCATCTGATAAGAAGTATTCTGGGTGCGCAGCGTAAACGTGCGGCTGCCCTCGTCAAAAAAGATCGCCATAAAATCCCTCTTCCCTTCTGAATTCCGTTATCTCAAGTATAGCTGATTTCCCCTTAAAAAGCAAGCCTTTTGAAAGCCCAGCCGAACCGCCTGCTGACGCAGTAGGCGTGTAAACCTATGCTGATAGGCACCCTAGCGATTAAAAGTTTTTGCAGCTTAGCTCTGCTAAGCTTAGCTTTCTTTCAAAAAGCGCGTACTCCTGTACTCCTCGTAACCCCCGTACTCTCCGTACCCCTGTCACGCCAAAGGATGGAAGGCAGCTTCGCCGTTTTCCCATACGATATAGCTGCGGGCGCTGCCTTCTTTGGGGATGGAAACCGACCCGGGGTTCAGGCAGCGGACGCCGTTTACCACCTTATCGTGGGGGACGTGGGTATGGCCGCTGAACAGCAGATCGCCAGGACAAAGCGGCAGCGTTTCCGGGCCGGACTTGTGTCCGTGGACAGCAAACAGGCGCTGCCCGTCCAGCCAGAGCAGGCAGCTCTCGGAAAGGATCGGGAATTCCAGCACCATCTGGTCAACCTCGGTGTCGCAGTTGCCGCGGATACAAAGGATCTTTGACTTCAACGGGTTTAAAAGCCTGATAACCTCTTTGGGCGCATAACCGTCGGGCAGGTCGTTGCGCGGGCCATGATAGAGGATATCCCCCAGCAGCAGAAGCATATCGGCCTGTTCCTTTTCAAAAGCGTCCAGCATCTTTTGGCAGTAAAGCGCCGAACCGTGGATATCTGAAGCAACCATCAATTTCATCGCGTCTCTTCTCCTTGCACAATCTGATTATCCATATACCCGCCCAGCATCGGCGACGCGGCGCTGCCGGTGTAAAGCCCCAGCACGCCTTCCTGGCAGCGCGGCGGGTGCGGCGTCCAGGCCGCTTTGCGCTTGGCGAGGACCCCTTCAATTTCCGCCGGGGATTTTTCCTGGCCCTGTACGCCGACAATGGACAGTTCGCGGTTCGGGATGTCAATACGGATCAAGTCGCCCTCTTCCACCAGCGCAATCGGCCCGCCTGCCGCCGCTTCCGGGGAAACGTGGCCAATCGCCGGCCCGCGGGAGGCCCCGGAGAACCGCCCGTCGGTAATCAGGGCAATAGACGCCGCCAGCTCCGGGTCAGAGGAAATCGCCTCGGTCGTATAAAACATCTCCGGCATCCCGCTGCCCTTGGGGCCTTCATAACGGATGAAAACAGCGTTTCCAGGGCAGATCCGATGGGAAAGGACTGCGGCAATCGCTTCCTCCTCGCTGTCAAAAGGCCGGGCCGCCAGCGTCGCGGCAAACATCTCCTTCGGCACGGCGCTGTGCTTGACCACCGCGCCTTCAGGCGCAAGGTTGCCCTTGAGGATGGCGACAGCGCCGCTCCCGCCGAGGGGATGGCTGATGGGACGGACGATGTCCGTCCAGCGCAGGCCCTGCGCCGCTAAGCGCTCGTCGGCCTGCTCATAAAAGCCGCTTTGCTTCAGCGCGCCAAGGTTCTCGCCCAGCGTTTTGCCGGTGACCGTCATCACGTCTAGGTGCAGCCGGCCGCGGAGCTGCTCCATTACCCGCGGGATGCCGCCGGCGTCATACAAAAAGGCGGCGGGCCATTTCCCAGCCGGGCGCACATCCAGCAAATAAGGCGCGTCGCGGTGCAGCCGGTCAAAAAGGCCGGCGTCAAGAGGGATGCCGAACTCGCGGGCAACCGCCGGCAGGTGCAGCAGCGCATTGGTCGAACCAGAAATAGCCGCGTGTACCGTGACAGCGTTCTCAAAAGATTTTACCGTGACAATATCCCTGGGGGTTAGGCGCATCTGGGCAAGCCTTACCGCCTGCCGCCCGGCTTCTTTGGCCATCTGCGGCAGCTTTTCCGACACCGCCGGCATCAGCGCCGTCCCTGGCAGCATCAGCCCCAGCGCCTCGCCCATCGCCTGCATCGTCGAAGCCGTCCCCATAAACGAACAGGCCCCGCAGGACGGGCAGGCATGGCGCTTGTAATAGGCGAGCTGTCCCGGCGTGATCTCGCCCCGCTTTTCCATCGCGCTGTAAGTACCGATCTGCTCCAGCGTCAGCAGATCCGGCCCCGGGGCCATCACCCCGCCTGTCATCAGCACCGACGGCACATTACAGCGCCCGATTGCCATCAGGTGGGCGGGCACAGCCTTGTCGCAGCTGGACAGGAATACCGCGCCGTCGAAAGGGGTAGCCTTTTCGTGGATTTCAACCATATTGCAGAGCATATCCCGTGACGCCAGCGAATAGTTGATGCCGTCGTGGCCCTGGGCCATGCCGTCGCAGATATCGGTCGTAAAATACCGCGCGCCGCGGCCGCCAAGCTCGGCGATACCAGCCAGCGCCGCGTCGGCCAAGGCAAGCAGATGGGCGCTGCCAGGGTGGCTGTCGCCAAAGGTGCTCTCGACCATAAACTGCGGCTTTTCCAGGTCCTCTTCCGTCCAGCCCATGCCCATCCGCAGCGGGTCCATCTCTGGGGCCAGCGCCCGCACTTCTTTACTTGTCATCATGTCCCCTCCGTCCCCTCTTTAAGCTGCCGGCCGTCGCGCAGAAGGGCCTTCAGCCTAACGGCGTCTTCGTCCGCAAGGGCATCGGCGTACTGCTGAAGATTGCCGATCAAAATGCCCAGCTCGGAAAGCAGCGCATCCCGGTTCATCAGGAAAAGGTCGGTCCACATCTGCTCGTCCAGCTTGGCGACCCGGCTCAGGTCCTGGAAGCTCCCCGCCGAAAAGCCGCTCTGGTTAAACAAGGTAGGGCTCTTAACGTATGCGTTGGAAAGGACGTGCGCCAGCTGCGAGGTAAAGGCAATCGTAGCGTCGTGCCGTTCCGGGGTGGTCGTGACCACCCGTTTAAACCCCAGCTCCGCCGCCAGCCCCGAAAGCAGCGCCATATGGGCAGGGTCCGTCCCATCCGGCGGGGTCAGGATGAGGCTCGCGCCAACATAAAGGTCAGAAAGCGCATAATCAAAACCGGAAAATTCCCGCCCCGCCATTGGATGCGCGCCAATAAAAGGGACGCCGGCTGCCTGCAGGGCGGGCAGCGCGCCGTCGAAGATCCGCTGCTTGACGCCGCAGCTGTCAATAACCAACACCCTTTTAGAAAAAGCGCTGGCATAATCCCTCAAAAACTGGATGGTCTGGCGCGGATGGAGACAGACAATCACAAGGTCAAGCCCCGACCGCAAACCCTCCGGCAGGGCGAGCATACCGTCGATAGCGCCCGCTGCAAGGGCTTTCCCGCAGACCCCCTTGTCCAAATCATATCCCAAACAGGTATGGGGAGTCCGGGATTTGATGGCTTTACAGAAAGAGCCGCCAATAAGACCAAGCCCAATCACGCCAATTTTCAATTGCTGCATAATAAGCCGCCTTTCACACCGAGGGATAAACGCCCGGCGTCCTATAAAAATAACACAGCAAACCGCCTGTTCCGGCGACCTGCTGTGTCAAAGCGTACTGGTGGGCGAGGATGGATTCGGACCATCGAAGCTGAAAAGCAACAGATTTACAGTCTGCCCCCTTTGGCCACTCGGGAACTCGCCCATGTGAAATTGTCTTAAAGAAACTGGAGCTGGTGGACGGACTCGAACCCCCGACCTGCTGATTACAAATCAGCTGCTCTACCAACTGAGCTACACCAGCCTATCTGCCTGCTGCCGCATAATCGGGGCGACAGGACTCGAACCTGCGGCATCTTGGTCCCAAACCAAGCACTCTACCAAACTGAGCTACGCCCCGATCTTAGGCCATGCCCATTGACATAACTGACAGCTTATTTATTATAGCACATTTCTGAAAGCTTGTCAAGCACTTTTTTCCAAAAAAGCCGCCTTTTTTCAGAAAGACGCGCCCATCGCTTCACATGAAAAAGGGGAAACCGTCCGCTTCCAAGCGGCGGTCTGCCCTCGAAACGAGGGCAGACCGTACCGCGAAAGCAGCCAAATTACTTGCTCGCTTCTTCAACAGCGACCGCGCAGGCGACCGTTGCGCCGACCATGGGGTTGTTGCCCATGCCGATCAGGCCCATCATCTCAACGTGGGCGGGGACAGAGGAAGAACCGGCAAACTGGGCGTCGCCGTGCATCCGGCCCATCGAGTCGGTCAGGCCGTAGGAAGCAGGACCAGCCGCGACGTTATCAGGATGCAGGGTGCGGCCTGTGCCGCCGCCGGAAGCGACCGAGAAGTACTTTTTGCCGTTCTCCATCGCCCATTTTTTGTAGGTGCCCGCAACCAGGTGCTGGAAACGGGTGGGGTTGGTGGAGTTGCCTGTAATGGAAACGTCAACCTTTTCCATCTTCATGATTGCAACGCCTTCGAGCACATCGTTTGCGCCATAGCAGCGGACCTTCGCTTTGTCGCCATCCGAGAAAGCGACTTCACGGACAACCTTCAGGTCGCCGGTGGAGAAGTCATACTCGGTCTCAACATAGGTAAAGCCGTTGATCCTGGAGATGATATAAGCCGCGTCTTTGCCCAGACCGTTAAGGATAACCCGCAGCGGGGCCTTACGGGCCTTATTGGCGGTACGGGCAATGCCGATTGCGCCTTCAGCAGCCGCGAAGGACTCGTGGCCGGCAAGGAAGCAGAAGCAGTCGGTCTCTTCCCGCAGCAGCATCGCGCCCAGGTTGCCGTGGCCCAAACCGACAGCGCGCTGTTCCGCGACAGAACCGGGGATGCAGAACGCCTGCAGGCCAACGCCGATAGCCTCGGCAGCGTCGGCGGCTTTGGTGCAGCCCTTCTTCAGCGCCACGCCTACGCCCAGCGTGTACGCCCAAGAAGCGTTCTCGAACGCGATGGGCTGGACGCCTTTGACGATAGCGTCCACATCGATGCCTTTTTCGAGGCAAAAGTCTCTGACAGCGTCCAGGGATTCAAAGCCGTACTCCTTGAGGCAAGCCTCAATTTTGGGCATTCTTCTTTCCTGACCTTCAAATTTAGCCATAATCTTCTACCTCCCTGATTATTCTTCTCTGGGATCGATGTGCTTATAGCCCTCGTAACGGCCATAAGTACCGATATTCTTCTCGTAGGCTTCCTGGGGGTTCTTGCCGTGGCGGATATCCTCCATCATTTTGCCCAGCCGGACAAACTTGTAGCCGCAGACTTCGTTGTTCTCGTCCACAGCGATATCGACAATGTAGCCCTCGGCCATCTCCAGATAGCGCACGCCTTTGGCTTTGGTGGAGAAAATGGTGCCGACCTGGCTCCTAAGGCCCTTGCCCAGGTCTTCGAGGCCAGCGCCGATAGGCAGGCCGCCCTCGGAGAAGGCAGTCTGGGTACGGCCGTAAACGATCTGCAAAAACAGCTCGCGCATAGCGACGTTGATCGCGTCGCAGACAAGGTCCGTGTTCAGCGCTTCCAGGATGGTCTTGCCGGGCAGGATCTCAGCGGCCATCGCGGCGGAATGGGTCATGCCGGAGCAGCCCAGGGTCTCGACCAGCGCTTCTTCAATCACGCCTTCCTTGACGTTGAGGGTTAGCTTACAGGTGCCCTGCTGGGGCGCGCACCAGCCCACGCCATGGGTCAGGCCGGAAATATCGGGGATCTGATAGGCTTTTACCCATTTGCCTTCCTCAGGGATGGGGGCGGGGCCATGATGGGGGCCTTTGGCAATGGGACACATTCTCTCTACTTCATGAGAATAAGTCATGGATTTTTACCTCCCAGTTTTAATTGCCAGTTTTGGCACGCCGGAAAGGGCCAGCGTGCTGGACGGCGGATTCCATAGGGTCAGCTATGCCAAAAATGTGCCGCCGCCTGTCTGGACGGCAGCACATCTCATAGGGCTAAAATTGCGCAGACAGCAGATTACAGCTCAGCGAAATACTTGATGGTGCGGACCATCTGGCTGGTGTAAGAGTTCTCGTTGTCGTACCAGGAAACGACCTGGACCTGATAGGTATCATCGTCAATCTTGGTGACCATGGTCTGGGTGGCGTCAAACAGAGAACCATAGGTGATGCCGATCACGTCAGAAGAAACGATCGGATCTTCGTTGTAGCCGTAAGAAGCAGAAGAGGCAGCCTTCATCGCAGCGTTGATGCCTTCTTTGGTGACGTCCTTGCCCTTGACAACCGCAACCAGGATGGTGGTGGAGCCGGTGGGGACGGGCACGCGCTGGGCAGAGCCGATCAGTTTGCCGTTCAGCTCAGGGATAAC
Source organism: Oscillospiraceae bacterium (assembly GCA_022793675.1). Taxonomy (GTDB): domain Bacteria; phylum Bacillota; class Clostridia; order Oscillospirales; family Ruminococcaceae; genus Faecivivens. The sequence goes on from JAAWDH010000045.1 coordinate 23,051, forward strand.
CAGGCCGATCGCTTTGGCAGCGCCGGTGGAGTTGGGGACGATGTTGGCAGCGCCGGCACGGGCACGGCGGAGGTCGCCTTTACGATGGGGGCCGTCGAGGATCATCTGGTCGCCGGTGTAGGCATGGACGGTGGTCATGATGCCGCTCTGGATAGGCGCGTAATCATTGAGGGCCTTTGCCATCGGGGCCAGGCAGTTGGTGGTGCAGGAAGCGGCAGAAATGATCTGGTCGTCCTTGGTCAGGGTGCCTTCGTTGACGCTGAACACAATGGTCTTCAGGTCGTTGCCGGCAGGAGCAGAGATAACGACTTTCTTGGCGCCAGCGGTGACATGGGCCATAGCCTTATCCTTTTTGGTGTAGAAACCGGTGCATTCGAGGACAACGTCCACGCCCAGTTTGCCCCAAGGGAGGTTGGCTGCGTCTTTTTCGGCATAGATGGTGATCTCTTTGCCGTCGACGGTGATGGAGCCTTCGCCAGCGGTGACGGTGTGACCGTCGTAACGGCCCTGAGCGGTGTCATACTTGAGCAGGTGGGCAAGCATTTCAGGGCTGGTGAGGTCGTTGATTGCGACGATCTCGTACCCTTCAGCGCCGAACATCTGGCGGAAAGCCAGGCGGCCGATGCGTCCAAAACCATTGATTGCTACTTTTACTGCCATAACAATGAACCTCCAATTGATTTTTTCTGTTTCTATTCTATACCAAACCAAAGAAATATACAAGCCTTTGTTGGAAATTTAACAGGCGAAATTTATAAATTTTTTGTGAACGAGCGCATAACAGGGACAGCTGTCCATCCATAGCGGCCATCTCACAAAAAAACAAAGGCAGAACTGGTCAGAATAGCCAATCCGCAGGGCCTTTAAAACTCCTTGCGGGAAACGATGCCTACGGAAACGAAGAAAGAAACTGCCAGCAGGCAAAGCACAGCTGCTGCAGCTGCGGTAACCAAAAGCGTAACCTGTTCAGGCGCGATTTCCGGTATTTGGACAAAACCGGCTGCGAAACACACTGCCGGAATCAGCACGATGACCAACATGATCAGCCGCAGCTTCTCGCTGCCGAACTTGAACAGCAGCGGCATCAGCACTGCTAGCATCAGCACCGACAAAGAATAAATCATCACAGCCGACTGGACAAGCTCGCCAAATGCCGCCTCAGGATGGAAGGCGCCCATCCCAATATAAAACCCCATCCCAATAAGGGACAGCCCTGCCCCCAGCAGGTATTTGCTCCCCACAACCATTTTTTTGGACACCGGCAAGCTCAGCACCAGCCTGTCCCAATGCGCCCGCTCGTCAAACGCTTCGGCGGTTACTGGGATCACCGCACCGATCATGATAAACACCGAAAACAGCTCCGGCATATTGCTGGAAAACGCCAGCACACCGTACACCAGAAGCAGCACAAGAAACAGCTGCCCCTGTTTTTTCAGATTAAGCAAGTCTTTCAACATCAGTCCCCACATTTAAATACGCCCCTTTCCATTGCCCGCAGTCCCGCGGATATGATACAGCATAATATCCTCCATCGTCGCCGGGTCGGCCGTCAGCCCTTCCGGCACCGCCTCCCGCCGCATCAGCGCCTCTACGCCGAACTGGTTTTCGCGGAAACCGACGACCGCGCCGCTTTCCAGCTCGGCGAGCTGGTCTTTGCTGCACTTGACCACCGAATAAGCCTCCATCAGCTGGTCTTTCGGGCTGGACAGCAGCACCTGCCCCTTATGCAGAAAAGTGACATAATCGCAAATCTTCTCCAAATCAGAAAGGATGTGCGATGAAATCAAAATCGAATGGCTTTCGTCCTGGACAAAATCCAGGAAAACGTCAAGGATCTCGTCCCGCACCACCGGATCAAGCCCGCTTGTCGCTTCGTCCAGGATCAGCAGCCTGCTGTCATGGGAAAGCGCCATCGCAATCGACAGCTTCATTTTCATCCCGCGGGAAAAGTCCTTTACCGCCTTTTTCCCCGGCAGCGAAAATTCTTTTAAAAGCTGACTGTAACGCGCCCCATCCCAGCTTTTATAGATGTGCCGCAGGAAACTTCCGACATCCTTGGCATTCAGGTTTTCCGGAAAACAACACTCGTCCATCACGACGCCGATATGCTCCTTGGCCGCCAGTGAAAGCCCCGTGCTCTCCTCCCCCAGCACCAGCGCCCGGCCCTTGTCCGGACGGCACATCCCTAAAAGCAGCCGGATAATCGTGCTCTTGCCGGCTCCGTTCTCGCCGATAAGCCCCATAATATAGCCGCCCGGCAGAACCATGTCCACATCCTTCAGGGAAAAACTGTCGTAATTTTTACAAAGCCCTTCAATTTGGATGGCATTTTCTGTCTGCATCATAATTCCTCCTCCATCTTCATTCCCGCCAAGGTGCGAGCGTCCGCAGAAGCTCTATGAATTCCCCCTCGGACAAGCCGCACAGCGCAGCCTCTTTTAACGCCTCAAGCAGAAGCGATTCAATATGCTGCAGGTGCTGCTCCCGCAGAAGCTCAGCGCCAACCCCAGCCACAAAGCTTCCGCGGCCGGTCATAGAAACGATAAACCCTGCGCGTTCCAACTCTTCATAAGCACGCTTGGTGGTAATCACGCTGACCCGCAGCTCGCGGGCCAGCAGCCGCATGGAAGGAAGGGCGTCCCCCTCTTTCAGTTCCCCTGAAAGGATAGCGGCTTTGATCTGGGCAAAGATTTGCTCATAGATTGGCGTACCGCCGGCGTTGGAAATAACGATATTCATGTTTGCCTCCGTGGAATACAATATTGTATATATCTATTATACACAATAAACACGGTTTGTCAACCCCCTTTTCAAAAAAATTCTAGGCCGGCTGTGCCAGGCAGGTGGTTCCAGATAAAAACAATACGTTTTTTCCTCCTTTGAACCCCCTCTGGCTCTGCGAAAGCTGGGGACCGCCGCAGCGGTGGTGGGGTTTCGTCTTACGCACCAAGGCGTTTTCTTAGCTTAACCCCTCCGCCCTTGCGAGGGCTAGCATACAAAGTATGCTAGCCCCTTTCAGGGGAGGCTTTTAGCTGCCCGGACGGGGCCACAGGAAAGGAAGGAGCGTGTTTGCGTCGCCGGTAATAAGCCATTACATGGCCTATCTAAGCTTTTTCGGGCGTCTTGGCTGGTCGCCAGACGCCCGAACTGCGGTAGGCTTCGGAGCCGGGCCATGAAATGGCCCGATGGGGGACGCTCAGGAGGTCTTGCGGCCCTGCGGGGCCGCGCTTTTTTTATTCTTCAGTTTGCGCCGGGCGCAAAGGGGCTTGGATTTGTCAGCGGTTCCCTTTTGCAGCGAAAGGCTGTGCGCATCGAAGACTGGCCGCGGGGGGAGTTTCGCTTGCTGCGGCAAGCGACCAGGGGGCTCTGCCCCCGGCCCCCGCGATTTTTTGAAAAAAATCGAGTAAAACTTTTTTCGCCAGGGCAACTGTGTGCAAAGCCATAAATTTCTACTGCGTCGATACGTCTTCTGGTTCTGCGCA
>JAAWDH010000046.1 GCA_022793675.1 Oscillospiraceae bacterium
GATGGGGCAAATGATGGACTCTGCTGCGACGCGCCCTTTCGGTCAAACAGCTAGCTATTCAGCGACGTTTTCATCATCGGCAGAGACATCTTCTTGCTCACTGTTAGGCTTTTCTGTATCAGCGTCCGCAGCAAGTTCAGCTTCCAGAGTTATAGCGCTTGTAAGGGTTTCACCAGCGGATTCGGCCAGCTTAGAAATGGTATCAGTAGCGTATTCTTCGCTTGCAGCCGTCAAGAGGACTTCCTCGATCTTTTCTGCCGGCAGATCCGCTGTCACGTAATCTTCTGCAGTATGCTCTGCCAACCAATAAATAGAGTAAAGCTCTCCATCTGCTTCATTGACAAAGGCAAGAGGACCGCAGAAAACTTTATGGATTAAAACTGGATCACCAGAATAGATTGCATCAACCTGTTCTTGATTATAAACAGTTATCCCCGCATGTTCTTGCAAAAATTCCTCCGAAAGATTCCCCCATACAACTCTTTCAAAGGTATCCTGCGGAATACCAAAATGATTAACAAAGTTCACAATAGTAAAATCTTCTGGCATTTTAGCTCCACATTCTCCCATTACAGATGAAAGACCTTTTTCCCACTCGTTAGCCAAATCATAACCCACATAATCCATCAGCGACGCAGAAATGGAATGATACATAAGATTATGTGCAAAGCACATATCTCCATCGCCACCTACAGGCTCCATTTCATTCGTATTAGCTGTACTCTCTTGACTGGCAGAATTGTTACCAGAGTCATTTACTGTAGAGACAGAGTCTTTAGACAACTCAGGTGTTGATGACAAAGTTGGCGGCTCAAGTGAACTTTCCTGGCGGGCACACCCTCCAAATAGAAACGTCACTGTTAATATTGCGCAAAGAATTTTTTTCATGGTAATCCTCCTCGTTTAATTCATGTCTTCACCAAAAAGAATCCCATTGGTTATTGTATAGTCACTTTTACTCAGCGTAAAAAACGCTAATGGGTTTAATGCGTCATTAGGCAATAAACCAATAGGGCCATTTGTGTTGAATGCTTTTTTAGCACTGATGTCAATATGCAGATGAGTGCCATAACAATCTGTGCCCGTATTTCCAACATATCCGATCAATTCATTTCTAGGAATTGACTTGCCCTCAATTCCTCCAGCGAGAGAATCCATATGAAAATAGCGAATATATAGCGTAGGACTTAACTCTGTAGCACTCACTATAACAGTGTTGCCTGTTGAGCCATATTTAGAGGCATACTCTACTTTTCCCGCAACGATATTTCGAACAGGCTCTTTCAGGCTGCTAATAATATCTGAACCTTGATGATTATTAGCAACGTGATTCTTATCGAATCGTATATTACGTGACAAAGCCTTGTTAGTTTGTTTAGAGGTGTTTAATGGATAATTCCATTCCTGCAATTTGCCGTTTGCATCAAAGTAGTAGTTCCGGTCTTTGGTCGAGCTGCCTGGCTCGCTGTTCAGGTAGAAAGCGCCTACCAGCATAGAACCCATCGGATAACTGCCTTCGTTGGCCCTGCGGAAGTAGTAGTAGCCGCTGGAGATGTAAGTCCAGTCTGTCTGCATAATCCCTGCGCTGCTGAAGTAGTACCAGTAGCTTCCGATTTTCTCCCAGCCAACTGCCATTTCACCGGCGGCTGTGGTGCCATCGTATTTCTTAGCTCCTGTTGGATATAAGAAATACCAGTAGCCATTCTCCTGATACCATCCGCCCGTCGAAACTTTGGTAGAGCCATTGCTGGCATACAGATACCACCTGCTTCCGACCTGCTTCCAAACGAAGGGGCCGCTGTATTTGCTGGTAACATAGCCTGGATCAGGCGTAACGGCATAAACAGAACTGTTGACATTGCGCCTGGGCTCCTTGATGCCTTTGTAGTTAGGGTACTGAGCTTTGAATTCCTCCAGCGTTATTTCCTCAAAATCGGGATCGGCGCTGGGCACAACCCGCTCTGTTGCCGTCTGGGCAGTGAAGGGGCTATCATAGCCCCCATATTCTGCCGCATTATCTGCGCTGACAGAAAAAGCACTAGTTACAGTTAGAGCTGCGACTGTCAGTATGCTGATAAAAAATTTTGTCGTCCTCATTTTTGGGGTCATCCTTTCTGTCTTATTTTACCTGTGCTGTCATGGTTAATGCGATAAGTATACACCTCCTTTGTACTACCCTCTAATAATAAAGACTCCTAATGAGTAACACATTGCTGCTTTTTTAATAATTTATTTACAATTTTTTGGCTGTTAGGGTTGGTTAGATAGCAAGGATGTATCTATCAGTTTATCTGAAGTCTTTGGCTATTCTAACGCAGCCAGGCTTCTTTGTCTATAAAGCCAATACAGAGAACAATTTTTTCGGAAGTGCACTTCATGGCGTTTACTTCTGGTTTCTTATAAAATAATGGTAAATGCTGTCGAAAGAAGGCTTTGCCATGAAAAGCGAAATCCGCGATATCCTTAAAGTGTATTTTCGTAATAATTTGCTCGCAGCCAGAGGTCTGGCCAATATCCCCCAGGATGAAATGGCGCACCGGTTAGGGATTAGCACCCGTGCTTATACCGCCCTTGAAGATGGCGATTCATGTTGTGGGATTACGACTTTCTTGTCCTTTCTCATCCATGCTTGCCCCGACCCGAACACATTCTGGGAAGAGCTGCTGGAACTTTTGAAAGAAGCCGAGCAAGTTTGAAGAGTTTAGTTCTAGGCAGTGCCGCCGCTATAAAATTAGGGCAATGGGCTTTCCTAGCCCGTTGCCCTCAGCCAATTTGAAAAATGGCTGCCCAATCAATATTTTATTGATTGTATGTTTCTTTACTTACTGGATGCAATTCTAATTCCCAATCCTCGAATGGCCTGTCAGGACTATAATCAGGTTCAAAGTACCCTCGGATATATTCTGCGGCTCTTCTTTCACAATATTTATAATTTAAAACATTTCCCTCATTATCCAACTCAATATTATTCATAAATATCGAAAAAGCCTGTTCCATACAGCTGCTATCCTCATCTAATTCACTCAAATAATCAATTCCCTCCAAGATAGGATATCCTAATGTCCCATGTACAAACCAATACGAAAATTGTCTTACTGCACCAGACAAATAGCTGCTTACTTTCATATCGCAAACCCTCCTGTAAATACCAATTTAGTCATTTCGATTATAACATATCATGATAGCTGCGTCAATATACTGCTGCATCATAGCAACACTTTTCTTAAAAGGGAATCCTACTGCGCCGGTTCTTAAAAGCGTTTCCGATGCAGTAGGATTTTATCCCTATCTATTTCTTTAGAGCAAGTGTCGTATCCCTGTAACTTAGGAACCGGTGGATTTGTAATGCCTTAACCCAAATTTCCACAGCAAAACGCAAGGGATCAGGAAAATAAAGCAGGCGGCTGGCGCTAAGGCGCAGAGCAGGCTGTTGTTCTGTCCCAAAAGCCAGGTCAACGGCCAGTACTGGAAGCAGGCGAGTGGGATGATGCAGGTCAGCAGCGTCAGCACCGGCTTTCCGTAGACGGCAAAAGGATAAGCGCCGTGTTCCCGGCCGCCGTCAGTAAAGATGTTCATGAACTCCAAGCCGTCCAGCGTAAAGAAAGACAGCGCGGCGTATATAAGGAAAAGCCCCGAAAAGGCCGCCATACCGCCCAGCAGCATGAAAACCAGTACCAATATCCGCGGCAGTGTCCAGGATACCCCGCAGCGCGGTAGGGCGTAGATAAGCATCATCGCCGCCTGGATCAGCCGTCCCAGCCGGGTCAGTTCCAGCTTGGAGCAGAGCACCAAGAAGATTTCGTTGCAGGGGCGGAGCAGCGCTCGGTCGAACTCGCCGTTGCCGATCATCGACGGGAACATATCAAAGCCCCTGAAAAAGCATTCCGACAGGGCGAAGGCCGCCCAGACAACCGAAGCGCAGAGCAGGATCTGCTGATAGGTAAAACCTCCCACCTCATTATAACGTTCTGTTACAAAAAAGATGACAAGGAGAGCTGAAAAGCTCGTCAACAGCTGGCCGAAGACTGTTGCAAAGAAGGAAGATTTGTACTGCATTGCGCTGCGGACATGGATGCCCAGAAATTTTAAGTAAAGCCTCATCTCCTCAACCTCCCTGCACAACCACGTTTCTCAGCGCCCGGGCCATCAAAAGCCGTCCGCCAAGCACCATGACGATTGCCCAGAAAAGCTGCAAAGCGAGCGTTTGCAGCGCAGCCATACCGGCGATATCCCCGGTGTAAATCCGAAGCGGGGCATCCTGGATGGATGCAAAGGGCAGCAGCTGCACTAGAGGGCGGATTTTTTCTGGAAAGAAAGGCAGCGGGAGTAGCGAGCCAGTTAAGAAGTCTGCCGCCGTGAATATTACCGTGCGGAAACCGCGCGAATCCAGCGTGAAAAAAGTGATGCCGTAGACGATCATCGTCAGCGAAACGACTGTTACGCCCCCTAGCGGCGCTGAAATCAGGAAGAGCAAAAACGAAAGCGGGCTTTTAGGCAGTAAAAGCCCATAAGGGTAAGGTAAAAAGGCCGCCACCAGCAGAATCGGCAGACAGCGCAGCAGCATCCTGCTCAAGCGGTTTGAGAAAGACTGGATAAACCAGTTTGTGTACAGGTCCATTGGCCGGCAGAGCTGATAGGCGACGCTGCCGCTGCTTATCATGTCCAGCAAATCCTTGTCCACCGTCCAAGAAGCGAACATCGCCAAAAACGCCTGCTGCATCCAGATATAGCTGCACAGCGCCGGCAGCTCCATCGGCAAAGCAGCGGGGTTTGTTTCATAAAGCGCCTTGAAAAAGAGGATCCGCAAAGCCCCCCAGGCGAATTGGGTGGCAATGCCGGCTGCTGCGGCGATCCGGTACTGGAGGCCGCTCTGTACCCGGATGCGGAAAAGGGAAAGATAGCCTTTCATCTTTCCACCCCCTCAGATCCGGTACTGCCGGTAGAGGTCGACTACCAGCTCTTCGATGCCCACGCCGGATACCGACAGGTCGTCGATGCTGATTTCTCGCGAAAGGGAAGCGATAACTTCCGACACCGGGATCACTGCCGTGTCCACCGTCAGTACCGCCCGTTCGCTCAGCCGCTCGCTGCAGGTTACCCCCTCGGGCAGCGTTTCTGGGAAGGAGCCTTTGAAAGCGACGGTTAGGGAGCGGTGGTCGTTCCCGGCGGCTTTCAGGTCGTTGAGCGGCCCGTCCAGCAGCACCTTCCCCTTGCCGATTAGGATAATCCGTTCGGTCAGCGCTTCAATGTCCTGCATATCGTGGGTGGTAAGGATAATCGTTGTCTTCTGTTCCCGGTTCAGGGTGCGGATGAAGTCCCGCACGGCAATTTTGGAGACAGCGTCCAGGCCGATGGTAGGCTCATCCAGGAACAGGATCTTGGGGCTGTGGAGCAGCGAGGCCGCAATTTCGCAGCGCATCCGCTGGCCCAGCGACAGCTGCCTTGCCGGGGTGCGGATAATGTCTTTCAGATTTAAAAGCTCGGCCAGTTCAGAAACATTTTTCCGGTAAAGGCTGTCGGGGATTTTATAAATATCCCGTATCAGCTCGAAAGAATCGGCCACCGGCACATCCCACCAGAGCTGGGAGCGCTGGCCGAAGACAACGCCGATTTCCCGCACATGGGCCACCCGGTCCTTCCAAGGGGTGCGGCCGTCGATAAGGCAGCTGCCGCTGTCTGGGGTCAGGATGCCAGACAGGACTTTAATGGTGCTGCTTTTGCCAGCGCCATTGGGGCCGATATAGCCCACCATTTCGCCGTCGTCGATGGAAAAGCTTAGGTCGTTCAAGGCGGTGATTGTGTCGTACTCCCGCCGGAACAGGGCCTTTGCGGCTGCTTTCATGCCGCCGCTGCGTCGGGCGACGCGGAAAGTCTTGGTCAGATGCTGTACCTGGATCAATTTTTACCTCCTTACTATTCGGCGTGTCAGCTTGGCAGACAGGTCTGCCCGCTCTGACGCGCACGTCGATGCCCGATGCCCTTGCTGCCACCGGCAACGGACAAAGTTTGAGTGGATAAACGGCCCCGCCGGATTTGCTGTGGCAGCAGCGGCCGTTGCCAGGCTTTGGGCGTCCCCTTGCCCGGCGAAAAAAGTGCAGACGCAGCTGTCCGGAAGGCATCAAGGCATCTCCGGAAATCTGCGCCTGCATAAGGCGAGCTGTGAGTCCAGCTCGTTCAGCGGCTTTTTTACGCACTAGCGTATATGGTCTTTGAATCAGCGTTTGTTAAAAGGTGTTTTTCAATAATAACACAAAAATATGCCGCTGTCAAGAGCGCAAAATAGCATTTAGAAATGCGAAAAAGTACGGATCGCTTTCTGAAGAAAGCTCCGCAAAGACTTTAATCGCCCGGGTAGTCGCTTGCATTACCATAGCCGCCTACTGCGTCGATAGATTCTACCATTTTTAATACTGTTGTCATGATATTTAAAAAAGGGCCTTGTCGAGCAGCTAAAATTGCATTATAATAGGAAAGACAGGCCTTACAGAATCCATGAAAAGAGGGATATTATGAAAAAAACAGGGAAGAAGTTGGCTGCGCTGCTGGCAGCTTTGGCTGTATCGCTGACTGCTTCGGCGCCGGTGCTGGCGGCAGAGGACGGCTGGGTGCAGGAAGGCGGCGGCTGGCGTTGTTATCAAAGCGGGAAACCTGCCGTGGGCTGGCTCCAGGACGGGACGGATTGGTATTACCTGGGCGAGAATGGTTTTATGGCGACAGGCTGGAAGCAGATTGGCGGCGGCTGGTACTATCTGAAGCCTTCCGGCGTAATGGCGACGGGTTGGCTGCAGCTGGGCGATGCCTGGTACTATTTCAAGCCGTCCGGCGTAATGGTCACCGGGACCCAGGCCATCGACGGCCGCAGCTATACCTTCAGCGCCAGCGGGGTTTGGAGCGGCGGTTCGACGGCGGTTGGCGGCGGGCTGCAGGGGCTGCTTAACAGCGCTGTTTTAAATCCGCAGGCCACAGCCAGCGGCCGGCTGAATAAGCTTGTCCGGGAATTTATCAGCGCCAACCTTTCAGACAGTATGGATACTTATACAAAGGTCAAGACTGTTTTTGACTATATGGTTGACAATTATAGTTATGAAACCGGCAGCATGGATTTAAACGATATGGAGCTGCTTATGATGGTTTTTGGCGGCGCTTATAATGAAGCGGCGGCTATTTCGATTTTGGAAACAGGGCGGGGCGTTTGTGACCATTATTCCGCAGCCTTTGCTGCCATTCTCCAGGCTATCGGTTTGGACTGCCGGGTGGTGAATGGCATTGCCTATACCACTTCCGGATCCGGCTCTGGCCATGCTTGGACGGTCGTTAACATTGGCGGGGTAGAGTATATCTTTGATCCCCAGATTGAGCAGAATATTGCAATGCGGGACGGTGTCAACCACTATTACCGTTTTGGCAAGACCTATGCTTCTATCCCGGGACGGTACGATGTGTACGGGTATTCGGATTTTCTGCGGTAGCGATTTCAGGCGGCGCTGCTGTTTTAGGGATGCTAATTTTTGTCAGAAAAATCCGAAAAAAATTTAAACATTTGTGCCTATCCCTATTGAAAAAATTTTCGTCCTATGGTACAATAAGGAGGAATCCTTGCCGCACAGCTGGAAAACAGCGGCTATGCTTGCAGGGTCGAAGAGAAGCCAACCGCACAGAGAAAAACGAGGTATCTGCATGGATCATTTTAAGCTGGTATCATCCTATAAGCCTACCGGCGACCAGCCGGAAGCAATCGAAAGCCTGGTGGGCGGTGTGGAGAAAGGGCTGCGGGAACAGACCCTCCTAGGCGTTACGGGTTCGGGCAAAACCTTTACAATGGCCAATGTGATCGCCAGGGTCAACCGCCCCACACTGGTGCTGGCCCATAATAAGACCTTGGCGGCGCAGCTCTGCACGGAGTTCCGGGAATTTTTCCCCGAAAACGCCGTCGAGTATTTTGTCTCTTATTATGATTATTATCAGCCTGAGGCTTATATTCCAGGTACCGACACTTATATTGAAAAGGATTCCGCGATCAATGAGGAAATAGACCGGCTCCGACATTCGGCAACCTGCGCTTTGGGGGAGCGTCGGGATGTGATTATTGTCGCCAGCGTCAGCTGCATCTACTCATTGGGCGCGCCGGAGGACTACCGGGGGATGACCCTTTCCCTGCGGCCGGGGCAGCAACTGGACCGGGACAAATTCCTGCATATGTTGGTCGACCGGCAGTATGACCGCAATGACATCAACTTTTTCCGAGGCAAGTTCCGCGTCCGCGGGGACACGGTCGAGGTTTTCCCCGCCGGCAGCGAGGAGACGGCTGTCCGCGTCGAGTTCTTCGGCGATGAAATCGACCGTATTTCGGAGATAAATCCGCTGACTGGTGAAGTCAAGGCGACGCTTCTCCATGCGATGATCTATCCCGCCTCCCACTTCATTACGCCGCCGGATAAGATGCGCCAGTCGCTGGATGAGATTGAACAGGAACTGGTCGAGCGGGTGAAATATTTCCGCGAAAACGAGATGCTGCTAGAGGCGCAGCGCATTGAACAGCGCACTCGTTATGATATGGAGATGCTGGAGGAAATCGGTTTCTGCAAAGGTATTGAGAACTATTCGCGGATTTTAGCCAGGCGCGAGCCGGGCAGCACCCCGTATGCCCTGCTGGATCATTTCCCTAAGGATTATCTCTTATTTATTGACGAATCTCACGTTACCATTCCTCAGGTCAGAGGGATGTATTTCGGCGACCGCGGCCGCAAACAGACCCTGATTGACTATGGCTTCAGGCTGCCGTCAGCCTTCGACAACCGCCCGCTGAATTTTGAAGAATTCCAAGACAAGATTAACCAAGTCATTTATGTTTCCGCCACCCCTGCCGATTACGAGCGGGGGCGCAGCGGCAATATCGCCGAGCAGGTCATCCGCCCCACCGGGCTGGTTGACCCAGAGGTGGACGTGCGGCCGGTCGAGGGGCAGATTGAGGATTTGCTGTCTGAAATTAACGAACGCACTGAAAAACAGCAGCGGGTGCTGGTGACGACGCTGACAAAGCGGATGGCGGAGGACCTGACCGAGTATCTGAAAAACATGGGGGTCAAGGTGCGTTATATGCACCACGATATCGATACGATGGAACGGATGGAGATTGTCCGCGACCTGCGGCTGGGAGTGTTCGACGTACTGGTGGGCATCAACCTGCTGCGGGAGGGGCTAGACATCCCCGAGGTGAGCCTTGTAGCGATTCTCGACGCCGACAAAGAGGGGTTCCTGCGTTCGGAGACTTCGCTGATCCAGACCATCGGCCGCGCCGCCCGCAATGCCGAGGGCCGGGTCATCATGTATGCCGATGCGGTTACGCCGTCGATGGAGCGGGCGCTGAAAGAAACCTACCGTCGTCGGGAAATCCAGCTGAAATATAATGAAGAGCACGGCATTGTCCCCAAGACGATTGTCAAATCAGTAGCAGAAATTCTGGAGATTTCTTCCCGTGACACTGTCGATAAGAAAGGCAAGCGGATGTCTGACCAGGAAAAAATGCGGCTGATTAAAGCCTATACTGCCGAGATGAAAGAGGCGGCTAAGCTTTTGGAGTTCGAGCAGGCGGCGTTTTTGAGGGACAAGATCAAAAAATTGCAGGACGAGCTGGACAGTAGGGCTTCCCGCAAAAAGTCATAAACAAGGAGGGTTCGTATGGCTGAAAAAGAGGCGGACATTATTTGGCAGGAGCTGGACGGGGTTCCCTTCCGGCTGAAGGCCCCCTTCGACTTTTCCTTCCTGGCTAGTTGGGGGAAGGTGTTCAAAGTTTTTGACGATCAGGACTCCGGCAATATCTGTTTTGGAACCGAGCGGGCAGGGCGGCGGTTTTTCCTCAAATTTGCCGGCGCGCCTGCCGCCCGTTATGAAGGCAGCCCCGCCGATGCGGTCGAGCGGCTGAAGGCCGCCGTGCCGGTGTACCGCAGTCTCGCCCACCCTAACCTGATCCAGCTGGCGGACGCCTTTGAGACTGGCGGCGGCTATTTGGCAGTGTTCTGCTGGACGGACGGGATTTGTATGGGCAAGCAGTACCCCGAAGCGCGGGAAAAATTTTTGACCCTGCCGGCGGAAAAACGGCTGGGGGTTTTTGACGCCATCCTGGATTTCCACATCTGTGCCGCCGCCAAAGGCTATGTGGCTGTGGATTTTTACGACGGCAGCATCCTCTATGATTTTGAGCAGGAAAAAACAGTGCTCTGTGACATTGATTTTTACCAGAAGGCCCCCTTTGTTAATACGATGGGCAGGATGTGGGGTTCCGCCCGTTTTATGTCGCCGGAGGAGTTCACACAAGGCGCTGCTATCGACGAGGCGACCAACGTCTTTACAATGGGCGCGACGGCCTTTGCCTTGTTCGGTGGGGAGCTTGACCGTTCGCGGGAGCTTTGGACGCTGGGGGAAGGCCGGTATGCGGCGGCCTTCAAGGCTGTGTCAGAAAAAAGAGAAGAACGCTATCCAAGCATCCAAGCCTTTAAAGCGACGTGGGATGCGGCGGATTGAACCGCGAGGGAGAAAAATAGTTCCTTTATCAGGAATTTGGCGCGGCATATTTGGAACAGATTAAAGCGCTTTATGATGAGGGCAGCACAGCAAGGAGGTCGGATATGACTAGCAGAATCTATCCATTGGGAAGTCTCGTTTTCTATAAGTACACGGTTATTTTCGCCCACTGTCAGGGCAAATGGCTCTTCCCCCGCCATAAAGCCCGGCAAACCTTCGAGACCGCCGGCGGCCATATCGAGCTGGGTGAGACTCCGCTTGAGGGCGCGGCGCGGGAACTAAGGGAGGAAACCGGCGCGGAAGTTTTCGATATCCGGCCTGTTTTTGACTATTGGGCGGGGGACGGCGACAGCGGGGCCAACGGTCAGGTATTCTATGCTGAAGTGGACAGGCTGGGGGAACTGCCTGCCGGTTTTGAAATGCGGGAAGTCGGCAGGTTTGACAGCTTGCCTGAAGCGCTTACCTATCCAGGGATTACGCCGCTGCTGTTCGACGAAATCGTCAGGCTGATGGGGAACGGCGGGTTGGCAGCACACTTTCCATCTAAAAATAAGGAGTAAGGTTATGCAGGGAATACGTATTTATGAGATGCCGGACTGCCGGATGGTATCGTCCGGGACGGGGCAGTTCGGCGGGGAGAAGCTTGACGGATTTGCCGCCTGGTTTTCTTCCCTCCCCCAAGGCATCTTCCCCAAAGATTACCTTTTTTGGAATGGGGAAGGCTTTGAATGGCTTTATCTTTATGAGGAAGGGATGGACGTTCCGGCAGGATACAAAATCGTCCCCTTTAAAGGCGGCCTTTATGCTGTGGCGACGGATATTGACCAGCAGACCGATATGGACGCTATGGCGGCCGAGGTCGACCGCTTCCTAGCTGCCAACGGTTTGGAGCGGGATCCGGAGCGGCCGCAGCTGGGGAATATCATCACTTCGCCGGCGGCCAGGGAAATCTTGGGCTATGAGCAGATGGACTACTACGTCCCCGTTAGGGCGCAGGAAGGGAAGGGAAACAATGGCAATGGATAAACTCGTCGTCAAAGGCGCGAGAGAACACAACCTGAAAAATGTAGATTTGGCGATCCCCCGCGACAAGCTGGTGGTGTTTACCGGGCTGTCAGGGTCGGGGAAATCGTCGTTGGCGTTTGATACCATTTACGCCGACGGCCAGCGCCGGTATGTGGAGAGCCTTTCTTCCTATGCCCGGCAGTTTTTAGGGCAGATGGAAAAACCGGACGTGGATTCCATCGAAGGGCTGTCCCCGGCAATCTCCATCGACCAGAAAACCACCTCTAAAAATCCCCGTTCGACAGTGGGGACTGTGACCGAGATATACGACTACCTGCGGCTTTTGTACGCCCGGATCGGCATCCCGCACTGCCCAGTCTGCGGACGGGAAATCAAACAGCAGACCATCGACCAAATCGTCGACCAGTTGATGGGACTGCCGGATCGGACAAAGCTTCAGATCCTAGCGCCAGTAGTGCGCGGCCGCAAGGGCGAACACCAGAAGGAGTTCGAGGCGGCACGGAAGAGCGGTTTCGTCCGGGTACGGGTCGACGGGAATACCTACGACCTGTCGGAAGAAATCAAGCTGGAAAAGAATAAAAAGCATCATATCGAAGTGGTCGTTGACCGGTTGGCGGCGGGGGAATCCATCCGTTCCCGGCTGACCGATTCTATCGAAACGGCCATCCGTTTGAGCGGGGGCCTAGTGATTGCTGACATCTTAGCCAGCGATACCCGCCCTGCCGAGGAAATCCTTTTTTCCCAGAGCTACGCCTGCCCGGAACACGGCGTTTCAATCGGCGAGCTGGAACCGAGGATGTTTTCTTTCAACAACCCGCAGGGCGCTTGCCCAAAATGTACCGGCCTTGGCACCTTCATGCGGGTCGACCCCGATATGGTCATCCCCAACCGCGCCCTCTCTATCCGCCAAGGGGCAATTAAGGCCAGCGGCTGGTATATGAGCGACAGCGGCACGATTACCCAGATGTATTATGAGGCAATGGCTAAGCACTATGGCTATAGTTTGGATACACCGGTGCGGGAACTGACAAAAACGCAGCTCTCGGCGCTGCTTTACGGTACCGGCGACGAAACGATCCAGATAGTGCGTAAAAAGGAATATGGCACTGGCACTTATGAAACCAAGTTTGAAGGCATTATCAACAACTTGGAGCGGCGTTTCCGGGAGACGCAGTCCAACTATATCCGCGACGAGATTACCCAAGTCATGAGTGCCGTCCCTTGCCCGGATTGCCACGGCGAGCGGCTGAAGCCGGAGTACTTGGCGGTGACGGTTGGGGGCAAGAATATCAGCGACTTCTGCCAGATGTCGGTAACCGAAGCGCTGGAATTCCTGGATGCCATAGAATTATCCGAGCGGGATCAGATGATCGCTGGGCAGATTTTGAAAGAGATCCGGGCGCGGCTTGGCTTTTTGCAGAGCGTGGGGCTGGAATACCTGACCCTTTCCCGTGCGTCGGCCACCCTATCAGGCGGCGAAAGCCAGCGCATCCGGCTGGCGACCCAGATCGGTTCCAGCTTAGTCGGCGTGCTTTATATCCTTGACGAGCCGAGCATTGGCCTGCATCAACGGGACAACGACAAGCTGCTGGCGACGTTAAAGCGTCTGCGAGACCTGGGCAATACGCTGATCGTGGTAGAACATGACGAAGATACAATGCGGGCCGCCGATTATATTGTCGATGTCGGGCCGGGGGCGGGTGTCCACGGCGGCGAGATTGTCTGCGCCGGCACATTGGCTGATATTGAGGCCTGCGAAGGCTCCTATACGGGCCAGTATCTGACCGGCCGCCGGAAAATTCAGGTACCAGAGTCCAGAAGGCCGGGGAACGGGCTGTTTTTGACCATCCGCGGCGCAAGGCAGAATAACCTGAAAAACCTAACGGTAAAAATTCCGCTGGGGACTTTTACCTGCGTTTCCGGCGTGTCGGGGTCGGGCAAGTCCAGCCTGGTCAACGAAGTGCTTTATAAGGCGCTTGCCCAGAGCCTGTCCACCGCGCGCATTAAGCCCGGGGAGTTCGACGGCCTGGACGGCGTCGAACAGCTGGACAAAGTCATCAATATCGATCAATCCCCAATCGGCCGCACCCCGCGCTCCAACCCCGCTACCTACACCGGCGTTTTTACGGACATCCGCGAACTGTTTGCCCAGACCCCTGACGCCAAAATGAAGGGATACACCAGCGCCCGCTTTTCTTTCAACGTCAAGGGGGGCCGCTGCGAGGCCTGCGAAGGCGACGGCATCCTCAAAATAGAGATGCACTTCCTGCCCGATATTTTTGTCCCTTGCGAGGTCTGCAAAGGGCGGCGCTACAACCGCGAAACGCTGGAAGTGCGCTATAAGGGCAAGAGCATCCACGATGTGCTGGAAATGACGGTGGAAGAGGCGGTGTCCTTTTTCGACAGCATCCCCAAAATCAAACGTAAAATAGAAACCCTTTATGAGGTCGGGCTAGGATATATCAAGCTAGGGCAGCCTGCCACCACCCTTTCCGGCGGCGAGGCCCAGCGGGTCAAGCTAGCGACCGAGCTTTCCCGCCGCAGCACTGGCAAGACAATCTATATCTTGGATGAGCCAACCACTGGGCTGCACACCTACGATGTGCACAAGCTGATTGACGTGCTGCAAAAACTGACTGATAACGGCAATACAGTTGTCGTCATTGAGCACAACCTTGACGTGCTGAAAACGGCCGATTGGCTGATTGACTTAGGGCCGGAAGGCGGTGACCGCGGCGGTACAATTGTTGCCGAGGGGACACCAGAGGCGGTCTGTGAGGTTGCAGCGTCCTACACTGGGAAGTATTTGAAGCCGATGCTGGCGGAGTAATGCAGAGTTAGAAAAATACGACAGCCTTTGAAGAAGTCCCAGCCCAACAAGCTGGGCAGCCAATAATATCTAAAAAGCGTCAGCAAGGCCGCTGGCGCTTTTCTTTTTCGACAGATTCCCTATAAATAGGAAGTAAACTTCCTGGAATTGCACTTCCTTTGCTGGTAAGATTTTCTTATAAAACAATTATAGGAGGTCTTGCTAATGAAAAAGCACAAAACCCTTCCCAGATCCTATCTTTGCAGCCTGTTCCGCAACCGTCGCCTTACAGTTGGGCTTACCCAAGAGAAAATGGCCGAAACCCTTTACATAACCGAGCGCTCTTATGGCAGTCTGGAACGGGGGCTGTCCGGCTGCTCTGCCGAAACGCTGGTCCTTTTGCTTAACGGCCTGCCTGACGCAGAAGTGGCCCATACGGTTCACGAACTTGCCCGCAGGATGTTCAAGTCCGAAGCGGAGGAAATCGACCAGTAATCTAGGCTGCTGTTTCCGCAGCTTTCTAAAAGATCCAGCAGGTGCAGCCGCGCATCTGCTGGATCTTTTATGCGCTGACGCCACTGATGGTACGTTAATCGTCAATATGCACAAAGTTGCCTATATATATATATATATATAGCATAAATTCTAATTTCAAAATAGCCAAAACCATCTGATAATCAGTGATGAAAGGCTTCGGGGATAGAAAAACATTCCCGGCAGGCACCGGAACCTGCGCCTTGAAAAAACCTTCCC
>JAAWDH010000052.1 GCA_022793675.1 Oscillospiraceae bacterium
CCAAGATAGGTTGCAATCGCCGTCAGATCAGCGCCGGACAGCCCCGTTGCCGAACCGGCGTCGCCGATGGCCTGCATCCAGCCAATCTGCTGCTTGCCGTCTTTAATGCCATAGTTCATCAACGTCTGGGACATACTGGTCAAATCCCCGAAAGAAAATGGCGTCACAGCAGCAAAATCCTGTAATTCATCAAGCCACTCCGTCGCCTTGTCTTTATCGCCTAGCAGTGTCGCGAAAGCTAATTCGGTGACCTCGCGGTTAGCCGCTGTAGCTGTGCCGCCGGTGAGGGAATTCTGCATCTCCTCCCAGCTGCTCTCGTACTGATTTTGGACGATACCTTTGAAATAGTCGTCGCGGCTGTTAAACTGGCCAATCGCGCCAGACGCCGCGCCCAGCAGCGAGCCGACGCCGGCCCCGATGGCTGTGCCAATCCCCGGCGCAATCATCGAACCGATGGCAGCGCCCGACGCGCCGCCGGAAAGAATTGACGAAAACATCGACGCGCCGTCGGAGCCGAAAGCTGACCCGACATAAGCGCCCGCCGCTTCGCTCAAAAGCGAGCCGACCGCCTGTGCAGCGCCAGCGCCGGCAATCCGGGACATTAACCCGCCGCCATCCACGCTGCCGCTAAGGGAAAGCCCGCCGGAGCTGCTTTCAGCGCGGTTGTCGTATTGGCTCAGCTTGTCGTTCAGCTTCGAGAGGTCACTTTCGGCGCTTCTTGCCTCTCGCGCGACGCCGCGCAGCTCACGCTGCAGCCGGTCGTATTCTGCGCCAGCATCCGCCAGCCGTTTTGCTGACTCGTCGGTGTCGTCGAAAGCGCGCTTGGCCTCCTGGAGCGCCTTTTTGGCGCGCTCGGTGTCGACGGTCAGCTGCATTTTCCGTTTGGCCAGCTCGGAAAGCTTGCCGTCGGTGTCCTCGGCCTGCTTTTTCAGCCGCAGCAGCCCCTGGTTGACTTTGGTCAGCCCAGCCGTCGCGTTGTCTGAAACATAAAGGCTGATGCCGATACCCTCTGCCACGCCTTCACCCCCTCAGCGTTCTGACGATTTCATCTGCCCATTTGCCCGCCTCATCCAGCGCGACCCGCAGCGCCTCCGTCCGGCTTTTCGCATAAAAATGCCTGCCCAGCACATAGCGCTTGCGAATCCGCGCACGGTACCCTTTGGCAAAGCCTGACGGCCGGCGGATCGAGTGGCCATTCTCGACGGCATTGGTGATGGCGCCGTAGGCGTAGCCAGTCCTGTCCTTGCCCCTTCTCGGCCTGACCGCCGCATAGCCGCCGCCAGAGCCGACCGCGGCCTCCTGCATCCCGGCAATCCTGCCGCTGCCGCCAATCTCCCCCTGCACCTTGTCCAGCAGCCGTTCGGCAATGCGTTCGTGCATCTCCCGGCGGCGGTCGGGGTTGCTGTCAATGGCGGCCTGAATGCGTTTTTGCAGCCCGTCAAGGCCGGTGAGCTGCACCGCCCCCATCAGTAGTCAACCTCGTCAAGATAATCGTAATCGGTAAAAGTAAACGGGGCCTCAATGTTTCCGGGGCTGCCCGCCTCCCAGTCCATCAGGGTGAGGTCGTCAAAACTGACGTTTTTCAGCCGTACCCGTTCGTGCCCGAAGGAATCGGGATCGGCAAGCTTCAGAATAATTGTAAAACGGATGTCCCGCCCGTCGCGGATGGCCTTGCCGATGACCTGCCCCATCCGGGAGTTGACCTTTCGCATCCCCAGCGAGCCGGTGCCTTTGTAGCTGGTCACCTTGACGTCGACGCCCATCTGGCCGCAGATTGGGATTTCGGTCTTGTTGTAGCTCACTTTGGCGGTCGCCTTGTAGACCTCGGCGACCAGCTCATTGTCCAGCCAGCAATGGCCCCAGGTGCCGCTCATTATCCGGCTGGATTTGTCCAATATTCCCATTAATCATCACTCGTCCTTTCAATTTCAAGCTCGTTTTTATAGATCTCCAGCTGATGCACGACCATCACCCGGTACTGTTCGCCGTCAATTTCCAGCAGGTCGCCGGGGATGCAGCGCACCGCTTTCGGCGTCACTGCCACTAGCCGCGCACGGCTTTCAACGTGGCTGTTTTCGTCACTGCTGCCCAGGTATTTTTCGGTAAGGCAGCAGGGGAAGCTGCCAAGCTGCTCGGTTGTCTGCTCCGGCCTGTTCAGATCCCCCAGCGCCACCCTCCTGCGATAGTGCAGCGCAATAACCGGCGTCACTCTCGCCGCCTGCACCCGGAGATAAACCGGTGCCGCCCCCTCGCGAGCAATATCTGTCAAAAAGTAGTGCTGCTCCCGCCAGAGGATGGCGTCGTGAAGCGTCAGCCCGCGCTCTCTGAGCAGAAATTCCGCACCGGCAGCCCCGATTCCCACCTTGGAAAAAAGGTTTTTGCGGCCGGTTTCTTTGGCCGACAGCCAGACGCCGCAGCGCTTCTCCCAGCGCAGGTCAGCTTCGCCGGCCAGCCGCAGTACCGCCGCACGCTCCCGTAATTTTCCCGGATTCACCTGCTCACCTCCGCGTGAGTTTTTACCTCGTCTATCATCGGCAGCCCGGCGTCCGGATCGAAGCCGACCGGCTCGCGCAGCGTGACCATCAGGTCGACGTAGCTTTCACCCTCGCCCTGGCCACCCTCGGACGCCTTGACCGGCAGCATCCGGCCACCTACCGGCAATATTTCCAGCCGGAACAGCTCCATTACCTGCTGCTGGTGGTCAAGGGTGAGCATCATGCTGCCCTTACGGTTGGGGTTCTGCTTTTCGCGGATAGTAATGGTCAAATAAATGTCGCTTTCGTCAATGACGATGTTCAGCCGGCGGCGGCGCACCGTCAGCAGTTCGCAGAGCAGCGAAGGTCTCGTAAACCCCTGGTCGAGCTGCTCAATCTGCACCGGCCAGTCAGGGAACCCCGCCGCCAGCTTCGCTGCAACGGCATTGAGAATATCAGTGATCTTCACGTTCCTCATCCTCCAGCTGCAGGAAAGCCAGCAGCGCGTGCTTTTCGCCCTCAGGCAGCCGCCAGAAATCCCCCGGCAGGATTTTATACTCCCAGAAAAGCCGGTACATCAGCGCCGCCTCGCCGCCAGCCTTTACTTTTTTTTAATTTCTTCCAGTACCGCCCGGCGATAGCCCGAAAGCTTCTCTACTTCGCGGCAGAGGTCGTCAATTTCACCCGGCAGCAGCATCTTTTTCAGCAGCTCCGCCGGCGTCGCCGCGCCGTAGTGGTCAAGCAGCCGCTGGTCCTTGAGGTTGGGGCTGACAACCCCTTCCAGCAGGATAAACAGCGGCTGTTCGGGGCTGTCCATCCGTTTCAGCTCGGCGGCGCGGCTGTAGCCAAGGCTATGGAGCGTAAACACAACGGCTTCCTCCCCCTTGGGGGACAGCCGCTTAATTTTGACTTCTTTTTCCTCTCTGGGCGACTTGGGTTCGCGGGAAAGCAGCAGTTCTAATACATCTGTCATGTTAAGCACCTCACTGGTTCAGAATAATCGGCAGGTTAATGTCTTCAATCGCGTCAAGGATCTGCATCGTTGCAGTCAGATTGACGACGCTGCCGGTGCTGGCGCGTTTGACCTCATCGTCGCTCATGCCGTCGGGAGCAAAGCCGTGGCTTTTGAGCCAGAGCCGGTTGGCGTCAAGGTCAATGCCAACGCTGGGATTATCGGCGAGAATCCCGTCGCGGTAAAGCCCCTCCAGATAGCCGGAAATGGCCGAAATCAGCAGGCATTTGTTGTCATAAGAATTGGCATAGCGGCCAATAAAGCTGTCTTCAGCAGTCAGGCGGATGTCCTCACGAATCAAGTCGACTACCTCAACGATCTTGATTTTCTGGAAGGCTTCGCCGTGGCCGTCGCCGGTGGTGACCAGGCTGTTGACGGCGCGGCCGGTTTTCCACTTTTCCCCGTCAAACCAGAGGATAAACTTGCCGTCCTCAACGGCCTTGTCGGCGTCGGCGCGGCTCATCCGGTCGGCGTCCAGCACCTCAAAAAGCGGCACATAGGTCGCCGATTCCGACCAAGGCGTCCCGGCAATGATGCCAGCGATGCGGGAACAGAACTGGGCAGCGGTAAAGGTACCGTCCGCCGTCTTGATGTTGCCGGCACAGAAATTGATGACCCCTTCATGGTCAGCAGCTGTATCCGGCAGCACCGCCTTATATTTTTTGCCGGCCAGCCGCTCGGTCTTAATCCAGCCGGCAATTTTCTCGGATTCCTCCGCTGTCAGCTCGCCAGGGCCGCAGAGGTAATCGAACTGCTGGAGCGCCGCCCAGGCAAGGCCGTCCTCGATGGCGTCATCAGCCGCCAGCAGCTTGACCAGAATCTTCCGCGGCGGCGTCCGGTAGCCGGTCAGGCCCCGGCGGATGATGCCCTGATTGTCGGCTGACAGCGCCGCCGGAATGTCAGCGATGCCGGAAACGGCGTACTCGCCGCCGCCCTCCGGCACGGTGTCCCGCAAAAGCAGGCAGAGCGTCCCCTTGTCGCCGCGGCTGATGGCCGTCGAGGCAAGGGTCGTAAAGGTTATGTTGATGTTCGGTAAGCCCATTTTTTCAGCTTCCTTTCTGATAAACAATTTCTCGACGCAGTAGATGGATAAATCTGTGCTGACGTGTACCCTGGCGATTAAAAGTTTTGCGGAGCTTTTTCAAAAGCGACCTGTACCTCTCGTAACCCCCGTACTCCCGCAGCCCCCGTACTCTAAAGCAGGTTCGTCCGATACATGGACAAGATTGCGTCGACAGCGCGGTTCTGGTGGGCGGCGTCGACGCTCAGGGTGCGGTTTTCGTAAAACTCAGCGCAGAGCACCAGCGCGGCCAGCGTCAGGTCTTCGTGCTGGTCGATTTCCTCATCCGAAAGCCCGGTAAAGCCACGGATGTAGCTTTTGGCGGCCTTTAAGAGCAGCCGCGGCTGGATGTCTTCGGCAAGCGCTTCCTCATCCAGCCGCAGGTAGCGGGCGACCTGCTCGGGCGTCAGCTTGGAAAGCTTCATCAGCCCGCCGCCTTCATCTTCAGCACAGCCAGCCGCTGGTTGTCCATAATCCGCGCGTCAAACTCAAACCAGGCGACAACGCCGACGGCGTGCTGGGTGGCGTACTTTTCCCGCAGGATTTCCAGCGAGATATTCTCGCGGAAGTTGACGGCAAGGCCGCTGCAGTCGCCGTAGAAGACCGCCGAGCTGCCCGCCGCCATCGTCGGCATATTGTCCGAGAGGAACACCGGCTTGCCTAAGAGCCGGTAGGGGAAGTCGCCGGTAATATCGTCCTGGAGCAGATAGCGGTTGTTGCCGTCTTTCAGCTTTTTAATGGCGGTAAAGGTGTCGGGGTGCATGATAAAGCAGGCGTTCGGCTGATAGGCGGTCTTGACCGACGCCTGCAGCTCAATCAGCTCGTCGGCGGTAATCGCCGCAGCTGCCGCCGCAGTCTTGACGTTCTCGGCGTTCAGGATACCCTGGGCAGCGTTGGCGCCAGCGCCGGTCAACAGCTCCTTTTCCAGGAACGCGGCGATTTCTTCGGCCATCTGGTCAACGATAAAGCCGGTCACCGAAAAGCTGCCGTTGTTTTCAAGGCTGCGGCCAATCAGCACCAGGCTGCCGGCGAGGAATCCGCCCAGGTCGACCGAGGTGAATTTGCCGGTGTCGGCGGTCAGCTCGGTAAACTCGGTGTGGTAACCAACGGCGATGTCGTGGGTGCCGCCCGCCTTGCCCCAGACGGGGATTTTCAGCGCGCCTTTGACGTTGTAGCGGGTAGCGCGGGCCAAAATCGGGCAGCGGTCGCGGACGGCCTTGATGATGCGGTTGGCGATGGTCGAAGGGATAATTGCGCCGTTGTTGCCCATCGTCATATTCTGCTCGCCGGCGCGGCTCTCCCGCCCCAGCACATAGTCGGCGAAGGCGCGGTCCTCCTTGGCGGCGGTATCCTCGTCGGCGGGGACGGCAGCGCTTCGCTCCTGCTCCTCAGCCTGTTCAGCAGCAGCAATAGTCTCGCCCAGCGCGCGGATCTCGGCCTGCAGCCCGTCGAATTTCTCTTTTTCCTCAGCGCTCATTGCGCGGGTCTCGGTTTCAGCAACCTGTAAAAGCCCCTCGGCTTCGTCAATCAGGCTGTTTCTCTTTTCAATCAATGCTTTCAATTTCATGTTCAGTTCTCCTTTTCCGCTTTTTGAAAGAAAGCTAAGCTTAGCAGAGCTAAGCTGCAAAAACTTTTAATCGCCAGGGTAGTCGTCTGCACAGATTTGCACGCCTACTGCGTCGAAACGTAGTTTCTCTTCATCTCCATCAGCTCACGCCAATAGTGGACATTATCAGGCGCTGTCCGGACTTCTGGCTCAGCTTCCCGCTCCAAGAATTCAGCCTCTGGCTCCCCTCTGACCTCGGCCAGCGTCCCGGTATAAGCTGGAACCATCCGGCGGCTGATTAAGCTCACCTCTAACAGGTCGAAGCCCAAGAGAGTGCGCTTGGGCGGCTCGCCTTCCTCCCACTCGTCCGACGGGTTTTTGAACCCGAAGGACCAGCCGCGAATCTCCCCTCGCCTGGCCAGCTCCACCGTTTCGGGGTCGCTGACCGCCGCCTCTGCCCGCAGGCCGATGGCGTCTTCGCAGAGGGCAAGGCTGCCGTCGCCGGTGCCGCCGATCACCCGCCCGTGGTCGAGCCGCAGCTCGACGCTGCCGCCAGCAAGCGCCCGCTCGAAAGCGCCTGCCCGCACCTTTTCAACAAAGGGGCCTTTTGGCGACGGTATCAGCCGGCTTTCCCGCTCCACCGCGTTGACATATCCGGAGATGGAGACGCTGCCGTTTCTCATTTCAATCTTCACTTTCTCACCTCCCCTGCCTGAAAATGGGTATGAAAAAAGCACCGTTTCCGGTGCTTCGGGCGCATATTTTGGGGTTAAACAAGATCCCATCCTTCATCAAGATAGGGCGAAAAGGCTTCTACGGCAATTTTGTATTCAGCGCGATAACTTTCCAAGCACCCCGCCTCAAAATCGCTCTGGCCTGTCTTTGTTTCAAGACTATCAATCCGGTCAGCTAGGTTATCCAGGAAACTCTGCGCGCTGTATACAGACATTTCGTATGTTTCCTCCTCGGTCAAGGAGAACTCGTCATCTGGGGCAACATAAATATCGTATCGGCTCTCCATCATATCCGAGACATAAAATAGGCCGCTTTGTATGCCGCTTTTACGTTCATCATCTTCATCTTTTTGGACTTGTTCCGACCGTTTCTTTACTTCCGCCAAATATTGTTCTATGATGGGCAGCAGCTCTTTCCCTCTTTCCCATTTATCCATGTGAATCCCCTCACCCATCACTCGTCATCCTCATCTTCGCCAACATAGTCTCCGTCATAAGGCTCAAAAAATTCCACAAACCGCATATATGGCCCCTCTGGATGCATCTTAACTTCAGCAAGAAACTCCTCTTCCACTTGTGCGTACTGAGCCATAAGAATCAAATCCTCAATGGATTCATCATAGACAGCGTAGTCTGCCAAACGATCATTGTTGACGAACGGACGAAGACGCTCCCGTATTTCCTCAATGATTTTAGAATCAGTCATTTGAAGACCTCCTACTCAATCTTTCTCCGCCAAAGAACAGCCAACCCGCCGTATCCATCTGCCTCAACACGGTAAAGGGTTCCAGCATCCCTGATTGTATACACATCCCCTGCTTTTGCTTTGGGATGCTGTGTCCCCAGAGTACCACAGAGCTTGGCATACTTTTTCGGCGACATATGAATTCCTTTCCGTTGGCGCTGCTTAGACGGCGCATAATGGGGCTTTTTCTTTTTAGAGCCAGAGCCGCCGCCGGGGCCAGGCAAACTCCCCTGCATCTTGCCGTCCGCGCCCTGAATATACCGTCCTCTTGGCTCTATTATATCCGGTTCAGGTTCGTCTGTCAAGGTTTTTTCCGGCTGTTCAGGCTGCCCAATGCGCAGCTCGTCCAAACGGGCTTTTACTCCCGTATTGGGCGTGAAAATCTCTTTTGTCTTAGGATTATAAAGCACGTCCTGCAGCCCCAGCTTGACAAACTCCATCCCCAGCGCCGGCAGGTTCTCCAGCCGTCGGATTTCGTCAATCTGCATGATGTTCGCTTCGGCCGCCAGCTTATAGGCCGCAAATCTGCGCTCGATGTCGCCCCGTAGCAAGCTGCGGGTGTCGGTCGAGAAGTAATACTTGCCCTTTTCGCTCTCCAGCAGCAGGTTCTGGTTATAGGCGGCGTCCATCGCGTCCAGAAGCGGCAGCACCGCCGTTTTGACCGCAGCGTTATAGGCTTCCTCGCCGGCGCTGCCGGAGAAAAGCGCCGCCGACAGCCCGAACAGGTTGCAGATGCTTTCGCCGTCGGCACGCTTGTTTTCGTTGAGCTGCATCTCGACGCTGGTGTTGGCGGCTTCCTGAAACTTGATGCCGTTGTTTAAGACGATGACGTTTTCGTCGCCCGATTTGAACAGCCGCTTCCAGGCCGCCTTCAGCGTGTCCATAATCTCCTTAGACACCGTTTTCTCTGCCAGCAGGAAGCCCTTGCGGCAGCCGCCGGCCTGCACCAGCTGGCGCTGGTAGCGGAAGGTCTGATAGGCCGTCGACAGGATCAGCGGGTTTTCCTTGAGGAGGCCAAGGCCGGTCACGCCGTCAAGCGTGTTGCGGGTGATGCGCAGCAGCTCGTGCTGGCGGCAGCTTCTGCCGCCGATGACGAACGACGCCTGCTTGTAAATAGGGTCGGGGCTTTTCAGCACGCTCACCTGCTCCGCGTCGACATAATACAGGCCAGTAACCTCATTGCGGCGGCGCTCAAGGAAGATATACCCCGCGCCTTCCAGCAGGTAATCCCGGCACCACGCCTTTTTCATCTGGAAGCCGTTCAGGATGTCGCCGGTGTCGCCGTTTAGGAGCTGCACCCTGGGGTCGTCTTCGACTTCAGCGACCTCGCCGCTGCCAATTTTAAACAGCTGCACCGGCAGCCTTGCCGCCGTCCCGGTAATCCATTCGACGCAGGCCGCCGCCATCGGCACCTCCAGCGCTTCGGCGCGGGTGATCTGCGGCCGCTCGTCCAAAAGCCCGTCCAGCGTCAGCACCGACTGCACCGGCAGCGGCTCCGCTGCTGGCTCTGCCCTTTTGAAAAATCCGATAGGTATCACCTCTTTTCTGTTTGTTCATCATCCGATTTGCACGCCCCAGTCTATTTCGTCGGCGAAGTAGACGTTCTGCTGCAACAGATAAACGGCGTTAATCAGCGCCGCAACCATATCGATTTTGCCGCCCGAGCGCTTCTTGCTGACATAGCGGTTCAGGTTGGTGTCGTAAACACAGCGTGCATTCTGGAAGTTGATTTCCAGCAGCGGGTTGTCGGCGTACCCGAAAGCGCCGTCCGCCGCCTTCTCCGCCAGCAGCTTGGTGGGCGGATGCAGCGTGTCGGAATGCTGGCGGACGATAACCGTCGTATAGCCAGCGCTGCCGTCCCGGCCCCGTTCCCATTTCTGGGCAGAGGAAAGGGCGTTGAAGCGGTCGTAGGCGATGCCCATGACCGTGACGCCGAACCGCTCTTCCAGCTCAAAGACAAAGTCTTCGATGAAAGCATAATCCACCGTTCGGTCGCCGCAGGCAAAGCACTTGCCGCCGCGGATGAACTGCCAGTAGTCAAGCCCTTCCAAGCGGTTCTTCTCGGCAATCCGCCCCTCCGGCACAAAGCAGTAAACCTCGGCGAGAATATTCTCGTCCTCAGCTGCCGCGATTGCGACGGCACAGTTGTCGTTGGTCATCGCCAGGTCGACGCCGACGTAAACCTCTCTGCCCTGCCAGTCAATCTGTTCCCGCCGGCAGCGCCTGATGGCCTCAATCGGGATATAGGTTTCGGTCTCGGTTCCCTGATAGATGATGTTCAGGTGCTTGGTGAGGAAATTCTGGCGGGCGTTTGGCTTGGCGATGGCAGCCGCGCGCTTGGCCAGCACGTCCTCGAAAATCTCTGGAATCTCAATGGCTGCGGGGTTGGCGTGCAGAATGATTTCATCGTTTTCGGTCCAGTTGTCCTTGTCGTCCGGCTCATAGAGCAGCGCAAAGGTTTTGGGGTCATCAATCACCCCGTCCAGCACCTGCTTAGCGTAGGCAACCTCGGCCTCGAAAGGGTTGTCGATGGTCGGATACTTAGTGGAGATGACGCAGCCCAGCTTGTTGAGAATTCCCAACTGCCCCGACCGCATCGCTTCGATGGCGTAGGGGTTGGGCAGCGCCCCGGCCTCGTCCACCAGAAAGGCGCTCGGCAGCCGCCCGTCCAGCCGGGAGCCGGAGTAGTTCAGCGGGATGTAGTCGTTTTGGTTCAGCATACAGAGGATGTCGTCGCGGCGGATGCGGAAGACGCCCTGCGCCCGCAGCGCCGGCGAGGACTGGATAATTTCGGCGATGCCATTGCGCACTTCGCGGGAAAGGGAGCCGTCGGGCGCGACCGAGTAGAGCTTGGAGAAGGCCGGCTCGGTCAGCAGAAGCAGCAGGAACAGCACCGCGATAGTGTAGGTCTTGAAGTTCTTGCGGGCAATTTCCAGGATAGCGTTTTCATAGCGCCGCTTCTCCGGCTCGTCCCGCCAGACGGTGCAGAGCACCGCCGTCCAAAAGAGCCACTGGTACCCGACCGCTGCATCGTGCAGGGTTTTACCGGCCGCCAAGCCTTTCGGCAGCTGCATCAGCGCAAGCAGCGCCGACACCTTTTTCAGCCGCTTCGGGCTGATACAAAACCTGCTGTCATAGCCTTCGGCGACGTTCTTATACTCAGCGCACTGGCTCCGCACATAATAGGGCGCAGCCACCTTCCCCTTGACCGCCTCGCAGGCGTACTGGTAGGCGCGGCTCCCGCTGATCTGCTTCGGCACTGCTTTCATGCCGCGCTCACCGTCCTTCCTTTTGGGGCATCAAAAAAGCGCCCCGAAGGACGCTTTTTTGCTTATTTTGAACTGTTCGGGATTTCCGACAGGTTTAGGTTATTCTTCCGGCGGCGTGCAATCCACCGTGAAAATGTGGGCGTACTCGCGTTTGAGTTCTCTTATCGCCGCGTAGTATTCCCGCTCTAATTGCCTCGTCTCCCGTCCAGCTGGGTGATC
Source organism: Oscillospiraceae bacterium (assembly GCA_022793675.1). GTDB lineage: Bacteria > Bacillota > Clostridia > Oscillospirales > Ruminococcaceae > Faecivivens. Next base: position 11,060 of record JAAWDH010000052.1, read on the forward strand.
ATGCCCATGCCAATCCGGATACTTAGCCCGCTCAATATCCTGTTTTCGGCTGCATTCTTCCCTCAAAGCCCTGCATTTGGCGATGTATTCCGGATAATCGGGGTGACTGGTATCTGCGCGTCTATTCACTTCGCTCTGTTCGCTCATAGGAAAACCTCCATTGCTGACTTAACCGTATCATTGTCTCATGATAGCCGTCGCGTTCAAAATCAAATGGCGGTCCTGAGTCATCCCATGCCATTTCTTGAACCTCTCCATCATGAACGGCTTTAAACTTATGATACACATCATCTGGCGAAATGTCAAGGGTTTCGGCGGTTCTTTCCATGGTATAAGAGAACCGCTGGTCAGATGCTCTAGCAAAAGCTTCTCTGTGTTCAAAGAAGTGCGCCACATCATCCGCACTGAAAGAATACCAGGTATCTGCTTCCGGGTGGTTGTGATAAGAGAAGGAACCCTGCAGGTCCCCGCCCTGCGCTTCGATGCCGGACGCAGCGTCGACCATCGCGCCTTCGCCGTTAGTCAGCCACATCCTCCCGTCGTTGGTGACGGTCAGGCAGGCTTCATGCTCAAGCCCGGAAAAGGCTTCCTCAGCGGCTTCCAGCTGCCGCAGCACCGCGCCCCGGTCGGAAAAATCGACCGTCCCAGCGCCGACGGTCTCGCCGGCTTTCAGGCCGGCGGCGCTCTTCCGAAAAGCAGCCGCCCCGCCGCTGCCAGAGGTAAAACGGCCGTTTTCGGGGTCATGGTTTGGATTGAAACGCTGTTCAAGAAGCCCCAGCCGCTCCCCGTTCGGCCGCAGCCTTGGGTCTGGCGGCAGCAGCCATATGGCTTCCAAAAGCCTACCGCGCGCTTTTAGAAGCTCCTGCGGAATAATCAGCGACTGCATTACGGCAGCCCATTCCAGCCTGGTCATAATCTCCTCTTTCAAAAACAAGCTGTCTCCCGTGGGCTGCTAATCTGCAAGCGCCTTTAAGAGCGGGTTTTCCGCCTTTTCCTTCTGCACCCGCAGCCCGGCAAGCTTGGCTCTGGCCTGCGGGCTTAAACATAACTCATTGCAGCAACGGTAGAAGTCGCGGCTGTACTTTTCGCGGCTGGCCATATAAGTGCTGTCAAAGAGCAGCTCTGGAGCGGCATTGATGTTTTCCTCCATCGACGCCAGCCGGTCAATCGCCACTGCCGCCGCCGCAAGGATATACACGTCAAGGTTCCCCAGGATGCCTGATTCAGCAAGCTCTGCCACAATAAAGTGGAAAAGCTCCCGCTGATTCCCGGAAAGGTAGTCCGGCGGCTGGAGCGCGCCGCCCTTCCCTCTCAGGGCTTCTTCTGTCTCAAGCCTTACGGCCCGTTCTGCCGCCGTCAAATTCTTTGCCATTGTCTTTGTCGCCTTTGCTGGCCTCGCCATTTTTAGTGACTCGCATTTGCCTGAAAGACAAATACTTCTCCTTTCTGAAAATTTACCGTCAGGCAGAATGCTCCGCTTGCGCCTTAAAAGCCGCTTTGGACAAACTGCCTGGTTCCTTCCCCATAGCGTGCGTGGGTGCGAATCGATTTTATGTCCGCGCCGCAGAGATAACCCGACACGCACACCCCTGCGCCATGGGAAAGCACCCCGCCAATTTCATCCAGAACGCAAATAAAAGCACACGGAGCGGACAGGCAAGGCGGCCCCTGCGGCCGCCGGGGCCTGAAGCGAGTCACTGGTCCAGGCGCAAGCCTGGTTTCGGGAAATATTTGTGTGTGGAGGGCAGCCTGTGGTGTTGCCGCTTTTCAGCTTTTGGCCGCCCATGGCCCCCGGGGGGGTGTTCTCGCCAGCCGCGAAAGCTCCCTGCGGCCTATCCTGCCCGCCTCCGCCGCTTCATGATGCCGCTGGCAAAGGCAGATCAGGTTCCCGTCTTGTAACCGCAGCTCAAAGTCTTCGGCAAGCGGCACGATGTGGTGCACTGAAAGGTTCGCAAAACAGACGGCCCCTTCCGCCAGGCAGACTCTGCACACCCCGAAGTCCCTGAGCCGTATCTGTTCCCGTTTGCGATTCCAGGCGTAGCTGTTTCTAAAAGCATCCTCCCGGCGGCTTTTCTTGCGGCGCCGCGGACGCTGTGGGCAAGCCGTCCCATCTTCGTGGATTCGCCCGCAATACTGACAGCTCCGCTTCACTGCTGCACCCCGCTTTCCATGCACAAAAGGCAGCATCATTTCTGACACTGCCCTTCGCCTAAGGAGGATCACCCATAAACCCCTTTGCCACTCTTGGCAGTTTATATTATAGCACAGGTGGAGGGTGACATACAAGGACATCTTGCATCTGCAGCAGCGCCGACCCATGCAGCCGGATGATATGCCGCCGGCTGTAGCGCATTCTCTCGGCAATCTGTTCCCAGGTCAGCCCTTGAAGGTAACGCAGCTCCAGCAGCAGCCGGTAGTTTGAATTTCTAACCTCGCCCAGCAGCTTTTCAATTTCTTCCAACAGTTTGGTCAGCTCGGCAATTTTGGCGTCGATTTTCCTTTCCTGCTCCACAATTTTTTCGACCGCCGCCGGAATCTTCCCGTCGCCGCTCTGGCCGCTAACCGGCACGTCGGAATAGGTCGGCGTAATCCGTGTTGCCAGGTCAACCCAGCGCTGCCGCTCATCAATCAGCCGCAGCACCTCCCGTTTCAGCTGCCCATACTGCCGCAGATATTCTTTTGCCGTCATGCAACCCCTCCCCTGATGCTGTCTAGTTTTTCTGGCTAGCCCGTTCTTGGTACCAGATTTCACGCTTTCTAAGCATCCTCATCCGCGCCCGATGCTCCCTGCCGTCCCAGATAATCGTCAGGCTAAGCCACAAAATAGCCAGCCCGAGGATGATGTATACCAGTTCCGCAATCATGAAATCACCTCCCAAAGAACCCGCCCCACCAAAGCAGAGCAAAAACTACTACTGCCACCAGCAACGACGACCAGAAATTGTATTTGACTAAGCTAGGTTCGCCGTGGTGCGC
>JAAWDH010000047.1 GCA_022793675.1 Oscillospiraceae bacterium
ACTGAAAAATAAAAAAAGCGCGGCCCCGCAGGGCCGCAAGACACTCCTGAGAGTCCCCCATCGGGCCATTCCATGGCCCGACTCCGAAGCCTACCGCAGTTCGGGCGTCTGGCGACCAGCCAAGACGCCCGAAAAAGCTTAGATAGGCCATGCAATGGCCTATTACCGGCGACGCAAACACGCCCCCTTCCCTTCCTGCGGCCCCGTCCGGGCAGCTAAAAGCCTCCCCAAAAGGGGAGGCCCAGGCTCTGTCCAATAAATCAGACCTTATCCGGCGTATCGTGCCAGCGCGCCATAAAGGATTCTATCATTTTCTGCGGCCAGTAATTGTTGACGGCCGTTATTTTTTTGCTCTGGTAAAGTTCGTCGACCGCCGTCAGCTGCGCCAGCCGCTCGGCGTTGGTAATGGGCATCATTTCCAACATAGACGGGACGATGCTCCAGTTTATCCGCTTCCGCGCCAGCGCCGCCTTGGGCACAAGCCCTTCCCAATCCTTCCAGCCGCACCGGGTCAGGTATTGGACGTACCGCGGGAGATGGGGCGTAAGGTCGTATTGCCCGCTGGTGATCTGGTCGTAAAAATGCCGCCCCAGTTTCTGGCAAATCTCTGGGTTATCGGAATTCAAGAGGCCGCCCAGGATGCCGTCCAGCTGGCCGTTGGTGCCAACCTCCAGCAGCAGGTCGTACCAGCGCAGGTCAAGCGGTTCAAAAATCTGCTGCCGCCAGGGCGCTTCGGCGTCCACCCAGGAAACAGTAGTGTAATAGCGGAACTCCCAGTTGTTAAGCTGGAAACACTTCTTTTCCTCGTCCCAGGTAAGGCCCTGAAAGAGTGCCTGCGCGACTTGTACCCGCTGGCGGTTGGGGTTCTCGAAAAAGCCTTTGGGGCCAAGCAGCGCCTCGGCCTGTTCATAAGCGCCCGCCGCGCTTTTGGTCAGCAGCGCATGGGCCAGTACCGGCGTCGCCCACAATCCGCCGTACTTGCCGCAAAGCTCCTCGGCCAGCGCCCGCAGCTCCGCCGACGGCTGGAACATGACCGAACGGTACAGCGCCATCGGCAGCCCGTCGTCAAAGGCGAACACCTTGCCTCTGACGCGGATGTGGCCGCCGTCTTTCTCCGCCATCCTGCCGGACAGCTTCAGCGCCGCGCAACGGCGGTAAGCCTCGCAGATTTCCGGGCCGGATTTGCCCGGCAGCGCCCATAAAAGGCTGGTCAGCAGCTTGCCCTGCTCCGCCGAAACGACGCGGTTCAAGTCGGCCTCGAAGGGCGCGATGGTTTTTAGGAACAGCTCCGCCGTCAGCCGGCTGGCTGTACCCGACGCCGCAAGCCATAAGTAATTGACGGCTTCCAACGGGGCCTTCTCGGCCAATTTACGGAAATAGTCCTCCATAACCGGGCTGTCCAGCCGCGAAAGCGCCCAATGGGCGGCTTCTTTGTTCTTGCCCTTTTCGGTCTGGCAGAGGATCGCCAGCTGCTCGGCGTTGGCCGCGTCGTAATGCAGCGCCCAGATCAGCGCTTCCTTGACGCCGCCCTTGGCCTTTTCCAGCTGGGCAAGATAGAACCCGTTGGCTTTCTCCTTTTCTATCAGGCCAATCGCCTGCACCCGGCGCACCATAGCCGTTTTGCCCGCCGGGTCGAACCCCTCGTAGAGCAGCGGCAGCGCCGCCTCGCCCTGGGCAGCCAAAATATTGACGCACAGGTCGCCGATCTCGCCGTAGCTGTCCCCAAGGCCGCTTTCAACCAGCGCCGGCAGCACCCGGAAGTCGGAAAACATCTTCGGCATCACGGCAAACGCCTGTTCCAGCAGCGCCATCCGGCCGCCGCCCTTGCTGGTCAGGGCGTTCAGCACCGGCGAAAGCTGCGAATAGGAATAGGCCAGGTACGCGCCGACCGGCTCCGACGCAAGCGGCAGAAGCTCCCCCGCCGCGCCGACGCTGCCCTGGGTATACGCCACCGCGTCAATCAGCGCCAGCGTATCGAGAAGCGCGCCGCTGCGGGCCTCCTTGGGCGCAGCCAGCAGCCCCTGCACGCCCGCTTCAATTTTTTTGAACACAGGGCTTGCCGCCGCCAACGGGGCCATTGCCTCAGCCGCGCGCTTCAGCCGGAAATCCTCGCCCAAAAGGCCGACGCCGGCCATCGCGGCCTGTTCTAGCCGCTCTTTCAGGTCGTAAAGAGGTTGTAAATTCATCGCTTTCCCCTCCTTTAAAACAGCAGCCGGATAACAGAATCCGGGGTGACGATACTATACGGGTGCAGGCAAAGGCTGTGGTCGCCGCTGTCGTAGAACATCAGGCCGAAGACGGCGCTGCCCGCCGGGATCACGCTCGGCAGATGGGCCAGGCGGTAAACGGTCTGATGGTCCTTGCCGTCCTCGGCGCGGTCGCGCAGGGCAATCCGGCCGCCTGCGGTGTCTTCCAGCACAAATCCGTCGCCAATCCTGCCAAGCTTCCCGACCGGCAGCATCACTGGCGCATACTTAGGCAGCAACGTATTTTTTATCAGGTTTTTGACCTCTTTGGCCGATTCGGCAACCCCCGCCGACGCGAGTTTCAACAGCGCCCCGAAATCCTCGGCCGCCAGCGTCCGCGGCATCCCGGTTTCCCAACGGATGCGGCGGCAGCCTTCGCCAGGGTAGTAGTAAAGGGTCGGGATCTCCATCAGCGAAAAGCAGCTGTCGTCGGCCTTGACATACTTCAGCCGCTTAAGGGGCCGCAGGTTCAGCGTCTGGTCGATATGCCCAGTCTCAATGTCGACCCAGAACCCCCGTTCGACCAGCTCGTCTTTGGCTTCGTCGACCGAAACATCAAAGGAAAGCTGCACAAGCTTGGCCCCCTTTTTGACCGAACCGATGGCCAGCAGCTCGTCCAGCCGCCAAATGCCCCCCAGCGCCTCAAAAAGGACGTTGTCGTCGGCGGAAAACTGTTCCGCTTCCAGCTTCTGCTCCAAAAACACCCGCGATTTTTTCAGCACCGAGCGCAAAGCGATCAGGATACGCAGCGCTTCGGCGGTGTAAAAGTGGGCGTTTTCCGGCTCCTTCTGCATCCCCTGCACCGTGCGGGCCAGCCGAGAGAAGGAAACCTGCGGGCCGGTGAGATAATAGCTGCCCAGGTCTTTGGCCAGCTTGTCGTAGCTCTGGGCGGAGCTGCCCGCCAGCGTCCCGACCCCTGCCGTCAGCAGCTCGTCGACCATCTTGTCGGCCATGTCCAGCCCTTCCAGCTGCTTGGCAATCTTTTTCTTGCGGGCCGCGGTGCTGGCCTTCTTGGGCTTAGGCGGATTTTCCGCTTCAGCTTCCTTTTTAGCGGCTTTGGCGGCAATTTTGGCGCGTTTGCCGGCGATGTCCTCGGGGATTCCAGCCTCGGCGAAATCCTTCCCCGCCAGCATCTCGAACATCAGCCCCAGCGCGTGCTTGCAGGGGAACTGCCTGCTGGGGCAGCTGCACCGGAAAATGGGCGCTTCGCCGCTCCAGTCGCCGGAAACACGGTAAGGGTTTTTGCCGCTCCCCGCGCAGTCTCCCCAGTAAAGGCTGCCGTCCGCCGTTTTACACAGCCCCGAAAAGCTGCCCTTCTGCGATAGCTTGCGCCCGTTCTGAACAGCTGCAGCGTTCGGCGCTTGTTGGATGATAAATTGTTCCGTAATTTCCACTGCTTTATCCTCCTTTTATGCTGCTATGATTGGATGTAAATAGCAAAAAATAGCCGCCAAGCTTCTACACACGACGACTATTCTTTAACAGTATTCTTACTCAGTAACTGACGATCCGTTTTTCACTTCTCTTTCCAAGGTTACAACAACGCCAAAACCTCTAGTCTGATTAGGACACATTGTAACAACCCGCCACCCATCTTTCGCCAGTTTATTGAAAGTTTCCTCACATTCTTTGACAATTAACGTCAAAACTTTGTATTCATACACCATACCAGAAGCCTCCTGTCGAATGATAAGGCGAACCGTTTAACTGGTACGCCCCAGCTTCTATTATAGCGTTTTTTGCAGGATTGTCAAGCTGACAATCTTTTTTGTTTAGACAGCTTTTTCATTGACAAATTTCGCAGGCTATGTTATAATGAAAACACATAAGGCGTACCAAAAAACGGTAGGCGGTGTGCTCCCTCATCAACCTAGTCTTCCGACGAGGGAGGGACACAATATTTCTTCCCTCTCCAATAGCCCTGCAAGGGGAAAAGAGGGGGTGGTTAGCGGTGTATGTAACCTTGAACGAACTACTCGTTCTGTTAGCGTTGCTTGTCCAGGTGGCCATGTTCGTCTGGACAATCGCCAATGACATAAATAATAAGAAATAGCCGCCCAGCTCCAACTAGTGCGGCTATTTCTTATTGCCAAACTGGGGGCACACCGTCTAACGGGTACGCCTTATGCTTTTATTATAATGGATTTTTGCAAGGCTGTCAAGCTGACAAACTATCCTAAAAAGGCAGCGCAGGATTTACCGACGCAGTAGAGTTTTCATATTGTTTGTTCAGATACCCGGGCGAGTAAAAGCCTTTGAGCTTCTCTTCTAGAAAGCGATCCGTATCCCTTCGCATCCCCATCAATCCAGCTTCAGCACCGCCATAAACGCTTCGGTTGGCACCTCGACAGTTCCCAACTGCCGCATCCGTTTTTTGCCCTCTTTCTGCTTTTCAAGCAGTTTCTTTTTACGGGTGATGTCGCCGCCGTAACATTTGGCCAGCACATCCTTGCGCAGCGCCTTGACAGTCTCGCGGGCGATGACCTTGCCGCCGATTGCCGCTTGGATAGGCACTTCGAACAGCTGCCGCGGGATATTCTCCTTCAGGTTCTCGGCAATTTTGCGTCCGCGCGGATAGGCTTTTTCCTCATGGACAATAAAGGACAGCGCATCGACAATATCGCCGTTAAGCAGGATGTCCAGCTTAACCAGCTTTGACGCCTGATAGCCTTTCAGCTCATAGTCAAACGACGCATAGCCGCGGGTACGGGATTTCAATGCGTCAAAGAAATCATAGACAATTTCGTTGAGGGGCAGCTCGTAATGCATCTCCACCCGTGTTTCCTCAAGATAGGTCATATCGATAAATACGCCGCGGCGGTCCTGACACAGCTCCATGATATTGCCGACAAATTCAGTGGGGGTGAGGATATTCGCCTTGACCATCGGTTCTTCAGCCATTTGGATCAGCGCCGGGTCGGGATAATTGGTTGGATTATCGATATATTGTACCGTTCCATCGGTACGGGTAATGCGGTAGATAACCGACGGCGCCGTCGTAATCAAATCAAGGTTGAACTCCCGTTCGAGCCGCTCCTCGATAATCTCCATATGCAGAAGGCCGAGGAAACCGCAGCGGAACCCAAATCCCAGCGCAATCGACGTTTCCGGCTCAAAAGAAAGGGCGGCATCGTTGAGCTGGAGCTTTTCAAGCGCCTCGCGCAGGTCGGGGTACTTGGCCCCATCGGCGGGATAAATGCCGCAAAAGACCATCGGGTTGATTTTCTGGTAACCAGGAAGCGGCGACTCCGCCGGGTTTGCGGCCAGCGTCACGGTATCGCCCACGCGGGTATCGGCAATATTTTTGATGCTGGCAGCGATATAGCCAACGTCGCCGGCCGACAGCTCCGACGCCGGCAGCAGCCCTTTGGCCCCCATATGCCCCAACTCCACCACATCGAATTCCGCGCCTGAAGCCATCATACGGATACGGCTGCCGGGAGAAACCCGGCCCTCTTTGACCCGCACATAGACGATAACACCCTTGTAGCTGTCATATACCGAGTCAAAAATCAGCGCCTGCAGCGGCCCGTCGGGGTCGCCGGTTGGCGGCGGAACCTCCGAAACCACCCGTTCCAGCACCTCGCGGATGTTCAGCCCAGCTTTCGCCGAAACCCTTGGCGCATCCAACGCCGGGATACCAATCACATCCTCGATTTCGTGGCAGACCCGTTCTGGGTCGGCCGACGGCAGGTCAATTTTATTGACCACCGGCAGGACTTCCAAGTTATGGTCGACCGCCAGATAGGTATTGGCCAACGTCTGGGCTTCAATGCCCTGGGAGGCGTCGACCACCAGCACCGCCCCTTCACAAGCTGCCAGCGACCGGGAAACCTCGTAGTTAAAGTCGACGTGGCCAGGGGTATCGATCAGGTTAAAGCGGTACTCTTCGCCGTTATCGGCCGTATAGCTAAGGTTGACCGCCCGCGCTTTGATGGTGATGCCGCGTTCCCGCTCCAGCTCCATATCGTCGAGCAGCTGTTCTTCCATTTCCCTGGCGGAAACGGTGCTTGTCAGCTCCAGGATACGGTCAGCCAGCGTTGATTTTCCGTGGTCTATGTGGGCAATGATACAGAAATTGCGGATATGGTCCATCGGAAATGGCATTTGCATTTCTCCTTCTTTGGTTCAGTTCAGTTGGATGATTGGGGAGAGGTTTTGTTGTGAAGGCTTTGCCTTCACCTAGGCGATGTGTTAGGAAGTGGTTCTCCTTATGCCCGGACAACTCACTGGAGTTGTCCTAGCATTCAGCACTAAGGTGCTGAATGCTGAAAGAATGCTTCGCATTCTTTTGCGTGGTTGCTCCTCCATAACGTTTGTGCTAGCCCATACGAGGACCCATCGGGAGGGTCCTCAAACTCTCCTGCCCTTTTTGGGAAAGGGGATTTCGCGGCCTGCGGGCCGCGACCAGGGGGCTCTGCCCCCGGCCCCCGCGATTTTTTGAAAAAAATCGAGTAAAACTTTTTTCGCCAGGAAGCGTGCGTATCTCACCAATCAATCCTACTGCGTCGATAAGCGCTCTGGTTCTGCGCACCGACGCAGTAGACGTGCAAATCTGTGCTGACGTGCACCCGGGCGATTAAAAGTTTTTGCTAAGCTTTTTTCAAAAAGCGCGTACTCCCGTACTCTCGTAACCCCCGTACCCTACTCGCGGCCGAGGAATTTCTCCAGAAGGCGGGCGATTTCCTGAACGTCGATAGGTTTGGCGACGTGCGCGTTCATCCCGCAGGCCAGGCAGCGCTGGATGTCTTCCGAGAAAGCGTCGGCGGTCATCGCGATAATCGGCAGGTTGGCGTCGGCGCGGCCGGAGGAACGGATGGCGGCGGTAGCCTCGTAGCCGTTCTTGACCGGCATACGCAGATCCATCAGCACGGCGTGGTAGTACCCTTCTGGGGAGGCCTTGAACTTCTCGGCGCAGATCTCGCCGTTTTCCGCCCAGTCCAGCTCCATCCCCAGGTCGGTCAGCAGCGCCTCGGCGATCTCCCAGTTCAGGTCGTTGTCCTCGGCGAGCAGGACGCGCACGCCGGCAAAGTCAGGCATATGCTCCTCCGGCTCGGCAACCTCTGCCGTCTCTGTATGGACATAGTCCCGCAGCCCATAGAACAGCGTCGACTTGAACAGCGGCTTGGAGATAAAACCGTTGACGCCGGCCGCCTTGGCCTCCTCCTCAATCTCGCTCCAATCGTAGGCGGAAATCAGCAGGATCGGGATGCTGTCGCCCATCTGCTCGCGGATTTCGCGGGCGGTCTGGATGCCGCTCATCCCCGGCAGCCGCCAGTCAAGCAGGATGATCTGGTACTCGTCGGGGCGGTCCTTTCGCGCAAGCACCATCTTGACCGCGCTTTCCCCCGAAAGAGTCCATTCGGCGCAGATACCAATGGATTTCAGCGCCGCAGCTGTGCTTTCGCAAAGCTGCTGGTCGTCGTCGACCACCAGCATATTCCAGTTTGGAAGGATCATTTCAGTTTCCTGCACCTCGGTCTTTTCCAGGTCAAGCGTCACGTTGAATTCGGTGCCCTTGCCCTGATGGCTCTCTACCTCGATGCTGCCCTTCATCGCCTCCACAACAATGTAGCGGGTAATCGCCATCCCCAGGCCGGTGCCTTCGGTGTGGTGGACGCGGGCGCTGTCTTCGCGGGCGAAGGAATCGAAAATCTTCGCCTGGAACTCGTCGCTCATGCCGATGCCGTTGTCCTTGACCTGTAGGTGGACGCGGACATAGCCGTCGCCTTTGGGGGACGGCTCCTCATAAAGCGAAAGGCGTATCTCGCCGTGGTCAGGCGTGAACTTGATGGCGTTGGACAGCAGGTTCAGCAGCACCTGGTTGAGACGCACGCTGTCGCAAAGCACATTCTCGGCGGTAATATCATGGATATTGACGTTAAAGCTCTGATGTTTGGCCCGGACCTGCGGCTGGACAATGCAGACAATGCTGTCCATGACCTCCCGGAGCGAAACCTGGTCGACATTCAGCGTCATTTTGCCGCTCTCGATCTTGGCCATATCCAGCACGTCGTTAATAAGCCCCAGCAAGTGGCGGCTGGAAAGGGTAATCTTTTTCAGGCAGTTCTGCACCTGGTCGGGGTTATCTATATTGGCGGTGGCAATCGCCGTCATGCCGACAATGGCGTTCATCGGGGTGCGGATATCATGGGACATATTGGAGAGGAACTCGCTCTTGGCCTGGCTGGCGCGCAGCGCCTCCTTGCGGGCCAGCTTCAGCCCCTCCATCTGCTGGCTGCTCATGCGCATATAGATGAAGAAAATCACCAAAAGCAGTGTAAGGATCACGCCGCAGCTGCCAAAAGCTGCCCACATCTGGTAGGCCGTGAGGTTGCCGACCTCTTTGTCCAGCGTCCCATAGAGCATAATTGTCACTAGGTGCCACTCGGAATAGGCAAGCTGGGTGCAGTAAAGGTGGCGGCGTTCGCCGTTTATTTTGATAACCGCAGAATAATCCTCACCATTGACGATCGACTCTTCCAATTCCTGGGCATAAGCATCGGCGCCCTTGCCGTTAAGCTCGTCAAAAGTGCCGCGGATACGGTCGAAATAGTTTTCCCGGTAAGCCCCGCCGCTGCGAATGACAAAGCTGCCGTCCTGGCGGATAATATGGGAATAGATCTCCGAATCGCCCTCGTCAAGCGACAGCGTCTGCTGGACATACTGCACCGGCAGCGCCGCCACCAGCGCCGTGCTCACCTCGCCGGCCGCCATCTGGTACTGGGCGTCCACTGCAAACAGCACCACCGAATTGCCCGCGGCGTCCGAACCGACCGCAACCTTCTTGCCGCCCTCATTCAGGGAACGCAGAAACGGCTCCGGGTCGGTTACCGCCAGCTCGCTGCCGTCAAGCATATTGAACTTACCCGTCTCGCTGTAAAGCGCCAGGTACTCAAAGCCGCGGGCCTTGGCGCTCGCCACAAGGGCGCTGCGCAGCGCCGTCTGGCTGCCCTCCCTCGGCGGGCAGGCCTCGATAATCGCCTCCACCTGGTCCAGCCGCAGCACCACCGTCGTCTCGAAGTGCTTTGACAGCCGATCGCTGGTAGTCGACATATAGAAAGCCCCCACCGAATCAATCGTCTGGGCGCTTCTGCTGCTCATCGAATAAGCCAGCAGGCCGAACACCGCTACGCTGACAGCCACCAGAAGCGCCAGGCTGGCTATCAGAAAACGCATGATCTTGCTCTTCATCCTTGTCCCATGCGATACGACAAGCCTGCGCAGCCTGCAAGCCCGCAAACTGTGCGCCTGGTACCGCTCCCTTCCTGATATTTTGTCAGCCAAGCTCCGCCTGGTAGGCAGAAACCGCCCCAATTACCTTCTGGTAATCCGCCTTCACCGCTTCCGCCAGCGCCATATCGGGGGCCTTCCCGCCCCGCATCGCCTCGGTCAGCGCCTCGCTGCTGGCTGCAAGCTCTGAAAATCCCAAATTCTGGCAAACGCCCTTCAGCGTATGGGAAGCCCGGAAGGCCGTCTCATAGTCGCCCTTTTCGAGCGACTCTTCCAAAAGCGCAAGGCTTTTGTCGTCAAGGAATTTCAACAGGAATTTCTGAACCAGCCGTTCTGCCCGCAGCCGCCCCAGTACATCCTCGTAATTGCCGCCCAGCGCGGCATAGCATTCTTTTAAGGTCATCTTTCCCCTTCTCCTTCCTCTGATTCGATGGCGCCAATTTTGCTGCCGGCAAGCGGGGCCATCTCCCGCACCGACTGGTCATAAAAGCAGTAATTCCCTTTGCCCGACTCCTTGACCGTATAAAGGGCCTGGTCGGCCGCGCGGAAAAGGTTCTCATAATCGTTGCCCACATCGCTGGCCCTAGCCACCCCGACGCTTAGGGAAATCGTAAATTCGCCGCAGCGCTTGCCGCAGATCGAATGGAAAATACGGTCAATAATCGGCTCTAGGTCCTGTTTATACTCCAAAAAGACCAAAAACTCGTCGCCGCCGATGCGGGCGGCGATATCCCCGCCGCGCACACTGCGTTTGAGCGTCTCCGCCACCAGCGCCAGCACCTCGTTGCCGAAAGCATGGCCGTATGTATCGTTGGCCGTCTTGAAAAAATCCAGGTCGAGGATCGCCAGCGCGTAATGCTCGTCGGCGGGGGCCTTCAGCCGCTCCTCGATCTTCTTGCGGGCGCTGCCGGCGTTCAGAAGGTCGGTCAGCGCGTCGTAGGAAGCCCGCCGCTCCAGCTGCTCCAAATTCATCCGGCTCCGGTGGATGTCGGTGGCCTTGCCGATGATGCTGATCATGCGCGGCGGCTCGTCGGCCGTCCAGAGGGAGCGGGCGATAAACTTGTGCCAGCGCGCCTCCCCGCCGATGGTAATCTGCCCCTCCATCACCACCGAAGGCTCCTCCGGCGTTGTCGCCAGCAGGCGGCGGTGGAATTCCTCCCAGCTTGCATCCTCCATATAATGGACAGTCTCGCTGTTGTGCGCCGGGTCGAGCACCGTCTCGTTCACCCCAAGCTTCTTGGCCCCAAAGGCATTGAAGGTGACCATTGGCGGCGTAAGGGTATACTCAAACTGGATCTCCTCCGACATCGCCGCAAAGAAGCCGTACTTCATCCGCTCCTGCTCCAAAAGCTGGAGCGTGCGGTTGGAAGCTGCAAGCTCCTTATGGCGGGAAATCTCCACCGCCATATCTTCTAAGTGCTGGCTGCGGCTCAGCTTCTCCAGCGTGCTGGCCCGCAGGTCGTCGCGGAGGATATCGGAAATATCGTTCAAACACTCCAAAAGGATCGGGTTAAAAGCGCCCCTTGCCCCATCCTCGGCGATAATCTCCATCGCGTGTTCGTGGGAGAAAGCAGGCTTATAGACCCGTTCGCTTGTCAAGGCGTCGTAAACGTCGGCCAGCGCCACCACCTGGGCAGAAATCGGGATATCGTCCCCTGAAAGGCCGTCGGGGTAGCCGCGGCCGTTATAGCGCTCGTGGTGCCAGCGGCAGACCTGGTAGGCCATATTGACCAGCGGCTCGTCCTGGTAGACCGGCAGCGCCGCCAGCATCTCCGCCCCCACCATCGCATGGGTCTTCATGACCGCAAACTCCTCGTCGGTGAGCTTGCCCGGCTTATTGAGGATGGCGGCGTCTATTGAAATCTTCCCGATGTCATGGAACGAGGAAACCGTCGAAATCATCGAAATCTCCGCAGGCGTCAGCGGGTAGCGGTCGGTCTTGCGCTGCAGCTGCTTCAGAAGCAGCTCGGTAATCGCCCGCACATGGATGACATGGAGGCTGCTCTCGCCGTTGCGGAACTCGACGATATGGCTCAGGATATCCACCATCAATCCGCTGTGGCGCTCCTTCTCGTAAATCTGTTCCGCCGCCAGCTCTTCAAGGCTATGCTGCTTGGCTGCCAGCAGCAGCGTATTGGTCACCCGGTGATGGACAATCGAATCGTTGAAGGGCCGCCCGATAAAGTCGGTCACCCCAAGGTCGTAAGCCTTGGCGATGTTGTCCGGCTGGCTCTCAGAAGAGATAATCACCACCGGCGTGCTGTCGATCCAGTGGTTCTCGTTCATGGCCTGCAGCACCCCGAAGCCGTCCATAACCGGCATCATAATATCCAAAAGCACCAAGGAAATCTCCATTTCCTGTTCTTTCAGGATGCTGACGGCCTGCGCGCCGTCCTCCGCCTCGATATACTCGTAAGCATCATCCATCATATCCATCAAGATAGAACGATTGATTTCATCGTCGTCTACGATAAGAATCCGTTGTTTCCGGCGTCCAATATCCATTAGCCGGCCTCCTTCCCGTATTGCGCGGGAGCGGGGGAATCCCCGACAAAAGCCAACGCGCTTCTCAGCATATTATAGCACACTTTTCCCGGCTTGGCAAGCCGATTTTCCGTTTGACAGAAACTTTACATAAACAAGCGGAAGCGCCGCCACAGTCCTAAAAAAAACTTTCCTGCATACACTTTCTTCAAATAGACAAGTGGCAAATAGGAGGAGAACCTTGTGAAATTACTCGACTATTTCGACGAGCCAACCACGCTGCCGCCCGCGCAGAAAACGCCCGGCCAGCCTGCGCCCCCTTCCCCGCCGCAGGGCCTTTCTTCCAAGGAGGCCGCTGCCCGCCAGCAATCCTGCGGCAAAAACGAGCTTGCCGGCGGCCAGCGCGTCCACCCCTTCCGCATCTTCCTCTGCCAGTTCAAGGATTTCCTGACGCTGGTGCTTTTGGGCGGCGCGGCTGTCAGCGTCGTCACCGGCGAATACGCTGAAGCGCTGACCATCGCCGTTATCATCCTCCTAAACGGCCTCCTAGGCTTTTTACAGGAATACCGCACCGAACGCACGCTGGAGACGCTGCGGCAGATGGCCGCGCCGCGGGCGAGGGTCTGGCGGGACGGGGCGCTGGCCCCGCTGCCGGCGGAAGACCTGGTGCCGGGCGACCTTGTCGCGTTGGAGGCGGGCGACCGGGTCCCCGCCGACTGCCTGATTCTGGAGGCGGCCGCCCTGACCGCCGATGAATCGATGCTGACCGGCGAGTCCGCCGCCGTTGGCAAGCAAGCGAGCTTAGCCGCCCATGAAGAACCTTCCCCCAAAAATGACCCCGACCGCAAAGATTTCCTTTACATGGGCACAACCGTCCTCGCCGGGCGGGCGCTTGCGCGGGTCGCGGCCATCGGCATGGAAACCCAGATGGGCGGCATTGCCGGGATGATCGGCGAAATCCCCAAAGAGGACACCCCGCTGCAAAAGCGCCTTGACCAGCTGGGGAAATGGATTGCGCTGGGCTGCCTGGCGATCTGCGCAGTTGTGGCTGCGGCGGGGACGCTGCGGGGCGAACCCCTATTCGGGATGCTGATGACTGGCATCAGCCTTGCCGTCGCGGCGGTCCCGGAGGGCCTGCCGGCTATTGTCACGGTATCGCTGGCGCTGGCGGTGCGGCGGATGGTGGGCAGGAAAGCGCTGGTACGGCGGCTGGCGGCGGTGGAAACGCTGGGCTGCGCCGACGTGATCTGTTCGGACAAAACTGGCACGCTGACCCAAAACAAAATGACCGTCACCAAACTCTGGCTCCCGTTTGAAGCAATCGACGTCGGGGGCGGCGACAGCCCCTTTTCGGCGGACGGCCGGCGGGTCGACCCGCTGCGCAGCGACGCAGGGCAGCTGGCGCTGACGGCCTTTGCGCTCTGCAGCGACGCCGCCGAAGGCGCGAACGGCTTTACTGGCGACCCGACCGAAACGGCCCTCGCCGAAGCCGCCGCTAAAGCTGGGATTATCGCCTCCCGGATGCCCGGCGTCCGCCGGACCGAGGAACTTCCCTTTGACAGCGCCCGCAAGCGGATGTCGGTGGTCTGCGAGGACCGCGGCGGCGAGCGCACGCTGCTATGCAAGGGCGCGCCCGACGTTTTGCTGGGGCGGTGCGCCTTTGTGCGCACGCCGTCGGGGGCGGTACCGCTGGACGCCCGCAGCCGCGAGCGGATCGCCAAGGCTGCGGCGGAAATGGCCGAATCCGGCCTCCGCGTCCTGGCGGCGGCCTGCCGGGTGCTGCCGTCGGGCGAAGCGCTGACCGAGCAGAGCGAATCAGGGCTGTGCTTTGTGGGGATGGCGGGGATGCTCGACCCGCCGCGGCCAGAGGTCAAAAAGGCGGTGCAGGTCTGCCGCCGCGCCGGCATCCGCACAGTGATGATCACCGGCGACCATAAGCTGACCGCCAAAGCCATCGCCGGCCAGGTTGGGATTTACCGCAGCGGCGACAAGGTCCTCACCGGCGCGGAGCTGGATAAAATGGACGAAAAAGCCCTCGCCGCCGCCGTTGAGGAAACGACGGTCTATGCCCGGGTCAGCCCGCGGCACAAGCTGCAAATTGTGCGGGCGCTGCGCAAAAACGGCCATATCACGGCAATGACCGGCGACGGCGTCAACGACGCCCCCGCGGTGCGGGAAGCCGACATCGGCGTCGCGATGGGCCTTTCGGGCACCGACGTTACCCGTGAAGCCTCCGACCTGGTGCTGCTGGACGACAATTTCGCGACCCTTGAGGCGGCGGTTGAGGAAGGCCGCGCCATTTATCAGAACATCCGCAAATTTATCCGTTACCTGCTGTCCTGCAACATCGGCGAGGTGCTGACAATGTTCCTCGGGATCCTCATGGGTATGCCGGTCGTGCTGCTGCCGATCCACATCCTGCTTGTCAACCTGGTGACAGACGGCCTGCCGGCCATTGCGCTGGGGCTGGAGCCAGCTGAAAAGGGCATCATGAACCGCCCGCCCCGCAGCGCCAGCGAAGGCGTCTTCTCAAACGGCCTTTTGTCGAAGATCCTCTTCCGCGGCTGCCTGATCGGCCTGACAACGCTGTTTGTCTTCAGCCATTTCCTACAAAGCGCCGACCTCGCGACCGCCCGCACGGCCGCCCTGCTGACCCTGGTCCTGACCCAGCTGATCCACGTCTTTGAATGCAAAAGCGAGGAAAAAGGCCTCCTGCACATCCCCTTCTTTAATAATAAAAATCTCCTCGCCGCAGCAGCCGTTTCCGCCGGCATCGCCGCCGCAGCCGTCTACTGGCCGCCCCTCTCCGCCCTGATGGAAACCGCCCCCCTCTCCGCCGAAAACCTCCTCTTTATCGCCCTCTGTCTCCTCGCCGCCCCCGCCCTTAGCCTGCTTACCTCCTCTAGGAAACGTTAAGGGTACGGGGAGTACGGGAGTTACGAAGAGTACGGGAGTACGCGCTTTTTGAAAAAAGCTTAGCAAAAACTTTTCATTCGCGTCGGAAATCCAGCAAGCCGGATTTCTGCTGCGGAAAAACATGGCCAGTTCCCCGCGGTTACGGGTAGCTAATCCCAAATGAAAAAACGATACGCACTCACTTTCCCTGGTGAGTGCGTATTTTTTTATAAACTTATCGACGCAGTAGGCGGTTATGGCTGCTCGCCCAGCAGCCCGGGCAATTAAAAGTTTTGCGAGCTTAGCTCTGCCAAGCTTGGCTTTCAACTCTTCGTACTCCCGTACCCCCGCGTACTCACTCGACGGCTTTCATGGATTCGACCATGCTGATCTTTTTAAGGCTGAGGTGGACGACGCCGTTGACGGCGGCGGTGAAGATGATGGTCATAACTGCGGAAAAAGCAAAGCACCAGAAAGGCAAATCGCGGGCGAACATAACGAGGTCGACTTCGGCCATCTGGACGACGAATTTCTCCAGGGCTGTCCCCAGCAAAAGGCCAACAAGGATACCCACGCCCGATGCAATCGAGTTTTCGCGGCAGATATACGCCGACACCTCATTGTCGTAAAAGCCAAGCACTTTGATTGTCGCCAGCTCCCGGGTGCGCTCACCGACGTTGATGCTAATTAGGTTGTACATCACGATAACTGCCAGCGCCCCCGCCGAAACAATCAGCGCCACAACTATCATGCTGATGCTCTGCACCAGATTGTCGAGGTTGCCGGCGTAATCCTCCGTTTGCAGCACCGCCAGCACCGCGTCCTGCCGCAGCACCGCTTCCGCCGCGGCGTTTACGTCCGCGCCTTCGGCCATGTTCCACAGCAAAAGCTCCGGCTTGGCCGTCTCCCCGAACAGCGTGCGGTAGGTCCCAGGCGTCATATAGAGATAGTGCATGACATAGTTTTCAGCAATACCGGCGATGGGAAGGCTTTTGTAAACGCCGTCGCCCACCTCGATGCTCAGGGCATCGCCGGTTTTTAGGCCGGTCAGGCGGGCGAGCTTCTCGGTGATGACGACGCCCTCCCCCAGCGTAACGGCGCGGCCGCGCTCCCGCAGCGAAACAAACGACGGCAGCGCTTCCGGCGTCTCTGGCGCAAAGACATAGGATTCATAGTAATTGCCGGAAACGCCGGCATTGCAGCTTTTCTGGGTCACAGCCAGCGTCTCTGCCACGCCGGGCTGCGTTTCGACGAAGGACTGCACCGCCGCGCGCTCGCTGTTGGAAGCGTCGCTGTCTAAGCTCGCCGCCGCGTCGTAGACAAATATCTCGCCGTACTGCTTGACGCCTATCGCCGAAACCGCATGATAGATACCAAAGCCTGCCACCATCAGCGCCGTGCAGCCTGCAACGCCGATTACGGTCATCGCCACCCGCTTCTTATAACGGAAAATGTTGCGCATTGTCACTTTTTGGGTGAATTTCAGCCGTTTCCAGATAAACCCAATCCGCTCCAAAAGGATCCGCTTGCCCGATTTGGGCGCGCGGGGGCGCATCAGCTTGGCGGGCGCTGCCATCAGCGCCTTGTAACAGGCGGCCAGCGCCGACACGCCGGTGCAGAGCACCGCCGCCAGCGTGCACCAGAGAGCGTAATCCCAGTGGAAAGGGGTCACGGCTTCTGGCATCTGATACATATTCTTATAGGCGTTGATAATTACCCGCGGGAACAGCTGGAAGCCGACAACCAAGCCGACGGCGCTGCCGGCGACGCTCGCCAGGACGGCGTAGGCCAGGTATTTGCCCATCACCGCGCCGCGGCCGTAGCCAAGCGCCTTCATCGTGCCGATCTGGGTGCGCTGTTCGTCGACCATCCGCGTCATCGCCGTCAGGCAGACCAGCCCCGCCACCAGCACAAAGAAGACCGGGAAAACGGCAATGATGGCGTCAATCTTTTCCGAATCGCCGGCAAAACTGCTGTAACCGGCGTCGTCTTCGCGGGTGAGGACATACCATTTTGGCGGCGAAAGCTCCAAAAGCTCCTGCTCGGCGTCGGCAATCTCCGCCTTGGCATCGGCAATTTCCGCCGTTGCATCAGGGTATTCCTTGTCAAATTCTGCTTTGGCCTCGTCATAGTCCTGCTGGTTTTTAGCCAGTTCCTCGTAGGCCTCATCCAGCTCCCTGCCGTTTTCCTCGCGTTCACGTTCAAATGCCGAACGGTTCTGGGAAAGCTCGGTGCGGCTGCGGTCAAGCCCTAGCCGCGCCTCGTCCAGCTCCGTTTTCGCCGCTGCCAGCTCCGCCGCGCCGTCGGCAAGCTGCTTTTCGCCGTCGGCAATCCCCTGCAGCAGCGCCGCAAGCCCCGCCTGCCCTTCTTCGTAAAGGGCGCGGTTTTCGGCCAGCGAAACCGCGGCCGGGCCGGTAACCGCTTCAATGCCCGCCTTTGCGCCGGCCTTATCCGGCCCGCTGATATAGGCCGTCAGCAGCTGCGGCAGCCCGTCATAGAGGGCCGCCGACCCGTCAACCGTCTGCTGCAGCTCAGCGGGGAACTGCTCTGGCGGCAGGCTCGTTCCGGAAAAATTTTCCAAAATCGCGTCGATGCCGCCCAGCAGCTGTTCCGCCCCGGCAAGGGACTGCTCCGTTTGGGCAAGCTGGGCCTCCAATTCGTCAGCCTGTGCGCGGTAAGCGGACAGTTCCGCCTCCGCATCAGCTTTACCCGCTTCATATTCAGCAAGTTCCTTCTCGTAATCGGCAAGTCCCTGCTGATACTCCTGTTCACCGTCGGCGAGCTGCCGCTCGGCATCATCGAGCCTCTTTTCCGCGTCGGCAATTTGTTTGTCAAATTCTGCGCGTCCGCTGCGATACTCCTCCCATCCGTCGGCAAGCTTCCCTTCGGCGTCCAGCAGCTCTTGCTGCGCGTCGGCAAGCTCCGCCTCGCCGTCGGCCAGCTCTCTTTTGGCCTTGGCCAGCTCCTCCTCCGCCTCGGCGACAATCTCGTCAAAGCGGGCGGCAGCGCGAAGCTCCCCGACCGCCTCAAACCCCGCCGTGCGCGCCTCGACGCTGTCAACGTACCGGTCGGAGAAGGGGTCGACGCCCTGCATCTCGGCAAAAGTCAGATAAACATCCGTGTAAACCTCTAACGCAAAATCCTCCTCCAACAGAAAAAGGTACCCGTCCAGCCGCCCGTCGCCGACGGCCGTCGTCCCCAGCGAAACGTTGAAAAACTGGGGGGATTTGACATACCCCACCACCTCGCATTCGTCGATGTGCAGCGTGTCCTCAAGCGGGTCGTCGCCGCCGCTGCGCAAAACGATGCGGCTGCCGATTTCCCAGGCAGGCTCGGCGAGGTCGGCGACGCCAAGCGCGCATTCGCCGCTCTTCTCGGGCAGCCGCCCTTCGACCAGAAAAGGCTTATTGAGGGCGTCATCCCCCTGTGCGCCGCTCAAGGACATCACCCGAAAAGTCATGCTGCCGTCGTCTCCGTAAACCGCGAAAAGGTCGGCAGAACGAACGGGCGCCATCCCCAGAATGCCCTCCTCGGCGGCAACCGCCGCCAGGTCACCGTCATTGAAGCCGTAGGTAGACACCAGCCGCATATCATACATCTGCTGGGCGGCAAAATAACGCCGGGCCGTCTCTTTCATATCCGGCGTCGCCGCTTTGATGCCTGCGAAAAAGCCTGTCCCGACAGCGACAATCGCCAAGATGGACAAAAACCGGTTGCGGCTTTTGGCAATTTCCCGGAAAATCTCTTTCAGCAGTACGTTTTTCAAAAAGCCGCCTCCTACCATTCGATCTCTTCCACCGGCGTGGGCGACGGGTTAAGCGCCATCTCCGCGACCCGGCTGTTTTTCATGCGGATGACCCGGTCGGCCATCGGGGTGATGGCCTGGTTATGGGTGATGAGCACGACGGTCATGCCGCTTTGGCGGCAGGTATCCTGCAAAAGCTTCAAGACCGATTTCCCGGTATTATAGTCCAGCGCGCCGGTCGGCTCGTCGCAAAGCAGCAGCTTCGGGCGCTTGGCGAGCGCCCGGGCAATCGACACCCGCTGCTGCTCGCCGCCGGACAGCTGGGCGGGGAAGTTGTGAAGGCGTTCGCCCAGCCCCACCTCACCCAGCACCTCGGCCGCGTCCATCGAGTCTTTGCAGATCTGGGTCGCCAGCTCGACGTTCTCCAACGCGGTCAGGTTCGGCACCAGGTTGTAAAACTGAAACACAAAACCGATGTCCCGCCGCCGGTACTCGGCCAGCTGGCGGCTGTTCAGGCAGCTCACATCCCGCCCGTCAACGAGCACTTGTCCTTCGTCGCAGGAGTCCATTCCGCCCAGAATGTTCAGGATCGTCGTCTTCCCCGCCCCCGACGAGCCGACAATCACCGCAAACTCGCCTTTTTCGATCTCAAAGTCCACGCCGTCTGATGCGGTAATCGTTACTTCCCCCATTTTATAACGTTTATATACAGACTTCAGCTCTACATAACTCAATTGGTTTCCTTCTTTCGTTTTAGTACGACGCTTTCTGAAGAAAGCTTAGCAAAGACTTTTCATCGCCCGGGTACTCATCAGCACAGATTTACACGCCTACTGCGTCGAAAGCGGATCCCTGTTCCAGCTTCCCCCACCAGCAGAGCTGTACAAACGCCATGGGGGTTTCTGGAAGAGCATTACCCCGGCGGGCTGTGCCCGCGGACAATTCGCGTCGGAAATCCAGCAAGCCGGATTTCTGCTGCGGAAAAAGCTAGCCGGTTCTCTCGCGGTCAGGGGCAGGCAGTTCCAGCTTCCCCCACCGGCAGGGCTGTACAAACGCCATGGGGGTTTCTGGAAGAGCCTTACCCCGCTCTCCGAAGCTGGGCCTAGGGGAACGCGTCCCTGCTTCCGCAGCAGGACAGATGCGGCTGCACACCGCTGCACCGGAACCACGTCGGGCGGGTAGGGGGGTCCAGGGGGGAACGCCCGGCGCGCTTTTTTGCCTACTTTGTTGTCGCGTGACAACAAAGTAGGTCGTCATATCGGGGCGAAACCCGATTTTAATGCAGGAGCGGCCGCAGCCGCTCCATCCTTATTTTTTCTAATAAAAAGAACGAAACAAAACGCCTACCAGCCCTTCTACCGAGCGCCGAAATACCGCCTCATCTCCATTATAACCCTGCAAAAGCTGGAACATACCACCGATCACTGCGCCAGCCATCGCTTCGGCGAAAAATGGCGTCTGCAAATCGGACGGAAACCCTTTCAAATGCTCTTGCTGAATCTTTCGGGCAGCGCTGGCCACCAAACGCTCCCGCGTCCCCTCATAACGGGTGCCTTCAGCCCGCTCCATCAACACCCGGAAAGACGCTTGAGCTGCAAGAAAGGCATCGGCAATCCACCCCGACATTGCTTCAAGCGAACCGCTGCCATCCAACCCAAATAGCCGCCGCACAGCCTCCAAAGCCGGCGCGACCACAGCGTCGAAAAGAGCCGCTTTGCTGGGGAAATATGCATAAATGTTCCCTGCGGCAACGCCTGCCGCCGCAGCTATCCGCCGCACCGACGCGCGGTGGAACCCAGCCCGGAGAAATTCTTCCTCGGCCGCGGCAAGGATCTTGCGGCGGACAGCCTCTTTCTGTGTCTGCATGGGGCCTCCTATAAACTTGAACAGGAGTTCAATTTTGCTTCCGTTTTTATTATACGCTGCCAGCCGCCAAAGGTCAAGGCTTTTTGTGCAAAATTTTTTTGAACATGAACCGTAAATTATTTGTATCAAAAACAACGTCTGCGCCATAACGGCACAGACGTAAAATTTCGTTTATACATAACGTTAGTATACGCGAAGTTACTGAAAAGTATACATTTCGGCAAATCGATTTTACCACCCTCTACATATACAAGGATACCACAACCGCCGGCTTTTGGCAAGGTCTTTCCAGAAAAAACCTTCACAAAATCGGCCATACCGAAATGTATACCTTTTGGCAACTTTGGAGGTGAAAAAATGGGCTACTCTCGGAAAAAACTGGATTTGAACGGCTGCCAGTTCGGGCAGCTGACTGTGGTTGCGCCAGCGGAAAACGCCAACGGGCGCACGGCTTGGCGCTGTAAGTGCAGCTGCGGACGGGAAGTAATCGTCAAAACTTCCCATCTCCGTGAAGGCCGTACCAGAAGCTGCGGCTGTCTGGGCCGCGGGCCTGCCTATGTAGACGGCACCTGCCCCGAAATGCTCCGGGCTGCCAAAGTCGCCCGAAGCAACAATACAAGCGGCGTCCCCGGCGTCGACTGGCGGACGGCAAAGGGCCTCTGGCGAGCCTCAATCTGCTTCAAAGGCAAGCGTTATTACTTGGGCAGTTACGCCCAGTTTGAAGACGCCGTGCGCGCCAGAAAAGAAGCCGAGTACCGGCTCCATGACCAGTTTTTGGATGAACTCTCCGCTGACAGCCTTTTAGTGCCGGCCAGCAGATGATTCATAATAATCCTGTATAAAAGGAGGGGGAACTAACGGCCGTCCCGCCTGGATGGCCGCCCTTCGGCGTGCCGCGTCAGCGCTGAAAGGGCTTGGCGACGCTTTTGGCAAACCATCGGAAACGGTGGGGCTGCAAAGCTATGGGAACTAAGGTATCGTTCCATAACACGATGCTAAGTTAGCCCGGCTGCTGGAAAACTTTGGCAAACCGTCTGAAAAGGCGGGACGCAAAGCTGATAGGGGCTAAAGCGCCGCCAACGGCGCCATGCCAGCCCAGCCGCCGGAAACTTTGCTTCCGTTAATTTTGCAAAGAAAGGAAGACCTAT
Source organism: Oscillospiraceae bacterium (assembly GCA_022793675.1). Lineage (GTDB taxonomy): Bacteria > Bacillota > Clostridia > Oscillospirales > Ruminococcaceae > Faecivivens. The sequence goes on from JAAWDH010000047.1 coordinate 21,618, forward strand.
ATGAAAAAAACAACTTGGAAAAAGCATATCCTCGCAGTGGGGATTGCACTGGCTATGTGCATCAGCACAGCGCCAACAGCGGTGTTCGCAGCGGAATCTTATCATTGTTTCTCCTGTAATGGGAATTATTCTTTAGGTGAACTTGAAAAGGGCACTTATAATGAGGCAAAAGACTGTCAGGATAAACCAAATCAAGAGTGGCTTTGTCCCATATGTCACTATGTGCTTGAAAACACCTCGGAAGGTGCTCCCGGCCCACACCAATACAATAGTGGCGAAGTCACCAAAGATCCCACCTGCCAGGATGAGGGCGAAAAGACCTATACCTGCGAATTGTGCAATAATACCAAAACAGAATCCATCCCCAAAATTGAGCACAATCTTGAATGGAGACAGGAGAATGAAGCTACTTGCCTTGATAAAGGCAACTGGACAGAGTATTGCACTTTCTGCAAGGACGAATTCGGGCATCGTGAAGATGATATGCTAAAGGCCGACTACACTGGCCAGAAGTGGGAACCCGATAGAAATGGCCAGCACAAGATGGTCTGCAAGCACTGCGGCGGTAAGGCTGACGGCCACTCCGTGACTGCAAGCTGTGAGGACAAGGATGGCGACCAAAAATGTGATGACTGCGGTGAGACGGTCTCATGCGACCATCACTGGGGAAATCACGAGGATACCAGCAAATATGTTGCCCCCACCTGCACCGAAAAAGGCCGGCAGGTTTACGTCTGCGACAAATGCGGCGGAGTAGTCGAAAACAAGGAGCTGAACCCCCTTGGCCATGTCTGCGGCGAATTCAAATGGGACGACAATGAACACTGGTCTGAATGCGCCGTCTGCGGCGAAGTCATCGGCGAAAAGAAGTCTCACGAATGGAAAGAGATTTCCCGTACCGAAGCCACCTGCACCGAACCCGGCGAAATCAAATATGATTGCGAAGTCCCTGACTGCAACGCAAGCCATGATGTAGAAATCCCTGCGCTTGGCCACGAATTAGAGCCGATTCTTGCTGGTGCAACCTGCACGGATGAAGGCACGACCGGCGTGAAATGCGCACGCCCTGGCTGCGACTACCGCGACGAAGTCCCTGCTGCCGCCATCGGCCATGACTGGAAGATCATCGAACCAATCGAAGGCAATGAGGAACAGCACAAGCTTATCTGCGGAAACGATACCGGGCATACTATGCTTGCAAACCATAACTACAGTGGATGGAGCGAATGGGGAAACAACACCCGTTCCCGTACCTGCAATGACTGCGGTTATCAGCAGACGGAAACCAGAACTGCCCCTGAAACTCCTGAAACTCCTGACAACAACGACGAAAACACCCCTTCCGGCGGCACAACCGGCGGCACCGGCGGCTACACGCCCCGTCCCCGCCCCACCACGCCTGATGAGACCGAAGTCCCTGAGACTGATGTCCCGCTGATGGAGCTGCCCGAAGAGAACATCCCGCTGAGCGGCAGCCCCGAGATGGAAATCACTGACGAAGAAGTCCCGATGGCTGACGCCCCCAAAACCGTTGCTATTGAAGAGGAACGGCCCCCGCTTGCTGACATCCCGAAAACGGGAGACGCCAGCACCGCACTCTGGGTGATGATACTGGCTGCCTCGCTTGCCAGCTTTGCCGCCTTGGCCCGTAAACTCGTCAAAGCAAAATAAACCCCATGCCTAGGGAATGCCCTGGGCAAGCAAAACGGGCGGAGTGTTTCCACGCACCCCGCCCGTTTTTATGCGTTTTCGTTGTGGACAGCCTGGTACAAAAAATGCCGCAGGCCGGTATACCGGTACATTTTACGGTTATTGTCGACCATATCCCGCACCCGGGACTCCCGCCCAACGATAATCAGCATCTTTTTGGCGCGGGTCACCGCCGTATAAAGCAGGTTGCGGAAGTAAAGCTTGTCATAGCCGCCCAAAATCGGCAGTACCACTGCGTCGTACTCGCTGCCCTGGCTTTTGTGGACGGTAATGGCGTAGGCCAGCTCCAGCTCAGCCGCCATATCGAAGGTGTAGGTACAGACCCTATCGTCAAAATCAAGCGTCATCGTGGCCGCCGGCAGGTCGATCGCCCGGATAATGCCGATATCGCCGTTATAGATGCCCATCCCCTTCTCGCCGTCTTTGTCCCATTCAATATCATAGTTGTTACGGGTCTGAAGCACCTTATCGCCCTCACGGAAGGTGCAGAAGGGGCCTTTGTACTCCCGGCGGCCGGGCTGCTTGGGGTTCAGGGCTTCCTGCAGGCAGTCGTTGAGGGTATAGACCCCCAGCTCCCCTTTGCGCTGGGGGGTCAGCACCTGGATATCGGCGGTGGGCGAAAAGCCGTAGCTTTTGGGCAGGCGCTTGCTGACAAGTTCGGTGACAGTCTGGGCGGCAGCCTCAGCGGAACTGCGGCCAAGGAAAAAGAAGTCGTTGTTTTTGACCGACAGATCGGGGTACTCGCCGCTGACGATGCGGTGGGCGTTGGTGACGATCAGGCTCTGGGCAGCCTGGCGGAAGACCTGGCGCAGCTCCACGGTCGGGATGCAGCCCGAATCGATCAGGTCGCGCAGGATGTTGCCCGCCCCCACCGACGGCAGCTGGTCGGAGTCGCCGACCAAAACCAGCTTGCAGCCCATCTTGCAGCCCCGCAGCAGCGCTTCAAACAGCACCGTATCCACCATCGACATTTCGTCGATGACCACCACGTCAGCCTTTAGGGGGTTTTGCTCGTTGTGGACAAAGCGCAGCTGCTCCTTGGAGCCAAAATCGACCTCCAGCAGCCGGTGGATGGTCTTGGCGTCCCGGCCGGTGACTTCGCTGGCGCGTTTGGCAGCCCGGCCGGTCGGCGCAGCCACTGCAATCGTCAGCCCCTCCGCCTCCAACAGATCGATAATCGCGTTAAGCGTCGTCGTCTTGCCGGTGCCGGGGCCGCCGGTCAGGATCAGGATGCTCTGCTGCAGCGCCTGGGCGATGGCCTCCCGCTGCAGCGACTCGTAGCGGATGCCCTTTTCCTTTTCCACGTCGTCCACCATCCGCCCGATGTCGCGCTGGACAAAAAAGCGGTTTTTCAGCATCATCGACAGCCGCAGCGCGATATAGCGTTCCGCGCCGTAAAGGCTGGGCAGGAAAAGGTAGCTGCGGTTGCGCTGGATGGAGAAAAGCTCCTCATCCTCCAGCCGCTGGTCGATATCCGCTTCGATATCGTCCTTCCCCACCTCCCCCAGCAGCCGCGACGCCAAGTCGACGATGGTATCGCGCGCCAGGCAGGTATGGCCGTTGCGCAGGTTATGGCGCAGCACATGGGCCACGGCCCCAAAAAGGCGCTTGCTGCAGCCCGGCTCCATCCCCAGCGACAGCGCAATGTCGTCGGCCTTTTTGAACTCTGCGCCGATGTCGTCGCCGCAAAGCAGATAGGGGTTATCCTTGACAATATCAATGGCGATAACGCCCCATTTTTTCCAGACCCGGACCCCCTCCGCCGGGGTCATGCCGTAGGAGGTCAAAAACATCATCACCGTGCGCATCCCGAAAAGCTGGCGCAGCTCGGCGGTCAGCGCCTCGGCCTTTTTGGGGGAGATGCCCTTGACCTCGGTCAGCCGCCCCGGCGTCTGCTCCAGGATATCCAGCGTATCGTCGCCGAACTGGTCGACAATCCGCCCAGCCAGCACCGCGCCGATGCCCTTGACCGCCCCCGAAGAGAGGAACTTGCGGATGGCCGCCGCCCCTGCCGGAAGGCTGCGCTCGAAGGCCAGGGCCTTGAACTGCCGGCCGAATTTGGGGTGGGAGGAGTAGCTGCCGGTAAGCTTCAATTCCTCGCCGGCAGAAACGCCGTAAAGCTCCCCCACCACTGGGAGAAGCTCTTCGTCGGTTTCCAGCGTGATGACCGCAAACCCTGTTTCTGGGTTGACATAGACCACCTCGTCCACCGTGCCGCTTAACAGTACGATGTTCTGTTCCCTCATGGGCAGCATTCCCCTCCTTCGTTTCGTTCGTTTAAGTACGGCATCTAAAGGTCAAACAGCGAGCCTGTCCCGCTGTGCATACTGCCGTCATTTTCCGTGTATGTTGAAATAAAGCGCGGTTCGCGTTTTGTACAGCGGCAGAACCGTATTAAGATTTCGGCAGGGTTCCCTTTTTTCTCCAGCCCCAGCCGCTTTGCTAATTCCAGCTGGGCCGCGGGCAGGTCAAAGCCGGTATCCTTAGCGCCTTCCGTATGCCCTTCAAAGACCTCCGCCGCATATTCCGCCAGCCCCTCGGCATCCTGATATTCATCTTCGTCCAGATAATCCATCCAGTACGGGCAGTTCACCATAAATTCAAAAAAGTCCTCCAGGCTGTCAGCGATCCTGCCGCAAGCGCCTTCGCTGCCCCAAAAGCCGACCGAACCGTCTTCCAGCAAAATATATTCGCTGCCGGAGCCGTCACAGGCGAAAGTTTCCCCGGGGATATTATAGCGCAGATGGCCGCCCTCATCCTGGGGGGCCGTAAAGGCTGGAAAAATTTCCACGTCGCAGACATCGCGCAGCAGGCCGGCCAGTTCCTGATCGCCGCGCAGCATCCCTATATAGTCCACTTCACAAACACCCCCTAATCCGCCTGGGGCAAAATCCGCGGCAATTGCCCCCGCCTTTTCATTCACGCAAGGCGGACGACCGTGCTGTTGGGGTTGCTCTTGCGGAAGGCGCTGACAATCGCGGACACGCCCCCCACCGCCATCAGCAGATAGCCGATCACCAGTTCGCCGATGAAGCTGGTCATCAGGTCGCCGTCCTCAAAGAAGGCCGGCAGCGCCTGGAAGCACTCGAAAAACCCGACGTCATACTCCGCCGCAAGGACCTTATAGACCTCAAACGCATAGCAGCTGTAATGGGCCAGAAACAGCATCACCACCGACAGCACCACACAGGCGATGGTACCGCCCAAGCTGAGCCTGCCGCCGAAAATCTCGTAGCCCTTAAGGACCGCGACCACCATCACAAGGCCGCCAATCGCCGCGATGTACCCCAGCTGGTAGATCAGCACCCAGACGACTACGCCCACCAGCGAGCCTAAAAACGCCCCGACCAGGCCTGTGAGCATATTGCCCTTCTTGGATTTGACTTCAGTGTTCTGCGCCTCCATCTCGCTCGCGGTAAGCTGCTGGCACTCCGGGCAGAGCGTCCGGCAGCCCAGCGTCCCAACCGCGCAAAGGTGGCGCTCGCTGGTGCTGCCGCAGCGGTCGCAGCAGGAAACAAAGCCATTGGCCGCTAAGTAGCCTGTCACTGTGTTCAGCACCATCCCCACTGACGCCATCACCTTTTTCCAGGTGCTCACCCACATCGTCACCTGCATCGTATTGCCCTGGACAGTCGCCGACTTGACCACCTTTTTCTGTTCCTCGGCAAACCGTGCTAAGAAAGCAGCGGGCGATTCCGCGACTGGGACATCGCCGCTGGGACGCGCCGTAAACAGCAGCTGGACGATCAGGCCATTCTGAGGATGGATGTTGACCATGCTGACATCATAGCCTTGGAAGGAGCCGTACGCCGTTTCCCAGGCCAGTTCTTTGGATTTTGGCAGATGGGTAAGCCCATACTGCTGGGCCATTGTCTTCAGTTTTGTTGTCACTTGGAAGCCTCCCTTTTTTATTTTTGTGAAGGCTTTGCCTTCACCTACGTAATGGATTAGGAGCTTGCCCCACCCTTATGCCCGGGCAATTCAACGGCAAGCACAAACGCTCAAAAGGCGCAAGCGGAGCAAGCTGGCCGCGGTACAACGTTTAGGATAAAGGGAGAGTTGCCCTTACGGCCACTTGCGAGTCATAAAAGTCTTTGCTAAGCTTTCTTCAGAAAGCGCCGTACCCCCGTACTCAGCGTCCCACCGCCGCTTTCAGGGCGTCAGCGCGGTCGGTCTTCTCCCAGGCAACGCCAAGGTCTTCGCGGCCCATATGGCCGTAGCTGGCGAGTTTGCGGTAAATGGGCCTGCGCAAGTCAAGCTCATTGATAATCGCCGTGGGGCGCAGGTCGAAAACCTTTTTGACAGCCGCCTCGATTTCGCCGTCGGCAACCGTGCCCGTGCCAAAAGTATCCACCATCACCGAAACCGGATGGGCCACGCCGATGGCGTAGGCGAGCTGTACCTCGCAGCGGCGGGCTAAGCCGGCTGCAACCACGTTCTTTGCCACCCAGCGGGCCGCATAGGCTGCCGAACGGTCAACCTTCGTCGGGTCCTTGCCCGAGAACGCGCCGCCGCCGTGGCGGGCAGCGCCGCCGTAGGTGTCCACGATGATCTTGCGCCCAGTCAGGCCGCTGTCGCCCTGCGGGCCGCCGATGACAAAGCGCCCGGTGGGGTTGATGTAATACTTGGTATCCTCGGCCAAAAGCTCCGCCGGGATAACCGGCCGAACAACCTTTTCAATCATATCCTTGCGGATCTGTTCGATGGTTGTATCCTCGGCGTGCTGGGTCGAGATGACGACGGTATCCACCCGCACTGGGCGGCCGTCCTCGTACTCCACCGTCACCTGGGTCTTGCCGTCGGGCCGCAGATAGGGCAGTTCTCCGTTTTTGCGCACCTGAGCCAGCCGGTAAGCGAGCTTATGCGCCAGCGAAACCGGCAGCGGCATCAGCTCGGGGGTCTCGTCGCAGGCATAGCCGAACATCATGCCCTGGTCGCCCGCGCCGTTTTCCAGCTCTACCTCGCCGGACTTGGCTTCCATGGATTGGTCGACGCCCAGCGCAATATCGCCCGACTGTTCGTCGATACTGGTGATAATCGCGCAGGTTTTGCCGTCAAAGCCAAAGCCAGCCTGATCGTAGCCAATATCCAGCACAACCTCGCGGGCAATTTTAGGGATGTCCACATAGCAGCTGGTGGAAATCTCGCCCATAACCAAAATCATGCCCGTCGTCGTGCAGGTCTCGCAGGCCACGCGGCCGTTGGGGTCCTGCTCTAAAATTGCGTCCAAGACGGCGTCGGAAATCTGGTCGCAGATTTTGTCGGGATGCCCCTCCGTGACAGATTCTGAAGAAAATAAGTACTTTGCCATAACGTTGCCCTTCCTTTCCTGCCGGAGAATCCCCGCCGGCCCGGGGGCTGCCTTTCGATGGGGCGTTCCTACCGGGAAGCAGCCCGCCCGGTGGGAATGCCTGTCGGGAGGACCCGGCCCGAGCCGTCAGAACCTTCTGACCAGCAAAAGAGGCACTCTGTCGAGTGCCTCTGGGTTTTCTGGGTAACCTCATCTCTCGACCACGTCGCAGGAAATGGCACCGTTCCTTTACAGGGGGTTGCCGTGGCTTCACAGGTCCTGTACCTCCACCACTCTTGATAAGGTAATTATCGTTATTATTATACCAGCAGCAAAGGGGTTTGTCAAGGGGAAGGATGCAAAAAACCTGACAAAATCTGAACAAAAGTTTTAAGCAGATTATACAGTACTGGCGCCTAACACCATAATTCAACTATCTTATGAATGAAAATAAAGGCAAGGAACCGATAATCGCGCCCCTGCCTTTGTTGGCCAAATAAGCTCACACGCTTATTTGGCCTGTAGCTTTTTCACCTCGTCAAGGGAAAGCCCGGAAATCTCTGCAATTTCTTCCAAGGCATATTTTCCAGTCTCCAACATCCGAAATACGGTTGTTTGTATACCCTGTTTCATACCCTGTTCTAAACCTTCTTTCAAGCCCTGTTTTCTGCCTTCTTTTAAGGATTCATTCCGCATATCTTCCATAACTTTACACATAATCGCGATCCCCTCTCTGCTCTCTTTAAAAAATCTGACCCGCTCTGCCAGCACATCATAATACATCTCCGCCGGGTCTGTACAGAAAAAATCATGCATCAGCTTCCCGATGGGCGTTTCATCCCGGTAAGCGCCGTTCACATATAGGATATGCGAGCCGTCGCCGAACCTTTTGCCAGAGCCGGAAATATACCGTTCAACCCTATAAAGCGGCTGGCGGCCGCCGATTACATCATGCTCCGTAATAAACACCACATACGTTTCCGGCAGCGCCTCGAAGTCCTCGCCTTTCCGCAAAAGGTTCGCGTCCATCATACTGCTGTTGTACCTAGCCCGCTTCCGCCCAGCGCCTTTATCGGAGCGCTGGATCTCCACGTTCATCTTCCGCCCGGCGCTGTCTGTTGCCAGGACATCCAGCCGCACAGAGCGGTTGAGCAGGTTTTCCACGAACACCTGCGTGCGGACGTCCACAACCTCCAAGTCGGGGATTTCCAGCACAATCCGCAGCACAAGCTGGATGCAGGCTGTCTCCCCCTCAAAGCACTTTGTCAAAAAATCATCGTCAATCAGACGAAACCCTTTCAGCCGCCGCAAATCCTCCCGGCGCTGCCTGTCTAACCATTCTGCCGCCGTCAAGCCTGCCGCCCGCCTTTCCTTCCGCTCACACCGTTTTCGCAGCGATGCACTGTTTCAAAAGGTCGTTATACATCTGCTTCATCATTTCCAGCTGCGCCTTGACGGCAATCAGCTCGCCCTGCGTCTCGTCCGCCGGCGGTTCGGCCTTAGCGGCGCTGGCTGGGGGCGGGCCAGCTTCAGCCTTTTCCGGCCGTTTGCCTACCGGCTGCAGCCCCAACGAAATCATCAAAGCGATATCGACGCCCTGCATTTCCTGTTCAGAACAGACGCCGCAGTAATTGCTCAAACGCTGGATATCGACCGTATGTACCTGTTCGCAAAGGGCCGTGCTGAAGCGGTCGGTCGCCCGAATCTGCACATGGGTTGGCAGATCCTTTTTCGGCCGCGTGGTCATATACACCACTTCGACGACGCTGCTATGCTCGTTATTCAGGTTATTGGACACAATAATTGCCGGCCTGCCGGGCCGCTGTTCCGAGCCAGTAGTCGGATAAGTCGGCTCGACATAATAAATTTCCCCACGGCGCAGACCGCCATATTCCATAATAAATTCCCCTTTCATTTTTGTCAAAAAATCACGGCATATCCTCAATTTTAGCCGCCAACGGCATTTCCAGCAGCTCTGGCCGCCGGAGGAACTTTTTCATCAGCCGCAGCGAGCGGGCAAAATACAGCCCGTCACAAAAGCGTTCGTCCATCACCAGCCCAAAGCTCAGCATTTTGCGCACAACGAGGCCTTCCTCTGCCGCCGCCGGCAAATCCCGTTCCTTGCCGATTGCCAGGAAAAGCCCTGTCGTGCCGAATTCGTAAACATGGTGGTAAATATGGTTGATGCCCAAAGACTTGAGATTTGTAAAGAAAAGCGAGGTATGGAACGGGCTGGCTTCCATGACAGCCTGGGGGAGCATATCGTGCCGGTCGAGGAAAAGCAGGAAATTCACGGCGGCCTGGATCAGCGGGCCGGGGATTTTCATCAGGATGGCCGCCGTCCGGTCGGTAGAGTTGTCCCCCTGCCTGCCGGCAAGCTCTTTTGCGACAGCCTTATTGATCTGTTCCGCCACCCGGAAAATATCCTCTGTGCCGTCAAAGCAGAGCTTAATTGTCGTCCCGGCATCCTCATTTTTCAGCGAACGGTGCACGACAAAGCTGATCCAGATTTTCCTGCGGGCGAAGATCCGTCCCCGCATCACAAAGCGGTTAAGCTGGGGCCGCAGCGCCAGCAGCCGCACCATTGTTGCCAGGATGATATGGATATATTCAATCTGGACGCCCTGAGCGGCTTTGGCGAGGATATAGTCGTCCATCCCCCGGCAGGCGATAGATTCCTCGAACATATTCATTGAATCCGTGCGGGTACGCATCAGGTAAGGCATAATCCGCTGGAACGGGTCCAGGGTACGCACCAGCCGCCCGTCCGCTCTTTTTCCAAACATTCCCATCTTTCCTTCTGTCAAAACTCAAAAGCCCAAGCCCGCTTATATTATACCACAACTCCATCAAAAAGAAAAGATATTTTTGCGGCCGGCTGTGCCGGCAGGACAATTCGCGCCGGAAATCCAGCAAGCCGGATTTCTGCTGCGGATAGACATAGCCGGTTCTCTCGCGGTTACGGACAGGTGGTTCCAGATAAAAACAATGCGTTTTTACCTCCTTTGAACCCCTCCGGCTCTGCGGAGCCACCGTTTTCGCAGAAAACTACCCCTTCTCAGGGGAGGCTTATAGCTGCCCGGACGGGGCCGCAGGAAGGGGAGGGGGAGTGTTTGCGTCGCCGGTAATAGGCCATTGCATGGCCTATCTAAGCTTTTTCGGGCGTCTTGGCTGGCCGCCAGACACCCGAACTGCGGTAGGCTTCGGAGTCGGGCCATGGAATGTCCCGATGGGGGACTCTCAGGAGGTCTTGCGGACCTGAGGCGCCGCGCTTTATTTATTTTTCAGTATGCGCCGGGCGCAAAGGGGCTTGGATTTGCCAGCGGTTCCCTTTTGCAGCGGAAGGCTGTGCGCGTCGGAGGGTGACCGCGGGGGAATTTCGCTTGCTGCGGCAAGCGACCGAGGGCTCCG
>JAAWDH010000048.1 GCA_022793675.1 Oscillospiraceae bacterium
CAGAGCGGCATTTTATTGCCAGATAGAGACAGTATGTACGCGTATAGCGGACACATTTGTGAATTTTCTGTTTACAAGCACTTTATCAAAGCAGCGTTTTACCACAAAATCCCCTGGAACTTTTAAAGGTTCCGGGGGATTTCATGTAAATCATCGCACTAGATATTGTTCAATGCCGGTGCTGTGCAAAGCGTCAATGGAAGCGCTGTTGCTGATAACGGGGACAAGCCCTTCAGGCGGAGCAGTCACAGCCTCCAGCAGCGCCAGATCTTCGCCAATGATGGGGGCGGAAGGGGAGATCTTAAACTCATTAGGGCTGACAGAATAGACGTGAGGACGCACTTCTGGGTCGTAGCAATCCCCTTGGTAAGCAGGGATGACCCGGCAGCTTTCGCCGGCGCTTTGCTGCATGAGGACGAGGGTTTCCTCCAAAGCCTCCGCTTTGGAGAGGCTGGAAGCTGGGCCAAGGCCCATGTCCTTCTGGTAGGCGGCGTTGGGGTACTGGTTTCCAAAGACGAAAAGCTCAGTAAAACCAGCGTCTGCGAGTTCCTTGGCGATGGCGGCCAGATAGGTTTTGGTATTTTCCATATAAGGGTTGAGCCAGGAACGCCCGCCTGCCGAAGCGGCGTTATCCAGCCAGGTGATGGATTGGTTCTGGTAGAGGTAGGAGGTGCCGTAGCGGGCATGGGAGGCAAAATCGTCCTGCAATGAGTAGATCATGGCGGCGGGTTCAAAGCCATAGCCCCTAATTTCTTCTGCCAGCGCTGCGGCGTCCAGCGGGTTTTCCCAAAGCGCGCCGCTGTCTGCGGCAAGCTCCAAGCTGGTTTGATAATAGACTTTCCCGGCCGAGTCCTTCAGCGGCACTGCTACGGTGTTGTAGAGCGCGGCGTCCAGCGATGATAGGAAGGCTGCGCGCTGTCCTGGCGAGAGCATCGCTTCAGCAGGCATTGCCGCCGCCCGGACCGGCTGGGACGGGGCGATTAGGCCGGGATCGGCAGGTTCGGAAGATGGCTGGCTGTCGGGTTCGCTGCTTTGTTCCGACGGCTCTTCCGACGGCAGGGAGGCATCGTCCATATAGGAGCTTTCCGGCCCTTCGTTAAGCAGGTCGCCCAGCGATTGGGCGATGCTGTAGCCCAAAAAGACCAGTACTGCCAACAGCAGCAGGAAAAGGGCTGCTTTAAAAACGCCCTGCCGCCGTTTTTGCTTGGCGCGGTAGCTGTGGCTGTAATGCTTGATTTTGCGATGTTTTGCCATAGGACGCACACCTTTCTGCCGGAAACGCCGGCGTACTAAATCAGACCGAAAGCCCGTGGCCAATCAGGCCGTAAAAGGCCAGCGAGAGGATGCCGGTATAGATCAGCATGGCGGGAAAACCGCGGAAAGCCTCAGGGATCCTGTCGCTTTGCAGCCGTTCGTAGCCCAATGACATCAAATAGGAAGCAATTGCATAGCCGATACCAGTCCCCAGCCCAAAAGCCAGATAACCCCAGAAATCGTAGGTGCGGCTGCCAGCCAACAGCAGCCCGCCGATAATCGCGCTGTTGAAAGCTGCTAGATGGATCATCGGCTTGAGACGGCCGGCGTGCCGTGCAGGGAGCTTTGATGTGATGAGGAGTACGGCAATATAGACAAGGCCGACCGTCAGGACATAGGCCGGCAGGCGCAGGTAGTAGCCAAAGCTGAGACGCCCCAAAGCCTTGCTGTACAGCGCCGCCAGGCAGCATGAGACAGCGGAGATGAACGTCAGCACTAGGCAGAAAAGCCGGCGGTCGTGGTCTTTCCGCAGCACAAACAGCGTGGCACTGACCCCAAGCGCGCGGGTAAAGAGGATATTTTCCACAAAAATGGCGGTCATGGCAATCGACACCGACCGGGCGAAGGTTTCCTGTATAAGGTCGCCAATATGCAGCATCGCTATACATCCTTTCGGAGGAAATTCATCAGGGGCAGACCGGCTTTTTGCCTGCCATGGCGGGCAGATCGCTGGACACAGAGGGCTTATGAGGGGGATCCTGCCTTGGCGGCGGGGCGGGGGCATCGCTGTTTACCCGCAGCCGCAGTGCCTGCAGCGCTGCCGCCAGGAAACCCGTGATGATAAAGCCGCCCAAAGGCAGCAGCAGTGCCGGCAGGGTGAAGGGGATGCCAACGGGATGGTCAAAGAAGGTGCCGCGCCCGAGGGTTTCGCGCAGCGTGCAGACCGCCATCATGGTCAGGAAAAAGCCGGCCGTAAGGCCTAAGAGCTGCTGCAACATTTCCTTCGCCGCTAGCCGTCCGAAACGAGATTCGCTCTTCTGGACGATCAGCGAGTTGGTGCCCAGAAGCGGCAGGTAGATGCCCAGGTTGAATATAGAACCGGGCAGCAGCCATTCCGTGAGCAGGACTGCGGGGATGAAAACGAACGACGCCAGCAGCATATTAAAGATGACCCGCACCGTGTAAGGGAGCCGCCGGGGGATGAACCGGGCGGCGGCAATCGTCGCGCAGGTAATCAGCGCAAAGGCCAAGCTCAGCGCCAGCCCGTTTTTTACCGATGTCCCCGCTGCGATAACCGGCGCAATCGTCAGCCCGCGTTCCAAGACAGGGTTTTGCAGCAGCAAGTAGTCAACCCGTTCCAACCGATATTTTTTTTCCATCATTCACACCTTTTTCGCTGTCGTTTTATACAATTGGTAGATTTTTAAATAATTATACAGGTTATTTCAGCCGACTAGCTTTTGCAGCAGTTCCGAAAGCTTATCCCATAAGAAGCTTGACAGCCGGCGTACGCCCCGCCAAAGGGCTGCAAAACCCTTGCGCAGGAATTTCCAGGCGGCCCGCGCCAATGCCTTGGCAGTGCCGGCAAGCATTTCGCCGTAGCGGTCGCAGCGGTGGTCAATCGTATTGAGGACAATGACCGCGAAGGGGACGACCATCTCAATGCGGCTCAACACCCGGAACAGCACAATAATGCCTCCCAGGATGACGCCGCAGATCCATTTTCCCAACCCGGTGCGGATTTCGCCGTTGTCAGCTGAAGCGATGAACACCAGTGAAAAGAGCAGCGAACCGGCGGCCAGTTCCAGCGTCACCGAGGAAAAGTGGCTGGAGTTGACCCGCGGGAAGAACCAGGCAAATAATGTGACAATCCCGCAGACTGCCGTCGGGATCTGCCAGTAAATGCTGCCGCGCAGCGCGAGGAAAAGGCCGCAGAAAAACAGGATTAGGATGGAGGTGCAGCCCATTGGCCCTACAAAGTTCCCCATCAGCAGGTCTAGCCAGTCGATCCGTTCCGCGCCGCCTGCCATCAGCCGCGCCGCTGGCGAGGTATAGAGGGTAACGTTAGGGTCAGAATCGTATGACAGCGTTTGCCGGGGGAGGGGGTAGCGGGTGACCAGTTCCGTCCAGCAGATCAGCAGGAAGGCAAACGCCGTGTTTGCCGGGTGGAACAGCGTGCCGCTGTGCCCGCCGAAAGGGTAACGCACTACAGCAATTGCAGTAAACGCCCCTATCGCCGCCAACCAGTAGGGCGCCGATGCCGGCAGCAGCATGGCCAGGATGACGCCGGTATTTGCAGCGGAAAGGTCGTAAGGGGTGCGGTTTTCGCGGCGCTGCAGCAGCCGGCAGGCAAAATCGGTTAGGACCGCCGTCCCTGCCGCCGCCCCGCACAGCGCCAGCACCCGTCCGCCGTAATAGTAGACAGCCATTAGCATGACCGGTATCAGCGCAATAAATATGCCGTTCGCCTGTCTAATATCCCTCGAAACGCTTGGGACGCTGTCTCTTTGGAGGGCGTCCTCGCGGCTTTCCGCCAGCACGGCTTCCTGTTTCAAAGCATTTTCCTTCTTTCTGCGCTGTATTTTTGGGATTGTTTTGGTACGGTTTTCCCGTCGGGTAATCGGCTTGCCGGTTTTTCAGCACAAAGCGTCAGCGGGCCGCGCTCGTGCATTTTAATGAATAAACTGCCGCTTCAACGTCTTCCGCGCCGAAAACATAAGAGCCTGCCACCAGTACATTTGCGCCGGCTTCCCTTGCCTGAGGGGCGGTTTCGGCGTTGATGCCGCCGTCGACACTGACCATCAGCCCTGGCGCGGCCTTCCGCAGCGCCCTGATCTTTTGCAGGGAGCCGTCAAGGAATTTCTGCCCGCCAAACCCCGGCTCAACGCTCATGACCAGCGCCAAGTCGATCTGGCCAGTATAGGGAAACAGCTTTTCCGCCGGCGTCCCAGGGCTGATCGCGATCCCGACCTTTTTCCCTAGGCTACGAATTCTGTCGATGATTTCTGCAGGGTCGCCTTCGCTCTCCAGATGGAAGGTGATGCAGTCCGCCCCGGCTTCAGCGAAAACTTCCAGGTAATCCATCGGCCGCTGGATCATTAGGTGCAGGTCAAAATAAAGGCTGCTCTTTTTGCGGATCGATTTGACCACCGGCACGCCAAAGGTGATATTGGGGGCAAACGCCCCGTCGATGATATCTAGGTGCAGCCATTGCGCGCCGCCGAGCTGGACCCGTTTTAATTCTCTGTCCAGCTGCGAAAAATCCGCCGCCAGCATCGAAGCTGAAATAATCATGTAATTTGCCTCGCAGCCGCCTAACAAGCTGCGCCCTTCCTCTGTAGTTTTGTCTACGGCAGCGGAATAATTCCCACAATATGGCAATTTTACGTTCCTAAAGCAAAATTCGCGCCGCAATTCCTTTTGTACCCTTCTATTTTATCTTATTCTTCGGAAAAGGTCAACGAAAATTCTGTTAATGAAAAGAAAAAGCAGAAAAATTCCAGTTTTTACTCGCCATTTGCGATGTTTTGTGGTAAAATAAGATTATCGGCCCCAGCATTTCGCAGGGAGGGGCTGCCAAAGGATTCCTGTCAGCAAGGAGAGAGCATCAATGAAAAAGAAAAAAATAGCGGCGCCGGTAAAGGTTCTGCTGGCTTTGTTCAGCGCCACGGCGGTTTCTGCAGCGGCTTTCGGCATTTACCAGCTGATTCCGACGGGGGAGGTCGTCCTGCCCGAGAGCAGCCTGCCGCCGGAGTCTTCGGCGCTATCGGAGCCTTCGCTGCCGTCCAAGCCGGAATCGGAACCTCCGCCGGATCCATCCATTGTGCGGATAAAATCGGCGGGCGACAACCTGATCCATAATTCTATTTATGAACAGGCAGCTGCTCGCGCAGAAGGGGATGGCTACGACTTTACTTATGCCTATGAGAACATCGCCGGGATTGTCGCTGACGCCGATATTTCCACCTTGAACCAGGAGACGGTCATCGCCCCCGACTACGAACCGTCCACCTACCCTTGTTTCAACTCGCCGCCAGAGCTGGCCGAAACGATGACGGCAATCGGTTTTGACGTTTTCAACGCCGCCAACAACCATGTGCTGGACAAGGGTGAGAAAGGCCTTGTCAACTGCCTGACCTTTTGGCGGGAAAATTATCCGGATTATCCGGTTACCGGTGCCTATCTGGATAAAGAAGATTTTGACGACCTGCGGCTGATGGAGAAAAACGGCCTGACTTTCGCTTTCCTGGGGGCGACCGAGCTGACCAACGGCCTGTCGCTGCCGTCAGGAAGCGAGGTGGTGCTGATGGAAAGCACCAACGAGGCGATGCTGAAAGCCCGGGTGGAGGCGGCCCGCAAAAAGGCCGACGTGGTGTTGATGAATATCCATTGGGGCAACGAGTACACCCACACGCCCACCGACCGCCAGCGCGACCTGGCCCAAAAGCTGGCCGACTGGGGCGTCGATGTGATTATTGGCCACCATCCCCATGTGCTGCAGCCGGTGGAGATGCTCGCTGCCGCCGACGGCCGGGAAGTGTTGGCAGTGTTTTCACTGGGGAATTTTATTTCCGCTCAAGACCGCCCTGCCCGGATGGTGGGCGGCATCCTTGATTATACCATTCGCCGCGAGACCCCAGAAAGCCCAATCGAAATTACAGACGTGTCTTTTATTCCTACCATTACCCACTACGACGCAGGATTCCGCAACAACCGTCTTTACCCCCTTACGGCTTATACGGCGGAGCTGGCCCAAAGCCACGGCGTCCGCGGCAAAAATCCGGAATTTAGTCTAGATTACATCCATCAGCTGCTGGACGACGTAATTTATACCGAACAGGCGAACTTTTTGGCGCCGCCCGATTGGGCGGAGAAGGGGGCTGGGGATGCTGGGGCTTAACAGGGTTAAAAAATATTCCCTGAATATGGGCGCGGGCCAGGTAGGCGCTATCGCCTTTGGCAAGGGGGACAAGCCGCTGGTGCTGATACCCGGCCTTAGCCTGCAAGGGGTGCGGGAGGCTGGCGCTTCGCTGGCGATAGCCTACCGTATTTTTGCAAAAGATTACCGCGTTTGGGTTTTTGACCGTAAAACCCCTGCGGACAAAAGCTGCACCATTCAAAGCTTGGCTGACGACCTGGCGCTGGCAATGGCCACCATGGGCATTGAAAAAGCCTGCGTCCTTGGCGTCTCAATGGGCGGGATGATCGGGCAGTACCTGGCGATCGGCTACCCTCAGTTGGTGGGGAAATTGGCGTTAGGGGTGACAGCGTCGCAGGCAGATCCGCTGCTTGCAGAGACGGTGGCCCGTTGGCTGCAATTTGCCGAAGCGGAGGATTGGCGGGCGCTGGCGGAGGATATGTTTGCCCGGATGTATTCCCCGGGCTACCTGAAAAAGCATAAGCTTCTGCTGCCCCTTGCCATCCGGCTGGCAAAACCTGCCGACCCAGAGCAGTTCAAGATATTGGCTAAAGCCTGCCTGACGGTGGACTGCTATAGCGGGCTGTCCCAGATCCGCTGCCCAGCGATGGTGCTCGGCGGGAAGGAGGACAAGGTGCTTGGCAGGGAAGCGTCGGAGAAAATCGCCGCAAAGCTTCACTGCCCGCTCTGGCTCTATCCTGGGTTAGGGCACAGCGCTTACGAAGAAGCGCCCGATTTCAACAAAAAGGTTCTTGATTTTTTCAGCGGCAGCAGCTGAACCTGCGGGCATTTGGGAGATAAAGGGCGGAAGCCGCTTTCAGATTGCCCCCAACCGTTTTATAATGTAAATGAGGAAACATCTATCTGACTGCGGCCAGGCTAGGCCGTTAATAAGGAAAGGAAACAATTATGGAAAAGCGCACCTTTGCAAGCATCGGAAAAGAAATCTCCCTTCTGGGTTTGGGCTGTATGCGGCTGCCTAAAAAATCTGCCGATGGCGACGCGATTGACTACGCTGCCGCCCAGCAGATTGTCGACTATGCTTATGCCCACGGCATCAATTATTTCGATACCGCTTATATGTATCACGGCGGCGACTCGGAGTTGTTTATCGGCGAGGCGCTGAAAAAATACCCCCGTGAAAGCTTTTACCTGGCCAGTAAATTCCCGGTCTGGATGGCCGAGACAGCTGCTGATGTGGAGAAAATCTTCAACGACCAGCTGAAAAAGTGCCAGGTCGAATATTTTGACTTCTACCTCTGCCATTCCTTGGGCGACGCCAACTTCAAAAAAATCATCGAATTCGGCGTTTACGATTTCCTGAAAAAGATGAAAGCCGAAGGGAAAATCCGTCGCCTGGGCTTCTCTTTCCATGATAAGCCCGCTGTGCTGCAAACCATTGTCGATACCTACCAATGGGATTTTGCCCAGATCCAGCTGAATTACCTTGACTGGGAATTGCAGGATGCCAAGGGCCAGTACGAAATCCTCCATAGCGCCGGTATCCCAGTAATTGTAATGGAGCCGGTGCGCGGCGGCTATCTGGCTAACCCCGGCGAGGCTGCCGAAGCCAAATTCAAGGCGGCGGCTCCCGATGCAAGCGTCGCTTCTTGGGCAATCCGCTACGCTGCGACCCTGCCCGGCGTGATGACCGTGCTGAGCGGGATGTCCAACATGGCCCAGATTGAAGACAACGTCAGAACGATGACCGGATTCGCTCCTTTGAGCGACGCCGAGCAGGCGCTGGTGGCGGACGTGGTCGAAAACTGCCTTAAAAAAGAGATCGTCCCCTGCACAGGCTGCCGCTACTGCATGGATTGCCCCTTCGGCGTGGATATCCCCAAGATGTTCAGCCTTTACAACGGCTATGTTATGAGTAAAAACGGCGAGCGTTTCCTCCAGAATTACGATAAGACCGCCGAGGAAGAACGCCTGGATAAATGCCAGCAGTGCGGGGCCTGCATGGACCAGTGCCCGCAGCACATCCAAATCCCCGACCAGCTGGCTGCGATTGGCAGCGTGATCGATGACCTGCGCCGCGCATAAAAACCTCATGTAACCGCGAGAGCGGGCGCAGCGTTTTTTCCGGAGCAGAAATCGGCGCAGCCGGGTTTCCGGCGTGTCATAAAAGTCTTTGCCGAAGCTTTCTCCAGAAAGCCAGACCGTATTCTAAAAAGGGAGTTGCAGCAAGAAAATGATATATAGTTTTGCAGATCGGATTAACAATTTAAAGCCATCAGCGATCCGGGAAATCCTCAAAAATAACGACCCGAACGTCATCCCGCTGGCGGCAGGGAACCCCGCAGTGGAATCCTTCCCGATTGCCGAGATGCGGGAGATTGCTTGCCGGATCTTCGATGAAGAAGCCGGCGTTGCCTTCCAATATGGCATTACCGAAGGGTACCCCAAACTGCGGGAGCTGCTGAAAAAGCGGCTGCGGGAGAAGTTTTCAATGGGTACGGAAAACGACGACCTGATGGTTGTCAGCGGCGGCCAGCAGGCCATCGACTTGGCGACCAAGGTCTTCTGCAACGAAGGCGACGTGATGGTCAGCGAAAGTCCGGCCTTTATCGGCGCGCTGAATACCTTCCGCTCCTACGGCGTCAGGCTGAAGGGGGTGGAAGTGCTGGACGACGGCATGGATTTGGCGGCGCTGGAGAAGACGCTCTGCGAAAACGACGTCAAGATGCTGTATACCATCCCATCTTTCCAGAACCCGCTGGGGACTTGTACTTCGCTTGAAAAAAGGAAAGCCATCTACAGCCTGTGCGCGCGCCATCAGGTGATGATCCTGGAAGATAACCCCTACGGCGAGCTGCGCTTTGACGGCGAAGATATCCCGACGTTGAAGTCGATGGACACGGAAGGCATCGTCGTTTATTGCGGCAGCATGAGCAAAGTCATGAGCGCTGGTATCCGCATCGGGTTTGTGTTGGCTCCAGCGCCTGTCATCGCCAAGATGACCGTCGGTAAACAAGCCAGCGATGTTCACACCAACCAGTTTTTCCAGATGCTGATTGCACATTATATGGAAGAATACGATTTCGATGGCCATATCGAAGCCATCCGCCAGCTTTATAAACACAAAAGCGGCTTGATGCTCGGAGCTATCCGCGAAACCTTCCCTAAAGAGGTGCGTTATACCGTGCCGCAGGGCGGACTGTTTCTTTGGTGTACGCTGCCTGACGGCGCGGATATGCTGGGTTTTGTCCAGTATGCCAAGCAGAAAGGCGTGTCCGTTGTACCAGGCATCGCTTTCAACGTCGAAGAGGGGACGCCCAGCCAATGCTTCCGCCTGAATTATTCGACTCCCAGCGACGACAAAGTCGTAGAAGGCACGCGCAAATTGGGCGCGGCCCTGCATGAATTTTTAGCCAAGTAACGGGAGCCTGTATAGCCCTGTTGTTTGGATAGAGCCGCTGGCTGTGCAGCGGCCGGTTTCCCTTTAGCGTGACGCCGGCACAGACGGCAGAAATGGAGGTACTTTTATGGATGTTACTGCAATCGCAGCTGCCAGCATCACTATGCACGCTGGCCAGATGATGGAAGCCGTCAGTGTTACCATGGCTAAAAAGGCCATGGAGACCCAGGAGGCCATCGCCGCCCAGACAATCCAGAGCATTCAAGCGGCCAACCCCGCCCCCGCGGCGGCCCAGGCAGCCCGTCCGTCCTTTGGACATATTCTGGACATCACCGTCTAAACGGTTGCCGGTTCTGAAAAGAACCGGAAGGGGGCAGTGTTTTTGCTGCCCCCTTTTCTCTTGATTTTACCAGCACTGCCGCCTGTAAAGGCTGACGGTGCTGCTCGCCAATAAAAAGGAGGAATATTTTATGGGAGAAAATGAAGCTAAAAAGAACATCAAAATTCCCAGGATTTTGATAATTGCAGGAATATCGGCCGTTATTATAGGAATAGCTTGCGTTGCGATTTTTTTAAAATTTAGGAATTCGGAATCGCCAAAGCCTAACCCCTCAATTACAACGATAGCAAGGCTGGAAAAGATTGTCGAGACCAGCGAGCTTTCAACGTTTACCGCAGTCTATAACGGCGTCGCCAAAGTGCCAAGTCCGGAAAATCCCGACCAGGTTGATTATTACGTTTCCTATGAAGCGATGGTTTATGCTGGGCTGGATTTTTCAAAAATTGATTTCGAACTTGACGATGAGCAGGGCACGCTGCAAGTTAAGCTGCCGCCAATACATATCGGAAAAGCCAACGTGGATATCACCACGATGGACTTTATCTTTATCAACGAAAAGCGCAACGCTTTTGCTGTCTCCGAAGAGGCTTACAAAGCCTGCGAGGCTGATGTAAAAGAGGAAAGCGAAGCAACTGAAGAGATTTTCAAGCTGGCCAGGCAGAACGCCGAAAATGTTATCAAGGCGCTGATAAACCCCTTTGTTGAGCAGCCTGATGTGGGGCTGGAGCTGAAGATTGTGTGGGAGGGGAAACTGTGATGAAAAAATTAATTGCAGGGATTACAGCGGCGGTTCTGATGTTGGGGCTTTTTGGAAGCTGCGGTAAGGCCGAAGGGACTGCCGCTTCGGCGGAAACCGATGTCGAGCCGCAGCTTTCCCAGATGCGTTCCATTTGCGAACTGGCGGTAATGGAGTGCTACTACCACAATGTCGCAAAATACAAAGAGAAAGATGCGGAGGGGGTTTGGCTCTGGAAAAAGGACAAGCACTTCTGGGTGGAATACAGCGGCGTGGTTGAGCTTGGGGTCGACGCCTCGCAGGTGACGATGGTGCTTGACGGCGACAAGGTTACTGTGACTCTGCCGGAGGTGAAGGTGCTGGGATGTGTTGTGGACAGCAGCTCTCTCACTAAAGATTCTTTCATTATCTCTCAGAATTCCGCCGCCATTACCGCCGAGGATGAACAAGCGGCTTTCAAGGAAGCACAGAGCCGGATGGAGGAATCCGCTGCCAACGACCACACCCTTCTGGCCAATGCCGAGGAACGCACCAAGATGCTGCTTACCAAATATGTGGAGACCATCGGGGAGGCTGTTGGCAAGCAATATGTCATTTCCTTTAAAAGGATAAACGCAGATTCCAGTGGTACGTCTTCCTCAAGCGCTACAGAATCCAGCGGCGCTTCCAACGAAGCATCTGATGAATAAAAAGGCCAGGGAAAGTATGGGGCAGCCTATGAAAGGAGTGGCTTTATATGGAACAGGTATTGGTGCTGGGCGGCAGCTATTTTATCGGCCGCAGGATTGTCGAAGCCTTGCTGGAAGCAGGGTATGGGGTGACGACCTTAAACCGCGGGAGCAGGCCGGCGGTACCCGGAGTGTCGGAGATTCATTGCAACCGCGAGGATGCCGAAGCGATGAAGGCCGCGCTTGCTGGGCGGCAGTTTGACGCGGCGGTAGACGTGAGCGGTTTAAACGCCCGCCATGCGGAAATCCTTTGTGAGGCGCTGCCAGTGGAGCGCCTGCGCAAGCTTGTCTTTATCAGCTCCAGCGCAGTCTATCCAGCTGCGGAAGCCCGGCCGCCCTTTTCTGAGGAAGGCCTTACTGGCCCGAACCCCTACTGGGGAAATTACGGCCTGAATAAAATCGAAGCCGAAAAGGTTTACGCCGCCCAAATGCCAGGGCAGAAAATCTTTTTCCGCCCGCCTTATCTCTATGGCCCCCGCAACTATGCCCAGCGGGAAAGCTTTGTCTTTGCCCATCTGCTGGATGGGCGGCCGCTGATCCTGCCGGCCAGCAATCCCCAGCTGCAATTTCTGCATACCGACGACCAGGCAGCCGCAGTATTGGCGGCGCTGCGGCAGGACACCGGGCCGCTTTCGGTGTTCAACACTGGCAATGCCCAGGCTGTCACGGCGTCGGAATGGGTGGCGGCCTGTGCCGAGGCTGCCGGCATCCCTGCAAAGACGGTTTTTTATGACAGTTTGGCGGCCGGCCGGGACGCCCGGGATTTTTTCCCGTTCCCGGAATATGACAATGTGCTGGATGTGCGCAAAATTGCTGCGCTTTGCCCAGCGAAGGTGGATTTTATCGAAGGGCTAAAGGAATCCTTTGCCTGGTTTATGGCTCGCCGCAGCGAAATCCAGTTCAAGGAACAGGTGGCCCAAAATGAACAGGAAATCCTGAAAACGATTTGAAAAGGTGTGAAGTTTTATGCTGGAAATTATTTGCAGGGACGGCGTTTTCTTTGTCAAAGGCTCCTTCTCTTTGGGTTACGCCGGCACCCATGTCAACGAGGATTTTGACAGCGAAGGGATGGTTTCGATTGAGAGCAGCCTGGACGAAGTGCTGGAAGATTTCCGCAGGCCGCGGCCTTATTTCTGGGGCGAGCTGAAAGGGCGGCTTGCGCCCGGCGAGGAAGACGGCGGCGTGATTGCCCGGGAAATGGCAGCCTATTATTGTGAGAAGGAGGCGGCGCTGCAGCGGCACATCCGCCTTTTCAACGGCAATCTGCTGCTGAAGCTGTTTGAAGACCTGTCGATGACGGGTTACCCCTATTGGGAAATCCCCGAGAGCATCAGCGAAGCTGCGAAAAACTGTACCGAAGAGGAGTTTGAAGCTGTCTACCAGAAGGCGGACGACGAGGTGTTCAAGCTGGGGCGGTCGCTGTACCAAACCCCCAACGACGGTTCCGTGGAAAAGCCTGACGTTGAGGCCATCCTGCGGAAGCTTTTTTGGACTTTCAATTTTGACGGGCTGATCGCTTCTATTGAGCCGGAAGGGGTTACGCTGGAAGGCGACAATATCAGTTTCCAGTGTTCCGACGGCTGGGGCGCGCAGCTGCTGGAATGCGCCTACGACCGTTTGGATGAGCGGTTCGCTTTTAGGGAGTGGCACAATCACTGAACCAAAGGAGATAATCATGGAATACATTGATCTTTATGACCGAAACGGGTTGCTTTTAGGCAAGCGTATCCCCAAACACGGGGAACGCAGCCCAGAAGAATATTACCTGCACACCCACATCTTAATTTGCGACAAGGACAACCGCTACCTTTTGCAGCAGCGTTCCCTTTCTGCCCATTACCTGCCGGGGAAGTGGGACGTGACCGGCGGCGGGGCGCAGGCCGGCGAATCAAGCCTTGAAGCCGCTATCCGCGAGGCGAAGGAAGAGCTGGGGCTTGACATTCCGGCGGCGGCAATGCAGCTGGCAGGACAGCGGGTAGACGAGGCGGCGGGCCGCTGCCTGTTAGACGTTTACTGCGTGAAATTTGATTTTTCCGTGGAAGGCTGCCGTCTCCGTAAAGAGGAGGTGGAGGCGGTCCGGCTGGTGGATTTTGCAGAATTTGTCGAAACTGTCTGTTATAATAAGGATGAAATCTACCGTGGGATTCTAAATCGGGCGGACAAGCTGCTGCGGGCGGCGGACGCCGACGAGCGTCCCACGGAAAAACTGCGCCGGGAGTTTGCCGAGATCAATGCCAAAACCATCGACGGCTGGGTCGCGGAAGGCTGGGAGTGGGGCAAGCCCATCCCTCACGAGGTTTACGCTGCCGCCCAGAAAGGGGAATGGGAGGTGCTGCTGACCCCGCTCAAGCCGGTGCCGAAGGAGTGGTTCTGTCCGATGGAAGGGACGGCAGTGCTGGGGCTGGCTTCCGGCGGCGGCCAGCAGATGCCCATTTTCGCGGCGCTTGGGGCCAAATGCACGGTGCTTGACTATTCCGATGCCCAGCTTGCCAGCGAGCGGATGGTGGCCAAGCGCGAGGGCTATGCCATTGATATTGTCAAGGCGGATATGACCAAAAGGCTGCCTTTTGACGACGAGAGCTTTGATCTGATTTTCCACCCAGTCTCCAACTGCTACATCGAAGATGTCCAGCACGTTTGGGACGAGTGCTTCCGAGTGCTGAAACCTGGCGGAATTTTGCTGGCGGGGCTGGACAATGGCTTAAACTTTGCCTTTGATGAAAGCTGTACCAGGCTTGCTCACCGTTTGCCCTTCAACCCCCTCAAAAACCCAGTGCTGTTCAAAGAACTGATGGAGGCTGGCGACGGCGTCCAGTTCTCCCATACGATAGAGGAACAGATCGGCGGGCAGATCAAAGCAGGGCTTACCCTGACCGATGTTTTCGGCGACACCGACGAAAGCTTTTTGAGCTATAACCTGCCGACCTTCTGGGCGACCCGCGCCGTCAAGAAATAATCCCTTGTTAGGCGTTTTTTTGACATATGAAAGGAGCTTTTTATGAAAAAGGTTTGGAAACGGGCAGCTGCGTTTGCGGCTGCCGCAGCAGTCGCTGCGACGCTGGCGCTGCCGGCAAGCGCCGACTGGGAGGCCCAGGAAGACGGGGCCTGGAAGTACATCGAAAACGGCGAAGCTGTGGGAGAAGGATGGAAGGCTATCGGCGGGCAATGGTATAATTTTGACAGCAACGGTACCATGCGCACCGGTTGGTTTGAAGATAGCGGCCAGCGCTATTATCTGCGGGCCGACGGGGTAATGGCTCGGGGCTGGCAGCAGGTCGACGGGGCCTGGTACCGTTTCGGGGGCGATGGGACGCCGCAGGGCGGCTGGGCTGAGCTGGATGGCGGCCGTTATTTTACAGACGCCGCCGGGAAAATGCAGACTGGCGTCATCGAAGTTGACGGCGTCGTTTATCTGCTTGATGCAGAGGGAGTGCTTCAACAGGGAACGCCCGCTGAGCCTGCCGCCGCCTTTTTCCGCAGCGACGGCAGCCGCGATGATGCTGCTACTTTCCGTTGGGATGGCAGTGTCGTCACTGTTACTACTTTTGAGCATTATACCGTCCCGCGGATTGCTGCGGCGTTAGATGCGGCAGGGGTCTGCAGCGAGGCGGATTTCTTAGCTGCCGTTAACCGCGAACAGCCTTTTGCCTACAACGATGCTGTCCCGTCTGATGTCTGCTATCGCTATGAGGGCTATCTCTACCCCGACACATACGAGTTCTATCGCGGGGAGAGCGCCGACCGGGTCGTGGCCCTGATGCTGAAGAATTTTGAGCGTAAAGTCACCGTAGAACTGAAGGACGAGCTTTGGGCGGCAGGCTGGACGCTTCACGACGCCATGTCAATGGCTTCGATCATCCAGGCTGAAGCCAGCAAAAAAAGCGAGATGGAGGCAGTATCGGCTATTTTCCAGAACCGGCTGGACAACCCCGAGGAATATCCCAAGCTGCAATCCAACCCCACCAGCAGCTATGCGAAAAAGGTGGTGCTGCCGGCGACGGGGAATGAAGCGCTGGCCGACCTTTATGACAGCTACAAAAGCCCCGGCCTGATTGCCGGGCCAATCAACAATCCCGGCCTTCAGGCGATAAACGCGCTGCTCAACCCCAGCGCGGACGCCGCCGGCAGCTATTTCTTCTGCACCGATAAGGCCGGCAATTTCTATTTTGCTTCCACCTATCAGCAGCATCTTGACAACTGCCGTAAGGCTGGATTGTCCTGATGACAGACAGGTCCCTTTCCCACGAGGGCGCTGCCGGTCTGCTGGCGGTTGCGTGCTGCGTGCTGTTTTTCCTGCCGCGGCTTGCTTTTGCAGCAGGCTGGCGGTTCTTCCCGCTGGGGTGGCTTGCGGCCTTTGCCGTTTGGGCAGAGGGATGGTGGGCGGCGCTGGTCTGTGCATCCCTTTCGGCGGCGTTCAGCATCCAGGCCCTTTCCGCCAGAGAGGGGGACAAGGCGCGCTGTATTTTTGCACTGGCTGCCGCGCTGACGGTCTGTTTTTTGATTGTTGGTTCTGCTGTTTACCTATTCACCTCTTTATTTGGCCCCAGAGCATTAGAAAGATGTCTGGAATTCCTGCTCCAGCCGCTGCAGGAATGGGTGGTCGGTGCGTCGCCAGTTATTGGATAGCAAAAGCCCCTGCTTCGTAAAAAACAGGGGCTCTTTTTTGTTCAATTTTATTCAGCAGCGTTAAGAAGACGACCGATATGCACAGCCTTTCCAAGAGGCACACGGCAACCAAAGGAAATTACAGTTTAGAATAGCCGTAGCTGTTGATAATCGCGTCGATTTTGGTGCGGGCGGCGCAGTGGGGGCATTCGCTGCTGCGGAAGATTTGGTAATCGGGGATGTCGCCGCTGTCGAAAAGGCTCTTGATATGGATATCCTTGACTGTTTCGACAGCACTGAAAATCGCGCAGACCCCGGCCATATTGCCGCCATAGTAGCGGATGCACTCAAGGGCGCGGTCGATGGTTTTGCCGGTGGTGACCGAAGCGACAAGCAGCAGGATGTGCTTATTCCAAATCATTTTCTGGACGTTGTCGCGGAAAAGCATCTGGTTACTGGGGTTGATTTCGGGGGTAAGGACCGCGATGTTCTGTTCGCGGTTGATACCGGCCAAGGAGGTGTTGCAGATGGCGCGGGCGAGGAAAGCGCCGACGATTTCAGTGCCGTCCAGGCAGACGATGGTATCCACCGGAGTGGAGGTGAAGTAGGTGGCCATTTCAGCGGCCGCCTCTTTGGCCATCAGGTGGTAGGACTTCATTGAAGTCATATCGATATAATAGTTGACGTGGGAGTGGCTGGTAGCAAAATGGCCCGGGATGACGGTAATGCTGAGCCGCTGGTTTTTTCTGGATTGGATTTCCCTTGCTCTTGTATCCATAAATCAAGACTCCTTCAGCCCCGTTCCGGGCAAGCCGGCGCGGGTTTTAATTTAGATATAGTATACGATATACAAAAGAAAAAGTCAATAGGATTCGGGGATATTCTATAAAACAGTGGAGAATTTGGGGTTTCGCTGTTCATATTTCGGGATTTTGACTAGAATACAGTATGATTTTCGCGCAAAATCCTTTTAATTTGACATCCTTGACATTTTGGGGGAGCTATGCTATACTAGCTTTAATGGCAGCGATCAGAATTAGTACGTCTTTTTCAGCGCACAGAGAGCGCCCGGTTGGTGTAAGGGCGCGGGTGGGGAAGGCCGAAATACCTCTGGGAGCCGCAACCTGAACTGGCTTTGGCCGCAGTAGGGACGCCGGGTGTGCCCGTTACAGCATTCAGGGTATGGCTGTACCCGATGAGGCCGTTTCCCGTGAGGGGGCGGTAAATTGAGGTGGTAACACGTTTCAGGATTGCTGGATCGTCCTCTGTCTGGATATGGCAGGGGACTTTTTATTGGGAAATCCCCGCCGAAAACTTTTGAAAGGGGTTTTATGTTTGGGGTATCTCTGACAAAAATTAAAATGGAGGAAGCGGCCCTGCTCTTGGAGATGCAGAAGGAAGCTTTCCGCCCTCTCTACGAGCGGTATCGGGACGAGGGCAGCCCGTTCTTGGAACCGCTGTCCAAAATGGAGGCGAGGCTTGAAAACCCTATTGTGGACAGCTATTGGATCTGGGAAGGCGAGGCCCGGGCGGGTTCGATTTGGGTAATCCGCCAAGGGGTTTGGGACTTTGCCTTCTATCTGGCGCGGCTCTTTATCCTGCCCGCGCTCCAGGGCCGCGGCCTTGCGCAGGCAGCGATACGTCTTGCTGAGGAGATATACGGGCCGGGGAGCTGGGGCGTTGATACCATTGCTGAGGAGCCGGGCAACTGTTATCTTTACGAAAAAATGGGCTATCATCCTACCGGCAGGCTGCAGCCGGTCAATGAACGGCTTACGCTGATTTTTTACGAAAAAACTGTGGAATAAGAAAGGAATGAGACTGGTGACGGCTTACGAAGAACTGAAACGCCGGGGGCTGATTGCCCAAGTGACCGATGAGGCCATGGTCGGCGATATGATTAACAACGGCAAAGCCACTTTCTATATTGGCTTTGACTGCACCGCCGACAGCCTAACAGCGGGCCATTTTATGACGATGGCATTGATGAAGCGGCTGCAGATGGCGGGCAACAAGCCCATCGCCCTAATTGGCGGCGGCACGACGATGATCGGCGACCCCTCCGGGCGGACGGATATGCGCAAAATGCTGACCAAAGAGGATATCGACCATAACGCCGCCTGTTTCAAGCGGCAGATGGAGCGGTTTATTGAGTTTGGCGAAGGCAAAGCCCAGATGGTCAACAATGCCGATTGGCTGCTGAACTTAAACTATGTGGAGCTGCTGCGGGAGGTAGGCGCTTGCTTCTCGGTCAACAATATGCTGCGGGCGGACTGCTACAAACAGCGGATGGAGCGGGGCCTGAGCTTTTTGGAGTTTAATTATATGATTATGCAGTCCTACGATTTCTACTATCTTTTCCAGCATTACGGCTGCAATATGCAGTTCGGCGGCAACGACCAGTGGAGCAATATGCTTGGCGGCACCGAGCTGATCCGCCGCAAGCTAAGCAAAGACGCCCAGGTGATGACCATTGCGCTGCTCACTGACTCGCAGGGCAACAAGATGGGCAAAACCGCCGGCAACGCAGTCTGGCTGGATGCCAATAAGACCTCGCCCTATGACTTTTTCCAATATTGGCGCAATGTCGGCGACGCCGATGTCATCAGGTGTATGAAGTTTTTGACTTTTATCCCGATTGAAGAAATCGAGGAGATGGAGCGCACCCTTAAAGACCAGGCTTTCAACGTTGCAAAGGAGCGCCTTGCGTTTGAGCTGACGAAGATGATCCATGGCGAGGAGGAGGCACAGAAGTGCCTGGAGGCTGCCAAGAGCCTTTTCTCTGATGCCGGCAATACGGCCAATATGCCCTGCACCGAAATTGCCGCGGAAGAGCTTGCCGACGGCTCGGTTGGCTTGCTGACGCTGTTGGTCAAGTGCGGCCTTGCCGCTTCCAACGGCGAAGCAAGGCGCCTTGTCCAGCAGGGGGGCATCCTTATTAATGGTGAAAAAGCGGCTGACCCTGCGATGCAGGTTCAGCTCGACGGTGAGGTCATCATCAAAAAGGGTAAGAAAGTTTTCCACAAAGCTTGCGTTAAAAAGTAAGGCGTCAGGAGAAAATGCGGCGTTTGTGCCGCGGGTCGGAGGGCCTGGCCCGTCTGTTTTTTGTCGAAGAGGGTTCGCAGTTTGCGAAATCCCTTCAAGGATAAAGGAGGAATATTGAAATGACCAAGGTTGCTATTATTGGTTACGGGAACATCGGGCGGTATGCGCTGGAAGCGGTAAAGGCTGCCAGCGATATGGAATGCGTCGGCATCGTCCGGCGGTCCGCCGCTGGGGAACAGCCGGCAGAGCTTGCTGGGCTGGAGATTGTCGACCATGCGTCAAAGCTTTCGGTAAAGCCTGACGCGGCCATCCTTGCAACGCCGACCCGGTCGGTGGAAAAGTACGCGCTGGAATGCCTGGCACTGGGGATCAGCACCGCCGACAGCTTCGACATCCACGGCCAGATCTGGGACCTGCGCGAAACTTTGGATAAGGCCGCCAAGGAACATGGCGCTGTCTCGGTGATCTCGGCAGGCTGGGATCCCGGCTCTGATTCGGTGGTGCGCACGCTGCTGCAGGCCTGCGCCCCTCGCGGCCTGACCTACACGAATTTCGGCCCTGGCATGAGCATGGGCCACACCGTAGCTGTCAAGGCCATTGAGGGGGTAGAGGCGGCGCTTTCGATGACCATTCCGCTGGGGACTTCTATCCACCGCCGCATGGTCTATGTCCAGCTGAAAGAAGGGTATTTGCTGGAAGACGTCGCCGCCCGCATCAAGGCCGACCCCTATTTTGCCAACGACGAAACCCATGTGACGGCTGTCCCAGATGTGAATGCGGTTATCGACATGGGCCACGGCGTCAACCTCACCCGCAAGGGCGTTTCCGGCGAGACCCCCAACCAGCTTTTCGAGTTCAATATGAAAATCAACAACCCTGCCCTTACTGGCCAGGTGCTGGTTGGGGCTGTCCGCGCCGCGCTGCGCCAGCGCCCCGGGGCCTATACGCTGCCGGAAATCCCAGTGATGGATCTGCTGGAAGGAGACAGGGAAACGCTGATCCGCCAGCTGGTCTGATTTTTCCGGGTTCTTCAGGTGAAAAATGGGCAAAACGCTGAAATTTCCCTATTTCACCGGCAAAAAAGCTGAAAAATGAAAAATCCCTTGCAAAATCCGCAAAAGTGTGGTATTATCTAATAGATATTGTTCCGCCAGCTCGGATTTTGGGCTGTGTGGGGATTAATGTTCAACACATTAAAGCGGACAGTCCTCTGCGCCGGGGCAGGCCCCCTGCGGCACGAATGTCTGAAAACCAGGAGGAAAAAGATGGACGCATTAAAACTTATCAGCCAGTCCAGCATGAAGGCCGACAAGCCCCAGCTGCTGGTGGGCGACTATGTCAGAGTTTCGGTTAAGATTCGCGAAGGCGATAAGGAGAGGATCCAGGCTTTCGAGGGCACCGTTATCGCCATGAAGCACGGCGGCATCTCTGAGACCTTTACGGTACGGCGTGTAGCCCACGGCGTGGGTATCGAGCGCGTGTTCCCGGTACATTCCCCTAACGTGGTCAAGGTTGATGTGCTGCGCCATGGTAAAGTCCGGCGCGCCAAGCTCTATTACCTGCGCGACCGCGTCGGCAAGGCTGCCAGGGTCAAAGAGAAAATCGTATAAAGCGGTTCATCAAAGCGGAGAAAGGGGCGGGAACGTCCCTTTTTTTGCGTATTTTATTGAGACGGAGGCGGAACCATGGCTCAGGATCAACATGACAGCGTTTCGCTGGATTTGGAAGAAATTCTGGCAGAGCTGGATCTTCTTCCTGAAGGCGCTGCCCCGGCGTCGCCCCGGGCCGAAGCGCCTTCACCCCCCCCGCCCACAGCGGCCAGGGCTTCTGCGGCCGCAGAAGCCCTGGCGGCAAAAGCGCCGGAATTTGTAAAGGCTGCGGCGGAGGCTGGAACTGCAGGCGGGACGCCAGCGCCGGCAGCGCCCGCCGCTGCCCCTAAGGCCCGGCCTTCGGCGGGCGGCGAGGATGCGCTGCTGCGGGATGTGCCGCAGGTGCACAGCGACGAGCCGGCAACGGTGGTGTTCCGGCCCGATGACATCAAGCGGATGCGGCTGACAACCGATCCGCCGCCTGCGGCGACAGTGCGCCATCCTGCGCGCCCGAGCGCTTCTTTGAAGGAAGAGCTGGAGCAGCTGGCCCGTACCGACGGCAGTCATTCTTTAACTGAGGCCCTTCGCGCCAAAGACAGCGCAGCGGCCCCCGTTGGCAGGCAGGCTGCCCGCCAGCGCCCCAAGAAACCGGCTGGCGGGCAGCCTGCCAGGCGCGGGTTACCTGGGCCTGAAAAGGAGAGGCCCGCTCCGCAGCCTGAGGGGAGGGCTCCGGAAGCGGCTGCTGAACCGGCGGCGGAGGCTGCCAAAGGCAGCTGGAAGCACGAGCTGCTGGAATGGGGCAAGGCGTTGGCTGTAGCCTTTGCAGTAGTTTTTATGATCTTTTTTGTCGTGCTGAAAATCGTCCGGGTGGACGGCGGCTCTATGGAGCCGACACTCACGGCCGGCGACCGGCTGATTATCTCTGGCATTTTTTATAGCCCGGAAAACGGCGATATCGTCGTGACCAGCGATAAAAACGGCCTGAATAAGCCGCTGGTCAAGCGGATAATCGCAGTCGGCGGGCAGACGGTCGACCTGGGCAAGGACGGCGGCGTGCTGGTCAATGGCCTGCCGTTGGAGGAGGATTATATTGACGGCGCAATCACCGATCCCGGCGACCTTGATTTCCCGTTGACAGTGCCAGAAGGATGCGTACTGTTGATGGGGGACAACCGCGGTCACTCTACCGACAGCCGCAGCGGCCAGGTAGGGATGCTGCCGGAAAAGGAGATCCAAGGTAAGGTGCTGCTGCGCTTTTTCCCTTTTGACAAGTTCGGCGGTGTTGAGTGAGAGACGGAGGCGGGAAGGATGCAGATACGCAAAATACGCAGCGGCGAGGTGGAAGAGGCCCTGGCGCTGGCTTACGAGGTATTTATGGAGTTTGAAGCGCCGGATTATGGGCAGGAAGGCGTCGACAGCTTCCGGCGGGACGTTGTTGAAAATGAGCGTTTTATCGCCCGCTGCCGCCAAGGGGAATGCCCGATCTATGCCGCTTTTGACGGCGACCGGATGATGGGCATGATGGGGCTGCGCGCGGGCAAAGCCCATATCAGCATGGCGTTTGTCAAAAGGGAATACCAGCGCCAAGGCGTCGCTACTGCGATTTTCCAATACCTGTTGGCAGATATTTTGAAAAAGGATCCCGCCCTGCGGGAGGTCACGCTGAACGCTTCGCCTTATGGGATGCCCTTTTATCTCCATATCGGCTTTGAGCCGCGGTCTGAGGAGCAGGAACAGCATGGGATCAGATTTACGCCGATGAAATACCTGATCCCGTCCCGCTGATGGGAAAATATAAATATCAGGAGGAATATCCAGATGGGCCAGCAACAAAATGGGCTTTCCTATGAAGAAATGGACGAGGAGGGGATGGCGCTGCCTGACGGCGAGAAGAAGAAATCCGTCCGCGCCGAGGTAATCGAATGGATGAAGGCCATTGTGGCCGCTTCGGTCATTGTGGCGGTGCTGTTTGGGTTCTTTATCAAGCCGGTGGAGGTAATCGGCAGCTCAATGTCGCCGACGCTGACCAACGGCGACCGGCTGATTGTCTGGAAATTCCTCTACGAGCCGAAAAACGGCGATCCAGTGATCCTATCTGAAAATACGGGGTTAGACGAGGCGCTGGTCAAGCGGGTCATCGCAGTGGCTGGCCAGACGGTGGATATCGACGGGGAAGGCCGGGTAGTTGTCGACGGCGAGCTGCTGGAAGAGGGCTATATTATGGAAACCATCGCGCCAAGCACCCGCGGCGACCACGACTATCCGGTGACGGTGCCGGAAGGCTGCGTATTCGTCCTAGGCGATAACCGCAACCATTCTACCGACAGCCGTTTTGAGCCGGTAAGTTTCGTGGACAAGGACGAGATTATTGGTAAGGTGGTGCTGCGGATTCTGCCGATGGACAGCATTGGGATTATCCGCTGAAACAGCCCAAAAGGAGGCTTTTATGGAACAGACCCCGTTGGTTCAATGGTTTCCCGGCCATATGGCCAAAACCCGGCGGCTGATTGCCGAGTGCCTGCCGCAGGTGGATTTGGTAGCGGAACTCCGCGACGCCCGGATCCCCCAAAGCTCCGGCAACCCCGAGCTTTCGGAGCTGCTGGGCGGGAAAAAGCGGTTGGTCATCCTGAATAAATCTGACACAGCCGACCCTTCCGCAACGGCGCGGTGGCTCTCCTATTATAAGCAGCAGGGCCTTGCGGCGATGGCGGCCGACAGCCGCAGCGGCAAGGGCCTGGAACAGCTGATGCCGTTGGTGCGCGAAACCCTCGCGGAACTTTTAGAGCGCCGTGCTGCAAAAGGCCTTTCGCGGGCGGTGCGGATGATGGTGGTAGGCATTCCCAATGTGGGCAAGTCCTCGTTCATCAACCGGCTGGCCGGCGAAAAACGCGCCAAGGTGGAGGACCGGCCGGGCGTGACCCGCAGCAAGCAGTGGGTGCCGGTGAACCGGGAACTGGAACTGCTGGATATGCCGGGCGTCCTTTGGCCGAAGTTTGACGATCCTGCGGTCGGGGAGCGGCTGGCTTTCACCGGCGCTGTTAAGGATCAGGTTATCGATACCGAGCTGCTGGCGATGCGGCTGCTGGCACTGCTGCGGGACGCTTATCCGACGTTGCTGGCCCGCTATAAGATTGACGCTTCCGAGGCGGCTGATCTCGAACCTTACGGCCTGCTCTGCCTGGTGGGAAAAAAGCGCGGGATGTTGATCAGCGGCGGCGAAGTCAACACCGAACGCGCCGCTGCGGTGGTGCTGGACGAATACCGGGGCGGCAAGCTGGGGCGGCTGACACTGGAGCTGCCGCCGAAGGAGACAGTATGACTTTATATGAATACGACGAAGCCCTTGGCGTAACAGGTTTTTGCGGCGTCGACGAGGCTGGCCGCGGGCCGCTTGCCGGGGATGTCTATGCCGGAGCCGTGATTTTAGATCCCGCAAAGCCTATCGAAGGTTTGAACGACAGTAAAAAGCTTTCGGAGAAGCGCCGCGAGGCTCTTTTTGACGAAATCTGCGAAAAAGCTGTCAGCTTTTCGGTAGGGGTTGCCACCGTTCGGGAAATTGACGCATATAATATCTTAAACGCCACTTTTTTGGCAATGCGCCGGGCGGTTGCCGGCCTTTCGGCAATCCCGCCGATGGCGCTGGTGGACGGCAACCGCAATCCCGGCTTGTCCGTCCCTACAAGGCTGCTGGTCAAGGGGGACGCTACTTCTGCCTCAGTGGCAGCGGCGTCAATTCTTGCTAAGGTTTCGCGCGACCGCTATATGAAAGCGCTGGCGCTGGAATATCCGGAGTATGAGCTGGCGCGCCACAAGGGCTACGGCACCAAGCTTCATAAGGAGCTGCTCACACAGTACGGCCCGTCGCCGATCCACCGCAAAAGTTTTCTGAAAAAGCTTAAAAACCTTCCTTCAAAGAGCGGCAGGCGGGGCGAAGCCGTGGCCGTCCAGCTGCTGACCGACGGCGGCTGCCGGATTTTGGGTTCTAATTACGCCGTCCCGGAAGGGGAACTGGACGTGGTGGCGGAAAAGGGTGGCCTTGTCCTCTTTGTCGAGGTCAAAACCCGGCGCACGGACGGGTTGGACACTCCGGCGGCCTGGGTCACCGAAGCCAAGCAGCGCCGGCTGCTGAGGGCGGCGGCCCGCTGGCTGGAGGAAAACCCCGTTGCCTTACAGCCCCGCTTTGACGTGGTAGAAGTGCTGCTCGATCCGAAAACGGGGGCGTTTGTTTCAGCCAACTGGCTGGAAGACGCCTTCGGCCAGGAGAGCCGGGCGCTCTGATATGCAATTTGCTGACGATTTCCGACAGGCCCCCTGCGGGCCGGAAAGGCAGGCCATTATGCGTCACTTTGATCTGCACTGCGACACCCTTAACCGTTGTCTCAAAAACCGGCAGAGCCTTTTGAAAAACGACGGTGCGATTTCGGTAGAGCGAGGGCTGGTTTTTGACCAGTGGGTCCAGGTTTTTGCGGCTTTTATCCATGACAATTATAGAGGTGCTAAAGCCTACCAGCGCTTCAAGGCCCAGGCTGAACGGCTGCAGCAGGCTGTGGCTGAAAGCGGGGATATCGCCTTTTACGACCCCCGCGAGGTTAAAAGCGGCGTCTGCAACGCCATCCTTTCGGTGGAAAACGGCGCTGCTCTAGGCGGCAAGCCGGAGCGCGTGGCGGAGTTCGCCGAGATGGGCGTGCGGATTTTCAGCCTTGTCTGGAACGGCGAAAACGAGCTGGCCGGCGGCGTGGCGTCGGAGACCGGCCTGACCCCGCTGGGGAAGGAGGTTGTGTCGGAACTTACAAAGCATCGGATTATCATCGACGTTTCCCATCTGAACCGCACCGGTTTTTGGGAACTCTGCGAGGCGACCGACGCGCCTTTTATCGCCAGCCATTCCAACTGCTTTGAGGTCTGCCCGCATCAGCGCAACCTCGACGACCTGCAGATTGAAGAGATCGTCCGCCGCGGGGGCTTAATCGGCATCAATTTCTATCCGATTTTCATCAACGGCGAGAGCGACGCCAGTTTCCAGGAGATCCGTCGCCATATCCGCCGGATTTTGGCGCTTGGGGGCGAAAATTGCATTGCCGTCGGCAGCGACTTTGACGGCGCGGCGATGCCGTCCCGGCTGACTGGGATTGACAAAATCCCTGATTGGCACGAAAACCTGCTCAAGCATTTTGACTCGGAGCTAGTCGAAAAGATCACTTTCCAAAACGCGCAGGACTTTATCAGCAGGTGTACGTTTTAATGGCGGCATATCGCGTTGGAAATTTGCAGCATTTGCCCTGCGGGGCTAGGGACGTTTTTTGTCCGCAGTTTTGATAGGCGCGTTTGCTGCAGCAAGAAAGGACGGGATGCAAATGAAATATAACAGCACCAGGGCCAGCAGCGTCGGCGTCAGTGCCGCCCAGGCGATTATGCAGGGGATTTCTGTTGACGGCGGGCTTTTTGTGCCGGAGTCGCTGCCGGAATTTACGATAGAAGAGTTGGCGGCGCTGGCTGGGAAAAGCTACGGGGAAAAAGCACAGATTATTCTATCAAAATTCTTGACTGACTTTACCGGGGAGGAGCTGGCCGCTTGCATCCAGAATGCCTACGGCGGCGGCAAATTTGACAGCGACGGGGTGTTTGAGCTTTCCAAGGTGGGCGAGAGCTGCTATTTTTTGGAACTCTGGCATGGGCCGACCTGCGCCTTCAAAGATATGGCGCTGCAGCTGCTGCCGCAGCTGCTGACGGCGTCGGTTAAAAAGGTTTCGCCAGGACAGGAGGTGCTGGTGCTGGTTGCGACTTCCGGCGACACCGGCAAGGCGGCGCTGGAAGGCTTTAAGGATGTGCCTGGTGTGAAAATCGCTGTCTTTTACCCAGAAAATGGCGTGGCTGAGATGCAGCGGCTGCAGATGGTGACCCAGGAGGGCGGGAACCTTTTGACGGCGGCGATCCAAGGCAATTTTGACGACGCCCAGAGCGGAGTCAAACAGATTTTTACCGACCCATCGGTGAAGGGGAAGCTGGCGGAACGGGGGATGGTGTTTTCCTCGGCCAATTCGATCAACTGGGGCCGCTTAGCACCGCAGGTCGTCTACTATATCGCCTGCTATGTGGCGATGATGGAGAAGGGCGAGATTCTTCCCGGCGAGGAAGTCAACGTCGCCGTTCCGACCGGCAATTTCGGCAATCTGCTGGCGGCCTATTACGCCAAACGGATGGGCGTGCCTTTCGGGACGCTGATCTGCGCTTCTAACCGCAATAACGTGCTGACTGATTTTATTGACACCGGCATTTATGACCGCAACCGGGATTTTTATGCCACAAACTCGCCGTCGATGGATATCTTGGTTTCCTCCAACCTGGAACGGCTTTTGTACGAGCTGTCGGGTCGGGATGACGGGGCCGTCCGGGGCTGGTTTGCAGCCCTTCAGGAGGATGGCGAGTATGAAGTGGACGAGGCGGTCAAAGAAGCGCTGGCAGAGGGGTTCTGGGGCGGTTCCTGCAACGATGGGGAAACCCTTGCGGCTATCGGGCGGCTGTTCCGGGAATATGGCTATCTCTGCGACACCCATACCGCTGTGGCGGCGAAGGCGTATTGGGATTATTTGGAAGCAACCGGCGATGAACGGAAAGTTATCATTGTTTCGACGGCCTCGCCCTATAAATTCAGCGACAGTGTGCTGCGGGCTATTTCTGATACGCCCGTGCCGGACGACCCCTTTGAGCAGGCAGCGCTGCTGCAGCGCTTGGCCGGCGTTCCAGCGCCGCCGCCGCTGATGTCGCTGAAAGGGAAGGGGATCCGCTTTACAGAGAGCGTTGCGAAAGATAAAATGGCGGATTATGTCCTTAGCCAGTTTTAGCTGGATGCCAACTGAAGCGGTTTGGCCAAAACGGTTAAGCGGGGCGGGGCAGCCTCGCCGCCGTATCAACCCAGAGGAGGGAGGAAGATTGGCCTGCGGCTGGTTGAGAGCCGCGGAAACGGCCGATTGCGGGTCATGGTATATGGGATAGCGGACTTGCACCTTTCGCTGGGGGTGGATAAGCCGATGGATGTATTCAAAGGCTGGGAAGATTATGTATCCCGGTTGGAAAGGAACTGGCGGCGGCTTGTCCGGGAAGAGGACACGGTAGTGGTGGCCGGGGACATTTCCTGGGGGCTGGATATTGGGGAGAGTTTGGAGGACTTCCGCTGGCTGGACAGCCTGCCGGGGGAAAAGCTGCTGCTCAAAGGCAACCACGACTTGTGGTTCTCGACCAAAACTAAGGTGGAGCGCTTTTTTGCCGACAACGGCTTTTCTTCGCTGAAAATGCTTTTCAACAATGCGTTCCAGCTTGACGGCTATGCCCTTTGCGGCACCAGGGGCTGGATGAACGACCAGAGCGATAAAAAGGTGCTTAGGCGGGAATGCGGGCGGCTGCGGCTGAGCTTGGAGGCCGGAAAGAAACTTGGCGGGGAACCGTTGGTTTTCCTCCATTATCCGCCGGTTTACGGCAGCGGCGACTGCCCGGAGATCATTGAGGTGCTTTTGGAGTACGGCGTAAAACAGGTCTATTACGGCCATATCCATGGTTGTTCGGCTGGGTATGCCATCAATGGGCAGCGGTATGGTATCGATTTTCGGCTGATTTCTTGTGATTATCTCCAATTTGAGCCAAAACGAATCATATAATTTGCGAGAATCCGGAAAATTTCACAAAAACACTGGAATATCCCGCCGTTTTATGCTATACTGAAAGACATAGCGCGTATTCCGTTTCCCGGGCCGTTTTGTGGCCGGAAAAGGGAGGGCAGATAGTCAACAGGTTCTGGAAGGGCTTGCCTTTTTCCAGGCGGTGTCGGCTATGGAAATCTGAAGCAGGGCCGCTTTTGGCGGCCTCCCGCGGCCAAAATGGCCGGGGCTTTCAAAGGGTTTTGGAAGTGCTTTGACTATAGGAGGATGTCTGATGAGCTTAGTATCCACAAACAACATTGCAGCCAGCAAGTATGAGCTGGAAATCGCCATTTCTGCCGAGGAATTCGAGGCGGCTATCGCTGGCGTCTACAAAAAGCGCGCCAAGGAGTTCCAGGTTCCCGGCTTCCGCAAGGGCAAGGCCCCCCGCAAAACCATTGAGAAGTTGTTCGGCGAGCAGATCTTCTTTGAGGAAGCAGTCAACGCCGCAGCCCCCAAGGCGCTGCAGGAAGCCTATACCGAGTCTGGGCTGGAAATCGTCGTCGCCCCCAATGTCGAGGTCGTTTCAATCTCCAAAGAAGACGGCGTCACATTAAAGGCTGTCTGTGTGGTCAAGCCTGAAGTTACCGTCAAGGAATATAAGGGCCTCAAAGCCTCCAATACCCCTGCGCCTGTCACCGATGAGGATATCCAGGCCGAGATCGACCGGATGCGCAGCCGCAATGCCCGCACCATCTCGGTGGAAGACCGTGCGGCCCAGAAGGACGATATCGTGGTTATCGACTTCGAGGGTTTTGTGGATGGCGTCGCTTTTGAGGGCGGCAAGGCAGAGGGCTATTCGCTGACCCTTGGCTCCGGCCAGTTTATCCCCGGTTTTGAGGATCAGATTGCCGGCCATAACAAGGGCGAAACCTTTGACGTCAACGTCGCGTTCCCGGAGGAGTACCATGCCGAAGAGCTGAAGGGCAAGCCTGCGACCTTCAAAGTCACCCTGCACGACATCAGCGCGAGGGAACTGCCTGAAGCCGACGACGAGTTTGTCAAGGACGTTTCCGAATTTGATACCCTTGATGAGCTGAAGGCCGATATTGCCAAGAAAAAGGCCGAGTCCAACGAACGCGCCGCCAACGCCGCTTTTGAAAACGCGCTGATCGACGCAATCATCAGCAATATGGAAGGCGATATCCCCGAAGAGATGGTCGAGGCCCGCATCGACGAGATGGTTCAGGACTTCCAGCACCGTCTCCAGTCCCAAGGCCTGTCGATGGATATGTACCTGCAATATACCGGCATGAACGCCGATTCCTTCCGGCTGACCTTTAAAGAGCAAGCGGACAAGCAGGTCAAGATTGCATTGGCGTTGGAGAAGATTGTCGAGATGGAAGGCATCGAGCCGACCGAGGAAGAGATCGACGCCGAAGCTGCCAAGCTTTCCGAGCAGTACCAGGGTGTCCCTGCCGAGCAGATCAAAGCTGCGTTGGGCGATCAGCTGAAGAGCGACGTGGCCCAGAAGAAAGCTGTGGAGCTGATTAAGAGTAGCGCTGTCGCCGAATAAGCCGGCGTTTTCATGGGAAGCTTTAAGGAAAGTTTTCAATCTGGTTTTGTTTTCTTCATTTTTTCAGACGATAATTGTAATGGAACTGTTACTTTCGGGTGGGGCGGAGGGCCCCACCCGTCCCTTGCTTTTTATCCTGTCCAAAAGGAGGATTTTGTGTTATGAGTTTAGTGCCTATGGTCATCGAGCAGACCGGACGCGGGGAGCGCTCCTTTGACATCTATTCCCGGCTGCTGAACGACCGGATTATTATGCTCTGCGAAGAGGTTAACGACACCACGGCCAGCCTAGTCGTGGCCCAGCTGCTCTATCTTGAGGGCCAGGACCCTGAAAAGGACATCCAGCTTTACATCAACAGCCCCGGCGGTTCGGTAACGGCCGGCATGGCTATCTACGATACGATGCAATACGTCAAATGCGACGTTTCGACCATCTGCGTAGGCATGGCCGCTTCCATGGGCGCGTTCTTGCTGTCCAGCGGCGCTAAGGGCAAGCGCATCGCCCTGCCCAACAGCGAGATTATGATTCACCAGCCTTCCGCCGGCACCCAAGGGCAAATCACTGATATGTCCCTGCATCTGAAACGGCTGGAAACAATTAAAAAACGGCTGAACAAGATCCTTGCGGCCAATACCGGCAAGCCGGAAGAGGTTGTGGCGGCCGACTGTGAGCGCGACAATTTCATGCTCGCCGAAGAGGCGCTGGAATACGGCCTCATCGACAAGATCTTAGCCAGCCGCTGATAAGCGCTGATTTTCTAATAGGAAAGGCATGGTATCATGGCTGATTATAGCGATAAAAGTTCGGTCCGCTGCAGTTTTTGCGGCAAACGGGACCATGCCGTCCGGCGGATGCTGCATTCGCCGGGCGCCAATATCTGCGACGAATGCGTAGCGTTATGCTACAATATGCTGGCGGAAGAGGGGATTTTTGCTCCAATGCCGCAAGCGGCAGGCAGCGTTTCGGCAGAAGACTTTAACCTTCTCAAGCCCGCCCAGATCAAGGCGGTGCTGGATGAATATGTCATCGGTCAGGACCGGGCTAAAGTTACGCTGGCTGTGGCGGTGTATAACCACTATAAGCGGATTTTCCATCCTGCAGCGGACAGCAGCGACGTGGAGATCCAAAAGAGCAACGTTTTGCTCTTAGGGCCGACCGGCGTGGGCAAGACGATGCTGGCCCAGACGCTGGCACGCACTCTCCATGTCCCCTTTGCGATTGCCGACGCCACCACCCTTACCGAGGCGGGCTATGTGGGCGACGATGTGGAAAATGTGCTGGTGCGGCTGCTGCAGGCGGCAGATTTCGATGTCGAAGCTGCCGAGCGGGGGATTATCTATATTGATGAGATTGATAAGATTACCCGCAAATCAGAAAACGCTTCCATTACCCGCGATGTCAGCGGTGAAGGCGTCCAGCAGGCACTGCTGAAGATCCTTGAAGGCACTGTTTCCAACGTCCCGCCCCAAGGCGGCCGCAAGCACCCCCATCAGGAGTTTATCCAGGTGGACACCAGCAACATCCTCTTTATCTGCGGCGGCGCGTTCGAGGGCATCGAAAAGATCATCAATAAGCGGATGGATTCTTCGACGTTGGGCTTTGGAGCCAATGTGCAGAAGCGGGAAGACCTGCCCAAAGGCGAGGCCTTGAAGGGGTTAATCCCCGACGACCTAGTCAAATTCGGCCTGATTCCCGAGCTGGTGGGCCGGCTGCCAGTGATTACGGCGCTGGAGGATCTGTCGGTAGAGCAGCTGGTTCAGGTGCTCAAGGAGCCGAAAAACAGCCTCTTGAAGCAATACACCGAACTGTTTGCGATTGACGAAGTCGAGCTTTCGATGAGCGAGGATGCGCTGCGGGCGGTGGCCGAAGAAGCTGTCAAGCGCAAAACTGGCGCTCGCGGCCTGCGCAATGTCATGGAAGAGCTACTGATGGATCTGATGTACGAGGTACCCTCCGACGAGACTATCACCCGTGCGGTCATCACACCTGAAGCGGTGCGTAAGGAAGAACCGGCGCTGCTGGAGCATGGCGACGGACAGGCGGCCTTGAAAAAAGCTCGCTGACTTTTCAGGCAGAGGTTTTGGCAGCAGGCGCAGGCCGCGCCTGCTGCTTTTTGCACAAATCCGGGGCGTCGGGTTGGCAAATTTAGAAAATTTGTTTTGAAATTTCTCCAAAACGATTGACAAACGCCGGCTTCTAGAGTAAAATGGGAAAGATAAAAGTATCAACTGCAATGGAGGTTGCCCGGATGGCAAAGCGCAAGGAAGAATATGGGAACGAAAGCATCTCCGCCCTGAAAGGGGCTGACCGGGTCCGCAAGCGGCCGTCGGTCATTTTCGGTTCGGACGGGCTGGAGGGCTGCGAGCATTCTTTTTTTGAGATCCTCTCCAACTCCATCGACGAGGCCCGCTCTGGCTACGGTTCAAAAATTATCGTTACGGTTCATCCTGACGCTTCTATTGAAGTGCAGGACTTTGCCCGGGGCATCCCGGTGGACTGGAACCCCCGCGAGGAACGCTACAACTGGGAGCTGGTTTTCTGCGAGCTTTACGCGGGCGGCAAATACCGCGAGGACGGCGGCGAGAATTACGAATTCTCGTTGGGGCTGAATGGCTTGGGTACCTGCGCTACCCAGTATGCTTCAGAGTTTTTCGATGTTGAGGTCATCCGCGATGGCTTTCAGTATAACCTGCATTTTGAAAAGGGGAGCTTGGTCGGGGAAATGCAGAAAACCCCTACAACCCAGAAAAAAACCGGTACCAGGCAGCATTGGCGGCCGGATCTGGAAGTTTTTACCGATATCAAGATCCCGGTCGAGTTTTTCGCTGACGTGCTGAAAAAACAGGCGGTGGTCAACAAAGGGCTGCTTTTTGAGCTGATTGACCGTACTGGCGACAAGGTGGAAAAACGGGAGTTCTGCTATGAAAACGGCCTGACCGATTATCTGAAGGAGATTGCTGGCGAGGACGCGCTGACCAGTATTGAGTATTGGGAGGCCGAACGGGTGGGCCGCGACCGGGAAGACCGTGAGGATTACAAGGTCAAGCTGTCGGTAGCGGTGTGCTTTTCAAACAAACTGAAGTTTGCCGAATATTATCACAATTCCAGCTTTTTGGAGTACGGCGGCTCGCCGGAGCGGGCGGTGCGGCAAGCGTTTGTTTCCCAGATTGACGCTTATCTGCGCCAGGGCGGCAAATACCTGAAAAATGAAAGCAAAATCACTTTTGCCGACGTGGAGGATTGCCTGGTGCTGGTGTCTTCGTCCTTTTCGACCCAGACTTCCTATGAGAACCAGACCAAAAAAGCCATTACCAACCGTTTTGTTTATGAGGCGATGACGGATTTCTTGAAGCACCAGCTGGAGATCTATTTCCTGGAAAACCCAGTGGACGCCGGTAAAATCGCCGAGCAGGTACTGGTCAACAAGCGCAGCCGTGAAAACGCCGAACGCACCCGCCTGAACCTGAAAAAGAAGCTGCAAGGGACGATGGACGTCACCAACCGGGTGCAGAAATTTGTCGACTGCCGCACCCGCGATACCGCCCGACGGGAGCTGTTTATTGTAGAGGGCGACTCGGCGCTGGGGGCCTGCAAGCTCTCCCGCGACGCTGAGTTCCAGGCCATTATCCCGGTGCGGGGCAAAATCCTCAACTGCCTGAAGGCGGATTATGATAAGATTTTTAAAAGTGAAATCATTATCGACCTTTTGAAGGTGCTGGGCTGCGGGGTGGAGGTTCGAAGCAAATCCAACCGTGATATTGCCGAGTTTGACCTGAATGCCCTGCGCTGGCAGCGGGTATTTATCTGCACCGATGCCGATTATGACGGTTTCCAGATCCGCGTGCTGATCCTGACGATGCTTTACAGGCTGACGCCGACGTTGATTGAAAAGGGATACGTTTATATCGCCCAGACCCCTCTTTATGAAATTACGACCAAAACCCGCGTCT
Organism: Oscillospiraceae bacterium; assembly: GCA_022793675.1. Classification (GTDB taxonomy): domain Bacteria; phylum Bacillota; class Clostridia; order Oscillospirales; family Ruminococcaceae; genus Faecivivens. The sequence continues at coordinate 33,734 of JAAWDH010000048.1, forward strand.
ATTTTGCCTACAGCGAAGCCGAGAAGATTCAGATCCTTCAGGAATTGGGCAACGCCAAATATACCCTTCAGCGTTCCAAGGGTCTTGGCGAAAACGATCCCGAAATGATGTGGATGACAACCATGAACCCCGAGACTCGCCGCGCCATCCGCGTTACCCCCACCGATGCCGCCCGCACAGCCGAGATGTTTGAGATGCTCCAGGGCAACGACCTTCAGGGCCGCAAGGATTATATCGCCGACCACGGCCACGAATACCTTGACCTTGCAGATATTTCGTAGGGGATGTACGGTCTGCGTCGGCCAGTAAAAAGTTTTGTTTGGTTATTTCAAAAAATCGCAGGGGCCGGGGGCGGACTTTCCTACAGGAAGCGGTTCCCTGGTCACCCTGCTGTCAGCGAGGAAGTGTTTTGTATGAGCTATGGATTCATCAAAGCGGCGGCCCTATCGCCGAAGGTCACGGTCGCTGCGCCGGAAAAGAACGCCCAAACGGCGTTGGAGATGCTGCAAAAGGCGGCTTCAGAGGGGGTGCAGCTGGCGGTATTGCCAGAGCTGCACCTGTCGGCTTACACCTGTGCAGACCTATTCCATCAGGACGCATTGATTAAGGGCTGCGAGGAAGCGCTCGGCTGGCTGCTTCGCGAGACGGCGTCGCTGCCGCTGGTTTTCGCCGTTGGTTTGCCGGTACGGGCGGGGTTAGGGCTTTACAATTGTGCCGCAGTCTGCCAGGCGGGGAAAATTTTGGGTCTGACGCCGAAGGCTTATATTCCGAACTATCAGGAATTTTATGAAAAGCGTTGGTTTTTGCCCGGCAGCGGCCCATTGCCGGAACAGGCAGCCCTCTGCGGCCAAGCTGTCCCCTTCGGGCCGGCGCTCTACAAGTTTGGTCCGATGTTAGTTGGCGTGGAAGTCTGTGAAGATTTATGGGTGCCGGTGCCGCAAAGTTCGATGCTTTGCCTTGCCGGAGCGAACCTTATCCTCAACCTTTCGGCCAGCAACGAGCTGGTAGCTAAAAACGGTTATCGCCGGGGGCTTGTCTCCCACCAGAGCGCCGGGTGCGTCTGCGGTTATCTTTATGCTTCAGCGGGCGTTGGCGAGTCGACAACCGACCTGGTGTTTTCGGGGGCCTGTATGGTTGCTGAAAACGGCGCCATCCTTGCCGAGAACCGTCGTTTCGAGCGGGAGGGGAGTATGGCTGCGGCCTGCATCGATCTGCAGCGGTTAGAGGCCGAGCGCCGTAAGGATGGTAGTTTTTACGATAACGCTGTGCAGATGGCTCCGCCGGCCTATCCGGTTATTGAGGGGCGGTTTGTTCCGCTTGACGAGGCAAAAATTGACCGGGTTTTCGATCCCGCGCCCTTTATCCCTTCCGATCCGCGCAGCCGCGACGAACGCTGCCAGGAAATCCTTGCGATTCAAGCGGCGGGCTTGGCCAAGCGGCTTTCCCACACTGGCCTTGCCCGGCCGGTAATTGGTATTTCCGGCGGCCTTGATTCGACGCTGGCGCTGCTGGTGTCGGCGGAGGCAATGAAGTTGTTGGGTTATTCTAATAAGAATATTCTTGCTGTGACAATGCCAGGTTTTGGCACGACTGACGGCACCTATCAAAACGCGCTGGAACTGATCGACGCGCTGGGGGCCGAGCGGATGGAGATTGACATCAAGCCTGCCTGCTTGCAGCATATGGCTGATATTGGCCACGACCCGTCGGTGCACGATATTACCTATGAGAATACCCAGGCCCGCCAACGCACCTATCTGCTGATGGATTTGAGCAACAAGCATGGTGGGATTTTAGTTGGGACAGGCGATTTAAGCGAGCTGGCGATGGGCTGGTGCACCTATAACGCTGACCATATGAGTATGTACGGCGTCAATGCTTCGGTACCTAAGACCTTGGTGCGGCATTTGGTGGCCTATGCGGCAGGCGAGTCTGACGAACGGGTAGCGGCAGTGCTGAAGCGGGTGTTGGATACGCCGGTCAGCCCCGAGCTGCTGCCGCCCGACGAAGCGGGGCAGATCAAGCAGAAGACCGAGGAACAGATTGGGCCGTATGAGCTGCACGACTTTTTCCTTTATCATTTCCTGCGTTTTGGCTGTAGCCGAGACAAGCTGCGGTTTATGGCTGAGCGGGCCTTTGTTGGCAAATATGACGCTGCTGCTGTGGAAAAGTGGCTGGACCTGTTCATGCGCCGCTTTTTCATCAGCCAGTTCAAACGTTCCTGTATGCCGGACGGCCCGAAAGTCGGGTCGGTGAGCCTTTCGCCGAGAGGGGACTGGCGGATGCCGTCAGACGCGGCGTTTCTGTAAGGAGTACGGGTGCTTTTTGAAGAGAAGCTCAAGTTTAGCAAAGCTAAACTCAAAGACTTTTAGTCGCCAGGGCGCGTGTTGACCTGGGTCGTACACGCCTACTGCGTCGGCAGGTTGGTAAATTTTTGCGCCGGAGCCTTTTATGGCCCCGGCGCTTTTGTGTTAAAAATTATTCGGTGAAGGTGATTTCGGCGCTGCCCATGCTGATGGACAGTTCCCCGCTGCAGCGGGCGTTTTCATTGCCGAAGGTTTTGACATTGGAAGCGATTTCTTGATTGCCGATACTGATATGGCCGCGTTCATTTTGTTCCAGTTTGATGAAATAGTCATCGGGGGAGCCTGCAAGTGCAAGCTCGGTATGGCCAGTGCTGCCTGAAATGTCAAAGGAATCTTCAATCTTGCCAGAGAAGAAGAGTTTTCCGGTACCACAGATAAGGTTAGTTGTTTGGGCACTGCCATTTTTCAGGCCGATATAGCCAGTGGACACGTCGGCATTGAGCGTTTCGCAGGCAAAATTGTCGATGGTGATACTGCCGGTTTCGGTCCAGGCAGACAGCTTTTTCATGGTAAGGTTGTCGGCATAGATGGCGTTAAGCTTGCTTGATAGTGTGACTTCGTTTAGGTTGATGCTGTCAGGCAGGATAACTTCAACGTTTGCGTGGAAGTCGTTTTTCAGGTTCAGGCGGAAGGTGCCGTCGTCGATTTCCCAATCGATTTGGCTGTTCGGCCCGCTGCTGCGGATCAGGCCTTCGCTGCCGGTTGAAAGGGTGACATCAGCCATACTGGAGCGGATTTCCACATTTTCAAAGTCTGCCGGGATGCGGATCCCGTCTGGTTCTTCAGTAAAGGCCGCATCTTTAAAAGAAATGTTGATGGTGCCCAAGCCGCAAGTCAGCTCGCCGCTGCAGGGCGCCCCCGGCGTGCCGGCGTAGTTGGCGTCGGCGGGGAGCTCGGTGTCGCTGAAGGTAATGCTGCCCATCGTTTGGGCGAGGCTGAAGTAGTAGTCTTCGGGCGTGCCGTCTAGGGTCAGGTCGACTTCACCGAAACCGCAGCTGATGTTGAAAGATTTGGTGATTTTTCCTTCAAAAGAAAGGCTGCCTGCGCCGCCCTGGATTTCGGCGTGCTGAACGCTGCCGTTCAGTTCGATCTCCCCAAAGCCGGAGTCGGCTTCAAGCCGGGCGCAGGTGAAGTTTTCGGCTTCGATCCCACCTGTGCCGCTTTTGAGGATAAGGGTATCGGCGTTGACTTTGCCCAGCGAAATTTCTCCTGTGCCGCCGGAAATCTCCAACGTATCAACGTCGATGCGGCTGATGTCTACCTTGCCGATTCCGGCGTTGACAGTGACTGTTTGCGTGCCTGACGGCAGGTTAAGTTCTATCTGAGGTGTGTCGTCAAAGTTTACGAGCATTTTGCTCTGGTTTTTGATGTAGAGCGTTCCGTTTTCGATGCTGCATCCTAAGCTGCCTTCTGGGATATTTTCCGCATTCAGCGAACCGCTGCCGTTGGTAGGGCGGATGGTAACGTTGGCGACGCCGGAGTTGATTACGACATTGGAGAAGCTGTCGCCGAGTTCGGCTGTATCAAGGGAAGTTTGAGGGGCACTGAAAAAGAAGTATTCTTTGGCAGGTTTTTCATCCTCCCATTGGTAGGTGGCTTCATCTTCTTCGACAATAGCGACAGCGCCATGATCCGTGCCAGGGCGTAAGTCGTCCAGGTTGATTCCCAGTAATCCGTTTCTGACATGGATGCCGACTGCGCCGTTCAAATAGGCGATCGTGCTGCTGATACCGCCGATAAACACCAGCGCTGCGCCGACTGCCAGCATGGTAACCGTAGATTTTTTCATATAGGGCACCTCCTAGCCGCGAAAAAAGCGGATAATACCTTGGAACATCTTTTTCAGCCCGCGGGCCATCGCTGGGACAGTGCGCTTGATCAGCCAGAGTGTTCCCGGTGTCAGCATCAGCGCGAACCCTGCGCAGAGCAGCCCGATCGAAAAGGTGAACACGCCGTTTAAGGGGTCGCTGAACAGGTGGACGAATCCGACTGGCAGGCAGATCAGCCCGGAAATCATCAGTGCCAAGGCCGTTGCGGCAAAGGCAAAAAGGATCGATATAGCAGTGAAGAACACAGTGAAGGCGGTGATAATTACGCCAAGCAGCAGTGAAAGCCAAATAGGCGAGAGCACGGCCAGTAAAATCCAAAAGGCGGCGGAACGCTGGCGGGGCGGTTCATAGTTTTGCTCTGCGCTTTGTTCAAAGGGGTTTTGCTGGGTGTAGGTTTGTTCAAATGGGGGTTGCTGTTCTTTTGCTTGTTCGGCAGTCTGCTCGAAGGGGTTTTGCTGGGCGTAGGTTTGCTCAAATGGGGGTTGTTCTGCCGTTTGTTCAGCAGCCTGTTCGAAAGGAGGCCGCTGGGTGTAACTGCCGAAATTTTCCGGTTCTGCCGCAATTGCATCGACGGCAGGTTCGGGCCGGGGCGGGAAAACGCCGGGGCTGCCGATAATGCGGGCGGCGAGGGCGGCGGGGCTTTTCAGCTCGGCAATAACATCCTGTTCCTTATCCCGTCCGGCGTCGTCGAAATACTCTTCATAAAACTGCAGCGCATCCCAGCGGTCATTTTCCGGCAGCGGTTCCAGCCGGATGGCAAGCTCGGTCATAAACTCAGTTCTGGTCATTATCAATTCCACCCTTCGTAAAGTTTTCGCCCAGGATGATTTGGTCGATAGTCTGTCGGAAATCTTTCCATTGGTTTTTGTAGTCGGCATAAAGGCTGGCCCCCCTGGCAGTTAGTCGGTAATAGCGGCGGTTCCGTCCCTGATAGGCCCTGTCATAGGATTCCAGCGCCTGATCTTTCTGCAGCCGCCGCAGCACAGGGTAAAGGGTGGACTCTGATACATCCACGACGCTGCGGATCTGCTGGGTGATGCGGTAACCGTAGGTGTCGCCTTGGGCAAGGATAGCCAGCACGCAGGCGTCAAGCATCGTTGACCCAATCTGAAAGGCCATGATATCCCTTCCTTCTCATAAGTATTGTGATTATGTAGATATTGTATCTCATATAATACGATTTGTCAATAGCTATTTTCCGATTTATAGCGTTGTCGAAAAAAATTCACAAATGCGTTTTTCGGCTTGCTTTTTCCAGTGAAATATAGGCGTGCGTAGGGTTTATGGCACAAAAATGTAATTCCAGCTTGAAATTCTTCCGCTGATATGGTACAATAAGAAAAATCGCCTTTGCTGCTGCAAAGCGTCAAATTGTCCTGGCGCGGTTTTTCCTTATTATATGGATATAGCGCGCTGCGGCAGGTACAGCAAATTGAAAAGGATGGGCACCTGTTATGTTTTTTCAAAAGGATCTGGAAACAATGCGGCGAAGCGATCTGGAAGCGCTCCAGCTCACCCGGCTGAAGCATTTTGTCCAGTATTGCTACGATAATGTGGCGTTTTATCATAAACGGATGGATGAGGCCAAGTTCGATCCGGCGAAGCTGCAAACGCTAAGCGACATCCAGTACATACCTTATACGACGAAAGAGGATATCCGCGATAATTATCCAACTGGGCTTTTCGCTTGCCCGATGAAGGATATTGTCCGGCTGCACGCGTCTTCCGGCACCACTGGAAAGCCTACGGTTGTTGGCTATACCCGGCGGGATTTGGATATTTGGTCGGATTGTGTGGCGCGGCTGGTAACGGCTGCCGGTGCGACAGACGAGGATATTGTGCAGATTTCTTTTGGTTATGGGCTGTTTACAGGAGCGTTGGGGCTGCATTATGGATTGGAAAAGATTGGCGCGACCGTTATCCCGATTTCTTCCGGCAACACCGACAAACAAGTCATGATGATGAACGACTTAGGGGTCACGGCGCTGGTCAGTACCCCCTCTTACGCGCTGTATATGAGCGAAGCCGCGAGGGAGAAGGGCGTTTTGGATCAGCTGAAGCTGCGGCTGGGGCTGTTTGGCTCGGAGGGCTGCACGCCCGCAATGCGCGATCAGATTGAAAAAAGCTTTCATATTTTTGCGACGGACAACTATGGTATGAGCGAGCTTTGCGGCCCCGGCGTTTCGGGCGAGTGCGAGCTGCGCTGCGGGATGCATATCAATGAGGACCATTTCTATCCTGAGTTGATTAACCCCAATACGTTGGAAAGGGCTGCCCTAGGCGAAGTCGGCGAGCTGGTAGTGACGACCCTGACTAAGGAAGGTTTCCCGATGCTGCGCTACCGCACCAAGGATCTGACGACGATTGATTATGAGCCCTGCAAATGCGGGCGCACCTTTGCCCGGATGGCCAAGCCGATGGGCCGCAGCGACGATATGCTCAAGATCCGCGGCGTCAACGTCTTCCCGACCCAGATTGAAAGCGTCTTGATGACCGAGCCGCATATCGGCGGCCATTACCAGCTAGTGGTGCGGCGCGAAGGGTACATGGATACGCTGGAGGTCAAGGTGGAACTGACCGACGGCAGCCTGCTGGAAAATTATGGGAGCTTGGAGGCGCTGCAGCGCAAGGTCCAGTCCGACCTGAAAAGTGTCTTAGGCATCCAGGCCAAAGTCAATCTCTGCGAGCCGAAATCTATAGAGCGCTTCCAAGGCAAGGCCAAGCGGATCGTCGACCTGCGCGGCGAAGGGGACATTTAAGGGCGGCGCTTTCTGGAGGAAAGCTCAGCTTAGCAGAGCTAAGCTGGAAAGACTTTTAATTGCTAGGTACCTGAGTGCCTGATAAGATGGGCCCTGCTGCGTCGGCATAGGCTGCCGGCAGGTACGGCCCGCAGAAAGGATGGATTATTTTGAAGAAATTGATGCTGGGCAACGAAGCCGTTGCCCGCGGCTTATATGAGGCTGGCTGCGGCGTGGCCTCCAGCTATCCCGGGACCCCGAGCACCGAAATTACCGAAGCGCTGGCCAAATACCCCGAAGTTTACGCTGAATGGGCCCCCAACGAAAAGGTTGCCTGTGAGACGGCCCTCGGGGCGGCTATTGGCGGGCGGCGCGCTTTCTGCGCCATGAAACACGTTGGGCTGAACGTAGCCGCTGACCCGCTCTTTACGGCCTCTTACACGGGGGTTAACGCTGGTATGGTGCTGGCGGTGGCCGACGACCCGGGGATGCACTCTTCCCAGAACGAGCAGGATTCCCGCCATTATGCGGTTGCGGCCAAGCTGCCGATGGTTGAACCGGCAGATTCGGCGGAATGTATCGCGTTTGTTAAGGAGGCTTACCGCCTTTCCGAAGAATACGATACGCCGGTGCTGCTGCGGATGTCCACCCGCATTTCCCATTCCCAGAGCTTGGTGGAAACTGCGCCGCGGGCGGAGCTGCCGCTGAAAGCCTACGAGAAAAATCCGGCTAAATATGTGATGATGCCGGCTTTTGCCAAGGCAAAGCATCCAAAAGTTGAGGCGAGGCAGCAAGCACTTGCCGAGTTTGCTGAGACTACTTCTCTGAACCAAGTGGTTCCTGGCAGCAGGAAAATCGGCATTATCGCTGCTGGGACTACTTACCAGTATGCTCGTGAGGCGATGGGGGAAGGGGCCAGCTATTTGAAGCTGGGGCTGGTAAACCCGCTGCCCACAAAGCTGATTCAGGATTTTGCCGCTGGCGTTGACAAGGTTTATGTGATTGAGGAGCTTGACGATGTCATTGAAGCCCACTGCCGCAAAATCGGCGTTGAGGTTACCGGCAAGGGGCTTTTCCCCTGGGTGGGCGAGTTCTCCCAGCGGCTGGTGGCGGAAAAGCTCGCCGGCGTCGGCGAGCCTGCTTATGTTTTCCCAGAGCCGGTGCCGGTGCGGCCGCCAGTTATGTGCGCCGGTTGCCCCCACAGAGGGTTGTTTTATGCGTTGAATAAGTTAAAGGTCACTGTTTCTGGGGATATTGGCTGCTATACGCTTGGGGCGTCGGCCCCTTTGAACGCGATGGATACCACGATTTGTATGGGGGCGTCTATTTCAGCGCTGCACGGCTTCAACGCAGCCCGCGGCGAGGAGTCGGCAGCGCGGTCGGTGGCCGTGATCGGCGACAGCACCTTTATCCACTCCGGCATTACCAGCCTGATTAACGTTTCCTACAATATGGGGATTTCTACGGTTATTGTTTTGGATAATTCTATCACTGGCATGACGGGCCACCAGCAGAACCCGACGACTGGCTTGACGCTGAAGGGCGATCCGACGGCTAAGGTGAGTATTGAAAAGCTCTGCGAGGCTATTGGCATCAGCCGTGTGCGGGTGGTTGACCCTTATGATTTGGAAGCGGTGCTGGCGGCGGTGAAGGAGGAACTGGCGGTAAAAGAGCCGTCTGTGATTATTTCCCGCCGGCCCTGTGCGCTGCTTAAGTATGTCAAGCATGAAGCGCCGCTGAAAATTGGGCCGGAAAAGTGCAAAGGCTGCAAGGCCTGCCTGAAGCTGGGCTGCCCAGCTATCAGTATGGCGGACGGGAAGGCGCGCATCGACGTTTCCCAGTGTGTCGGCTGCGGCGTGTGCGAAGGGCTGTGCGCTTTCGGGGCCATTGGCAAGTAAAGGGGGAATCTGAGGATGAATAAAAATATGATGATTGTTGGCGTGGGCGGACAGGGCAGCCTGCTGGCCAGCAGGCTGCTGGGCAGCGTCGTGATGGCAGCGGGCTATGATGTCAAGGTTTCAGAGGTCCACGGGATGTCCCAGCGGGGCGGCTCGGTTGTGACTTACGTCAAATATTCTGACGGTGCGGTTTTTTCCCCGGTTGTCAATGAAGGGGAAGCCGATCTGATTATCTCTTTTGAGTTGCTGGAGGGGGCGCGGTATCTACCGTTTTTGAAAAAGGACGGCAGGTTGGTCGTCAACAGCCAGCAGATCGCGCCGATGCCGGTGATTACCGGCGCAGCCGTATATCCGGAGGACATTGCCGGCAAGATTTGCGCGCTGGGGGCGGACCTTACGGTGTTGGATGCGCTGTCGTTGGCCGAAGAGGCTGGGTCGGCCAAGGCGGTCAACGTGGTGCTGATGGGGGCGGCCTCAAAATTCCTAGGTTTTGACGAGGCGCTGTGGCAGCAGGCCATCGGCGAGTGCGTCCCCGAAAAATTCATTGAGCTGAACCGCCGGGCCTTTGCCTTGGGACGGGCCCATCAGGGATAGGAGGAAACGCCATGACCATCAAGCAGCTTTCGATTTTTGTAGAGAACAAACCGGGGCGTTTGGCAGAGATTACTGGCATCCTCGCTGATGAGCATATCGACATCCGGGCGGTCTGCGTGGCCGATACCCGAGAATTCGGGATCCTGCGGCTGATTGTCGATGACCCCGAAAGCGCAGCGAAGCGGGTGAAGGCCCACGACTGTACCTGTACCTTAAGCGAGGTACTGGTGCTGCGTATTGATGACCAGCCCGGCGGGCTGGCGGGGCCGATGAAGATGCTGTCGGCGGTGGGCATCAGTGTCGAGTATATGTATGCTTTTGTTTCCAAGGATAAGGACGCCGCCTATGTAATTTTTAAGGTTGAGGATATTGCCAAAGCGGTCGAGACGCTGCAGCAGGGCGGCGTCCGCTTAGCTTCCCAGGAAGAAATCCGCGCGCTTTAAGGCGGCTGGTAGGCGCTAAAATGGAACTGCAATATACCAAATGGCAGACCCAGCGGCGATGTCTGCCCGACAAAGAAAAGCTGAATGTTATGCTGCTTGTGAAGGGCTGTTCGCATCTGGATTTGACTTATCAGATTTACTATTTGGCCGAGGAGGCTGAACGCCGAAAAGCGCGCTTTGTGCTGCGCATCATAAAAGGGTGCAGGACAACGGCGAGGCTGCGGCAGTTTATTAAGGAGCATCCGTATACGAGATTGGAGCGCTGCTGAGATGGGGCTGTATCTATGTATATTTGACAGGTGCGGCGATGATATCTGCGGCATTGACGTTGGGCCATACCAGGATTTTGCCGTTTTCAGAATGTGCGTGGCAGGTTTTGTTGATGAGGGGCGGCTGCAAAGCAAGCCTACGCTGCTGCAACACGCCGATTGTGACGGCATTTGGAATACGGCAGCCTGCCAGGTCCTGATAGGCGAGCTGGCCGAGATTAAAACGGTGTTCCAACAGGAACCGCCCTGTGAGGAAATCTGGCAATTAAAAGAAGGTATCTTTAAATTTTGGGGCATTTCGCCGGCCAACCTTTTTGAATGTTTTGTTGATTCTGATTGTGAATTTTTAGTTGACCGCCTTTTGGATTTATGCAGCCGCGCTGTCAAAGAAAAGCGCCCTATTGTTTTTCAATGAAAAGCTATTAATAAAGAAAGGGAGGGAGCTCTGTATGAAACTCAGAGACACATTCAACGGCGTGATTGAGGATTACAATTACGCCCGCCCGCATTATCCTGACGGCTTGTACCATGACATTGAAAAGTTTGTCGGCCGGCCTTTGCAGCAGTGCAGGATTCTGGAAGTCGGCGGCGGTACCGGCCAGGCCAGCGATTATTTCGTTCAGCTGGGCTGCCGGCTGACCATACTGGAAGTCGGGGAAGATCAAGTGGTTTGGCTGCGGGAGAAGTACAAGGATTTTCCTAACGTCGACGTTGTTGGCGGTTATTTTGAAGAGTTTGCGGCAGAGGAACGCTTCGACCTGATTTATTCCGCGACAGCTTTCCATTGGATTCCAGCGGAAGTGGGCTATAAAAAGGCTTATGAATTGTTAAAGCCGGGCGGGACAATGGCCGTTTTTTGGCATATGTCGTCGGTGACGCTGCACGTTGGCCCTGTACACGACGGTTTAAATGGGCTGAAGCGCCAGTATATGCCGGAGGTTTCACTGGGATTTGACGAAGAGGGGCTTCGGGCCGCCCATGAAAAACGCCTTGCCCAAATCCAGACCGGCGGCTGGTTCCCGGCCCCGGAATACCATGAATACCGCTGGGATGACCGCTATGATGCAGTGCGTTACGCCGCGCTGCTCAACTCCTATTCCGATACGCAGGAGTATTTGTCTGAGGAAAAACGGGCGGAATACCTAAAAGCTGTGGCGGGCCATATTGAACGCTGCGGCGGCGAGGTGGAAATGCCGCAGTATGTCCGCCTTTATCTGGTCAAAAAATGAGGGGCCTGGTGGGCAGGGAGGTGCAGCCATGCAGCTGTATAAGCTTGTGTCAAGGGAGCTTACTGAAACAGAGCTTCAAACCATTGCGCATTTCCGTTACTATTATGACCAGAAGAAATGCTTTGCGCTGATTGGCGGCTATGCGGCCGCCGTGCTGTCGGACGATCGTGCGGGCAGCCTGGAAAAGCTTCGGCAGGAAGCTTTGGAAAATATGGCCAGCCTGCTGAACGTCCCGCCGGATTTTAGCGCCTATGTGATGGATGACGGTTTTGGGCTGGCAGAGATGGACTTTGGGATATACGCGGTGAGTCCGTCGCCGCTGTCCGACGAAGAAATTGCCGCAAATAGGATGGGCGTCGCAGCGGCGTTGGCTGCAAGGAGCGCTTGTCTGGAGGCCTGCAGCGCCGGCGAAATCATCGCCATCGTTGACGAGGCATAGGAAAAACCCCGCTGCATCGTATTTATCGACGCAGCGGGGCTTTTTTCAATTTTACGCTTCCAGCTTTTCGATGCCTTTGCGGATTCTCGCCAAAGTTTCCTCTTTGCCGATGATTTCGCTCAGTTCAATACCGCCGCCAGGGGTAAATTGTTTACCGGATACAGCAACCCGCAGCGGCCAAAGGACGACGCCATTTTTGACTTCCATCTTTTCAATCAGGGCGAAGACCGCCTCGTGGATTTTCTCAGCCGACCACTCTTCAACGCCTTCCAGCACCGGCAGCAGCGCCTTCAGCGAATCCAGTGCGACTTCGCTGTTGGTTTTCATTTTCTTATGGGTGTACAGTGCGATGTCATAGTCGGGCAGCGCGTCGATAAAATCAACCTGTTCAGGGATTTCGTTGAAGACCTCGGTGCGGGGCTGCAGCAGCGTTGCCAGCAGCGGCAGGTCGATGTCCTCGCGCTTGCAGCTTTCCCGGATGTAGGGGAGGGCGAATTCCAGGAATTTCTCGGGCGAAAGTTTGCGGATATAAGCGCCGTTGATGGCCCGCAGCTTAGCCGGGTCAAAAATTGCGGGGGACTTGGAGATACCAGAAACGTCAAATTCCTGCATCAGCTCTTCCATTGTAAAGACTTCATTTTCCCCTTTAGGGGCCCAGCCCAGCAGCGCGATATAGTTGACAATCGCTTCGTCTAAAAAACCCTTTGCCGACAGATCTTCAAAAGAGGCGTCGCCATTGCGCTTGGCGAGTTTTTCCGTTGCGTTTTTCATGACCGGCGAAACGTGGATATAGGTCGGGATTTCCCAGCCGAAAGCTTCGTAAAGCAGGTTATACTTCGGCGTGGAAGAAAGGTATTCATTGCCGCGGATGACATGGGTAATGCCCATTGTATGGTCGTCGACAACGTTGGCGAAGTTATAAGTCGGCATTCCATCGGCCTTGATCAGAATTTGGTCGTCGAGGTCAGCATTGTTGACGGTAATATCGCCGAACACTTCGTCGTGGAAGGTTGTCGTACCTTCTGTAGGGCATTTTTGGCGGATGACATAGGGGATCCCGGCGGCCAGTTTTTCGGCGACCTCTTCTTTGGAGAGGTTGCGGCAGTGCCCGTCGTAACGGGTGGGCATTCCGGAAGCCTGCTGGATTTTCCGCATTTCCTCCAGCCTGTCCTTGTCGCAGAAGCAGTAGTAAGCATGGCCGCTTTCGACTAACTGCAGCGCATACTCCTTAAACATCCCCATCCGTTCGCTTTGGACGTAGGGGCCGACCGGTCCGCCGATATCGGGTCCTTCGTCCCATTGGAGGCCGGCCCGGCGCAGGGTTTTATAGATCACGTCCACTGCGCCCTCGACATACCGGCCCTGATCGGTATCTTCAATCCGCAGGATAAAGACGCCGCCCTGCTTTTTGGCCAGCAGGTAGGTAAAAAGAGCGGTTCTCAGGTTGCCGATGTGCATATACCCCGTAGGGCTTGGCGCAAACCGGGTTCTGACAGTTTTGCTTTCCATTGTAATAAACCTCCGATTCCGGGCGCAGGCGCTGATGCGCTGCACTACGGTGATTATTTCGTTCATTGTACCATCTTTTTTTCGAAAAGTCAAGCAGCCGCAGGCTGCTTTTGACTCTCATATTTAACCGAAGGGAGAATGCGAGTACATATCGTAACGCTGTACCATTGGTCAGAATGCTCTGTGTTCCTTCATCTGCGTTTCGATGCAAATCGAGTTTATGCTTCCCCGTGGCAAAGGGTGGTGTGTGCCGGCTTGTCTTTTTGGCGTGAGAGGTTGTCGGTTTTTGCTGTAAGCGGCAATTTGACGCTTGTTTTTTCGGGCAGGTTTGTTACAGGTGCCAAATTTTTCTTTTTATGATTGACAGCTTTACAGGGATATGCTATAGTAAAGCTGTTTGCATTTGACTTCCAGGCTGTTCCGGAGAGCCTGGCACTTTGAAAGGAGCATCTCATGAAAACTTTTTCTGTAATTTCTGACATGGCTGGAGGGGCCATGTAAAACCGGGCCTAGCCTGAATAAAGGGCCATGGGCCTGCCCTCCAGAATATTTTTGGAGGAACCTATGGATACCAACAAGAAATCCACGATCAAAAAATTTTTTTCTTATTATAAGCCTTATAAAGGGCTGTTTGCTGCAACGTTGCTGCTGGCTGGCATCAGTACGGCCGCCGGGCTGCTTTTCCCGCTGCTGACGAGATACATTACTGGCGAGGTATTGGAAGGCGGCATGGAGAATGCATTGTCGGAAATCTGGAAAATTGGCGGGCTGATGCTGGTTTTGCTGGCCATCCAACAGGGAAGCTGCTACTTTGTCGATTATCGCGGCCATGTTATGGGTGCGAAAATTGAGCGGGATATGCGCCGGGAACTGTTTGACCATTACCAAAAACTTCCGGTTTCATTCTACGATAGTGAGCGGGTTGGACGGCTGATGAGCCGGTTGACTAGCGATTTATGGTCGCTGGGGGAGCTTTACCACCATGGCCCAGAAGACGTTATCCTCTATTTTATCCGTTTTGTCGGTGCGTTTGTGATTTTGCTGACCATTGACGTTCAGCTAAGCCTTTGGACAGCAGCTCTGCTCCCCATAGGCGGGGTGCTGGCAGTGATGATCGGCAAGCGGATGAATAAAGCTGTCAGTTGCAGCCAACAGCAGCTTTCCGAAGTTAACGCCCAAGCCGAAGATACTCTTGCTGGCATTCGGGTAGTCAAAACCTTTACCGGTGAACGGCTGGAGCGGGAAAAATTCTGTTGCCAGAATGAGCAATTTCTGAAAAGCCGGGGCGCGATTTATAAAAACGAAGCCAATCTTACAGCAGTGCTGGATGCATTAACCCGGCTGATGACCATATTGATTGTAGTGTTGGGTGGTGTCGGTATTACTGGTGGGCAGATGAGCTTGCCAGACTTACTGGCTTTTCTGCTTTACGCCAGCTACCTAACCGAGCCCGTACAGGCGCTACTGCACACTATCGGCCAGTATCAGGAAGGGGTTGCCTGTTTTAAACGTTTTGCCCAGATACTGGAAATAGCCCCTGAGCCGCAGGACGCCCCCGATGCGCTGTCACCAAAGCTGGAAGGCGGCATTACATTTAGAAATGTCAGCTTCCGTTATCCTGATTTCCAGAGTGACGTTTTACGGGATATATCTGTAGACATCAAGCCTGGCGAGTATGTGGCGCTGGTGGGGCCGTCGGGAGTGGGGAAAACCACTTTCTGTTCGTTGATCCCGCGTTTTTACGAAACCACAGCCGGCGAAATCCTAGTGGATGGCATCCCAACAGAAAAAATCCGCATGGAAGCCTTGCGCGGCCAGATCGGCATGGTACAACAGGACGTTTACCTCTTTGCTGGCAGCGTCCGGGAGAACATCCGCTATGGCCGGCCGGACGCTAGCGATGAGGAAGTTGCTGAAGCTGCGAAACGGGCCAATGCTCATGATTTTATTATGGCGCTTCCGAATGGCTACGATACCGATGTCGGTGAACGCGGCGTTAAGCTGTCCGGCGGACAGAAACAGCGTATCAGCATTGCCCGCGCTTTCCTGAAGAATCCGCCGATCCTAATCCTGGATGAGGCGACTAGCGCACTGGACAACGAAAGCGAACAGCAAATCAAAGAGGCGTTGGAAACGCTGGCCAAGAGCCGCACAACTTTGGTTATCGCCCATCGCCGTTCCACCATCGAAAGCGCCCAGCGGACGCTGGCGCTGCAGGATGGGCGGCTAATTGAACAAACCTGACTTGTATAAAATAAGGTTGCTGCCGGATGGTACTGGAACTTTTCCGGTGCCGTCCGGCGCTTTGTAATTCGGAGGAAAAATGGTAGAATATTATTTGAGACAGTTGGACGAAACTGCATCCAATAAAGTGGAAGCGCTGTTTGTCCATGTTTTTGAGCAGGCACCTTGGCATGACGACTGGTCAGATAAAACACAGTTAAAATGCTATATTCACGATCTGATGGGGCAAAACAATTCCTTAACCTTTGGGCTGTATGAAGGCAAGGAACTGGTTGGGCTGTCGATGGGCCGGGTCAAGCATTGGTACACCGGCACCGAATACTGCATTGACGAGCTGTGCATTTGTACGGAAAAGCAAAGCCAAGGTCTAGGGGCACTGTTCATCCGTGAAATTGAACAGGCTTGTAAGGCGCAGGGGTTTACCCATCTTTTCTTATTGACCGAAAACGATGTGCCAGCCTATGAGTTCTACAAAAAGCAGGGCTTTTACGAGTTGGAAACAAACGTCGCCTTTGCCAAAAAGTTATAAGCGGATAAAAGTTTTTGCAGCTTAGCGCCGCTGAATTACGCTTTCTTTTATATCCCTTTACAAATTCCTGTATTTCCATTATAATAGGAGCATAAGGAAGCGTGAAGGAGGCTTTTGGAATGGCACAGTATGCGATAGGCGTCGATTTTGGGACGCTTTCAGGGCGGGCGGTGCTGGTAGAGACGGCAACTGGGGAAGAGTTGGCGTCGGCGGTGTACGACTATCCCCACGGCGTCATGGATCAATGTCTGCCGGATGGGACGGCGTTGCCGCCAGAGTGGGCGCTGCAGCATCCGTCGGATTATTTTGGGGTGCTGTCGGAGACAATTCCGGCTGTGCTGGAAAAGGCTGGCGTCAGCGCCGGAGAAGTCGTTGGCGTGGGCATCGATTTCACTGCCTGTACCGTGCTGCCGGTAAAGTCGGACGGTACCCCGCTTTGTTTTTTGCCTCAGTATCAGCATAACCCTCACGCCTACGTCAAACTTTGGAAGCACCATGCCGCGCAGGATAAGGCCGATCGTCTGAACGCTGCCGCAGCAGAGCGGGGCGAAAAGTGGCTGGCGCGCTACGGCGGCAAGGTTTCATCGGAGTGGCTGTTTCCAAAACTTTGGCAAATTCTGAATGAAGCCCCGGCGCTTTATGCTGATATGGATTATTTCATTGAGGCGGCCGACTGGGTGGTCTGGCAGCTGACCGGGACGCTGACTCGCAGCAGCTGTACCGCTGGTTATAAGGCCCTTTGGAGCAAACAGGACGGTTATCCGGACAGCAGCTTTTTTAAGGCGCTCGACCCGCGGCTGGAGAGGGTTGTTGAGGAAAAGCTCTTTGGGCCAGTGCTGCCCTTGGGGGCAAAAGCAGGGGAGATCACAGCGCTTTCTGCGTCGCTGACGGGGCTGCTGCCCGGCACAGCGGTGGCTGTCGCCAATGTTGACGCCCATGTCTGCGTCCCAGCAGTCAAAATTAGCGGCCCCGGCAAAATGCTGGCCATCATGGGCACTTCTACCTGCCATATGCTGCTTTCAGAGAAGGAAACGCCAGTGCCTGGCATCTGCGGCGCTGTGCTTGACGGCATCCTGCCCAATTTTTGCGGCTATGAAGCAGGGCAGTCCTGCGTGGGCGACCATTTTGCCTGGCTGATTGACCGGCTGCTGCCGGCGGATTACCGCGCTGAAGCGGAACGTCGGGGCTTAAATCCGCACCAGCTCCTGCGCGAGAAAGCTGAGCGCCTAGCGCCCGGCGAAAGCGGCCTGTTGGCGCTGGATTGGTGGAACGGCAACCGTTCGGTGCTGGCAGACGTTTCCCTGAGCGGCCTGCTGTTGGGAGTAACACTGGCCACGAAGGCCGAAGAAATCTATCGCGCTCTGATCGAAGCGACAGCTTACGGTACCCGTAAAATTATTGAAAATTTCCGCCAAAGCGGCGTGGCTGTCGAGGAATTCTATGCAGCCGGCGGCATCCCGCAGAAAGATCCGATGGCTATGCAGATTTACGCCGATGTCATCAATATGCCAGTGCGTATCGCTGGCTCGGCCCAAGGCCCGGCGCTGGGGGCCGCAATTTTCGGCGCGGCCGCGGCCGGCAGAGAAGGGGGCGGCTACGGTTCGGTCAGCGAGGCCGCCGCTGCGATGGGCAAGCTTAAAGACACCGTTTATTTGCCTGATAAGGACCATGCCGCCGTCTATGATATCCTGTACACTGAATACGACCGCCTCCACGATTACTTTGGACGGGGCGGGAATGATGTGATGAAGCGGCTGAAAGCTCTTCGCCGCGATGTCAAAGGAGGAAACCTGCCATGCTGAAAAAATTACGCACCGCCGTCTGGAAAGCCAACATCCAGCTGCCCCGTCACGGCCTTGTCACCTATACCTGGGGCAACGTCAGCGGCTTCGACCGGGAGCGCGGGCTGATGGTCATCAAGCCTTCTGGCGTGCCCTACAATAAGTTGACCGCCGACGATATGGTGGTGGTGGATTTGGATGGGAACCGGGTTTCGGGCGAACTGAACCCCTCTTCCGACACCCTTACCCATCTGGAACTTTACCGGCGTTTCCCTCATGTCGGCGGCATTGTCCACACTCACTCCCATTGGGCGACAATTTTTGCCCAAGCCGGGCGGGCAATCCCCGTTTACGGTACTACCCATGCCGACTATTTTTTTGGCGACATCCCCTGCACACGGGAAATGGCCTACGACGAAATTGCAGCCGACTATGAATTGAACACTGGGCGGGTGATCGCCGAGCTTTTCGAGGCAAACGACCTTGATCCGGCGGAAATGCCTGGGGCGCTGGTCAAAAACCACGGCCCTTTTACCTGGGGGACAACGCCAGTCGACGCCCTCCATACGGCTGTCGTACTGGAAAAGGTGGCGATGATGGCTTATCACACCGAGCTTCTGGGGTGCACCGAGCCTATGTCGGTGTCCCTGTTGGACAAACACTTTTTGCGCAAACATGGCAGCGGCGCTTACTATGGCCAGCTTGACAGGCTGGATGAACAGGACTGATTTGCGTTTAGACGGATGATAGGAATACAGCTGTAAAGGAATATCCCTTTACAGCTGTATTTTTCGGCTTTTACAGCGTTTCCTTAGCTGCTGCGTCCAATTTCCTGAGCGTAATATCCATCCGATCCGCCAATTCCTCTAGTCCTGCGTAGCGAACGGCGACAATCTCATTCCTTCGCTGCAACAGCAAAAACTGCATCTCTTCTTTGCGGGCAAAAAAGGCTTTGGTTCCATCTCCGGCAGGCAGCGGCGAGAATTCCGCCCCGAAATCCTCCGACCACTTTTCGCAAAGCTCCGACAGCATCGGCCCCGCCAGCCAGCCTGGCCGCAGCTTATAATAACTCGCCTTCAGCGTCACTGGTATTTTGTCTATCGGCGAACCTTCCGCTTCCCATTTTTCCCAAGCCTCGTCCAGATACTCGCCCTGTTCGCTGAGCGTGACCTGTGTGGGGGCGATGAAGCTCCAGGAAATGTGGGCAGCATTGGCGTAATCGACGCCGTTGACAACGAAATGCTCATCCTGTTCAATCATATTTTTCTCCAGCTCGGCAAGCCGCGGCAGTGGCAGCACGCCGGGGTAATTGTCGGCGCTGAAGGAATTTTGGCGGCTGATGCTGTAAAAGGGAAGGCAGATGAAAATGACGGTCAGCATTAAGAAGGCCAGGTAGCTTGGGAACCGCAGCGAGCGTTTGACCTTGGCTTCGTGGCAGAAGCTGCTGCCGCTTTTCAGCTGCTTGGTCAGTTTTCGGATAGAGCGCCAATTGGAAAAAGCTTCGGCGTCGCTCCAAATGCACAGTAAAACTGCGATGAGAATACTATTTTCCCGGCTGTCCAGCATCGCCAGCAGCGGCCGATTCAGCAGTGTGTAAATGACAATAGCCGCCACGACCAGCGTCATCACCCCGCCGGCGATCAGGTTCATCCACATATTGCGGTAAAGCTGCTTGAAGGCGTAGGATTGGGCGACCGGGTCGGTCTGGAACTCGGGGGCGTTTTCCGCTTCACTGCGCCAGATGGTAAAGGTTTCCATCCAGTCTCCCAAATATTCCCAGCCTGCTTCCGCCGCGCCGTCGATGAACTCTTCGCCGGGAGGATTTTTGCCCCGCGGTTCCAGCCGGAAACGGCAGCTTTTCGGTTCAGTTTTCTTGAAGCTGCATAAAAAGCGCCCGGCGTGACTGAGCCGCCAGCCCTTTCGCTCCATGGAAGCGAGCCAGCTTTCCGCCTGAGGGATCTGGTAGAAATTCGGGCCTAAGCGGGTAATGGTTTTCTCGGCATTTTCAGACATTACAATTCCTCCTTTTCGGCGTCGCCAAGGCAGCGCCGCAGCCTTGCAAGCTCGTCGCGGTAGGCGGCAAGACCGCGGCTGGCGATGCGGTAGGTGCGTTTGCGGCCCTCAATCTTGGTTTCCTCAATGTACCCGACTTCCTCAAACTTTGCAAGGATTGTATAAAGGGTCCCAGGCCCAATTTTCAGCGTCCCGCCAGTTTTCCTTTCGATAAAAGCCGTAATTTCGATGCCGCAGCGCTCGGTTTTCAGCAGCGCCATTAGGGTATAGAACATACTCTCCGTGAGCAGTTCCAGCGGCTTTTTGGCCACTGGGCATCCCTCCTTCTAATTATCGTCAGACAATATCATGAATCAATATCGTTTAACAATATTATAGCATGACTCTTTTCACTTGTCAAGGCCGCAATTTAAAAAGCGGGATTTCTCGACGCAGGAGGCGGTTTTTGAAGGCAAACAGGCATCTTGGCGAATAAAAGTCTTTGAGTTTAGCTTTGCTAAACTTGAGCTTTTCTTCAGAAAGCGATCCGTACTCCCCGTCTTGCAAAAAGGGAAAGCTTTTGCTATACTATATAGAAAGCAAAAGCTTGACATCATCATAGAAGGGGCGATTTATTATGGCAGAATTGACAAAAGAGGCGTTTGTGGCCCTATATCAGCAGAAAATTCAGCGGAAAGGCGCGGAAAAGCTGCTGGAATGGATGGAAAAGAGCGATTTCTTTACTGCGCCGGCCAGCACCCGTTTCCACCTTGCTTTTTCCGGCGGGCTGATGGTCCACAGCTATAACGTTTACCAGCGGCTGGCGGCGCTGATGAAGGCGGAGTATCCCGAAGATCCGCCTTATTCCGATGAAACGCTGGCGATTTGCGGTCTGCTTCACGATTTGTGCAAGGTCAACTATTACAAGGAAGAACTGCGTAACGTCAAAGTCGACGGGAATTGGGAGCAGCGCCCCTTCTACACAGTGGATGAGCTGTTGCCCTATGGCCACGGCGAGAAAAGCGTCTTCATTATCGAACGCTTTATGCGGCTGGGGATTGACGAAGCGATTGCCATCCGCTACCATATGGGCGGTTTTGACAGTAAGCCTGGG
This sequence comes from Oscillospiraceae bacterium, assembly GCA_022793675.1. GTDB lineage: Bacteria > Bacillota > Clostridia > Oscillospirales > Ruminococcaceae > Faecivivens. The sequence goes on from JAAWDH010000048.1 coordinate 54,708, forward strand.
GACTACAGCATTTCCAAGGCCTACGAACAGCATCCGCTGGCGGTGCTGCTCCATGCAGCCGACCTGATGGCGACCTATCTGGACGAGACTAGGAACGGATAGTCCGCCTGGAAAGGACACAAAAGGCTGGTGCGCGACTCTTTTTTTAAAATTTTATTCAGAAATTTGCCGCAGACGCCCGCTCTGATATTGAAATTTCCCAGAAAAAGTGGTATAATAAAAATCTATAGTTTATTGACGCCTGTGCTGCCGACCGGGACACGGGGGCACTTTTAGCAGGCAAAGGACCAGCCTGCGCATTTTGTGTGCAGGAATGGATTTTGTCATCTTGGAGGCCGCGATGCTCTTTTCAACCTGGATTTATCCCAAACCCAACCCGCAGGAAAGCAGAACCATCCAAAAAGCCTACGGCCTTTCTGCCGCCGCCGCAGGGATTTTAGTTTCGCGCGGGCTCCGCCCGTATGAGATTGAAGACATGATAAACGGCGGCGGGGAGCTAGGCGACCCGTTTGCCCTGCCGGATATGGAAAAGGCTGCGGCAAGGCTGGAAGAAGCCTTAGGGACAGGGGAACGTATTGCCGTTTACGGCGATTATGACTGCGACGGCGTCACAGCGACGGTCATGCTTTACAGTTACCTCCTGTCGATGGGCGCAGACGTGATTTGGTACATCCCCGACCGCCTTGGGGAGGGGTATGGCATGAACCGAGCGGCGCTGGATACCCTCCATGAGAAAGGCGTCTCGCTGATTGTGACAGTGGACAACGGAATTTCGGCCTTGGAAGAAGCGGAATACGCCGCCTCCTTGGGAATGGAGCTGCTGATTACCGACCATCATCAGCCGGGCGAGACCCTGCCGCGGGCCGTCGCCGTCGTAGACGCCCACCGCAGGGACTACCAGAAAGGCTACCGCCATTTCTGCGGGGCCGGGGTAGCGTTCAAGCTGATTGCGGCGATGGAAGGCGGGGACTATGCGGCGGCGATGGAGGATTTCGGGGCGCTGACCGCGATGGCGACCATCGGCGACGTGGTGCCGCTGACCGGCGAGAACCGCACGCTGGTACAATTTGGGATGGAACGCCTGCCCTACAGCGACAGCCCTGGCCTGCGGGAGCTTTTGGCTGTCAGCGGCCTTGACGGGAAGCCGCTGACAGCCCAGCGGATCGCCTTTGGCTTGGTGCCGCGGATCAACGCTGCCGGGCGGATGGGAAGCGCAGAGTTGGCGGCGCAGCTGCTGCTTTGCGAGGATGACGAGGCGGCGGCAGAGCTGGCGGCGCAGCTTGACCAGCTCAACACCCGGCGCAAAGAGGAAGAGGAAGAGATCCTGCAAAAGCTGACGGCGCTGGTTGCCGAGAACCCGTCGCTGCTGCTCTCCCGGGTGCTTGTGCTGGCTGCGGAGGGCCTGAACCACGGCATCGTGGGGATTGTTTCCTCAAGGATTGCTTCCTTGTATGGCAAACCGAACTTCATCCTCTCGATTGAGGGGGAGATGGCTGTCGGTTCCGGCCGCAGCGTCGGTGAATTCTCGCTTTTTAAGGCCCTGTCGGCCTGCAGCGGCCTGCTGGAGCGCTACGGGGGCCATGCGGCGGCGGCCGGCGTAACCTTGCAGGCAAACAGGATTGAAGAATTCTCTAGGGCAATCAATGCCTATGCCGCTCAGAATTACGACCGGATGCCGCGGGAAACCATCCGCATCGACTATGAGCTGCGGGGCAGCGAGCTAAGCCTTTCAACCGTGGAAGAGCTTTGCTTCCTAGAGCCGTTCGGTGAGGGCAGCCCCCAGCCGGTGTTCTTAATGCGGGACTGCCTAATCGAACAGCTGATCCCGATGGGGAATGGCCAGCACCTGAAACTCAAAGCCAATTTTGACGGCAAGCCAGTGTTTGTGGTTTGCTTTAAGACCCGCGCCGAACAGTTTATCTATAAGGCGGGCAGCCGGGTGGATATGCTGGTGACGCTGGAAGAGAACGAATACCGCGGCAGCCGGGGCATTTCCGTCCGGCTGAAAGATATCCGGCCAACAGGCTTTGCGGCGGATAAGATGGAAAACGCCAACTTCTATTATGAGAAGATCCGCCGCGGGGAAAAGGCGCCGCCGAAAATTGCCGCCATTGCCGAGCCTTCTGTCGACGAGCTGCGCGCGCTTTACAAGCTGCTGCGGCAGCAGGGCGGGGCCAAGCTTCATCTTGACCTTTTTTACCTTTCGGCAGCCGCGTCGGCGATGAACTACTGCAAATACCGGCTGGCGCTGGATATTTTGCAGGAAAAGGCGCTGATAGCCCTTGCGCCCGACCTGTCGTCCATAGAAATATTGCCGGTTTCAGGGAAGGTGGATATTGAAGATTCCGCCATCCTTTCGGCCATCCGGCAGATGAGGGGGTAGAAACCTTGGCCAATCAAATCCAGACCTACGACGACCTGATGGCCGCCCTGCGGGAAAATGAGAAAAACTACGACCTTTCCCGGATTGAACGGGCTTATCATATTGCCGAGGAAGCCCACGGCGGCCAGCTGCGCAAATCCGGCGACCCTTATATCTGCCACCCTGTGGCGGTGGCAATTATCCTAATTGGGCTGGGGATGGATACCGACTGTATCTGCGCGGCACTGCTGCACGACGTGGTGGAGGACACCGACGTGACCCTGGAGTCCCTGCGCAAGGAATTCGGCAGCGAAGTGGCGCTGATGGTTAACGGCGTTACCAAGCTGGGTCAGGTGCCGCTGTCCACCCGCGAGGAGCAGGAGGCCGAAAACGTCCGCAAAATGCTGCTGGCAATGAACGAGGATATCCGGGTGGTCATCATCAAGCTGGCCGACCGGCTGCACAATATGCGTACAATGATGTTCCAGACCCCTGAAAAGCAGCGTTCTAAGTCGCTGGAGGTCATGGAGATTTACGCGCCGATTGCCCACCGGCTGGGCATCCGCAGCGTTAAGGACGAGATGGAGGACTTAGCTCTGCGCTACCTTGACCCTATCGGTTATAAGGAGATTGAGGACCAACTGGAAATGGGGAAAGCCGAGCGGGATAAATTCATCCAGGACGTCCAGAAACGGATTTCCGAGCAGCTGGCAAAGTATGGCATAGAGGCCCAAATTTCCGGGCGCATCAAGAGCATTTACGGCATCTACCGCAAGGTCTATATGGCCGGCCGGCAGTTCGAAGAAATCTATGATATTTACGCAGTGCGGATTATTGTCGACACCATTATTGAATGCTATAATGTTTTTGGGATTATGCACGATATGTTCACCCCTGTCACCAACCGCTTTAAGGACTATATCGCCATAGCCAAGCCCAATATGTACCAGTCGCTGCATACTACCGTCCTTGGCCGTGAAGCGATCCCTTTTGAGGTGCAGATCCGCACCTGGGATATGCACTATACCGCCGAATACGGCATCGCGGCCCACTGGAAATATAAGGCGGGGCTGCAGGGCAAGGATAAGCTGGAAGCGCGGCTGGCCTGGATCCGCCAGCTTTTGGAGTCGCAGCAGGATTCCGAAGCGGAAGACGTGGTCAAAACCATCAAAAACGACCTGTCGGTGGACGACGTGTTCGTCTTCACCCCCAAAGGGGACGTCAAGACCCTGCCGGTGGGGTCGACGATTATCGACTTTGCCTATGCCATCCACACGGCGGTCGGCAACAGGATGACCGGCGCGAAGGTAGATGGGCGGATTGTGTCGCTGGACTATCAGGTCAAAACCGGCGAGATTGTTGAGATTTTAACCGCTAAAAGCCCCACGGCCGGCCCCAAGCGCGATTGGCTCAAAATCGCCAAGACCAGCGAGGCGCGCACCAAAATCCGCAGCTGGTTCAAACGGGAACGCCGCGATGAAAATATCGCCGAAGGCAAGGCGGAAATCGATAAGGAATTCCGGCGCAATTTCATCCATTTTGAAAACGAGGAAGAATTTACCCAATTCATGGACGCCCTGGCCCGCCGCCAGCATAAGGATTCCCTTGACGATTTTTATGCGGCGATAGGCTACGGCGGCATCCTGCTTTCGCGGATGATGCCGCGGATCAAAGAAGATTACGTCAAGCTGATGAAGGCCAAACAAGGCCCTCAGTCGATTGCCGACGAGGTGCCGCTGGTGGCGACGACGCCAGGCAAAAAGAACTCAAGCGCCATCCTGGTCGAGGGGTTGGAAAACTGCCAATATAAGCTTGCCCAATGCTGCAACCCGCTGCTAGGGGATGATGTTGTCGGCTTTATCACCCGCGGCTATGGGGTTTCAGTGCACAAAAAGGATTGCCCTAACGCAATTTCATCGATGAACGACGTAATCCAGCGGGAACGCTGGGTCAAGGTGCGCTGGGCCGACAACACCCCAGCGCAGTTTAGAGCGACGCTGGAGGTGATTGCCCACGACCGCAATATGCTGTTTGTGGATGTGAGTACGGCGCTGGCCAATATGCGGGTACCGCTCCATGAGGTCAACGCCCGCGAGCTGAAAAATGGCAACGCGGCCATCACGATCACGATCGGTACCCAAGGCAAAGAGCATTTGCAGACAATCATCCAAAAGCTGGCGAAAATTTCCAGCGTTATTTCTGTCGAACGCACCGGAAAGTAACAGCTGGCCGGTATGTCGGCATAAGCATGAAAGGGGGGCTTGTTTTGTTGGAGGTTGGCGCGATTGTCTGGGGGGTGCAGGATGTCCCCCGCGCAGTGGCTTTCTGGAGCGAAGCGCTGCATTATCAGCTGAAGTATCCTGCTTCGGACGACTGGGCCATTCTGGTTCCGAAGGAAGGGACAGGGATCCAGCTGTCGTTAAGCAAGGTTTCCTCGCCGAAAGCCCGCCGTCATCATATCGACCTATTTACCGACGACCAGGACGTCGAGGTGGCACGTTTGCTGGCGCTTGGGGCTACCCGTAAGGAGTGGTTCTACCCAGCCGGCGCGGATTATGTGGTGCTTCAGGATCCCGACGGCAACTCTTTCTGCGTTGTTTCCCGTAAGTGACGGCTGCACGCAGCTTAGCCCGCAGATGTGGACAGCGGCAGCTGTATTATCCATGCGGACAGGAGGTAATGGCCATGTGGTTTGTCACTGATCCGGAGGAGCTGAGGAATTATCAGTGCAAAGCTTCTCTCAAAAAGCTGAAGGGAAATCTGGTTCAGCGTTACAGCTTCCTTAGCAAAGGAAGCTTAGAGGCGCTGTGCCAAGATAACCTGTGGTATACTGGTATCAGTTCCAACCCTATATTGAGTTTGGCTGCCCATGGCGTGGATACCGCCCAATTTGACAGGTTTGTCTGTTGGGTTATCCCGGTAAAATTTTCCCGGGAGCTAAAAGCGGCGGCTCTTGCGCTGGAGCAGTTTCAGCACGCCTTTGACGACGCCAGCGATTATGTTGCAGGGGAGCTGCCTTACACCTACCTTTATAATTTTTTGGTGGAGAAGGGCAGCGCCCTTTCCATAGACCCTGCCGGCTTTACCCCTTTGAGGTATATCCCTGGGCGTCCCGCACAGGTTTTTGCCTGGGGGCCGGACGGGAGCCGTACCGCTCAAAATATTGAGACTAAGGACCGGGATGACTATCCGGAAATTTTGGCGGGCCTTTTGGAAAAGGCGCGGGCAGGGGAGGTCACACGGCTGCTGCTTCGATGCCAGCAAGCGACCATTATGCAATGCGACTTTAAAGAAGGCCATTTTGACCTTTATTTTGATGCCCGCACTTCCCAGAGCGGTTATGTTTACCGCTACCTTCCAGAGGAAGATAAGACGGAAGATTGGCAGGCGCTTTATGACATTCTGCTTTATTTTATGCGGTTTTACAAGAAGCCGCGGGGGACAAAATGGAAGTACCTGCGCAAAGCGCTGGCTTCAGATAATATGCGGTTTCAGAACGGGATGATTTGCAGCGATTGACGTTTTTGCGGATGTTCCAGGCTGCGGCCGGATGAAAAGGCGGGAGGATTATGAAACTTGTTTTACAGCGGGTCAGCGCGGCAGCCGTCAAGGCCGACGGGGAACTGGCCGGCGAGATTGCCGGGGGGCTTTTGGCGCTCTGCGGCGTGGTGGAGGGCGACACCGAGGAAGACGCCCGGCTGCTGGCGGAAAAGACTGCCAAGCTGCGGATTTTCACCGATGAAAACGATAAGCTGAACCTGTCCGTTCAGGATATCAAGGGCAGCGTTTTGGTGGTGAGCAACTTCACCCTAGGCGGCGACTGCCGCAAGGGCAACCGCCCCTCTTTCGCCAAAGCGGCAAAACCTCCCTTTTCAGAGGATCTTTACCTGCTTTACGCTGATACCCTGCGGCAGTTGGGCATCCCGACGGCGACGGGGAGGTTCGGCGCGCACATGGAGATTGCGATGACGGCCGACGGGCCGATTACCATTTTGCTGGACAGCGGGGACCTAAAGCGTCCCCGCCGCCAGAAGGAGTGAACAGCTATGAAGGTTACCCCAATCCCGGTGGGGATGCTCTCCGCCAACTGCTACCTGCTTTCCGACGGCGGTTCGGAGTGCGCTATTATCGACCCAGGCGCGCAGCCGGATAAGCTGCGCCGGGCGTTGGAGCTTGACCGCCAGACCCCTAGCCTGATCCTGCTGACCCACGGCCATTATGACCATATGGGCGCTGTGAACCAGCTGAAGGAGTGGTACCCCGACGCCCAAGTGCTGATCCATGAGGCCGACGCCGAAATGTTAGCTGACCCAGCCAAGAACTTTTCCGTTGAAATTGCCGGCGAGGGTTACAGCGCCAAAGCCGACCGGCTGCTCTCCGATGGCGAAATCATCCTCTTTGGCGAACGGGGAATCCGGGTGATCCACACCCCTGGCCACAGCAAAGGCAGTGTCTGCTATTTGGCCGGCAAAGTGATTTTTACCGGCGACACCATTTTCAAGCAGGGCATCGGCCGCACCGACCTTTATGGCGGCAGTTATCCGGAAATTTCCCGCTCGGTGAAAAAACTGGCGGCGATAGAAGGGGATTATATCCTCAACCCCGGCCACGGTCCGGCGACTACCTTACAGGAAGAACGCTTCCAGAACCCTTACATGAGGACTGACTATGACGATCTGCTTTAGCGGCAACAGCTTTAAATATGAGATGGAAAATATCGCCAGGCTTTTCTTTCCACTGCGGCGTTTTGATTTTTGCTATGAGCCGGACACGCTGCCTGGCGGCGACCGGATATGGATTTTCCGCCAATATGCCGATGGGGAAACGCTGCTGAAAGTATCTGTGCAGTCTGGGGATTTTTTGCAGGATCTGGAAAGCAGGCTTTCGGGGGAAGCTCCCGACGGTGAATGCGAGCTGGAACTCGGGCGGCTTCTCTATCGGATTTTGCAAAGCCACACCGGTATCACGCCCAAGTGGGGCATCCTCACTGGGGTGAGGCCGGTCAAATGGGCTGCCGAGCGGCTGGACGCCGGCATGGAGGAGGAAGGGATCTGCCGGGAACTTGCGGAAAACCTCTATGCCGCGCCAGAGAAGACCCGCCTTGCAATAGAGGTCGCCCAGGTGCAGCGTCCCATCTTGGCTGCCTTGCACCCAAGGGACTTCAGCCTTTATATCTCCATCCCTTACTGCCCCAGCCGATGCAGCTATTGTTCTTTTGTCTCCCATGCCATCACCCAGAAAAAGGCGTTGGAATTGGTGCCGAAATACCTGAAACATCTTGTAAAGGAGATTTACTTTACAGCCGAAATAGCCCGTAACGCCGGGCTTTTCCTGCGCAGCGTCTACATTGGCGGCGGTACGCCCACCAGCCTTACCGCCGCGCAGCTGCGGGAGGTCTGCGCAGCCGTCAAAGCCTGTTTCCCGTTGTCAGAAAAGGTAGAATACACCATCGAGGCGGGCCGCGCCGACACCATCGACGCTGAGAAGCTCGCTGTCATCAAAGAGGCGGGCGCTGGGCGGATCAGCATCAACCCCCAGACCTTCTCCGATGAGGTGCTCCAAAAAATTGGCCGGGCGCATACCGCCGCCCAGGTTATCGGCAGCTACCGGCTTGCCAGGGAAGTTGGGTTTGACGCGATCAATATGGACTTTATCGCTGGGCTTCCCGGCGAAACAGTCGAAGGATTCTGCCGCAGCATTGACAAGGCGGCGGCCCTTTCGCCGGAAAATGTGACTGTCCATACATTGGCCATTAAGCGCTCATCGGCGCTTTTTGCCGACGGCCATCGGGCAGAAGATTACCGCGCGGTACAGCAGATGGTGGACTACGCGCGGGCGCGGCTGTCGGCGGCAGGCTACCAGCCCTATTACCTCTATCGGCAGAAAAACTCGGTAGGGAACCTAGAGAATGTCGGCTATGCCAAACCTGGCAAGGCGGGGCGCTATAACGTCTACATTATGGAGGAGGTGCAGACGATCCTCGCCGTGGGGGCGGGGGCAGTGACAAAGGTGGTGCTGCCCGGCCGCATTGAGCGGGCGTTCAATTACAAATACCCCTATGAATATGTGACCCAGTTTGACGATATACTGGCGAGGAAGCGGGCGCTTGCGTCGCTGCTCGCTGGGCTTGGCAACTAAACCCTGGAAAAAACTGTCCTTTTCTGCTTGACAGAAAAGGATATCTCCGTTATGATATTCTGTAACGGGTAAAAACGCTGCTTAGCATTGGAAATATAAATTTGGCTGTCACGCCGCCCCTTCTCTGAAGGCGCATGGCAACCCCAAAAAGAGGTGGAGAAATGGTAACAGATGAGAAAAAAAGAGTAGAGCTGGAAGCGCTTATAAAACTAGCGGAGGAGCGTCCAGAGGAGCTAGTCCGGATTTCGGAGGAGCGCTACCGCCGCCAGATCGCCGAGGTGGCCGACCGGTTCTGCGAGGGCTTTGAGCAGAACCCGCATATTTTGCTGGCGGGGCCGAGCAGTTCCGGGAAGACAACGACGTCGCTGAACCTGGAGACGGAACTGATGAGGCGGGGGATACGCACTATTGCAGTGTCGCTTGACGACTTTTTCGTCGACCGGCAGCTGGCTAAGTATCTGCCCGACGGTACCCAGGATTTAGAGGACCCGGAACTGGTGGACCTGGCCGAGTTGGAGCGCTGTCTGTCCGAACTGACGGGACAGGGGCGCTGCGAATTCCCCATCTACGACTTTTCTGTGGGGCAGCGCAGCAAAACCCGGCGGCCGCTGGTCTTTGACAGCCGCACGGCGGTGATCATTGAAGGCATCCATGCCCTAAACCCGATGATCTGCAAACGGCCTTTTTTCAAAGGAACCATGAAGCTCTATATTTCCATCAAAACCGAATATTACCTAGGCGGGCAGCGTATCCTGAATACTAGGGAGGCGCGGCTGATGCGGCGGATCATCCGCGACAGCAACTTCCGCGCCTGCCCGCCGGCGGCGACGCTGGGAATGTGGGGCAACGTGGTAGCCGGGGAGGAACGCTATATCCGCCCTTTCCGCACGGAGGCGGACTATTGGATCGATTCGCTGCACCTCTATGAACCGATGCTTTATAAGCCGGTGCTGGAACCGATGCTTGCCCCCTTACAAGGCTCGCGCGTTTGCGGCGAGGCGGCAGGGCGGCTGCTGGAGGCCCTGGAAGGGCTGCCGGCAGTAGCTGTAAAAGGGATCCCCGCCGATTCGCTGATGCGGGAATTCCTGCCTCTTGGCGGCGAGGATTAAGGCGTTTTAGCCAGTTTTGCGGGAAAATTCAATTTCAATCAGGAAAAACTTTGCGGCGCATTCACAATTTGTCCTTGAATATTCGCCGCAATTCGAGTATAATGGCAATATCGGAGGCGGTAAAGCCGCCGGTCAGAAAGGATGGTAGCAACAATGGGATTTTTGGATGAACTCATTGCCTCGGCGAAATCAGTCGTTGGCAAAGCGGAACAACAGACCGATAAAATGGTGGAACTCTCCAAGCTCAAATACCAGAGCGCACAGCTGGCGGGCGAACTGAAATCTCTTTATGAGAAGCTGGGCCGCGCCGTCTATGAAATGATGAACAGCGAGTACGAAAACAAAGAGCTGGTAGATTCGCTGGCTGAGGAAATCACCGAAGTGAAGGCAGCGCTGGCTGTGGTGGACGACAAGATCAACCAGCGGATGAACCGCCAGATCTGCGCCGCCTGCGGCGCGCAGAACAGCAAGGAGGCCGTCTTCTGCATGAAGTGCGGCGCGAAGCTGGAGACCGAGGAAGCCCCCGTCCCCTGCGGATGCGGATGCGATGGGGAAACCGAGAACTGCGGCTGCGAGGGCGAGGAGCCCTGCTGTGAAAGCGAAAAGCCTTGCTGCGAGGAAAACTGCCAAAATACCTGCGGCGCGGATGGGGAAAAAGAGACGGAGAAGACAGAGGAATGATGAAGGCCGGTAAAGCCTGAGCCTTTGTTCCTTTCCGCCTGCGGAAAGGGATGTAGTCTGGGGACGGATGTACGAAAACGGCGTTTTCTGCATTCGTTCCCGGATTTTCGTTTGTTATTCGCCCCAGGGCGGCAGCCCTCTGGGGGACGGTGGGGAGTGGTGGTATTGCAAAAGAGCAAAGGGCAGAACCTTTTGCGGGGGGCTTCGGTGCTGACGGCGTCGATGCTGATTGTCAAGCTGATCGGGGCGGTCTTCAAAATCCCATTGGGGAACATTCTAAACGGCAGTGCCATGGGCTATTTCAACACAGCCTATAACGTTTTTACTATGGTTTACGCCTTCTCCACCGCCGGCCTGCCTACAGCGATCGCCAAAATGGTGGCCGAACAGGCTGCCCGCGGGCGGTGGCGGGATATCCGCCGCATCCACGACCTGTCCGTCAAGCTGTTTTTCTTTATGGGCCTTGCCGGTACTGTTTTGATGGCTGCCTTTTCAAAGGTCTATGTCACGGTTGCCGGCAACCCTGGCGCGCTGTTCAGCGTGCTGGCGATTGCCCCAGCAATCTTTTTCGGCTGCATGATGTCGGCCTACCGCGGTTACTACGAAGGGCTGCGCAATATGACCCCGACGGCGGTGTCGCAGATTGTCGAGGTCGTGGCAAAACTGGTGTTCGGACTGAGCCTTTCGGTGCTGGTCGTGATGTACGGCAATGCCCAGTTTGAAGCGGGGAAAGAGGTCTTCGGGGTCTTGTGCCGCAATGAGGCTGAGGCCACAGCGGCTGCCGCGCCTTACGCTTCTGCCGCCGCGATTTTGGGGGTCACGCTGAGCACGCTGGTCGGGACGGTCTTCCTGCTGCTGCGGCACCGCTTCCGCGGCGACGAAGTCACACCAGAGGATTTGAAATACTCGCCGAGGGCGATGCGCAGCCAGGTATTATTGGTGCGGCTCGTCAAAATCGCCATCCCTATTTCGTTGGGGTCGATTGTCATGAACGTAGCCCAGGCGGTAGACACTGTCACCATCATCAACTGCTTGGAAGTGGCCTTCCGCAAGTTCCCCAGTGCAATGGCCGAAATCTTTTCGCAGTTGATCCCGGCCGAGGTGATGGCGGCCGGCAGCGGCGAGGCCGCCAACTTCGTCTTTGGCTCCTACAGTGGCTATGCGCTGTCCGTTTTTAATCTGGTACCGGCTTTTACGAGCATCTTCGGCAAGAGCGCCTTGCCCAACGTGGCGACCTGCTGGTCGTCAGGCGACCGCAAAGGGACGCGGGTCAACATCGAATCGGTGGTACGGATGACCAGCATGATCGCTGCACCGGCAAGTTTTGGCATCTTCTTTATGGCAAAGCCCATCTTGGCGCTGCTCTACCCCAAAATGGCGGCCGAGGTGGCAATTGCTTCCGGGGTGCTGAGCTGGCAGGGGCTTTCGCTGGTCTTTTTAGGGCTGACAGTACCGCTGTTTGCAGTGCTGCAGGGCTTGGGGGAGGTCGGGCTGCCGCCCAAGTATATGCTGGCAGGCATGGCGGTGAAGCTGGGGGTCAACATGATCACGATCATCCCCGCCGTCAATGTCAACGGCGCCGCAGCCGGTACGGGGGCCTGCTATGTAGTGATCCTCATCCTGTCCATCCGCGGCATCAAACAAGTCACCCATATCCGCTTCTCTTTTATGCGGCTATTGGCAAAACCGCTCCTTTGCGGATTCCTCTGCGGCTTTTCAGCTTGGGGGGTGTACAGCCTGCTGACCGGTATTGTCTCGGAACGGCTTTTGACCCTGCTGGCAGTGGCTTTTGCAGCGATGGTCTACCTGTTGGCGCTGCTTCTGACAAAGGCGCTCTGCCGCGACGATATAATTATGCTGCCTGGCGGAGAAAAATTTGCAAAACTACTTGCAAAATACCACTGTTTGGGGTAAAATGTATAGGTAACCATTATTTTCGTGCGGGAGGATAAAAACGATGCCGGATTACCCTGTAAAAGAGCGATACACGATAGAGGATCTTCGACAGATTGTTGCTATCCTCCGCGGCAAGGATGGCTGCCCTTGGGATAGGGAGCAGACCCACCAGAGCATCCGCCGGGACTTCATTGAGGAAACCTATGAGGCGGTGGAAGCCATTGATCTTGGCGATGCCGACCTGCTCCGGGAGGAGCTGGGGGACGTGCTGCTGCAGGTGGTGTTCCATGCCCGGCTGGAGGAAGAGGAGGGCCGGTTCGCGCTGGAGGATGTGGTCAGCGACATCTGTAAAAAGCTGATTGTCCGCCACCCCCATGTTTTCGGCGATGTAACAGTCAGCTCTTTGGGCGAATTGCTGCAGAACTGGGAAGCCATTAAAAACGAAAAGAAGGGCGTTGCGTCCTACACTGAGACGCTGGAGCTGGTGCCTAAGGTCTACCCTGGGCTGATGCGCGCCCAGAAGGTCGCCAAGCGGGCCGCTAAGGCGGGGTTCTGCTTTGGCTCCCTAGAGGCCGCTTTCGCAGATGTCCGGGCTGAGCTGGCCGAACTTTCCGAAGCTGTCGGCAGGGGGGATAAGCCCCAGGCCAAAGAGGAGCTGGGCGACTTGCTGTTCGCCTGCGCCAACCTTGCCCGCCATCTGGGGGAGGACGCCGAGGAAGCGTTAAGCTTCAGCTGTGAGAAATTCATTGCCCGTTTCCGGGCAGTCGAGGCCATGGCCCGGGAAGCTGGGCAGGATATGGCGGCACTTTCCGATGAGGAGCGCGCTGCGCTTTGGGGGAAGGCCAAGGAAAATAGCTGATAAACGCCGCTTTGGGCGTTTATGGATAATCAAAACTGGAGGATAATTTTTATGACAAAGAGCGATTTGATCAGCAGCGTGGCAGAGAAAACCAATCTGTCCAAGAAGGATGCCGAGCAGGCCGTTTCGGCTGTTTTTGACAGTATCACTGAGGCGCTGGCTGCCGACGATAAGGTTCAGCTGGTGGGTTTCGGTACCTTTGAGGTCCGCGACCGTGCCGCCCGGATCGGCCAAAACCCCTCTACCCATGAACTGATTGAGATCCCGGCTTCCAAAGTGCCCGCCTTTAAGGCTGGCAAGGGCCTCAAGGATGCTGTGGCAAAGAAATAAGGCCTAATGCAAAGGCCTCATCCCCATTGTCAAGGCTTGTCGGGCGTTTCGTCCGGCGTTGGCGGCGGCTGGCATCTCCGCCGCGGCCTTGCAGGGGGATGGGCCTCTTTTCTTTTTATTGAATTTTAAGGAGGTCATACGCTATGCGGCTGGACAAATACCTAAAGGTGACAAGGCTTATCAAACGCCGTACTATCGCCAACGAAGCCTGCGATGCCGGACGGGTACTGGTTAATGGCAAGCCTGCCCGGGCGTCTTACGACGTTAAGGTTGGGGATATCATTGAGATTGGCATTGGCCGCCCTATCAAGGCCAGGGTGCTGACGGTATCGGAATTTTCTACCAAGGAGACCGCTTCCCAGCAGTATGAGCTGCTAAGCTGAGCATAAACGGCCCGTCTGCCGCATATCTTTTCTGTGACAGAGAAAGGACGGATGGATATGCAGGAGGAAAAGAGCTTCAAACAGCCTCATCAGCTGATTTTGGAGGAACGGGGCCGGCTTTCGGTCTCGGGGGTGCAGGATGTGGACTGTTTTGATGAATCGACGGTGGTGCTGTTCACCTCGCTGGGACGGCTGGTGATCAAGGGGCGGTCGCTGCGGGTCAGCGGCTTCAGCGTTGAGACCGGCGACTTTGCGCTGGAAGGCGAGGTCGATTCCCTCGTTTATTCGGAAGACCAGAAAAACAGGGGCGGCTTTTTTGCCGGCCTGTTCCGATAGGGGGGATGGGGGATTTCTGCGGCGACATGGATTTTTCTGCAAGCCGTGGTGCTGGGCGGCGTGATTGGCGTGCTTTATGACGGCTTCCGGCTGGCACGGCTGGTTTTCCCCGTCGGCAGGCGGCTGGTGTTTTTGGAAGACGGCCTTTTCTGCCTAGCTGCCGCGGCGCTGCTTTTCAAGTTCACGCTGCGGCTCTGTAACGGGCAGCTGCGCCTATTCGTGGTAGTGGGGTGCGCCTTGGGCTTTATCCTCTATTATGGAACGGTCGGTTCGCTGGTCTATGGGGCGGGAAAGGCCCTTACCCAAAGCGTCCGGCGCTTTTTTGGCCGGATCGGCGCTTTTTTCAGCCAGTTTGTGCGTCGATTATTTGGGCATATTACCGCAAAATAGCGGGATCCATTCAGACAGAACGCCAAAATTTCCGCAAATGGCAGTTTCTACAAAATTTTCCCTTGCAGGCAGGGGCGTTTTGCTGTATAATAATTCTAAGGGACATTCCAGATGGGGCGGTCCCTGGATGGTTACGGTTAAAACGTAACGCCGGCCGCGGCAGGGTTTATCTGTCCCGTCGGCAGACAGCTTGAGGCAGGGAAAGGGGAAAGCCGTTATGAGCGGGAAACGCAGCAAAATTAACCGTATCTTCAACGTGGCGGTGGCTGCCCTGACCGTCTATCTGGCGGCGTCAGCGCTGATGCTCCAGGTCGATATTTCTTCCTACCGCAGGCAGTTGGAAACGCTGGAGGCCCAGTATGACGACCAGGTCCTGATCAATAACGAAATGCGGGCGATCTTGGACCAGGGCACCAATAGGGACTATATCATTCGCATGGCCCGGGAAAAACTGGGGCTTATTTTTCCGGATGAGAAAGTTTTTTACAACGCCTCCGGCAACCAGTAAGCAGAGTAGTACAACAAGGAGGCAGCTGAGGTATATGCAG
This sequence comes from Oscillospiraceae bacterium, assembly GCA_022793675.1. GTDB lineage: Bacteria > Bacillota > Clostridia > Oscillospirales > Ruminococcaceae > Faecivivens. Next base: position 69,740 of record JAAWDH010000048.1, read on the forward strand.
CTCGAAATTGGAAAGATCTATGAAGGCAAGATAACCGGTATCACAAAGTTTGGCGCTTTTGTGGATCTGGGGGAAGGAAAAACCGGTATGGTCCATATCTCGGAGGTGGCGCCCACCTATGTCAAGGAGATTACGGATTATCTGTCTCAGGGCCAGACTGTGCGTGTGAAGGTGCTTAATGTGGCCGAGGACGGCAAAATCAGCCTGTCAGTCAAGCAGGCGGCCGATCCGCAGCCCCAGCAGCAGCGCCCTTCGCGCCCCAGGCAGCCCCGCCAAAACGGCGGCGACCGCCGGCCTCCCTTCCAGCAGAGCAGGGATTTTTCCCATCCGCCTCAGCCCCAGGAAAGCAGCGGGAGCAAGGATTTTGAAGATATGCTCAGCCGCTTTATGCAGCGCAGCGATGAGAAGATGTCCGATCTGAAAAGGACGATGGACACCGGCAGCCGCCGCGGTTCTTATCAGCGCCGCCCTAAGTAAAAGGTGCGCTAAACAGGCTTTGTTGAAAATAAGCAGCCCGGCAAGCAAGGTGGCTTGTCGGGCTTTTTGATTTGTAGTAATATGCTGTTTTTTAGCAAAAATTAGCCGCTGCAATAAAACCCCGGCGTTTGGAGCTTCCAGCCGCCGGGGCTTTATGCGTATATATTACAGTATTACAGCTTGCGTTCCGCCAACATCCGCTGTTTGCAGGTCCAAAGATCCTGCGACAGGTCGACATAATAGCGGTGGGGGTTTTCAAATCGCCTGACCTCTTCCCAAAGGCTGTCCACCTGTTCGCGGCAGCGGGCCTTGATCGTCTCGATATCGGGCGTTTCGTAGCAGCACTGGCCATCTTTGAAAACCTGCACCAATACTGGCCGGATGGAAACGTTGTCAAAGGTTTTGGCCTTCCAGGTGTCGATGGGGTCGAAGAGGGTAATTGGGCCTGACTCTGGCACTTTTTCATCAAACATTGCGATATAATCTGCAACCGGCTGGCCGCTGTCTTTGTTGTACAGCCTGTAGAGCATCTTTTTACAGGGCGTCGTAATTTTCTCGGCAGCCTCGCTGAGTTTGATTTTGGGGATGTACTGTCCGCCGTCCATGACCGCCACCAGTTTATAGACCCCGCCGAAGACTGGGTCGCTTTTGGAAGTGATCAGGTTTTCGCCAACGCCGAAGCTGTTGATCTGGGCGCCCTGCAAAATCAGGTCGCGGATCAGATACTCGTCAAGCGAGTTGGAGGCGACGATGCCGCAGTCGGGATAGCCGGCGTCGTCCAGCATTTTGCGGGCTTTTTTGGATAGGTAGGCGATGTCGCCGCTGTCGATGCGTACCCCTTTGGGCCTAAAGCCTTTGGGCGCCAGCACTTCGTTAAACACCCGAATGGCGTTGGGAATGCCCGATTTCAGCACGTTATAGGTGTCCACCAACAACGTGCAGCTGTCCGGGTAAACCTCGGCATACGCCTTGAAAGCATCGTATTCTGTATCGAACAGCTGCACCCAGCTATGGGCCATTGTCCCCATAGCTGGGGTCTGGTATTCCCGGTCGGCGATAGCGCAGGCCGTGCCGCTGCAGCCGCCGATATAGGCCGCCCTAGCTCCCAGCACCGCCGCGTCGTAGCTCTGGGCACGGCGGGAACCGAACTCGAAGACCGAGCGGCCGCTGGCAGCCCGCACGATGCGGTTGGCCTTGGTCGTGACCAAGGACTGGAAGTTGACGGAAAGCAGCACCATCGTTTCTACCAGCTGGGCCTCCATAATCGGGCCTTCGACAGTGACGACCGGCTCGTTGGGGAAAATAGGCGTTCCCTCCGGCACCGCCCAGACGTCGCAGCTAAATTTGAAGTCCCGCAGCCAGTTAAGGAAAGCCTCGGAAAACAGGTTTTTGCCCTTCAGGTAGTCGATATCCTCGGCGGTGAAGTGTAGGTTCTTCAGGTAATTGATTACCTGTTCCAGCCCGGCACAGATGGCAAAACCGCCGCCGTCGGGGATTTTGCGGAAAAACATATCAAAAACAGCGCGTTTGTCTTTCAGCCCCATTTCCAGGTATCCGTTGGCCATGGTCAACTCGTAAAAGTCAACCAGCATTGTCAGGTTGCGGTCATTGCTCCAATCCATACCAGTTCCTCCATTTTTCGGGGGCAGCGCCCCTTTGATTGCCTTTATTATACGCGCATTCCAACGGATTTTCAACCTTTTTTGCCGCCATTCAGTGCAGCAGGGAAAAGGAATGTAAATTGTTATCTGTTTTTAGCTATTATATATAAAATTTTGGCGGCTAAATGAGAAAAACCACCGATTCACCTGACAAAGGGTCTTTTAGTATAAATAATTAAGTCGGTTGAAAATTTTCATAAAAATAAATCTAGATTTTGAAAAAAATCATTGACAAAGCTCAAGTAATATGGTATATTATAGTTGTAAGCCAATCCTCACCCATAACAGAAAGGAGTTCCTTTATGAAAAAGATGTTTACAGCCCTATTCTCGCTGGGAATGGCAGCAACAATGATTTTCAATTCCAGCGTATTTGCACAGGATAGAGATGTTTTGGCGTCTAATGTGCTTTCTGGAAAAGAAGGGATTGTTCCACATTATGGATGTGTAAACGGTCACTTTGATACCAGACTTAAGTGTAGGAAATCTCGCTACTATAGCGAAGACTATACTCACAATTCGGGAAAATGTACAGTGATCATTTATGAGTCTGGCTATGTGGGATTTGTTTGTCAAGAATGTGGCCATATTAATTCGGGGAATCTTGATCCCAATGCTAGACATCCTTGTGTGGAGTATCATAGCAGTTGTGGAAAAGGTTGGACAGATACTGGCTTCTGCCGAGATGGATTTCCGATGTGAATTTTAAATTGTAAGAAATAATATATTCTGTATCCGATGCTGGGTGAGATCGGATACAAAATCTGTTTGTTTTTCAATTGTGAAGATTACTTTTATGATGATTGGGGTTAGGGATGATGATGAAAAAACGGTTCAAATTCACAGCAGTCTGCCTTACCATTATGATATTTATGATGGCGCTGGCAGGATGCAGCAAAAATAGTCCGCTGATTGACCTTTCCAAGTTCCAGAGCGACGGGCAGTTTTCTTATCCTGGTGTCGTCTGGGGCAGCAGTGCGGAGGAAACCGTCGAGCAGGTAGACGCGCTGCTGGAAGGCACGGGCCTTTCCGCCCACCGCGAGGGGACAATTGGCTATGTGACGGAAGGCGTTCCCTTTGAGGGGGAGGAATGGCGCATTGAGTGGCAGTTTGACGACGACGAGCTTTGGTGTATCAGCTTGTTCGCGTCGACTACGACCCAAAAAAGCGGGAAGCTTTACAAAAAACTTTTGGCAGAGTTTGAAAAAATGTATGGCGAAGCTTCCCATGTCAAAGAAAAAATCACTGATCCCTCCGAAGAATCGGCGATAAACGAGCAAGGGGGCAGGTGGTATAGCGACGATAATGAGACGCGATTGGTCCTATCTAGGCTTTATGATAACGACGATACGCATGGGAACCGGGCTACAGTAGGGATCATACTCTCTAAAAAGCGGAAAAATGCCGTCACGACTGACGGCTGGTGAGGTTAAACCTATCGACGCAGTAGGCGGCTGAATCTGTGCCAACGCGTACCCTAGCGACTAAAAGTCTTTGCCAAGCTTTCTTCAGAAAGCGTCGTATCCTCGTATTCCCGTAAATTTTTTCTTGACAATGTCCATGCTGTCTGCTATAATAGAAAAAATTTATTTGAAAGGGGCCTCTCGCAATGAAGATTCTGTTCTTAAATGGCGGGGCGAAGACAACGGGTGCGACGGCGGCGCTTCTTGAGATGGTGCGGCAGTCTGCCTCTGAAAAGGGGCATGACTGCCGCACGCTGCATCTGGGGGGAATGCAGCTGGATTTCTGCCGGGGGTGTAAACGCTGCTATAAAACTGGAGAATGTTTCCAGCAAGACGATGATGTGCCGAAGGTTTGGGACGCTTTCCAGTGGGCCGACAGTATCGTTATCGGCATCCCGTCCTATTGGGGGGATATGCCGGGGCAGATGAAGGTTTTCGTCGACCGCTGTACCTCGGTCTGCGACACCAATGCCGCCCGGAAGGATTTCTGTGCTGGCAAAACTGGGTATGGGCTGGCGCTGCGCGCTGGCCGGAGCGAAGAGGAGTGCCAACGGCTGGTCGAACGGATCGAGCACTTTTTCGGCCACCTGGGCATCGGCATGGCTGGGAGCGGCTATTTCTGCGGCATCGAAACCGAAGCAGATATGCGGGCAAGGGAAGCCGAAGTCCAAACTCTTTGCAGGGATTGGTTTTGACTGAATAAATTCCATATAAAAATTTCACTTTTTTATTATAAATCTATTGACGTTTTAATTCAGCTGTGTTATACTGTAATTAGAAATCTCCCTTTTCGGAATTGTGTACCCAGTGGGAAATAACTTATAAATATACAATGTAAAATATATAAATCAGAATTTGCTGAGCAAGTGATATTCATACTTGAAAGAAGGGATAACAATATGGAGCTTATTTATGAAATCAACTTTTCTGCTCTGAGTTCAGAGGAAAAGGTGAAGTTTGTGTACGACCTCCGAGACAATGCGGCAGAGAGCTTCGCAGACAAGCCTGCTTCCGTTCAGCTTTTGGCCCACACGCTGATTTTTACCCGTTGGTGGAACTCTTATAAACACATGACTCCCAAAGAACCCACCCCAGAGATTTTAGGCATCGCCATAGAATTGTTATGGGATTTTCAGGAGGGGAAGTGCGGGGAGAAGGAGTTTGCCCGGTTCCAGAAAAGCGTTTGCGACTCCGCGCTGGAGATTTTGACTGGAGATGACGGCGAGCTGAACGAGGACCCGGAGAGCGACGCCTTCTCCCGGAAATACTTCACCCCTTGGGAGGCCATGTCCTACAATGTGTTTCTCTCCAACCTGTGTACCGTGCTGGAGGAGGCGGTCTCCGGGGACTTCACCTGGGACGCCGTGGAGGAAGTCATCTATGGGGATATCGGTGACACCATTATTGTCTTTTTCGAGACCGTTTACCGTAGTCCAGACGGGTGTGATATAAAGCGTCGGGAGAAAGAGACTTACAGCACCCCCACCTTTGCCCAGGTCATCACTCTGCTCCAGCAGGATATGCGCACGGCCCTGACGGGCGCGCCCCTCTCCGAGCTGCGGACGCAGTATCGAAACGAGTATCTGTTTTCCCCGGAAGAGAGCGCAAAGATCAGCGATTAGATGAAAAGCCTTTTCTTCGGCGGGGAAAAGTGGCGGGGCGAATGGCAGTTCGACCGTACAGGCTGCTTTTTGGCTGTCAGTTTTGTGTTGACCGCACCTTCTAAAAAGGCTAGGGAACTGTATGGCGAGCTGTCCGAAGAGCTTGAGGAGCTGTATGGCGGGGCCGACAACAATGAGGATGAATCTTTTCCTGCTAAAGGCGGGAATACGATTGAGCGCCGCCGGAAGGGTTGGGCAGAAAAAGGCGGTACCAGTTCGCTGGAATTGGTGCACATCCATTCAGAGGGCCGTTCCAGCGATACCATCGGCCTTGTGGTAATGGCTCGCGATTCCTGACGTATGAGCTTCAATTATTCATTAAAAGCGTCGAAAAGCTAGGAATGCTTTTCGACGCTTTTTTGCAGTAGGAATCATCCAGAGCGAACAGCTTTGTTGAACTTACGGACGAGGGCTTTTGGAAACCTTGGCTATATAACGTGCCGCTTAAATCCTGGTATCCAGCAGAGCGACATATTTTTTCTTGAAATCCTCAAAGGCACCGTTGTCAAGCGCTTCGCGGATGCGCTCCATCAGCGTATTGTAGAAGTAAAGGTTGTGCATGACCGCCAATCGCATGGCCAGCATTTCGTTGGCCTTGAACAGATGCCTTAGATAAGCCCGTGAAAATTTTTGACAGGTGGGGCAGCCGCATTCCGGGTCGATCGGGGAAAGATCCTCAGCGTATTTTGCGTTCATAATGTTGCGGATGCCACTCCAGGTATTCAGGTGGCCGTGGCGGGCGTTGCGGGAAGGCATGACGCAGTCGAACAGGTCAACCCCGCGCGAAACGGCTTCCAAAATATTGCCGGGCGTACCCACCCCCATCAGGTAACGGGGTTTCCCCGCTGGCATGAAAGGCTCTACCGCCGAAATAATCCGATACATTTCCTCAGCCGGTTCCCCGACAGCCAGACCGCCGATCGCGTAGCCGTCGAGGTCTAGTTCGGCGATTTCCTGCATATGGGCTATCCGCAGATCGTCGTAAACGCAGCCTTGGTTAATCCCAAACAGCAGCTGCTTGGGATTTAACGTATCCGGCAGAGCGTTCAGTCTCGCCATTTCCGTTTTGCAGCGCACAAGCCAGCGGGTGGTGCGGGCACAGGAACGGGCGGAGTAATCATGGGTAGAGGGATTTTCGACGCATTCGTCAAAAGCCATTGCAATTGTGGAGCCAAGGTTTGACTGGATCTGCATACTGGTTTCAGGCCCCATAAAAATCCGCCGGCCGTCGATATGCGAGGCAAACGTCACGCCCTCTTCCTCAATTTTCCGCAGCGACGCCAACGAAAAGACCTGGAACCCGCCAGAATCGGTGAGGATAGGCCGCTCCCAGCCCATGAATTTATGCAGCCCTCCTAGGCGCTTAATCAGCCCATCGCCAGGGCGGACATGAAGGTGGTAGGTGTTGCACAACTCAACCTGGCATTTCAAATCCACCAAATCGTAGGAGGAAATCCCCCCCTTGATAGCTGCCGAGGTGCCGACGTTCATAAAGGCCGGCGTCTGGACGACGCCGTGAACAGTTGTAAAGCTGCCGCGGCGGGCAGCGTTTTCTTTTTTAATCAGCTGGTACATAGTACGTCCTTTCCTAAACAATATATATCCATTGTATCAAATACTTGGGATGGTTGTCAATAGGGGACGTAATCTTTCGACACAGTAGGATTTCCAGGCTGCGCATATGCGCGCCCTGGCGAATAAAAGCCTTTGAACTTCTCTTCAAAAAGCGACTTCGTAACTCCTTGACATCCCGTCGGACTTGTACTATAATATCCTAGACAAAGAAAGGCGGGACGTGCGTGCAAAAAAGTGATTTTTATTTCGACCTTCCAGAAGAGCTGATCGCGCAGCATCCCCTTGAACGGCGGGACAAGTCGCGGCTGCTTTTGCTGGATAAGCAGAGCGGGGAAGCGGCCCATCGGCATTTTTACGACCTGGAAGAGATTTTGCGCCCAGGCGACCTTTTGGTGGTCAACGATTCACGGGTGCTGCCAGCAAGGCTTTACGGTGTGAAAGAGGATACTGGTGCGGCGATGGAGTTTTTGCTGCTGGAACAGAAACGGCTGGACGAATGGGAAATCTTAGTCAAGCCAGGGCGGCGCGCCAAACAGGGCAGCCGTTTTGTTTTCGGCGAAGGCCTTCTGCGGGCGGAAGTGCTGGCGGTGTTGGAAAGCGGCAACCGGCTGGTGCGGTTTGAGTACGACCCATCCGAAAACCTTTTTGCGATCCTTGACAAAATCGGACAAATGCCCCTCCCACCTTATATCACCGAAAAACTCACCGATAAAGAGCGCTATCAGACTGTCTATTCCAGAGAGCCGGGTTCGGCGGCGGCTCCTACGGCAGGGCTTCACTTTACGCCGGAACTAATCGTGCGGCTGAAGGCGAAAGGGGTGCAGTTCGCCAACGTGACCCTTCATGTGGGACTGGGAACCTTCCGGCCAGTTAAAGAAGATAACATCCTTAATCATAAGATGCACCGGGAGCATTACCACCTTCCCGCTGAAACGGCGGAGCTGATTAAAAAGACCAAAGCACAGGGCGGTCGGGTGATTGCTGTCGGTACCACAAGCTGCCGGACGCTGGAAAGTGTTGCGGCCCAGCCTGACGGCATTTGCGAGGCGGAGGGATGGACTGAAATCTTTATCTATCCGCCTTATGAATTCCGTTGCATCGATGGGCTGATCACCAATTTCCACCTGCCGGAAAGCACATTGATTATGCTGGTGTCGGCGTTGGCGGGGTATGAACATACAATGGCTGCCTATAAAGAGGCTGTTAAAGAACGTTATAGATTTTTTTCTTTTGGGGACGCGATGTTTATTGTATGACGGAAAATTGAATCAATCATAAAAAGCTGAAGAACCCAGAATCCATGTGGTTTCTGGGCTCTTTTGCTATTCCTGAGCCTTGTAAGAAAATCGGATTTCCAGGCCGTTTTTAAAGAGAATCGAGGTGGTAAGCCCGTTTTTTATACAAAAATTTTTAATGATAGAATTGAGAAATTCCTTGACGATTTGCGGGTCAATTTTCCGTATGAACTTTTCATAGTCCACGAAGCGTTTGTCCTGAAGCTGTTGAGTTAGGATAAAGTAGCTGGCTTTTGCCATAAATTCTTCGTCTGACATTGTAAAGGAGGCAGCAGTTTCGGCTTCCAATTCCTCTAACCGAGCTGTTTTCTCTGCCAAGGAATCGATTAGCTGTTTGCGCTCTATCAGATAGTCTTTTTCAGACATTGTATCTTCTCCATAGAGAAAGAGCGATTTCAGCCAGTTTAGTGCCCTTTCCAGCCTGCGTTTCTCAGAGATCAATAGGTCGCGTTCTTGAACCTCTGCCCCGGATTCGGCGGCATTTACGGAGGAGGATTCAAAGTCCAGTGGCATGAAACCGCTTCTAAGGTGGTTGTAAAGTTCTTCAAGGCCATGGCGTTCAATATGATCCACATCGGTGAACATGGTTCCCCTAAGCAGTTTCTTTTCCAGTGTTTCGATGGATGTGCTTTTACCAAATTTATGATATTGCCTTTTCGGCTGCTTGACCGGCTTCGGTTTTCTGCCCTTGAGACTGCTTCGGAGCCAATGCTTTTTCTTCGTCAGTCAATACCAGCTCAAGCTGCATCCAGATCATTTTCTTGGTATGTGCGTCGGCTCTCTCATACCCGGCTATCAAAGCGAGGATTTCTGGAGAAGGCGGCCTGTCCGGGATAGAAGACGCAGAAAGCCCTAAAAGGTAGTCCACAGATGTGTTAAGAGCTGCTGCCATCCTTGCAACATAGTCGACCTTTGGGTTGTGTATGCCGTTAAGGTAACGCGACACAGTGGCTTCTGGAATATCCGTCTCAGCGGCGAGCCAGGATTGATTATGACCGCGGATATCCAAAATGTGCCGCAGGTTGTCACGCAATTTTTGCGAAAAGTTCATAGCCATAAGTTCACCTTCCGTTTCTATTGTTATTATATCGCGAACCAAAGCATTTCACAATATTTTTTACGTAAATGAAATTTTTGACTTGACAATATCATTTTCGGGTGATATACTGAAGTCATACCAAACCAAAAAGGGGGGACATTATGAACGGCATTGAACTAAGGTGCGCGAGAATTCGTCGAGGTAAAAGTGCGGCTGACCTGGCAGAGTTGGTCGGCATATCTTCGATATCGTGGAATCAGCGCGAACGCGGAGAACGAGTCTGCACCTTGCAGGAAGCAGCTCTGGTGAGTAAAGCTCTGGCCCTTACGGAAACAGAGTTCGCCGATATTTTTTTTGATGGGATATTGCCGTTTCGTAAGAACGACACCATTTAAGCTGTTATCGGAATTATACCATGACGAGGTGAAAAGATAAATGCCTAAAAGAGCGACGAAAGCTTCTGATAACGTGGTGTATCAAGCACGTATGGAGGCAGCAAAGTGGAATGACAGGCTCGGTTCACGTGAAGGCGCTTCAGAAGTGACAGGCCTTGACCGTACTCGTATCGCCTACATAGAATTGGGAACAGTTACCCCCTATCCAGAGGAAATCCTGATTCTGGCCGAGTATTACAACACTCCCGAACTTTGCAACGATTATTGCTCTCGCCAGTGTCCCATCGGCTGCCGGACAATGGATGCGCTGGAGATAAAAGAATTGGAGGCCGCAACCCTTCAGCTTCTTTCAGCAATTCGATCTCTTCCAGAAATCACTGATTCGCTTGTTGATATCGTTGAAGACGGACAGATAGATGAGGACGAGCAGGAAACAATGGAGTCCATCCTCTATCGGCTTAGGCAGGCTGCCAACAAGATAAAGGCCTTGGAGCTGGTTTACGAGAAGCGAGTCAGGCTTCATAAAGAGGTGGGCCGTGGACCGCAGCAATAAAGTCGAACTTCTCCAGGAACTTCTGGAGAAAGAGTATGGCATTCGTACCCCAGAACAGTTGGAAAAAGCGATAAGTGAAATGTCAAAGATTGATATTTCCTTGTTCCTTACTCCTGCAGCTGGGGACTAGTGCAATTTTTTCGGCTCAATTTCACGGGTATAACGAAGCCAATCCGGTCGAGGAACATATTGAAAAACTGGTTCGGGATGTTTTAGACAGATGGGCGGCAGAAAAGAGCGGACAGGAAGACGTTGGCCGAACTTTGCCGCAGGAATACCTGTATTTTTGGGGGGATGGCCGCCACAACCATTTTACGATTGAGTATCACGGGCAGGAAGAGTGGGATTGGTCTATGCCGAATCCCTATGAAAACTGAAGGAGGGACAGCAATGTGTCAGGAATGCGGGCAGCAGCCCTGCAGCAGTCTTTGCCCAAATGCAGCAGCCGTTTCGGCGATAGGCCGCTGTTCCTACTGCCGGGAAGCGATAGCTGCCGGCGAGGAATACATAGAGTTTGACGGCGAGCTTTATCATTTGGAATGCTTCGAAGATAATGCCGCAGAAATTCTGATCGAAAATCATGGTGCTGTAAAAGGCATCGCAGAAACGGAGTGGTGAAAATGGAGATTAAAGTATTTCCGGAGCTGACTTTTGAATCTTCAGATCATACCTATCATTTGGATGGTTTGATGGTTCCCAGTGTCACGACGCTGATGAAACCCTTGTGATCAGCTTATTATCACGGCATCAATACGGCGGTTCTTGACAATGCGGCGAAACGCGGCACCGCTGTCCATTCTGCCATAGACACCTATGTCCAGTTTGGCATCACCGACGTGGAGCCGGAGTTTGAAGGGTACTTTAACGCTTTCTTATCCTGGATGAGAGACTTTGACGTAAAGCCTTATGCTACAGAAAGCAGAACCTACCATAAAACGCTTAGGTATGCCGGAACTGTAGATATGAGCTGTGCAGAAAATGGGATTGATACGCTGGTCGATTTCAAAACCACCTCATCCTTTTCGGCTATGCTTTGCGGCGTACAATTAGAGGCTTATATCCGAGCTCAGGAAAGCCATGACATTAGGTATGAAAACCGTGCAGTTATTCATCTCAGAAGCGATGGCACTTACCAGCGCCGCACCGATTTTCCGCCCAGCTTGGAATGCTGGAAGGTGTTTGCTTCTTTGCTGAATGTCTCCGGATTCATAGAAAAATATCGATAGGAGGAATCCATATGCCCGAAATGACAAACGAAATTATACTCTTGCCCGCAGAATCCCTCAGTCCCTGCAGCGAACAAACTCTGCAGGCTGAAGCGGCTGCTCTGGAAATTCGCGCAGGCACTTTAGTAGTGTCTGACGATCAGGAATATCAGGAAGCTGCAGAATTTGCCCGAATGCTGAAAACAAAAGCCGGCGAAATCACTGCCTTTTTTAAGCCGATGAAGGATTCGGCTCACAAAGCACATAAGCAGGTATGTGACCGCGAAAAGGAAATGCTGGCTCCTTTGGCTAAAGCAGAAAAAGTCATCAAACAGGCAATGTCCAGCTATCTTGATGAGCAGGAAAAGCGCCGAAAGGCAGCCGAAGCTTCTGCTCGTCTGGCTGTCCAAGCAGAAGCAGAAAAGCTTCTTTGCCAGGCTGTTGCGCTGGAAGCACAGGGCAGAATATCAGAAGCTGACGCCATTGTCGACGAAGCGGAAATTATCGAAGAGGCAGCAGGTTCAGTGGCAGTCGGCTTTTCTATGCCCAGCGTGAAGGGCGTCAGTTCCAGCAGAGATTGGGAGATTGAATCGATTGATCCGGCTAAAGTTCCGGATACAGTCAATGGTTCGGTTATCCGCCCTGTTGACGAGAAAGCAGTGATGCGCATTATTCGCGCCAGCAAAGGCACAATCCAGATCCCCGGCATCAAGTATAAAGCTGCCACCAAAATGAGCATCAGGAGGTTATAGTAATGGCTAATGAGTTATCTCGTGTTGAGTATCAGTCCATCTCCGGCATTTCTGTTACCTTAGATGCAGATACCGTTATCAAGTACTGCACTAGGGGCAACGGAGATATTACACCACAGGAAGTAGCGCTGTTTCTCCGCACCTGTCAGGCTAAACGGCTTGACCCCTTGGAGAATGGTGAGGTGTATCTTATTAAGTATGACAACGCCAAGCCCGCCCAGATTGTTGTAGGTAAACACGCTTATCTCCGCAGAGCTGACAGAAACCCGGAATACCGCGGGAAGAAAAGCGGCATCGTTATTGTCCGGGACGGCAAGGTCATCCAGAAGGAAGGCTACTGTCTGTATAAGATTCTGAATGAGACGCTCATCGGCGGCTGGTGCCGGGTGTTTCGCCGGCGGGCCGGGGCCGATGTTGATGAGGAGTTCTACCGGGAAGTGGCTTTGGAGGAGTACAGCAGTGGCCAAGCCAACTGGAAGGTGAAACCCGCCACCATGATTGAAAAGGTTGCTGTCAGCCAATGCCTGCGGGATGCTTTTCCCAACGACTATGAAGGGCTTTACTCCGAAGATGAGATGGTTGCAGCTGGTACAATACCGGCAGAAGGCTATGTCGTTTCAGATTCTGGTTCTCTTCCAGAAAAAGCTTTGGAAGATTCGCCTATTGATGAAGAGCAGCGTAAATCGCTTTTCCGGCTGGCTCGTAAATATTTCAGCGAAGATACAGTCAACGATGTGCTGAAAGGGATTATTGGCGAATTTGGTCTCAGCAGCACCAAAAATATGACAGTCAGCGTTTACAAGCAGGTGATCAGCCGTTTAGCTGATACTGCTGGGCACAATGACGCAGAACCTCCGTCTGGTTCTCAGCAGTAAACAGCTGGGGAGGGCGGACATCCGCTCTCCCTTTTGACAAAGAAGGTGGAACGGAATGGCGTGGATAAGTATTCATGAAGATGTTATCGGGCCGAAGCTGCGGGAATTTTCAAAGCTATCCGGGCTTTCCCGAAACGAGGCGCTGGGGTCGCTGGTAGTCTTATGGCTTTGGGGCATAAAGAATGCTGATCAAAGCGGCCTTGTTATCAGTGCTGACAAGAGAGACATTTCCAATATTATTTCTGCTGGCCTTTCAGGCTCTGCAGATGCTTTTGCAGTAATTGAGTGTATGATAAAATCTGGATGGATTGATGAAGAAGACGGTGCTTTGTATCTGCACGACTGGGATGAATGGCAGGAGTTTTGGTATCGCTATATTTCGCGAAAGGAAAAAGACACCGCCAGGAAACGGAAATCCCGCGAAACTGCAGGGCGCAAGCCGGCCGAAGCGGTTTCGGCTTCTTCGGAGATAGAACCAGAACCCTCGGCTCCCAAGGCCAAAGCTAAACAGGCAAAGGTTAAGTATGCTGAATTCGTCAGCATGACTGAACGTGAATACCAGCGTCTTGTTGAAGACTACGGCGAACCAGCCGTCCTCAAATTTATCGAAATCCTTGACAATTACAAAGGCTCTAAGGGCAAGACATACAAAAATGATTACCGAGCTATCTTGAGCTGGGTAATCGAAAAAGTAAGAAAAGAATTTCCAAGTCTGATTAAAGTCCAGTCATCTTCGGAAGAAGAGAGTCTTTTTGCAGATTGGGAAAGTGAATGGAGTGAAAGCGATGATGGGTATTGCTGAAGCGTTCGGGCGGTATGTTCAAGGTGCATTGGATGGTAATCCGCCCCTGGAAGGTGATTACCTTGATGAAGAAGGGCTGCTTGTCTGCGGTAAATGTCACACCAGACGGCAGGCGGTTATTGACTTTCCGCCTGCTCCTAACGGGAAAATGCTGGTACCGGTGATTTGCGACTGCCGTAAAGCCGCAGAGCAGGCAGAAGCAGAAGAAAAACAGCGGCTTAAGGATATGGAGGTCATCCAGAAGCTTAAAAAGCAAAGCCTTATGGACAGCAGGCTGGAAGAAGCTTCTTTTGACACATTTAAGGTTGTTAAGCACAATGAGCGGCAGTTTCGTATCTGTAAGCGCTATGCAGATGCCTTTGACGAAATGCTGGCTCGCAATCAAGGGCTGCTGCTCTTCGGCGGCGTTGGAACGGGAAAGACATTTGCGGCGGCTTGTATTGCCAACCATCTTCTTGGCAGGCGCGTCCCAGTAATAATGACCTCGTTTATACGGCTGCTGGATTCCATGCAGAGCTTCAGGGAAGAAGACGGCATTTTGATTGGACGGCTGAACAGAGCAAGGCTTCTAATCATCGACGATCTAGGTGCTGAGCGGGGAACAGACTTTGCGTTAGAAAAGGTATACAGTATCATTGACAGTCGATATCGTGCAAAGCTTCCGATTATTCTCACAACCAACATGAGCTATGAGGATATGAAGAAGAATGCAGATATACGATATGCCCGTATCTATGACCGCATTTTTGAATCCTGCTACCCGCTGCAGTTTTCGGGTTTGTCATGGCGAAAAGGGGAAGCCGTACGTCGTTACGAAGAAATGACCTCTTTTTTGGAAGGCAGGAATGAAGTTTGAAGGAGGATGGAAGATGCCAAAAGGACTGCAGCCCAGACGCGGCGATATTTTCATGGCAGACCTTGCCAGAGACCCGCTTACTAAACGCAGCGGTATCCTCCCTGTTTTGATTGTCCAAAATGACTATGGCAATGCCAACAGCGGAAGCGTTATTGCTGTCATCATTACCAGCAGTCTCAAAAAGCCCTTGCCTACTCATGTGCCATTATCCAGGTATCACGGAGTAAAGAAACCCAGTACAGCTCTCTGCGAGCATATTATCACGATTGATAAAGGCTGTCTGCTCAATCAGCTGGGTACGATCGTCCATACTGAGGCGGAAGAACAGATCAATGCTGCACTGAAGGTAAGCTTAGGAATTCGGTCATAAAAAATACGACCCCGCCCTCATGAGGAGGCAGAGCCGCTGTAACATCTCACAATTGTTATTATAGCGTGATCTGCCTCAAAAGTCAAGACCATTTTCAGCTAAATTAGGAGGGTTAAGGGTATGAAGAAAAAAGCCGAAACCACAATTACTGCAGAGCAGCGCCGAGAAATTGCCAGCATCGCTTCTCAGATTGCCATTGAAAAGTACCGCAAAGAAGCCGAACAGGCTAAAGAAGAACGGCGGGACAAGCGTCTTCACAACACCAAGCTGCTGATGGAGAAGTACAGGGGCTTTGTGATTCACAGCCAGAGTGCAGTTTATGATGCCGCTCAGGTTCGCGATGATTTTGACCTTGAAGAACTGCTGGATATCATGAATCACAGCAGTGAAGTAGGGCCCAGAGAACTTGCAGTCGTCAGTGTTCAGGAAAGCGCGGCCAAAACCCGTATCCTGGTTCACCACATAGACCGTATGCTGGATTATTTCAAGTATTGCTGCGAGCATTCTCCCAAACCGGAGGATGCTCGCAGGTATCGGGTGATTTATTATTCCTACATTGCCGAAGAGTCAGAGCAAAAAACTTTTCAGCAGCTGGCCGAAGAGGAAAACGTGGACATCAGCACCATATATAAAGACCACAGAGCAGCTATCCAGCAGATGAGCGCCCTCATTTTCGGCTATATCGATTGAAAAAACGCTTAATCTCCCGTGCAAATGAGCCATTTCCGAAATGGCTCATTTGTTGTATAAATTTAAATAGTTAATATTACATTAATAAAAGAAAAATCGATTGACTCAAATAAGTTTAGTGTGGGATAATAAAATTAGGAGGTAAAACAAAAACATAAAAGCCTCTGGTAGGCTGAAAATGGTCAGATCGTCATCTTACGGAAAGGAAGGCTTAAAATGAGTACCTACCAAATTTATCAGATTTTAAGGATTGCCACTGACGCTTTGGGGGATTCGTTTGATATGAAAACGATGGATGCCGATACCTTATCTGGTGTCCTTGATATTCTCACCATGCTGCAGTCCAAACTTTCACACGAAGTCGAAGAAGGAGGTTTTAAGTATGCGTAAAAGTCTTCAGATTCGCTATCTCAGAGCATCGCAATATCTTATCAAAAAGAATGACCAATATGCCGTTCGGGTATCCGCTCAGAGCGATGGCATCTACGTTTGCCTCGTAGACCTTGCTGAATGCTGCGGTTATGACAACCCCACAAAGATTTCCCAGCGCCTTCAGATCCGGAAGGTTAAAATTGGAATTCATCACAAGAATGAGCGAAGACTCAGCAGCAAGTCCAGCCCAGCATGGTGTATTGGCCTCGCAGACGCAGTTGAGTTTGTAAAAGAGCGTGCGCTTGACAACCAGTTTAAAAAATGGTTTGTCAGTTGTACAGACGAACTGAGGGAACTATCTGTTCAAGCCCCAACCGATCTGTTGTGGCCATCTCAGTCCGCCATCCACGAAACTATTCAGCCGCTTCGGTCCAGCCGTAAAACAGCAGCAGCACAGCTTCTTTATGGCGTAAATATCACCCTAAGCCAAATTGACAAACTGATTGTAGAGCTGTTAGCTCTGAAAGACCAGATTTTAACAGCAGCGGATATTTCTTGAGACTCACGCCAAAAAGACGCCATTGACACTCCAAACACCTCCATGCTATAATGTAAAGTGAAAAAGCCCGCTGGATTCCCGATAGGTTTCCAGCGGGCTTTTTCATCCTCCGTTTTTGTTTAATTCGTCAAAAAGTCGGATTGAGTGGCAATGTTTTATGTGCATTATGCACATTGTCTAAGAGCTGTGTTTCAGAAATTGCCGTGCACAGGTCTTGGAGTATCTTCTGAAGAGCATTCATGTTTGCTTTATCCAGAAATACACAAAGGTCTATGTACTGATTTTTGGGGGAGCTTCGGACGTGCCTTCTGCTTTCTGCTTCCTGCCTCCCTGGCAGGTCTGTCAGGAAAGTGCGCAGCTTATTTTCGCTCCAGCTCTCTCCTAGTTGAGAAAGAAGATTCGGGATGGTAAAGCTTATGGTACACACGTAACCGGCTTTTATCCAGTAGGCAGCTACTTCAAACAACTTCTGGTTTTGCAGCTTTGCGCTGTACGATGGGCAGCTTCCGCCTCGGCCAAAAGCGCATACCATGCCAATGCTTTCGGCGTATTTCCAGATATCTTCAGCAGCAGGAATAACTGATGCAAGCTCATGTTCACGCAGGTAGTTTTTGAAATCGCTTTGATTCCACGTTCGGAAACCTTGCTTGTATGACGCCGATTTTTTAGTCAGGCTGTTCCCGACAATGCAGGAAGACAGCAGCGCTGCATCTGCCGTTTTATATTCCCGTATCTCCACTCCGTATACTTCGATCTGGCTCATGCTGCGGTCCATGAACTCGATCAGAACCCGCAGTGAGTCGGGGATTTTGTCGGCAGCAAAAACCAGCCTCATTCGCTCGGCCTTCAGGTTGGCAGACACCGTGTCCCAAAACTCGTCGGCGTCTATCTCTTCGACGATTTCCGGCGGGTTGTTTTTTTGGAACATCTCTCTCAGCTCATCGACGTTCCAAAAAGCCGCCCGGCAGGCATAATCGAGCATCTGGCCTGCAACCTCTCTTCGTATCCGGGTATCACTGCTTCGCTTGACCTCCACCAGCACCGGAACGCCATCCTCTCCCACAAGAAGATGGTCAAGGGAAAAACAGGAAGAGCCGTCTTCGCTTTCGGCGACGCCCATTTCTCGCTGAATCAAAAATAGCCGACAGTCCTTTTCATTCCAGGCTCTGGCCAGAAGATGCGGGTTTTCCGCCAGTATTTTCTGTAGACGATCCTCCGTTTCATAGGTTTGTTCGTTCATTTCAACAGCAGTTCCGCTGCGCATAAAAAATAGTCGATTGTCCATGCAATCACCTCCGTTTTCATTATACCTGACCGTCCTTGAAACTGCAAGCCATTATTTGAAAAGCAGGTGCCTTGTTATGAGTGAAAAACGTATCGAAATATGCCGAGTCAAGGCAGGAGATCTGAAAACAGGCTTCGGCAATCCAAGAAAAGTGCTCAAGAAAAAGCTGGATGAGCTGGAACAGAGCTTTGATTTATTCGGCGACTTCGGCATCTATCTGATTGACGAAGAGAATAACGTCATTGCGGGCAACCAGCGTCTGAAAGTTGTCCTTAGAAAATATGGCCCAGACACAGAGCTGGACTGCAAACGGCTTATTGGCTATTCTCAGGCTGAGCTGCGGGCCATCAATATTAAAGACAACACCCACGCCGGCGAGTGGGATCTGGATCTGCTGGCTGACTGGACAGCCGATCTCACCCTTGATCTGGGCATTGACCCCAAAGAAGCAAAAAAGCGCCCGGAAGAAATGACCGTTCAGGATATGGAGCTGATTCGTTATGAAAAGTATGATTACGTGCTTATCGTCTGCCGCAATGAGATCGATTATAAGAACCTTCAGCGGGCGCTTGGACTGGAGAAACGCAAGATGATTGTCTCCCAGAAGCGCAAAATTCAGGCAAGAGCTATTTGGTTCGATGATATCAAGGCTCAGATTATCAGCAAAGACGAGATACCCAAAGAGGAGGAAGAACAGTGAAAGTGATCATTACCGGCTGCGGCCGGCACAGCAAGAACTTGGTTCAGTCTCTCAAGCATAATGCGGACGGCAGGGAGGTTGAGGTCATCGGCATCAACAACAGCCCTGTTAATATCCTGCGTTCCGAGGTGGACAAGGCCATTATCGCTCCGTCTATTACGGACCCGAGCTACATCGACTGGCTTTTGGCACTTTGTACCAGCGAGCAGGTCGATGTCATCCTTCCGTATATTACGGCGGAGCTGCCCATTCTGGCGGCTAATCGCGAGAAACTGGAGTCAAGCGGCACGAAAGTGTCTGTAGCTTCTGAGGGCGCTTTGCAGATTGCCAACGATAAGTTGGAATTGGCCCGGCTGTTTCCTGAATATATGCCATGCCAGACGGCGGTTCATTCATCTGAAGAAATCCGCTGCTTTGCCAAGCATATGGGCTATTGGAGCGGAACTCAGCTATGCTGCAAACTGGCCGACAAGTGCGGCGGAACCGGCTTTGCAATTTTGGATGAGAAACGATATTTGGACATCGGCTCCTTCGGTAAAATCGGCGTAAACCGTTATCTCAGCATTGACCAGCTCTGCGAGATTGCCGATAAGGTGAACGCCGACATCATCCTTCAGGAATATGTACCCGGAACAGATTACAGCGTCTGTGTTTTGGCTGATCATGGTAAAGTTGAGCTTTGCTGCGGTTTTGCTGGTTATGCGATGGAGTATGGCGCTGTCACTCAGGGAGAGATTCTCAAAAACGACCAGGCGTATGCCATTGCAGTTGATCTTACGTCGAGGCTGAACCTTGACGGCAACGCTTGCTTTGACTTTATTATTCGGGCGGATGGCAGTCCGGTTCTGCTGGAATGCAATCCCCGCATCAGTGCTACTGTTCCTTTTATCGCCGAAGCTGGCGCCGATCTGGTATACCTGCGCTGCAAGCAGCTTCTTGGCGAGCCTATTGACACAAACATCTCCTTCGATTACGGACTGAAAATGGTGAAATACTATGACGCCTGCTACTATCACTGAAAAGCCAGAGCATTTTGGTATTTACTGTATGTCCATCAACCGATGGAATGCCATCATGACCAAGAATCTGTTTGAGTACTGCACTTATGTTGTCAGGGAGGAACAGGCAGATAAATACCGCGAGGCCGGCATTGACGACCTGCTTGTTATTCCAGCCGGAGCAGTCCATAATTTTATGACCACCTTCTACTGGATAATCGAGAACACGCCGGAAGAAGTCATCTGCATCGTAGACGACGACATACCTGAAGAAATCAAGGAATTTGATTTCAGCGAGCTTCATGCTGAATGCGAGATACCTGAATGGGTCTATGATTGCCATACTCACCAGGGGAAAGCGATGGGCAAGACTAAGATTGAAATGATTCGAGATGAACAGGCAGCACTTCAGCCTCTTCAGCTCAGTTTGTTTGACGACGGCGATTGGAGCCAGTTTGTAGAGCCTAAGCGAGCTGAAGGGAATATGAGTGCCCGAGAAGAAGCCGTGTATAAGCCTTTTGCCGCCAGGCGCAAACGCTACTATTGATTTAGGAAGGAGCGATTTTCATGATTAAGAAAACAGACATCGTTCGAGAAGCAGTCGCCAGCGGTGACATGAAGAAAGCGCTATCCATAGCAAAGGGGTTTCGTCTTGGAATCAGCAAGGAGCAGCAGAGCGTTATTGCCAGAGCATACGAATGCCTGGTGCATCCTGACTTCTACCTTTCCATTGGTACAGACCTTTCTAAAGCTATTCAGGAAGGCATCTCGGTTGTGACAGCGATGTACGGATAATTCCTACACATTGTTCCTTAAAGGTTCTTTCTCAAAGGTTCTCTGTTGTTTAGCAGGGAACCTTTTCATTTGCATAAAGAGAGGTGGTGGTTTGGCTAATCCAAAGGGTAATCTGGATAATTTACAACCGGTCTCAAGCAAAGAAGAAGCAAAAAAGCGAGGTTCTGCCGGAGGCAAAAAAAGCGGAGAAGCCAGACGGCGGAAAAGAGATGCCAGACAGGCCATTTCTTTGCTTCTGAATATGGCAGCATCGGGTAAGCTGGAAGAAAACCTTGCTCAGCTTGGCTTTGATGCAGACGACCGCACCAATATGAATGCGCTGATGGCTCGGATGTTTACTAAAGCCATGTCTGGAGACGTGGCAGCGTTTAAGGCGCTGATGGACTATGGCGGTTATCACCCTGACCAAAAGCTTAAAGATCGGGAGCGGCGTGCGCATATTTCGGCAATGGAGGCATCAGCAAAAGACACGGGAATAGCTGCTCTTGGCGATGATGCTGCGTCTGATGACGAATCTGTCGAAGACACCATCATCTATCTGCCGGAAAATGGAAGGGAGGGCCAGCAGTGAAGTCATCAAGGATACTAAAACCTCAGCCAGGGCCGCAGGAGCAGTTTCTGTCCTCTCCGGCAGATATTGTGGTTTATGGCGGAGCGGCCGGCGGCGGGAAGACTTATGGATTGCTGCTGTCAGCCCTTCGGTACAAAAATGTTCGCGGCTACAACTGCACTGTGTTCCGAAAGACCTATAAGCAGGTGTTTTCTCCCGGCGGCTTATGGGATGAAACTTTGGATATGTACCACGGAATACGCGGCGCCCGCGCCAGAATTTCCAACGGCGAGTGGCAGTTTCGGGATACGCAGGGAAGGGTTTTGTCCAAGGTGTTGTTTAAGCATATCGGCAGCGATGCTGAGCTTTACGACTATCAGGGCAGTCAGATCTGCGGTCTTTGCTTTGATGAGCTTACCCATTTCAGCGAGCATCAGTTTTTCTATATGCTTTCCAGAAACCGGTCGGTCTGCGGCGTAAAGCCCTATGTACGGGCTACCTGCAATCCTGACGCTGACAGCTGGGTTGCAGGATTTATCGAATGGTGGATAGATGCTGACAGCGGCTATCCGATTCCTGAGCGCAGCGGTCAGATCAGGTGGATGCTGCGCCGGAACAATACCATTTATTGGGCTGACCGCAAAGATGAGCTGATTGAGCAGTTCCATCTCA
>JAAWDH010000058.1 GCA_022793675.1 Oscillospiraceae bacterium
AAGTTGCCGATTTGCTTCCAGCCGTCGACATAGTAGCCGTCGCCTTCGCCGTACATCCACTTGCCTTCGGCATTGGTGTACCAGCCCTGAGCCTGATTGAAGCCGTTGATGGCAGCATCAAATTCAGCAGTCATTGCTTCAGCATCAGAGATCAAATTCACAACATGAGCAGAAGCGCCTTCAATATCAAGGCAAGTCTTATAAGAATTATTTTCATAAGCGTCAATTGCTTCTTTCAAAGCAACAACTTGTGCACCGCTGACTTTATCGCTGATAAAGTCCTTATACAGCTTCTGTGCATCTTTATAAGCATCTGTCAATGCTTTTCTTGTAGCATAAGGAATAGCCTTAACTGTGCTTTTAATACCCTTCAAAGCGGTATCCAGAGAAGAAATCGCTTTATCAACTTCGCCCTTGGCGGCAGAAGTTTTGCCCAATACGGCTTCAGCGCGTTCCAATGCGGTAACAAAGGTCTTGTAGGCTCTTGCGTTTGTGTTGAAGTCACTTTCATCAAGGCTAGAAGCCAATTCGACCAAAGTTTCAAGCTTCAGCATCGACCAGTTGGAGCTACCGCTGGTAGGTGCCAACGCTTCAATAGCAGCGGTCAGCATTTCGTTAGCATAGTCAACCGTGCTCTGGCCAACACGAATATTTCTGCTAGCCTGACGGTAAACTTCATAGGCAAACGCATAAACACCGTTATAGTCTTCTGTGCTGCCGTCTCTATCCAAATCGTACTCAATTACATAATCGGTGCCAGTTGCTCCAAACAGTTCTTTCCATGCAGGAGTATAGTTGCTGCCGGATTTGTAATCATCGCCATTATACACAGCATAGCTTCCGCCAGTAGTGGGATAGTTAGCGAGGATATAGCTTGCGCTAGTTCTGCCGCCATTGTCATACATACTCATCAGAGTATCTCTCAGATCAGTATAGGTTGCTTTTTCAGGTGTAACAGCTAGTGCTTTGTTCAGGAATTCAATTGCATCGTCCCACTTGCCTTCAGCAGCCTTGTCCTCGGCATTGGCAAGATGGGTTTCGATTGTGCGCCAATTGTACACAGTGTAGTCATCAGCTTCCAATGCCTGAACTCTATCCAAGGAACGGTAATAGGTTTCTTCCTTGGTGCTGGTATCAGCAGCTTCCAGCAGGCCGTCGATAACACGGTCATATTCTTGCATATAGTACTTCATCAAAGAAGTAGCTGTTGTCGAACCAGCTCCTAAAATATCGGTAATCAGCGCCTGCGCGTTATACATCTCTACTGTTTCTGTATCGAAATCAGCAGCGTCAAAATCTTTTGCTTTGTTCTGGTAAGAAACAAATTTCTCATAGGTGGAACGACGAGTTTCAGTATTAGTGGAAGCAAAGCCAGACTCTGTTGTCATCGCAGCGGGAGAACCATCCTGATAATATCCAGCCAGTGCATCAGCCAGTGCATCTACTGCCTCCGCAAGAGTGGCATAGCCACTAGAGCCTGCGTCCCAAGCATCGCTCTTGGAAGGAAGGGCCATAATTTTATTCATGACGCCGTCCAGTGTAGTTTTATTAGCACTATCCGTGTTGCCGTCAGGAGCATAATCGTACAGATATACGAAGCCCTTTTCAACAGTCAGGCCACTATCTGTTTCCAATAAAGCGACAGCTTCTTTCAAAGCATTATTGTTAGTTAAACCTTTTAGGCTGGTGCTGCCAATGGTCACATCATCTGCAGCGGTTGTCACAGAAATCACCGCGTATGCTGCAAAAGAAGAATTGGCTGCGGTGCTCTTATACGCCTCTGGGTCTGTAGCAGAAGCTGCTGCGCTAGCTGTCAGCACGCTTCCAAAGACGGAAAAGGCAGTTGTCCCGGCGAGGGCCAGGGCCAAGATTTTCTTAGTCATGAGATTTTCATCCTCCAAATGAGATATTTTGTCAAACGCCCCGAAGGAAAACTGCGTCCTTGCCGAACTGTTCCGTTATCCGGGA
>JAAWDH010000049.1 GCA_022793675.1 Oscillospiraceae bacterium
CTTGCAGGGCATGAAAACAGCAAAACAACTATGGACATCTACGCAAAGGTGAAGTATAATAAGCCAGAGGAGTTGTTTGGCGTGGTAAATGGCGCTTTTCGTCAGGCCACGGATGATTGAAAAATTGCTATTTTTCGTGGTCCCCACATAGGATAACTGAATAATGAAAAGTCGGGAAAGCCCGTAAAATCAAGGAAAAACGGCGCTAAGAGAATTTCAGTACGGCCTCAAAGCGGCCCGCCGCGCGCCTCAGTTCTCCAAGCGCTAATTTTATCGGTTCCAGTTTCTTTTTGCAGCGCATCCTGTCTTTGGCGGGATGCGCTGCTTTTGTCAAAAACAGCCTGCAAAAAACTGAAAACTTTTCTTGAACAGTCCCTAACCCCTCTTGACAGCAGCTGGATTTTAGGGTAAAATAGCTTTGAAAATGATTAGTTTTCTAACTATGTGTTTGGCGGACGCCAAGCTGAAAGGAAGGATGCAGACTTGAAACGATGGATGAAGTATGTAAGGCCCTACTGGCCTTATTTCGTCATCGGCCCGCTGTGTATGATCGTTGAGGTCGTGGGCGAGGTGCTGATGCCGAAATTCATGGCGGATATCGTCAATGAAGGGGTTGCGGGGCGCAGCATCGGCTATATCGTCGGCGTATGCGCGCTGATGGTGCTGACGGCGGTGCTGATGATGGCCGGCGGGGTTGGCGGCTCCTATTTTGGGGCCAAGGCTTCGGTGAATTTTGCGGCAGACCTGCGGCAGGATATCTACGGCAAGGTGCAACAGTTCTCCTTTGCCAATATCGACAAGTTCAGCACCGGCTCGCTGGTAACGCGGCTGACCAACGACGTTACCCAAATGCAGAACTTTATCAATATGCTGCTGCGGATGTGCCTGCGTGCGCCGGGGATGCTGATTGGGGCGCTGATTATGGCGATTGCGATGAACCCCCGGCTGGCGCTGGTGCTGGCGGTGACCATTCCGCTGATCCTAATTACCCAGCTTATCGTTATCCGTATCGGTTTCCCACGCTTTGGCGCGATGCAGAAAAAGATTGATGCTTTGAACGCCAATGTCCAGGAAAGCCTGACCAACGTCCGGGTTATAAAATCCTTTGTCCGCGAGGATTTTGAGCAGCAGCGCTTTGCCCGTTCCAACCGCGACCTGAAAGAAGCAGGGCTGCGGGCGATGGGGGTTATGATTTTCATGCAGCCGCTAATGACGCTGTTTATGAACTTCACTTCATTGGCGGTCGTTTGGTTCGGCGGCAACCAGGTTATTGCCGGCAGGATGCAGGTGGGCGACCTGACTGCTTTTATCACCTACATTACCCAGATCCTCTCGTCGCTGATGATGGTGACGATGATGTTTATGATGAGCTCCCGCGCGCTGGCGTCTGCCCGGCGCATCACCGAGGTGCTTGACGAAAAAATCGACCTGACTGACGAAAACGCTGCCCAGCCTGGGCTGCAGGTCAAAGAAGGCCGTATTGAATTCCGGGGCGTCAGCTTCCGTTACTACAAAAACAGCGCCGAGCAGGTGCTGGACAACATCAGCTTTACGATTGAGCCAGGCCAGACGGTGGGCATCATCGGTTCTACCGGCTGCGGCAAGACGACGCTGGTGTCGATGATCCCGCGGCTTTACGATGCCGACGAGGGCGAGGTGCTGGTGGACGGGGTCGATGTCCGCGATTACAGCCTTACAAACCTCCGCCAAGGGGTCGGTATGGTGCTGCAGAAAAACGTCCTATTCTCTGGCAGCATCACCGAAAACCTCCAATGGGGCGACGAGGACGCCTCGATGGAGGAAATCCGCGCGGCGGCGGCAAGCGCCCAGGCCGACAGCTTTATCCAGAGCTTTACAGACGGTTACGACACCGAGCTTGGCCAGGGCGGCAGCAACGTTTCCGGCGGCCAGAAGCAGCGGCTGTGTATTGCCCGCGCGCTGCTTAAGAAGCCCAAAATCCTGATCCTGGACGATTCGACCAGCGCGGTCGACACCGCTACTGAGGCGAGGATTCGGCAGGCTTTTGCCGGCGAGCTGAAAGACTCGACCAAGCTGATTATTGCCCAGCGTATCTCTTCGGTCATGGAAGCCGACCAGATCATCGTCGTTGACGAAGGGAGAATTACCGGCATCGGCACCCATGCAGAGCTGCTGCAAAATAACGAAGAATACCAGGAAATCTATTATTCCCAAATGGACAGGAAGGAGGCTGAAGCCTAATGGCAGTGCGTGACCTGGCAAACCTTTCTAAGCGCTATAACAGCGCTTCTGCGGTCAAAGGCCCCGGCGGGCCTGGCCATGGCCCGGGCGGCGGCCCCCGCGGGCGGATGCGGGGCAGCGGCGGCAAGCCCAAGGATGTCCGCGGCGCGGTAGGCAGGCTTTTTGGCTATGTTTCAGCCTACAAGGGGCGGATGGCCATCGTGTTTATTTGTATGCTGCTGCGCACGCTGTCGGCGCTGGCGGGATCGTATATGCTGCGGCCTATCATCAATAATTATATTGCCGTTGGGCGGATGGAAGGTTTCCTGCTGGCGCTTGGGGTGCTGGGCGGGGTTTATCTGACGAATATTGTCTTCACCTATGCCCAGAACCGGCTGATGATCACGGTTTCCCAGACAGCGATTGAGAAAATCCGCAACGACCTGTTCGGCAAGCTGCAAAAGCTCCCAGTCCGCTTCTACGATACCGAAAATAACGGCGAACTGATGAGCCGTTTCACCAACGACGTTGACAACATCGGTATGATGCTGGACAGCACGCTGCTAAGCTTGGTTTCAGGTACCATTTCGCTTATCGGTACAGTTATCATGATGATTTACACCAACATTTGGCTGGCACTGCTGACTGTTCTGTTTACGCCGTTATTCATGAAAGCAGGCGGTTTTATCGCGTCCCGCAGCCACAAATACTATTCCGCCCAGCAAGCCGCCCTCGGCGCTGTCAACGGTTATATTGAGGAATCGGTGGCCGGCCAGAAGGTCGTCAAGGTCTTCTGCCATGAGGACACCTGCGAGCAGGAATTCGGCATCCTCAACAGCGACCTGCGCCAAAAGCAGATGGGCGCGCAGTTTTACGGCGGCATCATGGGGCCGATCCTGGGCAATTTAAGCCAGGTAAGCTATGCGCTGACCATCGGCGTTGGCGGCGTACTTTGTGCAGCGGGGGTATTTGATGTCGGCGGCCTGACTGTTTTTGGCAACTATGCCCGTCAGTTCAGTATGCCGATCAACGAAATTTCCAGCCAGGTTTCGACGATTTTCTCAGCTCTGGCCGGCGCAGAGCGGGTGTTCGCGATTATGGATAAAGAGCCGGAACAGCCCGATGCCCCCGATGCCAAGGGGATGGAGCAAACCGAAGGCCTGGTAGAGCTAAGCGACGTAACTTTCGGCTATAACCCCGACAAAATTATCCTCAAGCACATTTCCCTGACGGCAAAGCCAGGCCAAAAGATCGCTTTTGTCGGCTCTACCGGCGCTGGGAAAACGACAATTACCAATCTCTTAAATCGGTTTTATGACATCCAGGACGGCGTCATCACCATCGACGGCGTCAACATCAAGCAGATCCGCCGCGATACGCTGCGCCAAAATATCGCGATGGTACTTCAGGACACCCATCTGTTTACTGGTACTGTGCGCGAAAATATCCGCTATGGGCGGCTTGACGCTACGGATGAGGAAGTTATCGCAGCCGCCAAAACCGCCAGCGCCCATAGTTTTATCATGCGTCTTGCCGACGGTTACGACACGATGCTTGAGGGCGACGGCCAGAACCTCTCCCAGGGCCAGCGCCAGCTGCTGAATATTGCCCGCGCCGCTTTGAGCAAAGCGCCGATTTTGGTTATGGACGAAGCCACCAGCTCGGTTGATACCCGCACCGAACGCCATATCGAGCATGGCATGGACCGGCTGATGAAAAACCGTACCACTTTCGTCATCGCCCACCGCCTTTCGACCGTCCGCAACGCCGACGCCATTATGGTCCTTGAACAGGGCGAAATCGTCGAGCGCGGCAGTCACGACGAACTCCTCTCCCTCGGCGGCCGTTATTACGAGCTTTACACCGGCAAACGCGAGCTATCTTGAGGATACGGGGAGTACGGAGGTACGACGCTTTCTGAAGAAAGCTTAGCAAAGACTTTTAATCGCTCGGGCCACTGGGCAGACAGCTGTGGCCGCCTACTGCGTCGATAAGCTTACAAAAAATACGCACTCACCAGGAAAAGTGAGTGCGTATCGTTTTTATGCTGGAACGGCGTGTCGACGCAGTAGGCGGTTATGGCTGCTTGCCCAGTGGCCCGAGCGATTAAAAGTTTTGCGGAGCTTTTTTCAAAAGCGACCCGTATCCTCCGTACTCCCCGTACTTCTCATCGTTAAAGAAATACGTTTCTTAGCCGGGTCGACGGAGAGGACGCGGACGCTGACGATATCGCCGACGCGGACGACGTCGAGGGGATGGCTGACGCGGCGGTCGGCGAGCTGGGAAATATGGATAAGGCCGTCTTGGTGGACGCCGATATCGACAAAAGCGCCGAAGTCGACGATATTGCGCACGGTGCCTTGCAATTCCATGCCAGGTTTCAGGTCCTTCATTTCCAGCACGTCAGTGCGCAGCAGGGGCGGGGGCAGCTGGTCGCGGGGGTCGCGGCCGGGTTTCATCAGCTCGCCCGCAATGTCGCGGAGTGTGGGCTCGCCAACGCCAAGTTCTTCGGCGAGGGCGGCGTATCCAAGCGTTTCGGCCTTCTGGGCCAGCGCCCCCAGCCTGCCGGCTGCCGCGTCGGCAAGGGTGAAGCCGCAGCGGGAGAGGAGGCGTTCTGCGGCCTTGTAAGATTCAGGGTGGACGCCGGTATTGTCTAAAAGCGAGCTGCCGCCGGCTATCCGCAAAAAGCCTGCCGACTGTTCAAATGCCTTTGGCCCCAGCTTTGCCACTTTCAGCAGTTCCTTGCGGTTCTGGAAAGCGCCGTGTTCCTCGCGATAGGCGACGATATTGCCGGCGACGGCGTTAGTGATGCCGGCAACCCTGGCCAGCAGCGGCTGGGAAGCAGTGTTCAGATCAACGCCCACCAGGTTGACGCAGGCTTCAACTACGCCGTCCAGCGCCGCTTCCAGCTCCTTTTTAGGCATATCATGCTGGTATTGGCCGACGCCGATGGCTTTCGGCTCGATTTTGCATAGCTCTGCCAGCGGGTCCTGCAGCCGCCTGGCAATCGATACCGCCGACCGCAGCGAAACGTCAAACTGCGGGAATTCCGCCGCCGCCAGTTTAGAGGCTGAATAGACCGATGCGCCGGCTTCCGACACCATCATATAGCTGACCTTTTGCGGGATTTCTTTGATCAGCTCTGCTACGAAGATTTCACTTTCGCGGGAGGCTGTGCCATTGCCGATGGCAATGACGGTAACGCCGTGCTTTTCAATCAGCTTTGCAAGCGTCTTTTTTGCGCCGGCTATATCGTTGTGGGGCTTTGTGGGGTAGACAACCGTTGTGTCCAGCACCTTGCCGGTGCCGTCTACGACAGCGATTTTGCAGCCGGTGCGGTAGGCCGGGTCAAAACCGAGCGTCACCGCGTCCTTAACCGGCGGCTGGAGCAGCAGCTGACGCAGGTTTTCCGAAAAGACGCGGATGGCGGCGGCGCTGGCCTGCTCGAATAGGGTATTGCGCACTTCGCGTTCAATGGACGGCCAAAGCAGCCGGGTATAGCTGTCGGCGCAGGCCGCCGCGACCCGGTCGCCGCAGTCGTTTTTGGCGCGGACAAAACGCCGGCTGACGATGGCAAGGGCAGTGTCGGCGTTGACTTCGAGGTTTACTTTTAAATAGCCTTCCCGTTCGCCGCGTTCGACTGCCAGCACCCGGTGGCCGGCTGCGCGGGGGATGGGTTCGCGGTAGTCGTAGTACATTTCATAAACAGATTGGGCTTCCGGGTCGGCGGCTGCCGATACCAGCGAGCCGTTTTTCAGCGTGTAATCCCGCAGCCGGGCGCGGACGTCGGCGTCGTCGGAAACCATTTCGGCAATGATGTCCATTGCGCTCTGCAGCGCTTCTTCGGCGTCAGCCACCCCTTTGTCGGGGTCGATATATTTTTCAGCTTCTGCTTCCGGGCGGCCAAGCTTCTGTTGAAGAAGGAAGTCAGCCAACGGCTCAAGGCCTTTTTCCTTTGCGGCCGAGGCGCGGGTTTTGCGTTTGGGGCGGTAGGGGCGGTAGAGATCTTCCAGTACCGCCAGCACGTTTGCTGCGTCAAGCTGGGCCGAGAGCTCGTCGGTGAGCTTGCCCTGTTCTTCGATGGCGGCACGGATCTCCTCCCTGCGCTTGTCCAGCCCCCGCAGGTATTCCAGGCGTTCGGCGATTTCCCGCAGCAGCTGGTCGTCTAACGAACCGGTTTTTTCTTTGCGGTAACGGGCGATGAAGGGGATGGTATTGCCCTCGTCAATTAGGGCGGCGGCGTTTTCGATCTGCCAAAGCTCTGCCGGGAATTCGGCGGCAAGGGTTTCAAAAATATTCAAGTGCAGCTTCCTTTCCTTTGTGATATACAGTTTTGCGCGGGCGCATGAAAAAGCCGCCCACCCTGCAAAGGCGCGGCGGCCGTCTCTTCGTCAACAGGAAGCGACCATTTGTTGGTACGCTTACTTTTTTATTATAACGAAATTGGATGGGATTGTCAAGCTGACAGTCCTTTTTAATTTTTGGCAGCGCTGGCTACTGGCGTTCTGGTGCAATTTTTTGCATTTGCGGCGTCAGGATAAGTCGCTTTGAGGGGCCGATGGATACAGGATTTACCTGTCTGATTTCATTTTTTTGCATTTTAGTCGGTATTTTCGGTGCAAAAAATGGCAATCAACCATATTTTATATAGAAAATCATGTTGAAGCACTATAATTTCGATTGATTTGACGACAATTTTTGGCCCTTTATCTTTCTTCACCAATGCGCTATAATCAGTTCATCAATTATAGGGTGCATAAAGGGCTTTCGGAGCTTGCATTCAGATTCGTCTGTCCAAGCTGGCCTGCACCAGACGAAAGGAAGGATACGATGAGCAAAATCACCGCTGCCCCCGGCGCAGCCAGAAGCTACCGCAAATACTCCTGGCACAACATCAAGCGGGACTTCCGCCAGAATTGGCCGTTGCTGGTTATGGTAGCCCCCGCGTTGGCATTTTACATTATCTTCCATTATATCCCTATGGGCGGGTTGATGATGGCCTTTGAGAACTACAAGCCCAAGCTGGGGCTGTTGGGTTCTAAACTGGTGGGGTTTGCCAATTTCCGGGACTTTTTCAATTCGGTCTACTGCTGGCGGGTTATCCGCAACACTTTGATCCTAAGCTTTCTGCAAATCTGCATCGATTTTCCTTTTACGGTAATTTTTGCGCTGCTGCTTAACGAAATCAACAGCAAGCGCTATAAGCGCACGGTACAGACCATTGCCTATATGCCTTATTTTATCTCGCTGGTGGTTGTGGCAGGCATCATTATCGACTTCTGTTCGTCGGAAGGGGCGCTGACAGCCATTATTGGGGCGGTTACCGGGAATTATGACAACCTTTTGAGCAACCCCGGCAACTGGCGGCCAATCTATATTATATCCGACCTATGGAAGAGCGTGGGCTTTAACTCGATTATCTATGTAGCGGCGCTTTCAGGTATTGACAAGACGCTTTACGAAGCGGCGGAGATTGACGGCGCCAACCGTTTCCAGCGTATCCTTCATGTCACCATCCCCGGCATTACGGATACGATTATGATTATGCTGATCCTGCGTATTGGGCAGATGCTGTCAGTCGGGTATGAGAAGACCGTTCTGCTTTACAATCCCCAGGTTTACGAAACCGCCGACATCCTCTCAAGCTTTATCTACCGCAAGGGCCTGCAGGAGGCCAACTACGGCTATTCTACGGCGGTTTCGCTGTTCAACTCGGTCATCAACTTTACGTTGCTGCTTGTCTCCAACGCCATCAGCAAAAAGTACACCGAGTCCAGCCTCTTTTAAACCTAGGAGAAAGGAAGGGAAATTTTCATGGCTATGGTAAAAAACAAGTCGGTCGGCAGCATCGTTTTCAATATTATCAACTACAGCTTTTTCGCTCTTGTCATCGTGGCCTGCGTCCTGCCGGTATGGCACGTGTTCTGCGCCTCTTTCTCCGATGCCGGGTGGGTGCTGAACCAATCGGGGATTATCTGGCGGATAGAAGGCTTTAATTTCAATGGCTATCAGCTGGTATTTGCCAACCCGAGCATCTGGACGGGCTATATGAACACGCTGATTTACGTTTTTGGCTGTACGGCTATCGGGATGTTCTTGACGGTGCTGGCGGCTTACGCCCTGTCGCGGAAGGATTTTCTGTGGGCCAACCCGTTTATGTTCATCATCTCCTTTACGATGCTCTTTTCAGGCGGCATTGTGCCCACCTACATCCTGGTGACCCAGACGCTGCATATGTTTGACAGCCGCTGGGCGCTGATTATCCCCAACTGCATGAGCGCCTTCTACCTGATCTTGGTGCGCACGGCGCTGCAGAACGTCCCCAAGAGTTTGGAAGAATCGGCGATGCTTGACGGCGCAGGGCGCTTCACCATCCTCTTTAAAATCATGCTGCCGCTGATCAAAGCGACGTTGGCAACCGTTATCCTCTACTATGTCATCGGCAACTGGAACGCTTGGTTCAACGCAATGATCTACCTGCGCGCCCGCGACAAGTACCCGCTGCAGCTGATCCTAAAGGATATTTTAGTCACGGCGACCGACACTACCAACGCGGATACCTCGATTTTCAATTCTTCTGCTGATAACGGCGATTCGGTGCTATATAAGCAGCTGATTAAGTACTGCACGATTATGGTTTCGACCGTCCCGATGTTCATCTTCTATCCTTTTATCCAGAAGTATTTTGAATCCGGCGTCATGATCGGCGCCATTAAAGGGTAACGGAGATACGAAGAACTGCGGGCCGCTTTCTGAAGAAAGCTTGGCAAAGACTTTTTATGACTCGCATTTGTCCGAGAGGAAATGGGGCTTCCTACTGAAAGGCTCTGCCGTCGGACAGAATGCTCCGCTTGCGCCGCCGGAAAGCTTGCAAAAAAACCGGATTCTCGCTTAGGCGGGCAAAATAAAAAATCAACCACAATATGAAAGGAACGAAAACTATGAAAAACTCGAAAAAAGCGTTGGCAATCCTCTTGACGGCAGTCATGGCCGCTTCTATGGCTGGCTGCAACAGCAACAACGGCGGTTCTTCCTCCCAGGGCGGCGGCACGCCTGCGTCCTCTGGCGGGAACAACAGCAGCTCTGCCGAAAACGGCAGCTCTTCTGAAGGCGGGATCCCCGACGTGGTCCTGCCGCTGACCGACAGCGGCGAGACCCTTAGCTTCTGGATGTACGCCGACACCTCCAACTTTGTCAACATGAAGACCGATTACAACGAAAACGAGTTCTTCCAGGAGATGGAGCGCCGCACCGGCGTCCATATCGACTTCCAGATGGTCGCTGCAGCCGACCGCCAGACCAACTTCAACCTAATGATTGCCTCCAACCAGTTGACCGACCTGATGTACGCCGGCGCGAGCTATTACTCCCAGGGGCTCGACGCCGCGATCGACGACGGCTATTTCCTCGATTTGACTGATAAGGTTGACGAATATATGCCCCATTATCAGGCCATCCGCCTTTCTGACCCCAACTACGAAATCCCTACCAAGACGGACTCCGGCCGCCTGGGCACCGTCTATGAGCTGCGCCAGTCCAAACAGGGGCCTTGGCTGGGGCTGGAGATGCGCAAAGACTGGCTGGACGATATTAAAGCCGAAGTCCCCGAAACCTTTGACGAGTGGCACGACGTGCTGACTGCTTTTAAGAATGAGCTGGGCGCGACTGCGCCGCTGATGCTTAATTGGAGCGGCAGCGACGGTGAAATCGGCATGATGTCTGCTGGTTACGGCGTACTGAACAACTGGCAGCTGAACGCTGAGGGCAAAGTCACCTTTGGGCCTTATACCGAAGGCTGGCGGAAATATGTCACGACCATGCACCAGTGGTACACCGAGGGCCTAATTGACCCGGACTTCATGGCGACCGACGTGCGGATGCCCGATATGACGACTATCATCACAGGCAAGGCTGGCGCGTTCTGCACCCTGTACACGATGCCGTCCCTGTACGAAGCCTCCTCTGAAGACCCAGATATGTATATTATCCCAGTTAATCCCCCTGTAGAGAACAAAGGTGACGAACTGCATATCCGTCTGCGCGATTCCTATGTTTCCGGCAACACAGCTGTTTCGGCTGATTGTGAGAATTGGGAGATTGCGCTGCGCTGGCTGGATTACCTCTACACCGAGGAAGGCGCGCTGTTGGCCAACTACGGCATTGAGGGCGACACCTTCACCTATGCCGCTGACGGTTCTATCGAATTTACCGACAAGATTTCCCGCAACCCTGACGGCCTGACCGCCTCGCAGACTGTAGCGACCTTCCTTTGCCCGTCGTCTGCCGTCGCCAACTGGAGCGACTGGACCCGCGAACTGGGCAATGTCCCTGAAAAGGACCAGACCAGCTATGAGGTCTGGGGTTCTGCCGGCGAGGACTGGCGTCTGCCCAGCCTCTCCCTAACCCAGGAGGAGTCGGTAGAACGCGCCGCGCTGTATGCCGATATCCAGACCCATGTTAAGGAAAAGACTGCCCAGTTCATCAGCGGCGCGCTGGACATCGATGCCAACTGGGACAGCTATATCGCCGAGATGGAAAAGATGGGCATCGAACGCGCTATTGAAATTACGCAAGGCGCTTATGAACGTTACCTCGCCCGTTAATTAGGACGAAGGCCCTGCCAATAATTCGCATTTGATCGGACCATAAAAAGGGACAGAGTTTGAATCTGCCCCTTTTTATGGTGTTTCTTTCAGGTTATTGGGAAAAAGAGGGTAATATAAAGGCTTCTGCCGCGGATTTGCGCTTTGATTTTTCCGCCCATCCGCTCGGTGAGCTTTTTGGCGATAGCCATACCTAAGCCAGTTCCGCCTTTGCCGTTTTCAACGGTGTAGAAGCGCCCCCAGAGTTTTTCGGCGTCTACCGCCGTCAGGCTTTCTGCCGGGTTGAAAAAGGTAATCTCGCCGGCTTTATCCATCGTGACCCCAAGGCCGCCGCTGCTGTAGCGGAGAGCGTTGCTTAAAATATTGCCGAAGGCCCGTTCCAGCGCCGCCTTATCCAGCATCCGCATGACGCTTCTCTCTGGCAGGGAAATCTCCGGCTGGATACCAGCCTGCTGGAACGCGCCGCGGAAGGAGAGGAGCGCTTCCTCCAAAGCCTGGCAGAGGTTTACTGGTTCCGGCTTGTCCTCCCGGGAGAGGATGGCCGAGTAGCTGAACAGTTCCTCGGTCATCTGCCGCAAAGCTTCGGTGCGGCCGCGGATGACGGCAAGCTGCCTTACGGCCTCGGCGGGCAGAGCCTCTCTTTCAAGCAGATCAAGATAGCCGCAGATAGCCGTCAGCGGGGTGCGCAGGTCATGGGCGATACCAGTTACCGCTTCCCGCAGCTCTAGGTCGCCGGTCTGGAAACGCTGCCGCTCCTGCCGCAGCTGGCGCAGGTCGCGGTTGATGCCTTCTGCCAGCCGGCAGAGGGCTTTGTCGCGGCTGGATAGGGTAATGAGGGTGTTGGTTTCGATGTTTGCCCGCTCGGCAAGAGCTTCCTCGATTTCGCCAGCGGACTTTTTCATCAGCATAATTTTGGCCGCCATCACGACAATTGCCGCTGCTAGTAAGCCAATTACTACCCAATACCAGCCGTCCATCATTTCCTCCTTATCGGATATCCTTGCGCTTAAATGCCGCGGCGCCTTCAAAAGTCGTAATGGCTGTGACAAATACCGAGCAAATCGCCATCCGCAGCGGGTGGGTAACATCCATATTAGACAGCTGGATGCCCTGGCCCGTGGGGAGAAAGTCCATGATGAACAGATAAGCCGACCGCTGCCAGCCGCCAATATACTGAGGGTTCGGATGGGGTTCAGACCACTGCATCCCTTCTACTGTCATCAGCAGCCCGTCAATCATCTCCGGTTCCTGAAGGCCGCTATAGATCATGCCGCAGAAAACAAACAATACAAGGAAGGTCATTACCGACGCTACCGCTGTCATGGATTTGCTGGGGCAGAGCATCGCAATCATCGTGAAGATAGCCGTAAAGGCCGCCGTGAACAGGATGCTCAAAAAAATCAACAGCAAAACCTGGTTCGTGCCTATTGAAAAGCCGCCCCGCGCATATACAGCGCCAAGCGTGCCCAGCAGCCATACCGCCAGCATAATCAGCGTCGCCGTAAAGCTGACTGTTAGGTTGGCAAGATAAACGCCTGTCCGGCTGTGGCCAATGACCAGTTTGTTGCGGATAACGCCGTCGGCGTATTCCGGCGCTAAAAACAGCCCGGTGAACAGCGCGCAGACCTGCCCGATAAAAATGCCGTAGGCAAAATAAAAATTATCAATATGCAAAACGTTGATAAGGCCGCTGACAAGGCCGCACCCGGCAATCGCCGTCCCTAATACCATCAATACCACGCAAAACCAGAAAATTTTGTTGCGCCAGAGCCTTGAAAAGCCCGCCCGTAAAAGCTTAACCATTACCGCCGCCTCCTATCAGGTTGATATAGTAACTTTCCAAGGATTCTTCCCGTTCCTGCATGGAGAACACTTCGCACCCTTCGGCAGACAAGGCCTCTGTAAGCTTTGTCACGCTGGCTTGGCCGTAGATATCCGCTTCTTTGTCAGAGCGGATGCTGTAGGAAAGCCCCAGCTTATCCAGTACCCGGCAAAGCGCCGCTGTATCTGAAACGGTGATCCGGGTACATTTGCGGCAGGCCGCTTCCAATTCTTCGCTGCTGATTTCCCGCACCATCCGGCCGCTGTCAATAAAGCCGTAATGGGTCGCCAGCTTTGACAGCTCATCGAGGATATGGCTGGAAATCAGGATGGTGATCTGCCGTTCGCGGTTAAGCTTTAAAATCAGTTCGCGGATACCGACGATCCCTTCCGGGTCCAGTCCATTGACCGGCTCGTCCAGTACCAAAAAATCCGGGTCGCCGGCCAGTGCAACCGCAATCCCCAGCCGCTGCCGCATCCCCAGCGAAAAGTTCCCCGCCTTCTTGCTGCCGGTATGGGCAAGGCCGGTCAGTTCCAGAAGCTCCGGGATGCCACTGTAGGACGGCATCCCCAACAGCTGGTACTGCTGCTCCAGGTTCTGCTTGGCGGTCATATCGGCGTAGATGGACGGCGTTTCCACAATCGCGCCCATCCGGCGGCGGGCTTTGGCAATCTCCTTATCGGCGTAAGGGACGCCGTAGAGGGAATAGCTGCCATCGGTGGGGCGCTGCAAGCCGCAGATTATGCGGATGAGCGTCGTCTTGCCCGCGCCGTTGCGGCCTACAAAACCGTAGATCGCTCCGCGGGGCAGGTGCATTGAAAAATTGTCGAGGGCTTTGAAGCGGCGATAGTGCTTAGAAAGCCCTTCGGCAGTCAAAACGTGTTCCATGGCAATGCCTCCTTGTTGGTGATGAGGCTATTTTATCAGGAAAGGGTAAAGGGGGCGGTAAAGGAAACCATCAAGAAACAGTTAACTTTTTACTGCGAAAGCGAATCCAATGCCCCAAATAGCTTCAATATAGTCGCGGCCGCCAGCTTCCTTGAGCTTTTTGCGCAGGTTGCTCACGTGGACTTTTAACGAGCTTTCGGTGCAGTCGGGGGTGTCGATGCTGATGCGGTCTAGGATGACCGATTTTGCCACAGCCTGCCCGGGGTTTTGCAGCAGCAGCTTGAGGATTGCATACTCTGTACGGGTGAGCTTGACAGGGATTTCAGCCGCTGTAACGGCGTGGGAGAGCGGGTCGAGGGTGACATCTGCCGCCGAGAGCAGGGCGGAAGGATTCGTCCCTTTCCGCAGTTGCACCGCAATCCGCGCCAGCAGCTCCCTGGTGTCAAAAGGCTTGGTGATATAGTCCGACGCGCCGGAAAAGAGGACGGAGACTTTGTCGCGGATATCGATTTTGGCGCTGATAACAATAACCGGGATACCGATGATGTGCGGCAGCAGTTCCTCGCCGGAAAGGCCAGGCAGCATTAGGTCTAAAAGCACCAGGTCCGGGCGCTGTTTTTCCAGCAGATAAAGGGCTTCGGTGCCGGAATAGGCGCGTATCACAACAAAGCCTTCTTTTGTGAGCAGCTCTTCAAGCATATCGCCGATAGGCACGTCGTCGTCAATAATGGCGATTGTTTTCATGTTGTTGCCCCTTTCTAGTTTTACGGTTGTTTTTCCGCACAGCCGGACTGTGCGGGCAATAGTGGGACGATAAAAGGACCAAGCATAAGTTAGGCATCAATAAAAACGAATCAACAGCCGCATTGGAGACAGTCGGAAGTGAAAAAATTAGCCATTTATCCAATTAAGAAAAAGTTTTCCTAATAAATTTTGCAAAACCCCTTGACTTTGACGCTGCGTTAGGGTGTATGATAGCCTTACACGGAAGGAGGCATTCCCATGATGGCAGTAAAAGAAATGAGCCGCCGAAGCGGCGTGAGTATACGCACGCTGCACCATTACGATGCTGTTGGGCTGCTGCGGCCAGCAGCAGTGACCGATGCCGGGTACAGGCTTTATGACGATAAGGCGCTGGAAAGGCTGCAAATTATCTTGCTGTTCAAGGAACTGGAATTCCCATTAAAGGAAATCAAAAAAATCCTTGACCAGCCGCATTTTGACCAGCGCGCCGCCCTGGAAAGCCAGATCATGCTGCTTACGCTGAAAAAGGAGCGCT
Source organism: Oscillospiraceae bacterium (assembly GCA_022793675.1). GTDB lineage: Bacteria > Bacillota > Clostridia > Oscillospirales > Ruminococcaceae > Faecivivens. The sequence goes on from JAAWDH010000049.1 coordinate 14,792, forward strand.
TGGAAAGGATGCTTGGCCTTGCCCGTGAAATCTATCAAACTGGAGTGAGCAAATTGGATTTTTCCGTTTTCAGCAAAGAGGAGTTAGACGCTTTCGCCAAAGAAGCTAAAGCCAAGTTCGGCGATACCGCCGCTTATCAGGAATTTGAAGAGAGGGCTGAAGGCCGCAGCGATACCGAAACGGCGGCGCTGCAAGCGGCTATGATGGAGATCTTTCGCCGGATGGGGGAAGTTCGGGACAAAGGCCCTAAAAACAGCGAGGCGCAGACGCTCGTTTATGAGCTGCAAAGTCTTATCAGCCGCAATTTTTACGAATGTACCCCTGAAATTCTCCGGTCGTTAGGGGAAATGTACACTGCCGACGAACGGTTTTCAAAGAATATCGACGAAGCCGGCGGCAGCGGCACAGCGGCCTTCGCGAAAGAGGCTATTGAGTTTTATTGCAGCCTGAAGGCTTAACAGAGCCGCCGTTTGAAACGGAGCATTTCAAGGATGGGTTTTGAGCAAAATGTCCTCAAAGCCCATTTTTGTTTGTCAGCGCCGACGCAGTAGGCGGTTAAGCAGGCGCAGGCACGTACCCTGGCGATTAAAAGTCTTTGCTAAGCTTTCTTCAGAAAGCGTCCGTACTCTCGTCCCCCCATGCCTGCGTCAGCCAAAAAAGGCCTTGTCATAAAAGGGAAATTCTGCTATAATAAAAAAGCCGTCCGTTAATTTACAAATTGTTCACGAGATGTTTTGCAGCTTTTCCGTCTTTTGGAAACAATATCTATAGAGCTCCCCGCTAAAGGGGGCATGGCCGCTCTGGCCGAAAAATTGTCAAAAGGAGTGCTTATCTTGAAAAGAACTTTTTCCCTGCTGCTGTCCGTGGTGATTGCCGTCTGCGCTTTCACATCCTGCAACAAAGCCCCCGCCAGCAACAAAACTGCCGCCGAGGTTTTCGACGCGATTAACGCAGCCTTTGCCGAACAATATAAGGACGTTGAGGGCGTTGAAGGCGCTATCCCCAATATGCCGATGGATGTGGACGACACAGTCCTGAAAGAAAAATTCGGCATTGACCCCGAATGGGTTGAGGATTACAAAGGCCAGATTGCCGGCATGATGACCAACTGTGATATGCTGGTCGTCGTCAAGGCTAAAGACGGCCAGCTTGACAAAGTCAAAGAGGGCCTTGAAAAGGGCAAAGCCGACCAGAACGCCCTGTTCGAGTTTTACGGCGTCATGGGCAACCCTGAACGCCTGGCGGCTTCCAAAATCGTCACCAACGGCAATTACGCCGCGCTGCTGATGGTCGGGATACTGACCGACAATGCGGCTGAAGGCTTTGACTTCAGCGGCGACGTCCGCCTGGCAGAGGACACCTTCAACAAAACCATTAATGGCTGACCTGTAAAACAGCCGAAGAAAGGCCGGTGAAACGCGATGGTCTTCAGCAGCTTGCTATTCCTGTTCCGGTTTCTGCCGGTCTGCCTGCTGGCTTATTACCTCGCCCCCAAAAGGCTGAAAAACCTGGTACTGATGCTTGCGAGCCTCTTTTTCTATGCTTGGGGCGAGGTGCGCTACCTGCCCATTATGCTGGCGTCGATTTTAGTGGATTACGGCTGCGGGCAGGGGCTGAAGCGGTTCCCGGAAAATAAGGCCATGCGGCGCTTTTTCCTGGGGCTGTCGATGTTTTTCAATCTGGGGATGCTGTTTTTTTTCAAATACACCAATTTCTTCCTTGAAAACATCGGCGCGCTGACGGGGCTTTCTTTTCCCCAAATGGGCTTGACGCTGCCGCTGGGCATTAGCTTCTATACCTTCCAGACAATGAGCTATACCATCGACGTTTACCTAAAAAAGGTAGAGCCAGAAGATAATATCATTGACTTTGGGGCTTTTGTGGTGTTGTTCCCGCAGCTGATCGCCGGGCCGATTGTCAAATATTCTGACGTAGCCAAAGAGCTGAAAAGCCGCCGTTTGACTCCGGACGGGCTGACAGAAGGCGTACGGCTGTTCATCATGGGTTTGGGGAGCAAGGTGCTGATTGCCAACAACGTCGGCGCGCTGTGGACGGATGTCGAGGGGATGGCGTTGTCTGCCATCTCCACGCCGATGGCTTGGCTGGGGGCGCTGGCCTTTTCACTGCAAATCTATTTCGACTTTTCAGGCTATTCGCTGATGGCCATTGGCCTGGGGCGGATGCTGGGTTTCAACTTCCCGCAGAACTTCAATTACCCTTATACAGCAGTGAGCATTACGGATTTCTGGCGGCGGTGGCATATGACCCTCAGCTCCTGGTTCCGGGAATATGTCTATATCCCGCTTGGGGGCAACCGCGCTGGGACGGCCAAAACCATCCGCAATATGCTGATTGTCTGGGCGGCGACCGGCTTCTGGCACGGCGCAAGCTGGAATTTTGTGCTGTGGGGGCTGTTCTTTTTCGTGATGCTGGTGCTGGAGAAGTGGGTACTGGCCCCATTTATGGATAAGCACCGGCTGCTTTCCAGGGTTTGGGTGCTGTTTTTGCTGCTGTTATCCTGGATGTTGTTTGCGATTACTGACTTTTCAAGGCTGGCGGAATATTTTACGCGGATGTTCGTCTTTACGGGCGGCAGCGATTGGCTTTACTATCTGCGCTGCTATGGGGTGAGCCTTCTGTTGGGGTGCGTGCTGTCGATGCCAGTGCTGAAAAAGCTCTACGATAAGGTCTTGTGCCGCCATCCGGCCGTCGAGATGCTGCTGCTTGCGGGGGTGCTTTTGCTGTCAACAGCTTATCTGGTAGACGCAACCTATAACCCCTTCCTCTATTTCCGCTTTTAAGGGGGAGCTGCATGAAAACGAAAAAGAAAAAAACCTACCCGCTGCTGTGGCTATTTTTCGGCTTTTTGCTGGTTATGACCGTTGCCGATCTTTGCGTCCCTTTCCGCAGCTTTTCGGATATGGAAAACCGCTATTTGGCGGGCGCGCCGAAATTTTCGCTGGCGGCGCTGTTTGACGGCAGCTATACCCGCAAATATGAAACCTACGTCAGCGACCAGTTTGTGGGGCGCGACAGCTGGATTACGGCAAAATCCCACAGTGAATCGGCGCTCCTAAAAACAGAAAACAATGGTATTGTCTATGGCAAAGACGGCCGGCTCTTTGAAAAATATACAAGCTACGATGAAGGGCAGCTGGAACGTAACCTGGATTTTATTGCCCAATTTGCCAACAAGCAGGGGAACGTGACCTTCAGCGTCGTGCCGTCGGGGTATGTGTTGATGCCGGATGCGCTGCCTTATGGGCTTACGCTGGCAGACCAGGAAACAGCGCTGTTAAATATCGAAAAAAGCTTTTCTGAAAACATCTTTAACGGCGCTGTCCGTTGGATTGACACCGTTGGGCTGCTGCGTGCGAGCGGCGAGGACGACCTTTATTACCGCACCGACCATCATTGGCGGGTGCGCGGGGCCTATCTATTCTATAAAGAATTCTGTACAGAAAAGGGCCTTGTCCCGACGCCGGCGGAATCCCTGCCGCTGCGGGAGGTAGAGGGCTTTTACGGCACTTATTTCTCCAAATGCAAGAGGGCGGGGACGCCGCCCGATACGCTGACTTTCTACGACATTCCTGTCGATTCGGTGACCGTGGACGGCGTGGAGAAGGGCGGCTGGTACGACGAAACCCTTTTTGAAAAGCGCGACAAGTACGGCGCGCTGCTCTACGGCAACGGCGGGCTGACGGTGCTTAAAAATGGGGACGGTCCACGCAAGCTTCTGCTGATTAAGGATTCCTATTCCAACGCCCTTGCGCCGCTGTTTTTGGAGAATTATGACGCGGTGTATGTCGTCGACCTGCGCAGCTTCCCGAAAGGACTTGAGGAGCTTTGCCGCAGCGAAAATTTCACCGATACCCTGATCCTCTATAGTTTCCAGAACCTGGCAATGGATACCAACCTTTACCGGATTACGCTGTAAGGCGCAAGGGAAGGGGATTTCGCTTGCTGCGGCAAGCGACCAAGGGCTCTGCCCTTTGGGATCCCGCGATTTTTTGAAAAAAATCGAGTAAAACTTTTTTTCCTTGGCAATCCTAGGAAAACAGAGATTTTTTCGACAAACCGAGCCGCTTCCCATAGACAGGGAAGCGGCGTTTTCTTTGGATATGAAAAATCGGCATAAAAAAGCTTGACATTTGCCTACAAAACCCCTACAATTGAAAATAAGAAACGGGCTTTGCAAAGCCCGCACAAACAGGAGGCAGCATTATGGCAGCATCAAGATTGATTGGAGATTACCCGGTCATCGGCATCCGCCCGACCATTGACGGACGCAGGGGCGCAATGAAGGTGCGCGAGTCGCTGGAAGAGCAGACCATGAATATGGCCCGCGCCGCCGCGAAGCTTTTTACAGACAATATCCGCTACACCAACGGCGAGCCAGTGAAGGTGGTCATTGCGGATACGACGATTGGCCGCGTGGCGGAAGCGGCGGCTTGTGCGGACAAGTTCAAAAAGGCTGGTGTCGATATCACTTTGACGGTTACCCCTTGCTGGTGCTATGGCGCAGAAACGATGGATATGGACCCGATGACCATTAAAGGGGTCTGGGGCTTTAACGGCACCGAGCGCCCCGGCGCGGTCTATCTGGCGTCGGTGCTGGCGTCCCACGCCCAGAAGGGCCTGCCGGCTTTCGGAATTTACGGCCATGACGTCCAGGATGCGGACGACGCTGAAATTCCGGAAGATGTACGGGAAAAGCTGCTGCGTTTTGGCCGGGCTGCCGTTGCGGCGGCGACAATGCGGGGCAAATCCTATCTGCAGATCGGTTCCATCTGCATGGGCATTGGCGGGTCGATCATCAGCCCCGAATTTTTTGAGGAATATTTGGGGATGCGGGTCGAGTCGGTAGACGAGGTAGAAATTATCCGCCGGATGACCGAGGGCATCTACGACCAGGCCGAATATGAAAAGGCGCTGGCTTGGGTCAAGAAGAACTGTCCCGAAGGGTTTGACAAGAACCCGCCTGAGCTGCAGAAGACTCCGCAGCAGAAGGAGGAGGCTTGGGAATTCATCGTCAAGATGATGTGCATTATCAAGGACCTTTATAACGGCAGCAAAAACCTTCCCGCCGGCTGCGAGGAAGAGGCTGTGGGCCACAACGCCATCGCCGGCGGCTTCCAGGGCCAGCGCCAGTGGACCGACTTCTATCCCAACTGCGATTTCCCTGAGTCGATGCTCAACTCTTCATTTGACTGGAACGGCGCGCGGGAGCCGTATGTGCTGGCTACTGAAAACGATACCCTCAACGGCGTTGGGATGCTGTTCGGCAAGCTGCTGACCGGCCGGGCGCAGATTTTCGCCGACGTTCGTACATACTGGAGTCCTGAAGCGGTCAAAAAGGCGGCTGGCTATACGCTCGAAGGCCGCGCGGCGGAATCAATGGGTTTTATCCACCTAATCAATTCCGGCGCAGCCTGCATCGACGCCTGCGGCGAAGTGAAGGATGAAAACGGTAACGGCATTATTAAGCCTTTCTGGGAGATGACCGAAGCCGACCAGCAGGCTTGCCTTCAGGCGACGACCTGGAATGCGGCGGACACCGGCTATTTCCGGGGCGGCGGGTTCTCATCGCGCTTCCTCACTCGGGCGGAGATGCCAGTGACGATGGTACGGCTGAACCTGGTCAAGGGCTTGGGGCCGGTGATGCAGATTGCTGAAGGTTATGCTGTCAACCTCCCCGACAAGGTCTCAGACATCCTCTGGAAACGCACCGATTATACCTGGCCCTGCACTTGGTTTGCACCGCGCTTGACCGGTGAAGGCGCTTTCAGGTCAGCTTATGATGTAATGAACAACTGGGGGGCCAACCATGGCGCAATCAGCTACGGCCATATCGGCGCCGATCTGATTACCCTTTGCTCGATGCTGCGCATCCCGGTCTGTATGCACAACGTGCCGGAGGAAAAGATTTTCCGCCCGGCAAGCTGGAACGCTTTCGGTATGGACAAAGAGGGCCAAGACTACCGCGCCTGCGCCGCCTACGGCCCGATGTACAAATAAGGTATCGTGTTTTCCGCTTTATTTTGCTCAGCCGCCCTGAGGGCGCTCATGGGTTGAGGCACAGCCTCAACCCTACGCTGAGTGTTTGGTTTGGCAGATGCCAAACCAAACACTCAGCGTGACGCGCTTTGCGCGTCATGAGCGCCCGCCGTATCTGCAGCGATCCATTTGAGTCGACAAAGATGGATTGTTTTGCGAAGTATACGAGTACCCTGGCGACTAGAAAAGCCGACTTGGTTTGGCGAGCCGTAATTTGGAATGGAGACTATGATATGGAGCAGAACTTGTCCAGGGAAGAGCTTGTTGAATTGGTAGAAACGATTATGAGCGTACGTGATAAAAAGACAGGGAAGCCGTTAACAGAGGAAGAACACAGCAGGCTAGTCGCAAAATTTAAAAAAGGGATCAGCCACCCCGGAGGAAGCGATTTAATCTATTATCCAGAGTTAGTTGGTTTATCCAAAGAGCCGACTGTTGATGAAATTGTTGACTTAGCGATAAAAGGGGTTTGAAATGTCCCTTTTGTTAGTTTTGCGAGACAGATGAGAACTCTGGCGACTAAAAAAGTTGACCTCACCTGCGCTGCATTATGGGAAAGCACAAATTTTCCTGTCACGCTGTCTTTTCCTGAAAGCATACGGCAGTCACGAAAAAAGGAGGGCTTTTATGCTGAAAGGGATCCCGAAAATCCTTTCACCAGAACTTTTAAAAATACTTTGCGAAATGGGCCATGGCGACCGCCTGGTCATTGGCGACGGTAATTTCCCCGCTCAGTCGATGGGGCAGCGGGTGATCCGCTGCGACGGACATGGCGTGCCGGAGCTGCTTGAGGCGATATTGGCGCTGTTCCCGTTGGACAGCTACATCGACAAGCCGGTGATGCTGATGTCGGTAATGGCCGGCGACACGGTTCAAACGCCGATCTGGGACGAATACCGGAACATTGTCGCCCGTTACGACGGCCGCGGCGCTGGCGCTGTCGGCGAAATCGAACGCTTTGCTTTCTATGAAGAAGCCAAAAAGGCTTATGCCATTATCGCCACCAGCGAGTCGGCGCTTTACGCCAACGTGATTCTGCAAAAAGGCGTGATCTAAAACGCCATACTGCGCATTCAAATGCGAAAAGGAGAAAAATATGTCCGATCTTGTTTTTGCAGGTTACTGCACAGCCCGCGGGCTGGCTGACCTGACCCCGGAACAGGCCCGCCGCCTGACCCATCTGAACATCGCCTTCGGCGTTGTCAAGGATAACCGCATCACGGTCGACGCCATCCGCGAAAACCGCTTCTATTTGGAGCAGATCCGCCGCGCCAACCCCAACTTGCAGATCCTTATCTCGACTGGCGGCGGCGGGGCTGGCGGCCACGGCGAAGCTACCCGCCCCGAGAATCTTGCAGCCTTTGTGGAATCGACCATGGAGGCTGTGCGGGAATTTGGGCTTGACGGCATCGACTGCGACTGGGAGTTTCCCTGCAACACTGGCCATATGGAGGAAAAGGCCCAGCACGTCGAGCTGATGAAAGCCTACCGCGCTGCCCTTGACCAGTATGAAAAGGAACACGGCGGCAAAAAATGCTGGCTGACTATCGCGGCAGCGGCTTGGGATAAGTACCTGCGCAACACCGATATCGCCGCTGTCACGCCGGTATTGGATTTCATCAACCTGATGACCTATGATATCCGTGACGCAGCTTGGGCCGAAAATTACACCGGTCACCACACAAACCTTTTCCCGCCCGCCGACGCTTTCTATCCCGACAGCATCGATGGCTGCGTCGAAAAATACCACGCTGTCGGCGTCCCTTACGATAAGATCGTCATTGGCACGGCCTTCTACTCCCACCGCTGGGACGGCGTGCCCGATGTCAACCACGGCATCAACCAGCGGGTGGACTGCCCCTGCGTTTATGGCCCTAGCTACACCGCCATCCGGCTGATCTACGAGCCAGGCGGAGAGTATGTAAAGTATTGGGATGACGCCGCCAAAGCACCCTGGCTTTTTAACGGCAGCAGCTTTATCACCTACGACGACCCCATGTCAATGGCCTATAAGGCGCGCTATATCCGTGAAAAGGGCCTGCGCGGCGCGATGTATTGGGAGCATTCCAGCGACCTGACAGGCTTGCTGTTCAATGCGTTGTATGAAGGGCTTTTTGTAAAATAAGGAGATATTTTCTATGGAATATGCAGAGATTCGCGAGCAAATCTGCGATGTTTGCCATAAAATGTGGCAGCTGGGCTGGGTGGCGGCCAACGACGGCAACGTTTCGGTCAAACTTCCCGACGGCAGGTTCCTCGCTACCCCTACCGGCATCAGCAAAAGCTTTATCACGCCGGAAAAACTGGTCGTCATTGATGGCACCGGCGCGGTTGTCAACAGCCTGCCCGGCTATAAGCCCTCGTCGGAAATCAAAATGCACCTGCGCTGCTACCGCGAGCGGGAGGACGTCGGCGCGGTCGTCCATGCCCATCCGCCGACCGCCACAGGATATGCCGTCGCCGGCAAGAGCCTTGACGAATATTCGATGATCGAAACAGTTATCGCCATCGGTTCCATCCCGCTTACCCCTTACGGTACGCCGAGCACCGACGAAGTCCCCGACGCCATTACCCCCTATCTGCAGGAGCATGACGTGATGCTTTTGCAAAACCACGGGGCGTTGACCGTCGGCTGCGACCTAATTACCGCCTATTACCGGATGGAAACACTGGAGCTGTACGCCAAGATCAGCCTAACCGCCCATCTGCTGGGGGGCGCGCAGGAGATCCCGCGGGACAGGATTGATACCCTGCTCGACCTGCGGGAAAACTATTACCATGTTGCTGGCAGGCATCCCGGCTATAAAAAATTCTCATCATGACCCACAGGAATATGTAAAAACCGCTGCGCCGATAGGCAGCCTTTCCGGCTTGCTTATCGGCGCAGTAAAATTTTATTGGCCCTATGGGACGTCAAGGATCCAGGCGATGGGAAAATCTTGCGGGTTTGGCCGCAGCTGTGCTGTGCCTTCTTCAAAAGCGGCCGCCTAATAAGGATTGCCGGAGGATGCATCCGTGAAGCCAAAGAAATCCAGCGCCTTCTGGATGGTCAGATCCCAGAAGCGCCATTCGTGCTTGTAGCCGTCAATTTCCTCAAAAGTCGCTTCAAGGCCAATTTCTTGGGCGTGCCGTTTGAAATGCTCGTAGGCGGGGAAAAGGTGGTCGTCTTTGCCGCAGGCGAAATAGAGCCTTGGCAGCGGCGTGCCGGCGGCGACCGCCTCGTCGAGCACCCGCCAGGTGTTCTCATACGAAGCTTCGTAAGCTTCAAAGCCGCCGCGGTTTTCGATGCAGCCCACCGTGCGTTCCCAGAGCCGGGGGTCGTTGTCCTTTAGCCAGCGTGTTTCTCGGGGGCAGGCCGAAAGGATTGCTGCCGCCGCGAATTTTTCCGGGTGGTTCATCGCATAGACGCAGGTACCACGCCCGCCCATTGAAAGACCAGCGATAAAGTTGTCCTCCCGCTTATCCGAGGCTGGGAACCAGCCGTAGACCAGCGGCATCAGCTCTTTCAGCAGGAAATCATACATATTATAGCCAATGCTGAAATGCTCCCAGTTGGCGTAGTTGGTGTTCAGAGCGCTGGGCATGACGACAATCAGGTCCCGCTCGCAGGCGTACAGCTCGATATTACTTTTGCGGATCCAGTCGCTGTGGTCGCCGAAGGTGCCATGAAGCAGCCAGAGCACCTTGAACTTCTGCCCACCGCGGTAAAACTCCTCGGGGGTCACGCCCCGGGGCCGGTCGGGCAGGATCACCGAAACTGTGGTGTTGCCCTGGAGGTATTCGCTTTCAAAGTTGAATTGTGCCAGAGACATCAGATCACTCCTTGCTGGCGGCGCGCCGCCTTTATTGCCTTTAGTGTAGCACATTTCCCTCAAAAAAGAAAGCGCCTTTTTTAAACTTGGCGGCTCAGGGCTGTTATCGTTGGTTTTTGACAGGCGAATCTCAGGGGTCAAAAATTGATACCCCCTTTGTTTTAAGGGAATCGTGCAAATTTCGTTTACAATTTTCGGCATATTTGCTATAATAAGAAAGAAAAACAGGGAAACCTTTCTGATTCTGCGATGAGGTGATGTTGTGAAAAAGCCGCAGCTGCCCGGCAGTACCTTTTTCCAGTGGTTGGTATCCTATCTGGCAATCCTGCTTTTGCCGGTTGGGATGATGGTCCTCGTTTCCATGCAGGCATTGTCTGCGGCCCGTGAAGAGGTCACCCAGGTGCACAGGGGCGCTTTAAACCAGTTGCAGGCGGTGATGGACAGCGAATTTTCGGCAGCCCATCGGATGGTTTACGCCCTTTCGGCCGATACCCGGGTGCAGTCTGTGGCCTATTCCACCGGCGATTATACCCCTTACCAATATCAAAGCATGAAAAGGATCCAGCAGGATTTCCAGAAATACACCTCCACCAGCGAGCTTGTTGAAAGCATTTATCTCTACCTGCCCGCCGGCGCTTATGTATTAGGGAACGGCGGCCACTATAGCCTTCAACGGCTAAAAGACTATTTCTCCCAAACCTACCATTTAAGCTACAGCCAATACGCCGGTTCCCTTGCCTCCTACCATGACCGGGAGCTTATCAGCCTGCGGGGCGGGGACGGCGGGGAATACCTCTTCCTATTTCACAGCGTCTTGCCTGCCGGTGAGGAACGGGGCCGCGCGCTGCTGCTTTTTAAGCTGGACAAATCCGTGCTTGAGCGGGAAATGGCACTGCTTAACGGCTCGATCGAAAGCCAGATAGAGCTGGTGCTGGACAAAACGGCTGCCTATAGTGAAACTGCTCTGCCTGTCAGCGAAGGGGATTTCTACAGCCTTTTGGAAAGCGCCGTCCCTATGCGGCTTGCCGCTCCGGAAGGGTTTATCTTATCCGCGCCGTCGGCGGTGCAGAAGGTCCATTACCTGATGGCCGTGAGCCTAGACACCCTAAACGGCGAGCTGCGGGAAATCCGCTTCCTATTTGTCAGCTGCATCCTGTTATGCCTAGTGCTAGGGGCGGTGATGGCCTTTTTGCTGTCCCGGCGGCAGTACCAGCCGCTGGAAAAACTGATTAGCCTTTTAAAAGCCCGCCAGCGGAGCCTTGCTCCGGCCGACCGCAACGAATACCAGTTCCTCGAAGCCAGTTTTAACCGCATTATTAGTGAAATGCAGCAGACCGAAGGCGAGCTTTCCCGCCGGGAGGCGGCGGTGCGCCGGATGGTGCTCAACCGGCTGCTGACAGGGCGGTACCGGAACTGGGAACAGGCGGACGGGCCGCTTTCCAGCGTTGGGGTGGCGTTCGACACCAGAGAATTCATTGTCATAGGGTTTGCAGTGCGGGACGATTCCCAGCTATTTTTTGAGGAAGAGCGGGAAGACGCCGACGCCGAAACTGTCCGGGTCATTATCCAAAACATTGCCGAGGAGCTGGCGGGGGAGCGTCACCAGGCTTTCTGCACCGAGATTGACGGCCGGGTGGCGATGGCTGCCTGCCGCCGGCAGGATGAGGAACCGGCGCTGTTCGGAGCGGAGATGGCCGAGGTCTGCCAGCGGGTAGCGAAGCTTACCGGCGAGCATTTCAACCTGTTGCTCTGCTGTACCGTCAGCGCTTTGCATTACGACGCCCAAGGCGTTGCAGCCGCCTATAAAGAAGCGGCGGAAATGGCGGAATACGCGGTCATTTCCGGCAGCAGCGCCGAGGTGCTGACCTGGCAGGAATTTTTTGACGCGGCGGCCCTGCCCGAAACAAGCGGGCTGCACCTAGAGGAACGCTGCGCCTATTTCGTTTCGCTGATCCGTGAAGGGAGCTATACCCAAGCTATACAAGGTTTCGATGAACTGATGGCGCTTTACCTGCCGGCAGATCTGAACAACCTCGCTTTGGCCAAGTGCCGGGTGTTTGGGCTGATTAACCAGCTGCTCGTTGCCTTTGAGGATCTGAAGGAAGAATTCAGCGACGAATTCTACAGTGGCCTAGACCCAGCGGGCCACCTGCTGCAAATTAAGAGCGTCAGCGAGCTGAAGCTGGAGGTGGGCAGGCTTTTAAGCGAGGTCACCGCCCATTATATGGAGCGCAACCCCATCCCTTCCGGCAGCCGCGCCGAGCGTATCAAAGAATATGTACAGGAGCATTACGCCGACCCAGCCCTTTCCGCAGCCGAGATTTCCGAAGCCTTTGAGATGAACCCGGCCTACCTGTCGCGCTTTTTCAAAAAATGGACCGGTATCGGCGTGCTGGACTATATCCATGAGGTACGGATTACCGAGGCCAAACGGCGGATGTTGGAAACCGATGAAAGCATCAAAATCATCTCCGAGCAGGTAGGCTACTATAACAGCCTGACCTTTATCCGGGCGTTCAAACGCCAAGAAGGCTGCACGCCTGGCCAGTACCGCCAGACAGCCAGCCGCTGATTAGGAGGATATGATGGTAACAGTTTCTACAGCGGATATGGCAGCCGCCCGCGAACGCCGCGCTGCCCGGCGGCTTGCCTTTGCCGGCCGTCAGGCTGTTCTTTCCCTGACGTTAAATATCCCCGGCCCAATTAAGGATTCCCCTTTGCTGCGCCGGGTTTTCCTGGAAGCGGAGCAGCAGGTCGCCGCCCTCTCGCCGGTAATGGGGCAGCGCTTTGAGGAGGCAACCGGTTGGGAGGGCGTTTACTGTTTTGACCGTCCAGCCGCTGAAATAAAGGAAGAAGCCATGCTCATCGAAACCTACCATCCGCTGGGGCGGCTTTTTGACCTGGACGTATTCGACGAAAAGGGCGGGAAACTCTCCCGTCCCTTGTTCCGCCAATGCTTCCTCTGCGGCCGCCAAGCCCAGCTCTGCGCCCGTTCGCGCGCCCATCCCATCGAAACGCTGGTTGCCAAAGTAGAACAAATCGCAATTAGCTTTTTTCTGGAAAAAGACGTAGAACAGCTGGGGGCGCTTGCAGAAGAATCGCTGCTTTACGAAGTATCGGTGACGCCGAAGCCGGGGCTTGTCGACCGCAGCAACAACGGCGCCCATCAAGATATGGACCTTTGGTGCTTTTTGAAAAGCGCTTCTGCGCTGCGGGCATTCTTTACCCGCTGTGCAAAAGCCGGCGCGCAGCCTGGCAGCCCAGAGCTGCTGTTTAACCGGCTGCGGCAGGAAGGGCGGCTGGCGGAACAGGCGATGCTGGAGGCAACCGGCGGCGTCAACACCCATAAAGGTGCGATTTTTTCATTGGGGCTGCTCTGCGGCGCAGCCGGGCGGCAGCTGGCGTCGGGGGCAGCGCCTAAGGACACGCTGCGGGCGCTGTCGCCCTTTTTCCTTCTGCCCGAAAGGCTGGCGGAAGGGGGATTCGGCAGCACGCTTTACAAAACCGGGCGCTGCGGCGGTATCCGCCAGGAAGCAGCCGCAGGGTTCCCCTCGGTTGAGGCTGTGCTGCCGCTGTTCCAAAAAGCGCTGGCGGACGGCTTTTCGGAAAACGACGCCGGGGTGCTTGCCCTCCTGCATTTAATGGCCAGGACAGAGGATAGCTGCCTTGTGCATCGTTCCGACATCCAGACAGCCGCTGCCCTGCGGGCGCAGGTACGGCAGGCGCTTCCGTTGCTGGTGGGGCCGGAGGAAACCGTCGCCTTTGCCGAGGAGCTGGACAGGCAGCTGATTGCCCAAAACCTTAGCCCCGGCGGCAGCGCCGACCTTTTGGCCGTCCTTTATTTTAAGCGGCGTGCCGATGCAGCAGCGCTTAATGGCTGCATCGGCGAGTATCCTAGCGGTTAAAAGTTTTTACAGCTTTGCTAAGCTAAACTTTCTTTCAAAAAGCGTCGTACCCAAACACACCTTTCATCTTCTGGAAACGGTGTGTTTTGTTTTTATAGTCGGTCCGTATCTATTTCCAGGTATACAAAAATGATTTCCTGTTAAGCGGGCAGGCGTATTTTTTACTTTTGGGCCAGTAAAAAACGGTCGTTAGCTAAGGGGCAGGTCAAAAATCCGCGCTTTCGAGCTGGGAAAGATAAAAAAGCGTCGCTTGTTTAGCGCTTCTCACCAATAGTTCTGCGGAAAAAATCGAAAATTTACAAGCTTCTGGAATTTGGGTATGATAAGAGCATCAGCTGCGCCGGCATTGACGCAGCAGCCCTTTCAACAAGATTATCAAGGAGGCATCACCAATGAAAGCAAAGAGAATTTTAGCGGCGTTATTGGCGGCGGGCGCAGTCCTGTCGATGGCATCCTGCAATGGCGGCAACGGGGGCAGCTCTGCATCCGGCAGCACCCCTACAGGCAGCAGCCCGGCCAGCACAGGCAGTTCTGCCGATAACGGCGGCTCCTCCGGCAGCGCCGAACAGCTTACCGAAATCCCTCTGCCTATCGTCCAGGAAAAAACAACCCTAACCTATTGGTTTCCCTGGGACGCGACCGTTTCTAACGTTGTTACCAATAACAACGAAGTTGAGTCCGTCAAGGTTATGGAAGAGCTGACCAATGTCCATATCGACTATATCCATCCCACCATCGGCCAGGAAACCGAGCTGTTCAGCGTACTGCTCTCCTCCGGCGACCTGCCTGATATGATGTACCTGAGCAACGGCGTCCAGTACCCTGGCGGCATCGTCACCGGTATCGCCGATGGAATGTTCCTCAACATCAACGACCTAGTGGCCCAGTACGCCCCCAATTTCAGCAAATGGCGCGAATATGATGAGGAGCACCAGAAAGAGACCATCTCTGACGACGGCCTGATTCTCGGCTTCCCGATGATGAACGATGTGGGCGAGCCGGCGAACCTGGGGCTATGTATCCGCCAGGATTACCTCGACCAGATTAAAAAAGAAGTCCCCTCCACCCTCGACGAAATGCACGACGTGCTGTTGGCGGCTAAGGACCAGCTGGGGATTTCGGGGCTTCTGCTGCCCTCCAAAGGCGTGTTCTTCGACTCGGCGCTGCTGTCGGCCTATGGCGTAGGCAAAGAGTGGTACCAGAACGATGGGACCGTCCTCTTTGGGCCGATGCAGGAAGGCTACCGCGATTACCTGGTGATGATGCATCAGTGGTACGACGAAGGCCTAATCGACCCCAACTTTGTTTCTAACGGTATGAACGACGCCCCCACCAACGACCTGCTGGTATCGGACGATGTACTGATCACCGAGACTTACTGGGGGCGTGTTGTCGACGCTATGGTCTATAACGGCGTTACCCAGAACGAGGATTTCTGGCTGACTCCCTTTGCGCCGCCCGTCAAAAATGAAGGCGACCACATCGGCATCCGGATGTACAATTCCTCTATCCTCAACCAGACCGTCCTCACGAAAGACTGCTCCGATCCCGTCATAGCGACAATGTGGCTGGATTACCAGTACACCGAGGACGCCATGGTTCTCAACAACTACGGCGTCGAAGGCGAAACCTTTTATTATGACGAAAAAGGCGATTTCCAGTTCACCGACCTGATTATGAAAAACCCCGATGGCCGCACCACCACCGACGCCAACCGGCTTTACGTCCGCCGCAATGGCTCCGGCTGGATCGATTATAAGCGCCAGTGGCTCACAAACCCCACCGTCAAGCATAAGGACGAGGTTTGGGCCTACGATATCTGGAACGCTGTCCCTACCGACTGGATTATCCCCTCTATCACCATGACTACCGATGAATCCTCCGAGTTCCAGTCCATCTATGCCGACATCAAGACCTATGTCGAAGAAACGACAGTCGGCATGATTATGGGCACCACCCCCATCGACCAGTTCGACGCCTTTGTCGGGCAGCTGAAGGAGATGGGCATCGAGCGGGCCATTGAAATCGAGCAGGCCGCCCTTGACCGCTACTACGCCCGTTAAGCTGCAAACCAATCAGGGATGCCCAGCCGGCCCGAAGGAACGGGACCCCAGGGCCGGCAGGACAGCTTTTTCCCTATGAAAGGAGGATCCCCTTGGAAAAGACAGCCCGTCCGAAAAAGACCTTCGCGGAAAAGGTGCGGCTGGAAATCAAAAACTGCGGGGCGTTGTATGTGATGGCGCTGCCGGTGTTTTTATTCTATCTGCTTTTCCGCTATATCCCGATGATCGGCACCGTAATGGCTTTCCAGAAATTCAACATCGCCAAAGGGCTGTTTGGCAGCCCCTGGATCGGCTTCAATAACTTCATCACCTTTTTCAACAGCTACTATTTCGCGCGGCTGATGCGCAACACAGTGCTGATCAGCCTTGCCGATCTGCTGTTCAATTTCCCAGCGCCCATCATCTTTGCCTTGCTGCTCAACGAAGTAAACCGGAAATGGTTCAAAAAGGCCGTGCAGACCATCAGCTATATGCCCTATTTTGTGTCGATTGTCGTGCTGTGCGGGCTGGTTATCGATTTTTGCGAAGCCGGCGGCGTTATCAGCAACATTGCCTCTATTTTTCTTGGCGACCAAGTGAACCTTTTAAGCAAACCGGAATATTTCCGCACCATTTTTGTCGCTTCCAACATCTGGCAGGGGCTAGGGTATGGTTCGATTGTCTACATAGCCGCCCTCACAAACGTCGACCAGGAGCTTTACGAAGCCGCCGTCATCGACGGCGCGGGCCGCTGGAAGCAGACGCTCCATGTGACTATCCCCAGCATCGTTCCGACTATCGTTATCCTGCTGATCCTGCGGATGGGGTCGATCCTGGACGTAGGCTACGAAAAAGTCATGCTGCTTTACAACCCGGCCACCTATGAGACCGCCGACGTTATCTCTACCTTTGTCTACCGCAAAGGCTTTGTGGACTACGACTACGGCTATTCCACAGCGGTAGGGCTTTTCAACTCGGTCATCAACCTTTGCCTGCTGACGCTGACCAACCTGATCAGCCGCAAGGTAGGCGAAGTCAGCCTATTTTAGGAAAGGGGGCAGCTTATCATGGCAATGGTACAGCGGAACACTGTAAGCCGCAAAGTTTTTGTGGCCATAAACACCCTGCTGATGGCGGGGATCGCCTTTGTCTGCCTTGCGCCTTTCTGGCATGTGCTGATGGCGTCGGTGTCCGACCCGGCGATGGTAGAAGTGAACAAAAGCCTGATCCTCTGGCCGCTGGGGAAGACCTCTATAAAGGCCTACCAGCTGGTTTTCAGCAACGACAACATTTTCATCGGCTACCGCAACACCCTGTTTTATGTAATCGTCGGGACGGTTATCAGCGCAATGATGTCGTCGCTGGCCGGATATGTGATGTCCCGCAAGCGCTGCCGCTGGCGGGGGGCGTTCGCCTTTTACATCACCTTTACGATGATGTTCCACGCCGGGATGATCCCGACGTTTATTATGGTTAAAAACTACGGGCTGGTAAACACCCGCTGGGCGGTAATCCTGCCGACGGCGGTGTCGGTGTACAACACCATTATTATGCGCACTTCTATCGCCGCTGTGCCGGACTCGCTGGAAGAATCGGCGCATATTGACGGGGCGGGGGACTGGACAATTTTGTTCAGGATTATCCTGCCGCTGGTCAAATCGACGTTTGCCGTTATCGTGCTTTTTTATGCCGTCAGCAAATGGAACGCCTGGTTTGACGCGATGATTTATCTGACCCAGCGCCGCGACCTTTATCCGCTGCAGCTGTTCCTGCGGGAGATTTTGGTGCAGGCCAAGGCGGCATCCAGCGCCGACAGCGAGGTTGTGCTCTATGAGACCCTTCAGAAATACGCGACGATTATTGTATCGACGCTGCCGATTTTGTGTATCTATCCTTTTGTGCAGAAGTATTTTGTGCAGGGCGTGATGATTGGCTCCGTCAAAGGTTAGCGTTAACTGATATTTGCCCTTAAAGGCAGGAAGGAAAAGGGTTATGGCTATGGATTTATCTGCATTTGTAGACGCGGCGGCGCCTTTGCGGGCGTTGGGCGTCGTTGTAACGCAGGAGGGTAGGGAAGTCGCCTCCCATCTTTGGGAGGCTGCCTGCCGCCGCAATATCTATTCTGCCAGCAAAAGCGTTACAGCTACCGCCGTCGGCATTGCCGCCGGCGAGGGGCTGCTTTCATTGGAGGAGCGGCTCGTCGACGTATTTAAGGACGACCTTCCCCAAACGGTCGGCGAAAACCTTGAAAAGGCCGTCGTCCGCGACCTGCTGACCATGCATCTGGGCCAGGGGAGCGGCTATCTGATGGGGGCGGACCGCCCCTATTACGCCGATCCGGACTGGGTGAAAACCGCTCTTGCGCAGCCTTTTGCCGATCCGCCCAACAGCCGCTTTGTCTATAATAATGCCGGGCCTTATCTGGCGGGGATTCTGGTACAGCGCCGGGCGGGCTGCGACTTGGTGAATTATTTAACGCCGCGGCTTTTTGCGCCAATGGGCATCAGCCGCCCGACCTGGGAGACTGACCCGCTGGGGAATACCTTTGGGGCAGGCGGATTGTTCCTGACCTTGTGGGAACTGCACAAGCTGGGGCAGCTTTGGCTCCAACACGGCAGCTATAACGGCCGGCAGCTGGCGCCAGCTGCCTTTATGGCTGAGGCCCTCAGCAGACAAACGGACAACGATCGCGACAGTTTCGGTTACGGTTACCTTTTCTGGGGCGGCGACAAAGGCTCCTTCCGCGCCGACGGCAAATATGGGCAGTTTGCCATCATGATGCAGGATAAAAACGCCGTGGTCACCATTACCGCTGAATGCCGGGAGGAGCCGAAGCTGCTGGATGCGGTATTTACGCATATCTATTCGCAATTATAGGGGTGGGACCTATGAAAATCATCAAAACTGCCGTCGCCGGGACGATGGAGTCCAGCGACATCATGATTACCCTTTCCCCCGCTGCGGAAGGGATTTCCATTGACTTGGATAGTACGGTCAAAGAACAGTTCGGCGGGCAGATTTGCGCGGTTATCCGCGAAACCCTCCAGAAAATGGGGATAACGGCCGCCGAGGTTTCCGCCGTCGACAAGGGCGCGCTGGACTGCACCGTCAAAGCCCGCACAGAGGCGGCTGCTTTGCGGGCCGGCGATACACAGGCGGATTGGGAGGGATTGCCGTGAGCTTTACTAAGGACCGGCTTCGCCGGACGATGCTCTTTATCCCCGGGAATAACCCTGGGATGCTGCGGGACTGCCACATTTACGGTGCGGACTGCATCATGCTGGACCTTGAGGACAGCGTTTCTATCTACGAAAAGGACGCGGCAAGGCTTCTGGTGCGCAGCGCGTTGCAGTCAATGGACTATGGCCAGCAGGATGGCAGGACCGAGGTGCTGGTGCGGATAAACGACCTGAAAAGCGGCGGCCTTACCGATTTGGAAGCGGTCGTGCCGTTGGGGAAAACGCTGATCAGGCTGCCCAAGACTGAAACCCCAAACGATGTGCTGGAATGCGAAGCTGAAATTTCCCGGCTGGAAAAGGCCGCCGGCTTAGAAGTTGGCAGCACCGGCATGATGGCTGCTATTGAGTCTGCCGAAGGGATCCTTAACGCCCGCGATATTGCCAAGGCCAGCCAAAGGCTCGTAGGCATTGCGCTAGGGGCGGAGGATTATGTTACCGACCTGAAAACGACCCGCTCTGCCGAAGGGACCGAGCTCCTTTTTGGCCGCAGTATGCTGCTGCACGCCGCCCGTGCAGCCGGTATCGCCGCTATTGACTGCGTCTATAGCAATGTTAATGACGAAGAGGGCCTTGTCGCCCAGGCAAAGCTCGTCCATACCCTGGGTTTTGACGGCAAAAGCGTCATCAATCCCCGCCAGATCGACCCCATTCACCAGGTCTTTACGCCGACCCAGAAGGATATCGAAAAAGCTATGGCCGTCATTGCCGCCCTGAAAGAGGCCGAGCAAAAAGGTTCCGGCGTCATTTCCCTGGGCGGCAGGATGGTGGATAGGCCGGTGGTGAAGCGGGCGCTTTACCAACTGGAATTGGCAAAAGCTATGCGGCTGATTTAAAATTGACCAGGAAAGAAGGCAGACGAATGTGAACAATCAAGCGAGAAAAGGCTTTCCGCAGGGAGATTTTTCTTGGGCGGGGCTTCCTGCCCTTTATGGCCCCTATGTCCCCGCCCCCGACGCCAAAAGCCCTGACCGCATGGCCCAGCATAAGCAGGAACAGAACAAAATCCTTGGCAGTTTGGAGGAAGCGGTCCGCCTTTCTGGGCTGAGGGACGGGATGACCATTTCCTTCCACCATCATTTCCGCAACGGCGACTATGTTGTCAATATGGTGCTGGATAAGCTGGCAGAGATGGGGTTCCGCGATTTGACCCTGGCAGCCAGCTCTTTGAGCGCCGTCCACGACTCGCTGATCCGCCATATCCAAAGCGGCCTTATCCGCCGTATCGAAACCAGCGGCCTTCGGGGGCGGCTGGCTAAGGCGGTGTCTAGGGGGCTGATGGATATTCCAGTAATTTTCCGTTCCCATGGAGGCCGTGCCTATGCCATTGAGACCGGCGAGCTGAAAATTGACGTGGCTTTCTTGGGCGCGCCCAGCTGCGACCCCTCTGGCAACGCCAACGGCTATGCCCGCGACGGCGAAGGCATTTTCTGCGGGTCGTTGGGCTATGCCAAGGTGGACGCCGCTTATGCCAGCAAGGTTATCGTCCTCACCAGCCATATCGTCCCTTATCCCAACGCGCCGTTTGGTATCCCCGAAAATGATGTGGACTACATTGTCGAGGTGGACGAAATAGGCGACCCCGCCGGGATTATGACCGGCGCGACCCGTTTTACCCAGAACCCCAAAGAACTGCTGATCGCCAAAACTGCCGCCAATGTTATTGAAGCCAGCGGCCGGTTCTATAACGGCTTTTCGCTGCAGACCGGCACCGGCGGGGCGAGCTTGGCCGTCAGCCGTTTCCTACGGGAGAAGATGCTGGCCAAAGGCATTACCGCCAGCTTTGCTTTAGGGGGCATTACCGGCTCGATGGTGGAAATGCATGAAGAAGGGCTGATCAAAAAGCTTCTGGACGTTCAGTCCTTTGACCTCCGGGCGGCAGAGTCGCTGAAAAATAACCATTTCCATCAGCAGATTTCCGCTTCCTATTACGCCAGCCCCGGCAACCCTGGCACCGCCGTTAACCAGTTAGACGTGGTAGTGCTTTCGGCGCTGGAGGTGGATATAGCTTTCAATGTCAACGTCCTCACCGGCTCTGATGGGGTTATTCGCGGGGCTATCGGCGGCCACTCGGACACTGCTGCCGGCGCAAATATCGCCATCGTCACTGTGCCGCTGATCCGCGGGCGTATCCCCAGCATCGTCTCCAATGTGGGGACAGTAGTCACGCCGGGCTGTACGGTTGACGTGGTGGTTACCGACCAGGGGACAGCCGTCAACCCTGTCCGCAAAGACCTGATTGAACGGCTTGCCGCGGCGGGTATCCCCCTTTGCAGCATCGAAGAACTGCAGCGCAAAGCGGAAGCAGTTGTCGGCAAGCCGGAACCAATCCGCTTTACCGACCAGGTCGTCGGCGTGGTGGCCTATCGGGACAACCGCGTCATCGATGTCATCCGGGCCGTCCATGCATAGGAAAGGCAAGCGCCAATAAAGGGAATTGGCGCTTGCCTAAAACGCAGCCGTCTGCGCTAAAGCTATCATTCTTTCTGATTTTTAGCTGATACAGCCTGTACAAAAAGTTTTTTGCTTACAGGTCGTCCGCCTGCTTGTCGTAGCTGAATTGTATTGGCGATAGCTGCCCGTCTGCTGCGGACAAGGCGGACAACAGGCAATTTGCGTTTTCCTTGGGCATGTTCCAGCGCCTCGTTTAAGCCCTGCATGATATCTTCATAAACGCTCATGTGGAATTCCTCCTAGCTAGTGCTTGCTCTATTTGTTTTACGGCTTTGCAAAGGTTTTTCCTTTCTTCGTCAGTCATGTCTTCCTTTTCACTTTTAGGATATGCATGGATCAGGTACACAGTACGATATATGACAAAATCAACATAGACAACGCGAGCCCCTCCGCTTTTTCCACGGTCGTTAAGGGCAAAGCGCATTTTGCGTAAGCCGCCTGTCCCTTGTATGACGGTGCCTACTTTTGGATTTTCCAAAATCTCCAGTTGAAGGCAGTGCAGGTCGTTGTCAGTTAGCCCCATTTTTTCCCACTGCTTGTCAAACTGCGGAGTCATAATAAAAGTTCTGTTCATTCTGTCACATCCTGATATATATTATATCCTATTTCATGCAGAATGTCAAGTATTTGCTATAGTTTAGTTGAAGGAAAGGGGATAGAATTGTCGTGGCAGCCTTGGAACGCATTTACCATCCAACGCCGGCGCAGCTTTTGGCGCTGGCAGCGCTTTATGAGCAGGCTGGCTTAGCGGCAGCAGGGCGCTGGGACTGCCTGGCGGCAGTCTGGGAGGACGGCGAGCTGGCGGCGGCGGGAATCCGGGAAGGGAAAGTGCTGACCCATTTGGCGGCAGCGCCGGGCCGGCAGGGCGAGGGCCTGATGGCGGCGGTCGTATCAGAGCTGGTCAAAGAGGCGGCGGAACAGGGGATATACCGCCTTTTCCTATTCACCAAGCTGAAAAACCGGGAGGCCTTCTCGGCGCTGGGGTTTTATCCGCTGGCGGAAACGGAGGAGGCGACCATGCTGGAAAATCAGCGGGATGGGCTGGCAAAATTTCTGCGGCCGATCCCTGTCGACGAAACTGGGCAGGCAGGCTGTATTGTTGCCCATGCCAACCCCTTTACGCTGGGGCACTTGGCGCTGGTAGAAAAGGCTGCGGCCCAGTGCCGGCGGGTGTATCTGTTTATCCTGGCGGAAGAGACCGCGCCCTTTTCGCCGGCAGAACGGCTGAAGATGGCAAAAAAAGCTGTAAAAGGCCTGCCGGGGGTAATGGTGCTGTCGGGTGGGGATTACCTTGTTTCTGCCGCGACTTTTCCCGACTATTTTTATCCAGATAGGGCGGCGGGCCGCAAAGCTAACTGCCAGCTTGACCTTACGCTGTTTGGGCAGAAGATTGCGCCAGCGCTGGGGATTGGAACCCGCTTTGTAGGTACGGAGCCTTTTTCCAGGGTGACGGATGACTATAACCGCGCGATGGCTGAGCTGCTGCCAGGGATGGGTGTGCGCGTTTCTGTAATGCCGCGGGTTGAGATAAGCGGACTGCCAATCAGCGCCTCCCAGGTAAGGCAGGCGCTGGCGGCGGGGGATTTTGCCGAGGCAAAGCGGCTTTGCCCGTTCCTGCCCCATAAAGAGGAGGGTATTCTATGATCTGGGCAGCAGCGGCGCTTATCTGCGGGGCGGCGGGGGGCTATCTGGCCTGGCGGGTAAAGCTGCCGGCAGGGGTGATGATCGGCGCGATGGTTGGCGCGGCGCTGTTTGGGCTGATTACCGGCAAGGGCGCGATGCCAGCGGAGGTAAAGGTGCTGACCCAGGCGGTATCGGGGATATTCATCGGTATGAGGATCAAAAAAAGCGATCTGCCAATATTGAAGCGAGTATTACTGCCGGCAGTGGCGTCAGCGGCGGCGATGGTGGGGCTGTGCATAGGCATGGGAGCCATTGTTGGGATAATTTCCGGGCTTGACCGGACGACGGCCATGCTAGGCTGCGCGCCGGGCGGCATTATGGATATGTCGCTGATTGCGATGGATCTCCATGCGGATGCACCGGTGATTTCGGTGCTGCATATGGTGCGGCTGGCGGCGGTAGTCGGCGTGTTCCCGTCGCTTTTAAAGCCGCTGGCAAAGCGGTTGGAAGGGAAAGGCGTCCCAGAAAAAATACCTCCGAAGCCCGCCGCAGCCCAGGGACGGTTCCCAGAGCCGGTGTACTGGATGCTCACCGGGCTGGTTGGGGGCTGTATGGGGGTGATCGGCAAGTTGAGCGGGATCCCAGCGGGGACCTTGTTGTTTTCGATGGTGGGGACGGCGGTATTAAGCATTACGACCTCCAAGGCAAAAATGCCGGCTGCGGTTAAGCGCGGGGCGCAGACGCTGGCGGGGACGCTGATTGGCACGGGGATTACGCTGGAGGCCTTGCTGACGCTGAAGAGCCTGCTGCTGCCGGCGCTTCTGATGCTTATCCTGTATTTTGGGATCAACCTGCTGCTGGCCTTTGTACTACACAAGATCTGGAAATTTTCGATGAGGACCGCCTTTTTCAGCTGTACGCCAGGTGGGGCGTCGGACATCTGCCTGATGGCGGAGGAGCTGGGCGGCGATCCGACAAAGATTTCGATTATGCAGAGCATCCGTGCGATGCTGGTTGTGGCGCTTTACCCAATCTTCCTTTGATAATCTCTATCTTAAAAAGCAAAATGGGTCATCCTGCCAACAAGCAGGATGACCTCATAAATTATCCGTTTTCAGGCCCGCAGGGCCATCGGCGTATAAGGGGTTTCAGGGTGTACGTTTTTGTAAGCTGGGCGGATGATTTTCCCAGCCGCCGCCAGTTCCTCAATGCGGTGGGCGCTCCAGCCAGCGATTCTCGCTACGGCAAAAATCGGCGTGTACAACTCTAAAGGCAGCCCCAGCATATGGTAGACGAAACCGCTGTAGAAGTCGATATTGGCAGAAACGCCCTTGTAGATTTTGCGCTCGCGGGCGATGACTTTTGGCGCAAGCCGTTCTACCAGCGCATAGAGCCGGTATTCGGCCCCCATGCCCTTTTCTTCGGACAGGCGCTTGACAAAGGCGCTGAACACCCGGGCGCGGGGGTCAGACAACGAATAGACGGCGTGGCCCATGCCGTAAATCAGCCCTGCGCGGTCAAAAGCTTCTTTGTGCAGCAGCGCCAGCAGGTAATATTCCACAGCTTCTTCGTCTTCCCAGTCAGGGAGAGCCGCTTTCATATCTTCAAACATCTGCACGACTTTGATGTTGGCGCCGCCGTGCTTAGGGCCTTTCAGCGACCCTAAAGAGGCGGCAATTGCCGAGTAGGTGTCGGTACCGGACGAGCTGACGACGTGGGTGGTGAAGGTGGAGTTATTGCCGCCGCCGTGCTCGGCATGGAGCACCAGCGCCAAGTCCAAAATCCGCGCTTCCAGCGCCGAATAGCTGCTGTCAGGGCGCAGCAGATGGAGGATATTCTCCGCTGTAGAGAGGGCGGGATCAGGGGTGTGGATAAATAAGCTGTTGCCGCCTATGTAATGGCTGTAGGCCTGGTAACCGTAGACCGACAGGCAGGGGAACAGCGCGATTAGCTGCAAACATTGCCGCAGGACGTTGGGGATAGAGATGTCATCAGCAGCTTCATCGTAGGAATAGAGGGTCAGCACGCTGCGGGCTAAGGTGTTCATCATATCGCGGCTTGGGGCCTTCATGATGATGTCGCGGACAAAGCTGGTAGGGAGGGAACGGTACTGCCCCAGAAGGGCCGTGAAGTCCGCCAGTTCCTTTTTGTCGGGCAGTTCGCCAAAAAGCAGCAGGTAGGCGGTTTCCTCAAAGCCAAAGCGTTCCTCGCGGATAAAGCCGGCGACGATTTCCTCTACATCGATGCCGCGATAGAAAAGCTTGCCTTCGCAGGGAGTTTCAACGCCGTCGGCGATCTTTTTGGAACGGATTTCAGAGATTTCAGTCAGGCCGGTCAGCACACCGTTGCCCTGTAAATCGCGCAGGCCCCGGTTGACTTGGTAGCGGCTGTAAAGCTCTTGGGGGATCTGGCGGTCGCAGCGGGCGGCCAGCGCCAGGATTTCTGGCGTCACTTCAGAAAAATTCATATGTCGGCTGGTACCTGTCCAAAAGGCAGATACGCTCCTTTCTTTTATAGCGTTTATTCAGTCTTGCTCAGTTTTCGGTCAGCGCCCATTTTTAAAAGGTAATATTTAATATCATACCATAAGGTGTACAAAAAAGCAATGAACGTTTCGTGAAATATTTTATTGGCATGGTTTAGCGTTTTTTCGGCAGCTTTGCTGGACGGCGTTTTTCTACTCCAGGTTGAACGTCTGCCCTAACTCGAAAAACAGGTTATTCCCTTATGTCTCGGCTTGTGCTATACTTATCCTGAAAAGGGGGCGGCAGGATCATGGACAATCAGATTGGCCGGAATATACACGCCCTGCGCAAAGGGCAAGGGCTTACCCAGGAAGAGCTGGCGGGTCTAGTCAATGTTTCTTTCCAGGCGGTATCGAAATGGGAGAACGGCAATTCGCTGCCGGATGTCGCTGTGTTGCCGAAGCTGGCCAACGTGCTCCGCTGCAGCATCGACCAGCTGATGGGCTATGCGGCGGAGCGGCAGCGTATTACCGATTATGAGGAGCGGTATAAAGCCGACGGCTATTATTGGGGCGTCCAGCCTTCCCATATGTGTTATGAGGTGATGAAGCTGCGGCCGCCGGCGGCGGCGCCGCGGCTGCTGGACGTGGCTTGCGGGGAGGGGAAAAACGCCGTGTTTTTCGCCCGCAACGGCTACCATGTAACGGCTTTTGACGCGGCGGCGCTAGGGCTGGACAAAGCAAAAAGGCTGGCTGAAGCGGCGGGCGCAGAGGTGAATTTTTTCCAGGCCAATCTTTTGGACTTTAGGTTAGACAGCGAATTTGACATTATATTCTGCTCCGGTTCGCTGCACTATATCCCGCCAGGGCTGCGCCGGGAAATTTTGGGGAATTATCAGCAGCATACGGCGGAGGGCGGCTTGCATACATTGAACGTCTTTGTGCGCAAGCCTTTTCTTGTCACTCCGTCTGACTTGCGCGCAGGCCGTTTCAAGTGGGTTTCCGGCGAACTTTTTTCTTATTATGCGGATTGGCTGATTGCCTTCTGCGAAGAGAAAATATTTGACTGCATGAGCGGCGGGACGCCCCATAAACATTGTATGGATACGCTTTATGCAGTAAAGCAGATGGTATAAAAAGAGGAGGAACGCATGGAAAAGATCATTTCAGGCAAGGTCCGGGAGGTCTACGCAGTCAGCGAAAAGGAATTGGCTATCGTCGCCACCGACCGCATTTCGGCTTTTGACGTTATTTTGGAGCCGGCTATTCAGGGGAAGGGGATTGCATTGAACCTGATTTCTAATTTCTGGTTCGATCTTACCCGTAAGATTGTCCCCAACCATCTTATTGAGACCGACTTTGCAAAACTGCCGCCCCCTTTTTCAGCTGACCCGGCGCGCTACAAGAACCGAACGGTACTGGTAAAAAAGCTGAAAATGCTGCCCTATGAGTTTGTGGTACGAGGCTATCTGTTTGGAAGCTTATGGAAGGAATATCAGGCGGCGGGGACTTTCTGCGGGGAGCCGGCGCAGGCGGGGTTTGCGCTGGCGGAAAAGCTGCCGCAGCCCATTGTGACCCCTGCGGCCAAACGCAGCAAAGGCCATGATGAGAATATCCCATACGGGCAGCTGGAGGCGGAACTGGGCATAGCGGAAGCCGGGAAAATCCGTGGGATTTGCTTGGCGCTTTATAAAGCCTGCGCCGGCTACGCACTGTCAAAAGGCGTTATCATTGCCGACAGCAAATTCGAGTTTGGCTATGACGAGGCTGGGACGCTGACGTTGGGGGACGAGCTGTTCACCCCCGATTCCAGCCGATTCTGGGCGGCGGAAAGTTATCAGGCCGGCGTATCGCCCAAATCTTACGATAAGCAATCCGTCAGGGACTGGCTGATTGCTCGGGGGCTTGCCGGGGTATCACCGGGGGCCAAGCTGCCAGCAGAAATTGTGCGTCAGACAGAAGCGCTTTATCGCAGCTGCTGCGAAAAAATAACCGGGGAAGCCTTTCCATCATAGCAATCCTGCCCCCATAGCCTTCATCTTGAAAATACTTCGGTAAATTGTGGTAAAAACAGCTTTGAAAAAGTGCGTGTTTGGTGCGTTTCCACAATTCCAAAATAATTTCAAAAGAACACTGGAAAAGTGATTTGTTTTTTGCTATAATAGAAGCAGTACAGAATCGGGTGGGGTTTCTGCGCCTGTTTTGCCGGCAAAAAACGGCGGCGGTCCAGCGCTCCTCCCTGCTCTGAGGGCATAGATACATGACCTCCCGGCCCCCTTTTCAGGATGGGCGGGCGTGTACGCAAAAAAATGGAGGTAGATCACAATGCAAAAGAAGTTTGTTTACCTTTTCACCGAAGGTAACGGCACCATGCGCGAACTGCTGGGCGGCAAGGGCGCAAACCTCGCCGAGATGACCAACCTGGGCCTGCCGGTCCCCCAGGGCTTCACCATCACCACCGAAGCCTGCACCCAGTATTATGAGGACGGCCGTAAAATCAATGACGGTATCCAGGCCGAGATTATGGAATATGTTTCCAAAATGGAAGAGATCACCGGCAAGAAGTTCGGCGACCACGACAACCCCCTGCTGGTTTCTGTCCGCTCCGGCGCGCGCGCTTCGATGCCCGGCATGATGGACACCATCCTGAACCTGGGCCTCAACGAAGAAGTCGTCGAGGTTATGGCCGAAAAGTCCAACAACCCCCGCTGGGCTTGGGACTGCTACAGAAGGTTTATCCAGATGTACTCCGACGTCGTTATGGAAGTCGGCAAGAAATATTTCGAGCAGCTGATCGATAAGATGAAGGAAGAGAAGGGCGTGACCCAGGACGTTGACCTGTCCGCCGACGACCTCAAAACCCTTGCTTCCCAGTTTAAGGCTGAATATAAGGCCAAGATCGGCGAAGATTTCCCCGCCGACCCCAAAGAGCAGCTGATGGGCGCAATCAAGGCCGTTTTCCGTTCTTGGGACAACCCCCGCGCCAATGTTTACCGCCGCGACAATGATATCCCCTACAGCTGGGGCACCGCTGTCAACGTACAGTCGATGGCCTTTGGCAACATGGGCGACGACTGCGGCACCGGCGTTGCTTTCACCCGCGACCCTGCTACCGGCGAGAAGGGCCTGTTCGGCGAATTCTTGACCAATGCCCAGGGTGAGGACGTCGTTGCCGGCGTGCGCACCCCAATGCATATCACCGAGATGGAGCAGAAGTTCCCTGAAGCTTTCAAGCAGTTCAAAGAGGTCTGCTCTACCCTTGAGAACCATTACCGTGATATGCAGGATATGGAATTCACTGTCGAGCACGGCAAACTGTATATGCTCCAGACCAGAAATGGCAAGCGTACTGCCCAGGCTGCACTGAAGATTGCCTGCGACCTGGTTGACGAGGGTATGCGCACCGAGCAGGAAGCAGTTGAGATGATCGACCCCCGCAACCTCGATACCTTGCTGCATCCTCAGTTTGACGCCAAGGCGCTGAAGGCTGCGACCCCTGCTGGCAAGGGTTTGGGTGCTTCCCCCGGGGCTGCCTGCGGCAAGATTGTCTTCACTGCTGAAGACGCCAAAGAGTGGGCTGCCAAGGGCGAAAAGGTCGTTCTGGTCCGCCTGGAAACCTCCCCTGAAGATATCGAAGGCATGAAGGCTGCCCAGGGCATCCTCACCGTCCGCGGTGGTATGACCTCCCACGCTGCCGTTGTGGCCCGCGGCATGGGTACCTGCTGTGTTTCCGGCTGCGCCGAGATCAACATGGACGAGGAAAACAAGAAGTTCGAGCTGGCTGGCAAGACCTACCATGAGGGCGATTACATCTCCCTGGACGGCTCTACCGGCAATATTTATGACGGCGTAATCCCCACGGTTCCCGCTTCTATCGCCGGCGAGTTCGGCCGCGTTATGGCTTGGGCTGACAAGTACCGCCAGCTGCAGGTTCGTACCAACGCCGATACCCCTACCGACGCTAAGAAAGCCCGCGAGCTGGGCGCAGAAGGTATTGGCCTTTGCCGTACTGAGCATATGTTCTTTGATTCCGACCGCATCCCCGCCATCCGCGAGATGATCTGCTCCGACACCGTTGAGCAGCGTGAAGCGGCCTTGGCGAAGCTGGAGCCAATGCAGCAGGGCGACTTCGAGGCCCTTTACGAGGCGCTGGAAGGCTGCCCCGTCACCATCCGTTTCCTGGATCCTCCGCTGCATGAGTTTGTCCCCACCGATGAAAAGGACATCGAGGCCCTGGCCAACACGATGGGCAAGACCGTTGCCGACATCAAGGCCATCATTGCCTCCCTGCATGAATTTAACCCGATGATGGGCCATCGCGGCTGCCGTCTGGCTGTCACCTACCCTGAAATCGCTGTCATGCAGACCAAAGCCGTCATCAAGGCTGCTTTGAATGTGCAGAAGCGCCATGCCGATTGGACCATCGTGCCTGAAATCATGATCCCGCTGGTTGGCGAGGTCAAAGAGCTGGCCTATGTTAAGAAGGTCGTCACCGATACCGCCGATGCTGTTATTAAGGAAGCTGGTTCCGATATGCACTACAAAGTCGGTACGATGATTGAGATCCCTAGGGCGGCCCTCACCGCCGATGAGATTGCCAAGGAAGCTGAGTTCTTCTCCTTCGGCACCAATGACCTGACCCAGATGACCTTCGGCTTCAGCCGCGACGACGCTGGGAAGTTTTTAAGCGCTTACTATGACCGCAAAATCTACGAGAACGATCCCTTTGCTAAGATCGACCAGACCGGCGTTGGCAAGCTGGTCAAGATGGCTGCCGATCTGGGCCGTCAGACCCGCCCCGACATCAAGCTGGGCATCTGCGGCGAACATGGCGGCGACCCCTCTTCCGTCGAATTCTGCCACAACGTTGGCCTGACTTACGTTTCCTGCTCGCCTTTCCGCGTGCCGATTGCACGTCTGGCAGCAGCACAGGCCGCTATCAAGAATCCCCGCAAATAAGCTGAAAAGCCTTATTTGCTGAATGGATTGCGCCGGAAACCCAGCGATGGTTTTCCGGCGCAGCCATCTTAAAAGGCCAACGGTTCCGGGTTCAGCCGGCCGTTGGCCTTTGTTTTGCCTAATCAAGCAGCAGTTCCCGTAGGATTGGCGGCAGCAGGGCTGGAAAAGCTTCAAAAAAATCCTGCTGGCTTTCGCTTAACGAAAGCGGCAGCATCCATTCTTGTGAAAACCAACGGAAAGTCAGCCGCCTGCCTGCATCCCCTTCATCCAGCAGCAACGCCGCCGCTTCCCCTTCTGGGGGAGAAACCATCATCCGGCAGCGGTAGTCCACCGTAATCAGCCCGGCAGCTGTTATAAAAAGCATCATTGTCAGGTAAAAAGACAACCAGAAAGCCCGGAAGTCGCGCCGGGCTTTCCTTTTGTTTGTCTGCATCAGGCATCCTCCTTTTCAGGCGGGTCATTCCCGCATCCCGTTAAGGAGTCTGCCCAAAGAATCGCCGATCCATTCGCCGGATTTCAGGGCCTGTTCCAGGGTGTTGCCATGGCTGCCGACTTCAATCAGGATTGACCCAGTGGTTAGGTGCTGGTTGTATTTGCGGTAGTCAAAAAGCAGCGGCCTGGTGAAGCCAGGATGGTCGGTTTCCATCTGCACCTGCAAAGCGCCGGCAAAGCTGAGGTTTTTCATATAATCGGGATAATTCATATTGCCGTTGTCGCAGCCGCTGATGATCATGACCTGGGCGGCAGTGCCTTCGTCGGTAACTGTGACTGGGGCGGTGACGGTGCTGCCGGAAATAATCGCGTCGCGGTGGATATCCAGCACGACTTTGATACTGGGGTATTGGGCTAGATATCCCTTGACCGTTACCGCTGAACGGTCATAAGAGCCGTTGTAGGAAGGATGGTCATGCTGGGTCTTGTCGTGGAGCACGCCAATGCCCGCCGCTTCCAGCCGCTCGGCGATAACATCGCCCACAGCGGCCATATTTTTGGCGTTATTGGTGCTGCGGGTGGGAAGGGAGGTATCATAATAATCGCCAGTAAAAGGAAGGTAGCTTTCGGTAGTATGGGTGTGCATAATCAGCACTTGGGGCGCATCGCCCGGGTCGACGGTGAAATAAGGCGGGTTTTCAAGCTGGGCGAGGATTTCATTGCTGGAATGGCTGGTGCAGTTTTTGATAAATCCAGCTTCCAAAGGGATAAAAATATTAGAGGGGGCCGCTGTGTAAGTCTTATGCACCAGCGCTGCCTTATTTTCTTCAGGGATTTCCGGTTCAGAAACGGCTGGCTCTGATATTCCAGGCTCTGATACGCTTGACGCTGACGAAACAGGCTCTGATGATGCCGGTTCAGAGGAGGCCGGCTCTGACGCAGAAGGCTCTGCAATATCTTCTGAAGTTTCGGGTTCAGAAATATCGGATGATACTGGCGCTTCAGGTTCGGGCGGTGTTGGCTTAGAGCCCGGATCGGAAGCGGGCACGTTGGGGGTTTCAGGCTGCGGCAGCGCCGTCAGCAGCTTAGCCGAAAGCAGGATCCCTTGCTGCAAATGGGGGAGTCTGGGGGCAAGTCCCATGCTGGCGGTGAGAATAGCAGCGACAATCAGTACCGGAAGCGCTTTGGTTTTAAAGGCAGCAGGCAGCAGGCGGCGGGGTTCTTTGGGGGCGGATGGGCGGGGGAGGCGGCCATAAAGTCGGGTTCTCACGAGGCGTCAGTCCTTTCAGCGGACAGGCTGTCCGCGCAGTCGGGGTTTAGGGGATGTTAGAAATGTATGAGCCAGCCCCCCTTTTTATGCGGCGGCCGGCTGTGCCGGCAGACAGTTCGCGTTTGCCGCCTGGCTCTGCTCGGCGGCTTGTAGGCAAAAACATCGCGTGAGATGTCGCGGCTGGTCAGTAATCGTTATCGACGCAGTAGGCGTGCAAAGCTGTGCTGACGTGTACCCTGGCGACTAAAAGTCTTTGCTAAGCTTTCTTCAGAAAGCGTCGTACTTTTCGTATCCATCGTATCTCTCTGCTTTGGTAAAATTAAAAAAAGGGGTTGATTTTTTGGGAAAAGTGTGCTATACTGAACAAAGTAAAATAATGAGTATGATGAAAGGCTGGGAAAAACTCCCGGTCTTTCGTTTATGTCCGGGCAGGAAAACTGTCCGCTTGGGAAAGGATGAGCCGTAAAACCGTGAATAAGAACGAAATTATCAAAACTGTGTGGGGGATGGCCGAACCGCTTGCTGAAGAACTTGGACTGATTCTCTGGGATGTACAGTTTTTGAAAGAAGGGGCCAGCTGGTCGCTGCGGATTGTGATCGACCGGGAGGGCGGCGTCGATATGGACGCCTGCGAGGCGATGTCTAGGGCTATCGACCCCAAGCTGGACGAGGCCGACCCCATTGACGAAAGCTATACGCTGGAAGTCTGGTCGGCAGGGCTTGACCGGCCGCTGACCCGTGATTTCCATTTTGAACAGAGCATCGGGCTGCCGGTGACAATCGGGCTGTTTACGCCGCTTGACGGCGACCGTGAACCAGTGATGACTTTAAAGGCCTACCATGGCAAAACTATCACCGCTGTGGACGAAGCTGGGGCAGAGCATAAATTTACGCTGTCAGAGCTGCGGTTTGTCCGGCGTAAAGACGAAATATCCTTTGATTTTAAGGACTGAGCTGAAAAGGCAGGAAAGGTTGGATTTGAAAAATGAATAACGAGTTTTTTGAGGCGCTGCAGATGTTGGGGATGGAAAAAGGCATCAGCCCTGAATACCTGATTGAGAAAATCAGCAACGCCATTGTCATCGCCGTCAAAAAGGACTACGAGGTCAACGACAACGTCAGTGTGACCATCGACCCAGAGACCTTCAAATTCGATGTGGCTATCACCAAAACGGTGGTGGAAATCGTCGAAATCCCCGAGCTGGAGATCCTGCTGGACGAAGCGCTGGCCTATGACCCAGCAGCCAAAATAGGGCTGCCGATTACGATGCATCTGGAGACCCGCCAGTTTGGCCGCATTGCCGCCCAGACCGCCAAACACGTCATCCGCCAAGGTATCCGCGAGGCGGAGCGCGCGCAGATGCTGGAACAGTTCAAAAATAAAGTCTACGAAGTGGTCACCGCTGTGGTGCAGAAAATCCAGCCTGGCACGGGCAACGCTACAGTCGAAATTGACAAGAACGAAGTGCTGCTGTTCAAAAACGACCAGCTGCCAAACGACGACCTCCGGGAAGGCGACCGTATCAAGGTATATGTGGTGGATGTCGTCAACCTGGAAAAACGCTGTTCGCTGAAAATTTCCCGCACCCACAGGGAGTTGGTCAAACGGCTTTTTGAAATGGAAGTCCCCGAAATTTTTGAGGGCGTGGTTGAAGTGAAGGCCATTTCCCGTGAAGCCGGTTCCCGCACCAAAATTGCCGTCTGGAGCAAAAATCCCGACGTTGACCCCATTGGGGCCTGTATTGGCCCCGGCGGCAGCCGTATCAATGTAATCGTTAAAGAGCTGAAGGGCGAAAAAGTGGACATTATCCCCTATTCTGATGATGAAGCCGCCTTTATCAAAGCGGCGTTGGCGCCGGCGACAGTGGTGGGGGTGACGCTGCTGCCTGGGACCGATAGGGCCTGCCGGGTGGTGGTGCCGGATAACCAGCTTTCGCTGGCCATCGGCAACAAAGGGCAGAACGCCAAGCTGGCGGCCCGTTTGACTGGCTATAAAATCGATATCCGCCCGGAGAGCAACCCCGTGACTCCCGAAGACCTGGAGCGCGACCACGAACGCGAACAGCAGCTGTTGGAAGCAGAACGCCTGTCGGCAGGTGAAGAGAAAGACGCATCGCTGGAGCTGGACGGCACGGCAGACGAAGAAACATTGCTGGGCGCCGACGAAGCCCCTGCCGCCGTTGAAGCGGCAGCTGATATTGAAGATATTGAAGAAGAATCCCAAGCGGAAGAAACCCCAACAGAAGAGGGAACTGAAGAAAAAGACGGCGCTGGCTGCAGCGAAGACTAATCTGATAAAGAAAGGCAGGGAGGTATGTGGCAGGTGTCAAGAAAATCCCGATGAGAATGTGTACCGGCTGCGGCGAGATGAAGCCGAAAAAAGAGCTGGTGCGGGTTGTGCGCAGTAAGGAAGGCGAGATTTCGCTGGATCTGGTGGGCAAGAAGCCCGGCAGGGGCGCATATGTTTGCAGGAGCCTCGACTGCCTGAAAAAGGCCCGCAAGGCCCGGCGGCTGGAACGGGGGTTTTCCTGTAAAATCCCAGAAGAACTTTACGATGCGATGGAAGCCGAGATGGCTGCGGCAGGCGCTGTGCCGGAGGTGAAGGGATGAAACCCCAGTTTGCGCCGACGCTTGGGCTTTGTATGCGGGCCGGGAAGCTTGTTTTCGGACTGGATACCGTGCGGGCGGCGGCAAAAGAAGGGAAGGCGGCGCTGATAGTGACGGCTGCCGACCTTTCGGAAAAATCCGCTAAAGAAGCTGCGTTTGCAGCCGGGAAAGAGGGCGTCCCTTATCGGGCGCTGCCGCTGACGATGGAGGCCTTCCGGCAGGCCATCGGGAAAAAGACCGGCGTGGCCGCCGTAACCGACGAAGGGTTTGCGGCAAAGCTTCTGGCGCTATATGAAGAATAAGCCGTCCCCAGCGGCTTTTGAAAAACGAAAATCGAAAGGACATGGTTCTATATTATGACGATTAAATGCAAGCTTAGCGATATTGCGAAGGATCTGAACCTGACCAGTAAAGAGATTGCCGACTTTTTGGGCGACGCGATTGGAGGCGAGGCCCGCAAGGCTGGTACGATCCTTACGGAACAGGAGCTGGATGTGATTTTTGAGCATTACACCAGCGAACGGCAGGTAGCCGATTTCGACGCCTATTTTGCCACCCGCAGCCAACAGCCGGCGGCAGGCAAAAAGCCCGCCCAAAAGGCAGCGGCAAAACCTGCCGAAAAGCCTGCTGAGAAACCGGCTGCACCAGCAGCAGAAAAGCCCGCTGAGAAACCGGCTGCACCGGCAGCAGAAAAACCTGCCGAGAAGCCGGCCGCACCAGCAGCCGAAAAGCCCGCCGAGAAACCGGCTGCACCGGCAGCCGAAAAGCCCGCCGAGAAACCGGCTGTACCGGCAGCCGAAAAACCTGCCGCCCAGATTTCCCAGCCCCAAGGCGCGCGTCCGCAGCCAAGCAGGCCGCAGGGCGACCGTCCGCAAGGCGACAGAAGGCCAGCCGAGCGCTCCGACCGTCAGCCGGACCGTTTTGACCGGCGTCCTGGCGACCGTCAGGACCGCTCCGACCGGGGCGACCGTCCGCCCAGAGGCGACCGCCCGCAGGGCGAGCGCAGCGGACAGATCCAATATGGCCGCCCGTCGGCTGACCGCCGTCCAGGAAATGGCGGGAACGGGCAGATCCAGTACGGCAGGCCCTCTGCTGACCGGCAGCAGCCCCGTTCCGCCCAGAAGCCGGCGGGCCAGCCGGCTCCCGGCCAGCCTGCCGCGGCGGCAGCCCCGACAGGCCCAGTGGAAAAGGAACGCACCGTGCGCCGGGTGGACACCAAGGGCAGCGATGTGAACCTGGACAAATGGAATGTCCGTTACGAAGAAATCGCCCCCCAGGGCCGCCGCAGCGACAGCCAGCAGCGAAAACAGAAGCTCAAGCAGCGCTCCCAGCAGCAGAAAGGCAAGGGCCGTTTCCCAAGCAAAAAGGAAACCGAGGCCGAGAAACTGCAAAGGCTCGCGCTGGAGCGGGCGCGCAAGCAGCAGCTGAAGGTGCTGATCCCCGACCAGATTACCGTCGTGGAATTGGCTACAAGGCTGAAGGCAACCATTGCGGACGTCATGAAAAGGCTGATGATGCTTGGCGTTATGGTCGCCCAGCACGAATTTATTGATTTTGACACCGCTTCGTTGGTGGCCGAGGAAATGGGCGCGAAGGTGGAGAAAGAGGTCATCGTCACCATTGAGGAGCAGCTGATCCAGGATGAAGAGGACACAGCCGATACCCTGATGGAGCGCAGCCCGGTGGTTGTGGTCATGGGGCACGTCGACCATGGCAAAACCTCCATCCTCGACCGTATCCGCAACGCCCATGTCACCGCGACCGAGGCGGGCGGCATTACCCAGCATATCGGCGCTTACCAGGTAGAGATCAACGGCAAAACTATTACCTTTTTGGACACCCCCGGCCATGAAGCGTTCACGGCTATGCGCGCCCGCGGCGCTGCGGTCACCGATATCGCTATCCTGGTTGTGGCGGCGGACGACGGCATTATGCCCCAGACCATCGAGGCCATCAACCATGCCAAGGCTGCCGGCGTGTCGATTATTGTGGCTATCAATAAAATGGATAAACCCACCGCCAACCCCGATAAGGTCATGCAGGAGCTGACCGAGTATGAGCTGGTTCCGGAAATGTGGGGCGGCGATGTAATCTGCGCCAAGGTGTCGGCGGCGACCGGCGAGGGGATTGACGAGCTGCTGGAAAGCATCCTGCTGGTGGCTGAAGTGCAGGAACTGAAAGCCAACCCCAACCGCCTTGCCAAGGGTACTGTCGTTGAAGCGCGGCTGGATAAGGGCCGCGGCCCGGTGGCAACGCTGCTGGTACAGAACGGCACGCTGCGCAGCGGCGATGTGATTATCGCCGGGACGGCCGTCGGCCGGGTACGGCAGATGGTCAGCGATAAGGGCGCTGTCATCACGGAAGCCGGCCCCTCTGTCCCTGTTGAAATTACCGGTATGGCTGAAGTCCCCGCTGCCGGCGATACTTTCAATGCGGTTGAGAACGAGCGCCTGGCTAGGGAGCTTGTCGAGCAGCGCCGTCACGAGCAGAAGGAGGAACAGTTCAACTCTGCCCGCAAGGTCACGCTGGATAACCTGTTCAGCCAGATTTCCGATGGCCAGATGAAAGAGCTGTCGATCATTGTCAAGGCTGACGTGCAGGGTTCTGCCGAAGCGGTCAAACAGTCGCTGGAAAAGCTGTCCAGCGATGAAGTGCGGGTACGGGTTATCCATACCGGCGTCGGCGCTGTAAGCAAATCCGACGTGATGCTTGCCAATGCTTCCAATGCGATTATTATCGGCTTCAACGTCCGGCCCGACCCAGTCGCCAAAGCTGATGCTGAGGCGGAAGACGTTGAGATGCGGATGTATCGGATCATTTATGACGCGATTGACGATGTCAAAGCGGCTATGAAAGGTATGCTTGATCCCAAGACCCGCGAAGTGGAGCTGGGGCGGCTGGAAGTCCGCCAGGTCTACAAAATCAGCAGTGTCGGTACGGTCGCCGGCTGCTATGTGCTGGACGGCAAAATCACCCGCGAGGCCCAGATCCGCGTTGTCCGCGACGGTATCGTCATCGCCGACGACAAAATCGATTCCCTGCGGCGCTTTAAAAACGATGTCAAGGATGTTGCGCAGGGTTACGAGTGCGGCGTCGGTCTCCAACGTTTTGCCGATATTAAGGAAGGCGATATTTTTGAAGCTTTCATCATCGAAGAATATAGGGACTAAACGGCTGCCGCCGGCTTTTGCGGCTTGTACCGGATTGAAGGGCGGTAAATCTGCCCTTCAACCCAGCACAGTGGGGTCCCGCCTTGCGGGACGCGCAGGTATCTTAGCGTAAAAAGCGGGCTTAGCCCGTCAAAAGAAAGGATTTGTAATGGCAAATTATAAAATAGGACGCTTATCAGAAGATATTAAACGGGAGCTTTCCGCGCTGATGCGGGAACTGAAGGACCCTCGTGTCGCTGGGATGATCAGCATCCTGCGCTGTGAGGTTTCGGGCGACGGCTCCCACTGTAAAGTTCACGTCAGCGCGCTTGACGGCGACGGCGCCCTCAACGAAGCGGTCAAGGGGTTGAAATCCGCTTCTGGTTTTCTCAGGCGGGAGCTGGGCAATCGCCTTCATCTGCGCAAATGCCCGGAGCTTCATTTTATCGCCGACGGTTCGATTGCCTACAGCGCCAAAATCAACGAGATGCTTTCAGGCCTTGTGCCGGAAGGCGTTGAGGATGCGGCCGACGAGCCCGAGGAGGCTTAAAGCCTATGGAGAAAATTAAAATTGAAGAAGCGGCAGCGCGCCTGCTCAAGATGGATCAGGCGCTGATTCTCTGCCACCGCAATCCTGACGGTGACACGATGGGCTGCGGCTACGGGCTTTGCCGGGCGCTGCGGCTGATGGGCAAGCAGGCGAGGGTGGCCTGCCACGATCCTATCCCCGGCAGCCTCGCCTATATGGCGGACGGTCTTGAGGAGCAGGCGTTTCAGGAAAAATGTATCATTTCAGTAGATGTGGCCGACGCCGGTTTGTTGGGCGACAGCCTTGCCCATTACGCCGGGCTTGTTGACCTGGCGATTGACCACCACGAAAGCCATCGTCCCTTCGCTAAAGCGCTTTGCCTGGACGGCGGTGCGGCGGCGGCCTGTGAAATTGTCTATGAAATTTTGCTCAGCATGGGCGCGCCGATCACCAAAGAGGTCGCCGACTGCCTTTATACCGGCATCGCCACCGATACTGGCTGCTTTAAATATACCAATGTCACCCCCCACACCCATCGTGCAGCGGCGGCGCTGATTGAGGCAGGCTGCGATTTTGGCCGCATCAACAAGGTGCAGTTCGACACCAAATCGCTGGCGCTGCTGCAGCTGGAACAGAAGGTGCTTGCAGGGCTGGAAATGTATGAATACAACCGCATTGCTGTGATTACGGTGACGCGGGAAATGCTGCTGCAAAGCGGTTTGCGGGAGAGCGAGCTTTATGATCTGGCCGGCGTTCCGCGGCAGATTGAGGGGGTAGACGCCGGCGTCACCATTAAAGAACGCGGCGATAACGATTACAAGATTTCCCTGCGCACCAGCGAAGCACTGGACGCATCGGCGGTTTGCGCCCGTTTCGGCGGCGGCGGTCACAAACGCGCTGGCGGCTGCAGTTTTTCTGGGCCGCTTACCGCCCTTAAACCGGCTTTGCTGCAGGCGCTGCGGGAGGCGCTCCCGCAGCGGGAAGGGTCGGGTGAAAATTGATGGAGGCGCTGAACGGCATCCTCTGTGTAGATAAACCGCAGCATTTTACCTCTTTTGACGTTATCGGCAAGCTTAGGGGCGTCGCCAAAACGCGGAAAATCGGCCATACTGGGACGCTGGACCCGATGGCTACCGGGGTGCTGCCGCTGCTTTTCGGCGAAGCCACAAAGGCCGCCGATTTGCTGCCGCGCTCGGATAAATGCTATCATGCGTCTTTTAAGCTTGGCATAACGACCGATACCCAGGATGCCTGGGGACAGGAGCTGTCACGTTCAGAGGAGAAGGTGCCGGCGGCGGCCATCAACGCCATCCTGCCCCGGTTCCGCGGCGAAATTTCCCAGCTGCCGCCAATGTATTCTGCGGTGTCTGTGGGCGGGAAGCGGCTTTATGAACTTGCTAGGAAGGGCATTGAGGTTGAGCGCCAGCCGCGGACGGTGGAGATAAAAAAGCTGGCGCTGCTCAGCTACGATCCCAGCAGCGGCGCAGGGGAAGCCGAGGTCCGCTGCTCCAGCGGCACCTATATCCGCACCCTTTTCCACGATATCGGCGAGGCGTTGGGTGTCGGCGGGATTATGACCGGCTTGCGGCGTATTGAAGCCGCAGGCTTTTCCCTTGCCGACTGCCTGACCCTGGAAGAAGTTGAAAAGGCTGCAAAGGACGGGACGCTGCCAGGGCTTT
This sequence comes from Oscillospiraceae bacterium, assembly GCA_022793675.1. Taxonomy (GTDB): domain Bacteria; phylum Bacillota; class Clostridia; order Oscillospirales; family Ruminococcaceae; genus Faecivivens. The sequence goes on from JAAWDH010000049.1 coordinate 55,010, forward strand.
TGATACCTGTTGAGGCTGTGTTTGAACCTTACCCGCCCTGCAAGCTCAGCGAGGTTCAGGCCAGGCTTTTTCTAAACGGCGTGCGGCTGGACTTAGGGCGGCTTGCCAACCCGCCTGCGGGGCGCTGCCGGGTTTACGGCCAAGGCGGCGCTTTCCTGGGGCTGGCTGAAGCGGACTGGGACGCCAAGGAGCTGAGGCTGAAAAAATTTTTCCACGGAGGGGGCAAAGCTTCTTGATGTTTATAACAGCGGAAAGCCCGTCCCCGCGGCCTACCGCGGTAGCGATGGGGCTGTTTGACGGGCTGCACCTGGGCCACCAGGCGGTCATCAGGGCGGCTGCGGCCTGTGCGCCGACGCTGACGCCCGCTGTCTTTACTTTTCAATTCGACGCGCCCGATATGGCGACGAAGCCGGATTTTGCCCGTATCCTCTCCCCAGCCTATAAGCTGAAGCTGCTGGCGGAGATGGGGGTGGAGGGGATCTGCAGCCCTAATTTTTCGGAGATTTGCGGGCTTTCACCAGCAGCTTTTTTTGAAGAGCTGCTGGTGAAAACGATGAAGGCAGAGGCGGTTTTTTGCGGCTACGACTTCCATTTCGGCAAAAATGCCGAAGGCGATGGGGTAATGCTGGCCAATATGTGCAAAACCCACGGGATTGCTTTCTGCCAGCTTCCGGCGGCATCCGACAGCGTTGGCCCGATTTCTTCTACCCGTATCCGCGCCGCTTTGCAGTCAGGGGAGATGGAAGAGGCGGCGGCGTTGATGGGCAGGCCCTACGCCCTTTGTGCGGAGGTTGTCCATGGGCGGCATATGGGCCGCGAGGTGTTTGGTTTCCCTACGATTAACCAGCTTTATGAAGAAGGCAGCCTGCTGCCCCGCTTCGGCGTTTATGAAAGCCGGACAGTCATTGGCGGCAAGGCTTTCCGCGGCGTCACAAACGTCGGTATCAAGCCCACCGTCGGCGGCAGCGCGCCCGCTGCTGAAACCCACATTTTGGGTTTTGACGGTGATCTGTACGGCCGGCAGCCTTTGGTAGAGTTTTTGCGGTTTATGCGCGGCGAGAAAAAATTTTCTTCTTTTGAGGCGCTGAAAGCTCAGATTTGCCGGGACGCCGCAGAAGTTTCGGGGAAACCTGATGGGAATTGAGAAAAACCCTGTTGCCAAAAAGACAGGTATCTGGTATAATGATAGACAGGTGATGCAAAATGTATGGAAGAGAAACAAGGGAAAAAATTATTGAACAGCGGAAACAGGGCTGGACTATCCGTAAGATTGCCTTGGAAAATGACGTTTCCGAGCGGATGATCTACCGGCTGATAGAGCTTTACCAGAAGACTGGCAGCGTTGCCCCGCGGACTTCTAAAGCCTGCGGGCGGCCTGGGAAATTGACACAGGAGATGCTGGACCAAATTTGCGAGGCCATCGACAAAGAGCCGGGGATTACTATCCAGCGGCTGCAGGCTCAGCTTGATCTGCCAATCTGCGTTTCTAATTTAAATGAAATTGTCCGGGAGAAGCTGGGCTATGTCTATAAAGGCGGCGAACGCCATCGCAAAAGCGATCAGGAGGCCGCCGAGCATTGATGTTTCCAGCGCACACCTTTTCTAAGGAGGTGTGCGCTTTTGTCTGTCGGCAGGTGAAAGGGGGATCCTGTGGAACTGTCAAAAAATCCCGAGAAGAAAGCGTTTGCCTGCCAGATGCTGGCCGAAAGGGCAGCGGCTTTAGGGAGGCTGCCCACCCGCGCTGATTTTTCGGAAACCGACATCGTTTTCATCAAAGCCCATCTTGGCCCATGGCCCCGCGCCCTGGAAACAGCTGGCTTAAAACCGAAAAGCACGAAGGGGAAGAGGGGGGCAAAGCGGACGAAGCGCCAGAAAAAGCTTTAGTTTGGGTAAAAATACGAATCGTTTTTAAAGAAAGTCAGACTTCGCTGCGTTAAACTAGTATCATAAGTTGAATAGTGAACGCAGCATTTTTTAAAAGATAAGGAAGGGATTGCCGATGAAAAAAATCAGGAGGCTGCCGGCATTTTGCCTGGCGCTTTGCTTTACCTTTTTTGCGGGCTGCAGCCCGGCGCAGCCGCCGTCCAGTCCGTCTGCTGAACCGTCTTCTAAAGCTTCTGCCGCCGAGGCAGAGCTAATTTTTGACCATCGGATGCCGCTTGATTACGCCGAATGCTTTACTGTGGACTATTACCAAGGCGGATATAAAAAGATTGTGCTTGCCGACGGCATGAAACTGTTGGTGGTTCCGGAAGGGGCGGCTGTGCCGGAATGCGAAGAAGGGGTGGTTGCGGTGCAGCAGCCGGTGGGTAACCTTCTGCTGACTTCAACGCCGACAGCGTCGCTGATCAACGCGCTGGGGGCGCTGGACGCCGTTTCTATGACGACGGTGGAAGCTGGCTCTTGGTATATTGATAAGATTAAAAACGCGGTAGAGGGCGGCAAAATCGTTTATGTCGGCGACCACCGCGCCCCTGATTATGAACAGATCACAGCTGCCGGCGTGAAGTTTGCGATTTGCTCAGGGATGCTCAAGGAAGATGTGCAGCAGCAGCTGGAATCGTTGGGGGTGACGGTAATGTTCGACGGCGCTGGCGGCGAACGCCACCCGCTGGGGCGCAGCGAGTGGCTGAAGCTTTATGGGGCGCTGTTCAATAAGGAAAAGGAAGCCGAGGCGCTGATGGCGGAGCAGAAGGCCATAGTTGACGGGCTGGCCGATCTGGAAAATACAAGAAAGACTGTTTCGATTTTCTATATCACCACCAAAGGCAATATCTACACCCGCTGCAGCAGCGATTATACGGCAAAAATGGTGGAGCTGGCTGGAGGGAAGTACCTGCCTGAAGACCTTGCAGGGGATTCCGGCGCAGTCCCTGTCGAGCCGGAGGCATTTTATGAGATGGCTAAGGATGCCGACTGCCTGGTCTATATTTGGTCGATGGGCGGCAAGCCCCAAAACCTTGCAGAGGTACTGGCCCAGAATGGGATCCTTGCCGAATTGAAGGCGGTTAAAGAAGGGAACGTCTGGTGTACGGCCCCAGAATATTTCCAGGTCACCGATGCGCTTGGCGCAATGACCGCAGATATTCGGCGGATGCTGGAAGCCGGGCCGGAGGAGGAGACTTTGACCTGGCTTTACCGGATGAGGTGAGGGCGTGAAAAAAGTGCGCTATGCCGCGGTGTTCGCCGGGCTTATCCTATTATTTTTGGCGGCGATGGTGCTGAACATCAATACGGGCAGCGTTGATATTTCATTGCCGGAAATTCTCCGTATCCTGTTCTGGCGGGAGGGCGATGAAACAGCGGTCAGCATTATCTGGAAAATCCGTCTGCCCAGGCTGTTGACGGCGGCCCTGCTGGGCGGGGCGCTGGCGCTTTCCGGTTTTCTTTTACAGACGTTTTTCCGCAACCCGATTGCCGGGCCGTTTGTATTGGGGATTTCATCGGGGGCCAAGATGTTCCTTGCCCTCGTGACCATTGCCCTCAGCCCGCTGCTGCCGCGGATGCCGATGCCGGTGACGGTGCTGGCGGCGTTTTTGGGGTCGATGGTGTCAATGGCGTTCGTCCTGCTGGTCTCCGGCAAAATAAAAAATATGTCGACGCTTTTGGTAGTCGGCATGATGATTAGCTATATCTGTTCGGCGGTGACGGATTTCCTAATCAATTTCGCGAAGGAAGCTGATATCGTTAACCTGACCTATTGGTCGATGGGCAGCTTTTCCGCCGCCAGCTGGAGCGATCTGAGGGCGGCGTCGATGGTTGTCCTGCCGGCGTCAGTGCTGACCTTCCTGCTCTCCAAACCGATTTCAGCCTATGCGCTGGGGGAAGGGTATGCCCGCAGTGTTGGGGTCAACGTCAAGGCTTTCCGGGTGTTGTTAATCCTCTTTTCCAGCTTGTTATCAGCCTGCGTGACGGCTTTTGCTGGGCCGATTTCTTTTGTCGGCATTGCGGTGCCGCATATTACCCGGCTGCTGCTGAAGACCGATAAGCCGGCGCTGATGATTCCGGCGTCTTTCCTGTGCAGCGGGGTGTTCTGTATGTTCTGCGACCTGGCGGCGCGGACGATGTTCGCGCCGACCGAGCTTTCAGTGAGCACGGTGACAAGCGCCGTCGGCGCGCCGATTGTGATTTGGCTGATGCTGAAAAGGAGGAAGGGCCATGAAGGCTGACAGCGGCTATTTTGTATCAGAAGACCTAGCCGTCGGGTACCGCAGCCTTCCGCTGATCCGCGAAATCAGCCTACAGGTGAAAAGGGGCGAGATCCTCACTTTGATTGGCCCCAACGGTTCGGGCAAATCGACAATCCTTAAAACCATCACCCGGCAGCTGGCAGCGGTGAGCGGCGCGGCCTATTTGGGCGGCGAAGATCTTTGGCGGATGCCGCCTAAGACGCTCGCCCAGCGGCAGTCGGTGGTGCTGACGGAGCGGGTGCGCCCCGAACTGATGACCTGTTGGGAGCTGGTGGCGACGGCCCGCTATCCGTATACCGGCCGTTTTGGACGGCTGGAAGTGAGAGACCAGGCGGCGGTGGAGGCTGCGCTGCGGCGGGTGCAGGGGCTGGAGCTGGCGGAGCGGCTGGTGGCGGAACTGAGCGATGGGCAGTTCCAGCGGGTGATGCTTGCTCGGGCAATCTGTCAGGAACCGGAGATGATTGTGCTCGACGAACCGACTTCTTTCCTCGACATCCGCCATAAGTTGGAAATCCTTGGCATCCTGCAAAAAATGGCACGGGAGGAAGGCGTCGCGGTGGTCATGAGCCTGCACGAGGTCGATTTGGCGGCCAAGGTGTCCGATCGGGTGGTCTGCGTCAAAGGAGAGACGATTGCAGCCTGCGGCCCGCCGGAAAAAATCTTTTCTAATCAGGTTATAGCAAAACTTTACGGCATTGAGGCGGGGCAGTATGACTGCCGGCTGGGGACGGTAGAGCTGGCGAAGCCGGCGGGAGCCCCGATGGCGCTGGTTGTGGGCGGCAATGGGACAGGCATCCCTTTTTATCGGGCGCTGCAGCGGCTGGGCCTGCCCTTTGCGGCTGGGATCCTCTGGAAAAACGACATTGAAGCGCCGGTAGCGGAGGCGTTGGCGGCGCAGGTGTTTTGGGCAGAAGCATTTCTGCCGCCTGAACTGGAAGTGCATATGTCCGCCTTGAATTTTCTGGAAAAGTGTGCGCTGGTAGCAGACAGCGGATGCCCGAAGGTTGGGCTGAATGAAGCAAACGCACAGCTGCTTTGGCAGGCCAGAGAAAAAGGGGTTGCGGTGGCCAGGTCGGTGGAAGAGTTGGCAGGATTGCTTGGCAGATAACGGATTAGCAGCTGTCAAAAATGGTAGGGCTTATTGGCGCAGCAGCCAGTAGATCAGCTCTTCGCCGGCCTGCTGCATCATCCCGGTGCAGGCCTCGGCAGCCTGTGAAACCTCGTTCGCCAGACGGGCGACTGCGCCGGCGAGGCTGGCGGACAGCGGCGTAAAATGGACCATCAGCAGAAAAGCCAGACAGGCAGAGGCAAGGCGGGCGGGAAAGTTTCGACGCATAGGAAGTCTCCCTTCTGCCCCTTGGGGCGGAAATTTTGCTGGAAAGGCGTGTTTCCTGGAAATTATAGCACAAAAATGCGGAAGTGTCAATTTAAAACATCAAAATGATAATTTAATATCACGCTGATTACTCTATACTAGTAGATGATCGGGGCGCAGTCGTAAAGGCTGCCCGGAGCAAACGCTGAAAAATAGGGTGATAGTATGATTGACGAGAGACTACGGCAGCTTAGGGAAGAGAACCGGCTGACCCAGTCGGAGCTGGCCAAAAGGCTGGGGATTACCCGTTCCAGCGTCAACGCCTGGGAGATGGGCATTTCGGTGCCTTCGACCCAGTATATCGTTGAGCTGGCAATGCTTTACCGGGTGTCAACCGACTATCTGCTGGGGCAGGACAAGCGGGTGACGCTGGATATTTCCGGTTTATCGGAGGCGGATATAGACATCATTTACCAGTTGGTGCGGCATCTGCGCCAGCTGCGGCAGGGAGAGGGGCAGTAGTTATGACGCTGAAGAAAATGGTGGCGGCACTGGCGGCGGCTATGCTGGCTATGTCCGCCAGTTGCGGACAGGCAAGGGAGACAGATGGGGAAATTTTGACATCGGAAGGCTTGGCCACTTCATCAGAAGAGCCAGCGGCAAGCGATGCCGGAACTGTTTCAAGGGGCATGGAAGCGGGTATTTCTGCGGATAATTCCAGCACAGAATCTAATATTATTTCACAAAATAATATAAATAATATAGATTCAAGCTGCGAATCCTCCAGCCATATGCCCGCTGAAACTGAAAAGGAAAAGCCAGAATCCAGCGCTGTTGTTTCGGGGAGCCACCCCGCCAGTGAGGACAATGGTCAGCTAAAATTACCAAACGACGAATCATCATCTAATTATACAAATAGCAAATATTCTGGTGCTGGAACGCTTCAAGTTATCGGCAGCCAGCTCTGCGACGGCAGCGGCCAGCCTGTCCAGCTGCGGGGAGTCAGCACTCATGGGCTAGCATGGTATCCAGAATATGTCAACGAAGCTTTTTTTAAGGAACTGAAAGGCTGGGGGGCCAACGTGGTGCGGTTGGCAATGTATACGGCGGAATATGGCGGCTATTGTTCCGGCGGCGACAAGGAAGCGCTGAAAGCGCTGGTGCGCAAGGGCGTGTCTGCCGCTGCGTCGGCAGGGCTTTATGCAATTGTGGACTGGCATGTGCTGAGCGATCAAAATCCGCTGACCTATCTTGCAGAATCGAAAGCTTTTTTTGCCGAGATGGCCGCAGAATTTGCCGGGCAGGGCCATGTCCTCTACGAGATCTGCAACGAGCCAAATGGCGGCGCTTCCTGGGCGGACATCAAACGCTACGCCAGCGAAGTGATCCCTGTGATTCGTGCGGCAGACCCAGGCGCGGTGGTTCTGGTGGGTACCCCGACCTGGTCGCAGGAAATCGATAAGGCCGCCGCTGACCCGCTGCCCGATGAAAACGTTATGTATACGCTGCATTTTTATGCAGCTACCCACACTGACAACCTCCGCAGCCGGATGGTGAAGGCGGTAGAAGGCGGGCTGCCGGTGTTTGTGTCAGAGTTCGGCATTTGCGACGCCAGCGGCAGCGGCGGCATCGACGAGGCGCAGGCGGCCCAGTGGGTGGCGGCAATGGATCGGCTTGGGGTCAGCTATGTGGCTTGGAACCTGTCCAATAAAAACGAGACTTCCGCAATTTTTCAAACAAACTGCCAAAAAACTGCCGGCTTTACAGCAGACGATTTAAGCCCTTCGGGCAGGTGGGTTTATAAGCTGCTAAGCGGCAGCGGCGCGGAAGGGCTTCCCCAGTCATCGGAGCCTTCAGGGCAGTCCCAACCTCCCGTTTCCCCCCAACCGCCGGCGCCGTCTGCCCCAGTACCAGAGGAAAGCGTACCAGCACAGGCTATTGGCGGCAATTTCCGCTGTGAAGCTTTGCTGGTCAACAGCTGGGAAAACGGCGGACAGCCTTTTTATCAATATGAATTAACCCTCTATAACGATGGCGCAGCCTGCGAGGGCTGGGAAGTTACCCTTCAGTTGGACGGCGCGCCTGCCGTTTCGGATAGCTGGAATGGACAATTTACCTTGGACGGCGCTACCCTTACCATCCGTTCGATGGATTATAACGGCAGCATCCCTGCCGGCGGTTCTATCGCCAATATCGGCTTTATCGTTTCCGGCGGCCGTATCGTTGCGGAATAAAATGCAGCGTTGGCAGGCGGGACAGCTGTAGACAAGAAAGCGAGGAAAACATGAGCTGGCTAGAAGAAAGGCTTCCCGAGTATTTCAGCCAATTTGACACTGCGACGGCGCGGATGCACGCGCTGCTTGAAGCGCTGCCTGCGGCCAAAAGCGTGGAATATGGGTATATACAGGGGATCGGGCCGGCGCAGCAGGCCGCGGCGCTGTTATGCAGGGCGCTGCTGAAGTTCAGCGGCAGCGAGGAGATGCGCGGCATTGCGTTGGAAATCCAGCACAGCCGGCTTCGGGAACTGGCCGAGGTACGGGAGCTTCGCCTATTCCTCCAGGATATAACGGGCAGGGCGCGGGATGCGTCCAGTTTTACCCAGGCGCGGGGGCTGTTGGTTAAACGGCTGGGGGCGGCACTGGATTCAGCGGAAGAGTGCGGCAGCGTCGACCGGGACTATGCGGCGATTATGGTCCCGCTGCATGATTATGCAATCCGGCTCTGCGAGCTGACAATGAAGTATGATCTTCAGCCGGTTTTATTGCCGCAGGTGCGGGCGGTGCGCCGTGCCCATCTTCAGACCCGCCGTTCCCTTACCCTCCTCTATCCCAACAGCAGGTAATTTTACCCTCTGCGTGAAATAAATTGCGCAGCCGCTTTCCCGTGACGGGGTGCGGCTGCGCATTGGTTTTTGTATACTCGTTGGTTCAGGAGAGGCAGTCTGTCTGAAGGCCAAGAAAAAGGGGGATGCCATTTGTTGTGTCAATCAGCGCGTAAAGGAAGGGCCGGTTTAGGATAACCTTTTTTGGTTCCTCCGAACTGGGCGCAGCAGCACTATTCATCATCACCGCTGTGGCGGCGCCGGCGCGTGTACCCTTTTCATCGACAATAATGTGTGTTTTGTGAAGGACTTTGTCAATCCAGACCCGCTCGTTTTCAAGGTCGCTGAAATTATACATCTGCGAAAAATCGGCAGCCCGTTCATCAAAAGCATCTGTAATGCCCATTGCTTTCAGCGCATCATTGAGGGTTACCGAAAAGCTGGTCTCAAACTTCGGGATAGCCGTGATTACCATTTCATGCGACATCTGGCCTATCATTTTTGTAAAAGACTCGCCGGTCAGGCTCGCAGCATAATCTTCTAAATTGACCCCTTCGTCCGGCAGCAGCGCCATAAAGGCGTACTTCCCGCCTGCGTAGGGCTTATAGAACCCCTGCGCCTGTTCGTCCGAAAGATAGGCGTATTCGTTGTTATACAGGAACTTTACCTGCTGGGTTTTTCCGCCGGCAGTGGTGAAGTCGCCGTCGCGCACCTGCGTATCCTCATAAATTTTCGCCCATTCGGCCTCAAAGCAGAGGGCGTTGACCAGTATCATCGTATAATTGTCAACGGGACCTTCTAGGATTTTGTCAATTAAGCCGTTTGTGTTCTTTTTCACCCAGCCGTTGATTTCCCGCAGCGTATCGCTGCCAAAAACGCCCTGGCGCATCTCCGCGCCGTAATAATCGGCGTTCTGCTGCAAAAAGCTGGGCAGGACTTCCGGCCCGCAGGCTTCGTTGATCCAAAGGCCATTGGCCAGCCAGATGGACATTTTCTCTTCGCTGGGCAAACCTTTTGCCAGCAGATAGAGGTTTTGGTTCAGCTCCTCCACCGTCATCCCAAAAGCTGCCTCCATTTGGGCGCGGGTTTCGCTATTGGCCCCGTTCGCTGTCATGCCCATTGCGCAAAGCACCGACAGCGGTGACACCAGCGTATTCCTACCTTTATCCATACAATTTCCCAAGAGCTTTAGCCCAAAGTCAGCGATTGCCGCTGCACCAGCATCTGCTTCTGCTGCCGCGGTTTGTGCGGCAAGCGGGTTTGGCGTTACTTTTTTCATCAGGTCGTCCGATGATGAGCCGCAGCTGCCCAACAATGCAGCTGCGCAAAGCGCTGCGCCAACGGATTTTGCATATTTCATAAAAAACTCCCCTTTCTATGCCAAGCCTTTTATAGTAATACACCTAGCCTTACCGAAAGGTTGCAGATGCCGTTTTTGTAAACCCTACCAGCAAAGGCATTAGAGCCACCTGCCCGTAACCGCGGGAGAACCGGCTATGTCTATCCGAAGCAGAAATCCGGCTTGCTGGATTTCCGAGCGCGAAGTAAAAGTCTTTGCTAAGCTTTCTTCAGAAAGCGTCAGCTTAATCCAAGGCAGGCTTTGCCTGCCGCACCGTATCCTCCGTACCCCCCTTGCAGATATGGGAAAGGGGGCAGGTGCCGCATTTAGGGCTGCGGGCGGTACAGACATCACGGCCAAAAAGGACAAGGCGGTGGCAGAAATCGCTGCCCTTTTCTGGGGGGATAATCTTTTTCAGGGCCAGCTCAACCTTGTAGGGATCCTTGCCTTCAGTCAGGCCCAAACGGCCGCAGATGCGGATGCAGTGGGTGTCGGTGACGATGGCGGGCTTGTGGAAAATATCGCCTAAAATCAAGTTCGCCGTTTTACGGCCGACGCCGGGAAGGCGGGTGAGCGCCTCCAGCGTATCGGGCAGTTCGCCGCTGTAGTCGTCAAGCAGCATCTGCGACAGCCCCTTGATGTCCTTAGCTTTAGTGTGGAACAGGCCGCAGGGGCGGATGATTTCCTCAATATCAGCGACAGGCGCGTCCGCCAGCGCCTTTAGGGATGTGTAGCGGGCGAAAAGCTCTTTGGTGACAATATTTACCCGCGCATCGGTACATTGGGCCGAGAGGCGGGTCGAAATCAGCAGCTCGTAGGGCCGCTCATAAGTCAGCGAACAGACGGCGTCGGGATAACGCTGTTCCAGCAGCGCAATGGCCTGGAGTGCACGCTCCTTTTTTGTCATAAATCATCTCTCCTAGCGGGTGACATTCGTAATCCAATCGTTATTGCGCATCCGCCAGAGCAGCATCAGCACTTTGAGCGGCTCGTCCAGCTTCGTCAACGCATAAACGACCAGTACCGGCGCATGGAAGACAAACGCCGACAAAAGCCCTGCCGGCACCGCCACCAGCCAAAGCGCCGCTAAATCGATAATCAGCGCAAACCGGGGGTCGCCGCCGCCGCGCAGCAGCCCGACTACGCCGACGCCCGTCGTGGCCACAAACAGTACGATCACCGACAGCACCTTGAGCATATCCATTGCCAGCACCTTCGTCTCGGCAGGGACGTTGTAAAAACTTACCACAGGGCCGCTGATCAGCAAAATGACCCCGGCTGAAAAAATGCCCATTGCCACCGCCAGCCATCGGAACCAGCGGATGCGCTCAATCGCTTTGGGCAGGTTGCCCTCGCCAATGGCGTTGCCGACGATGACCGCCGAGGCGTTGGCAACGCCAAAGATAATGACCGTCGAAAACTGGTTGACCACCGACGCGATCTGGCTGGCAGAAACCACATCCGACCCCAGCCGCCCTAAAATCATCGTCTGGATCGATATCCCGACCGACCAGAGCACTTCGTTGCAGGCTACCGGCAGACCGTGCTTCAGGTAATCCTTAAACAGCACCGAGTCAAACCGGAATAGGTCGCGGGGGCGCAGCTTCAGCCGCTGGTCAATAAAAAAGATGTATACCAACACCAGCAGCAGCTCCACCGAACGGGCAATCAGCGTCGCCAGCGCTGCGCCGCGGATGCCCATCGCCGGCGCGCCAAGCTTGCCGAAAATGAACACCCAGTTCAAAAAGACGTTGGTAAATAGGCCGGTCACCGAGTTGACCACTGCAATCCGTACCAGCGCTACGCTGCGCAATGTACACAAAAGCGTCGACGAGATGCCGAACATCAGATAGGACCAGCCGACAATTTTTAGGTAAGCGATACCGCTTTCAATAACTTCGGCGTCCGTGGTATAAATGCGCATGACCGTTTCTGGGAAACACAGCACCAGCACCGTCAGCAGCAAGCCGACGGCCATCGCAACTTTGACCACCATCGAGATAATAACCTTAATCGGTTCCAGCTCGCCTTTGCCCCAATATTGGGCGTTGAGGATTGAGGAACCGCTGGCTAGGCCAAAAATCAGCAGGTTGAAAATGAAAAAAGGCTGGTTGGCCAGCGACGAAGCCGAAAGTTGGGTCTGGCCAACCGCCCCCAGCATGATGGTGTCCATCATCTGGGTGGCAAGGGAAATCAGGTTCTGTAAAACAATGGGGATTGTCAGCGAGACAAGCATCCGGATAAATTGCCGGTCGGAGAACATCCCCCATTTGCGCTTAGGCATAGTTGACATATGTACTTCCTTTCTATAGCCTTTCAACTTTATCAAAGGCTCTATTGATTTGCTGCAAGCAAATGAAATCCGCCACGCCTTTGACTGGAATGGCGGATATCCCTTTAAAAGCAGCAGATAAGCGCTGTATAGCCACTCTAAAAGAGGCTTCCCCCTTTGGCGTCAATGGCTGTCACCAGCGGAAAATCTTCCACATAAAGCCGCTTGACCGATTCGCAGCCCAGCTCCTCGTAAGCGATAACCTCGCAAGCCTTGATACACTGGCAAGCCAGCGCGCCTGCGCCGCCCAGCGCGCAGAAATAGACCGCGCCGTTCCTGACCATCGCGTGGACGGTATCCTGGCTGCGGGGGCCTTTGCCGATCATGCAGCAGAGGCCGGCGTCTAAAAGTTTTGGGGTATAGACGTCCATGCGGCTGGAGGTCGTGGGGCCGCAGGAGCCGATGACCATGCCAGGCCTTGCGGCAGTAGGGCCGGCGTAGTAGATAGCCGCGCCTTTAAGCGGGAAGGGCAGCGCTTCGCCGGCGTCCATAGCGGCGGCAATGCGTTTGTGGGCGGCGTCGCGGGCGGTGTAGACAGTACCAGTAAGCAGCACCCGGCTGCCTGCCGTAAGTTCCCGGGCATAGCTGGGCAGTTCGGATACCTGAAGCCTTATTTCATTCATAGCGGCCTCAACTTTCCTGTTCAGGGGTGTCGGCAGCGCCTTCAGGGATCTGGTCACGGATCAGGGAACGGCACTGGTCCAGCTCGCCGGTAATCTGTTCGATATTCTGGGCGGCCGCAGCAGCGACTTTCTGGAAATTATCGACAACCTTGATGAGGCGGGACTGCAGCTCGGAAAGCCGCATATCCGCGCCCTCGCATTGGGCGCGGATGACGGCGTCGGACTGGTCGGCGCGTTCTTGGGCGCGGGTGATGATGTGGTTGGCGTTGACCTTTGCTTCGACCATCAGCTCGCCGATGGCCAAGCTTGCGCGGTCGTCGATCTGCTGGGAGATGGCTTGGTTTTTGGCTTGCAGCTCCTCAATTTCATCTGCGAGGGCGCGGCAGTTTTCTTCCAGCACATTTTTTTTCATCAGCAGCTCGCTGCCCAGCGCTTTTTGGGCGCTCATCTCCCGCTGAAGCTCGTCGCGGTAGTCCTCGCAGCGCCGGAGGGCGTCTTCCTTGGCGGCCAGCTCGGCCTCTGCGGCGGCAAGGGCGGCGGTTTTTTGGCGCAGTTCCTCGCCTTGGCTGTCAAAGCGGTTTTGCAAGTCCTGCTGCTGGCGGGTAAGGGAATCCAGCGCCGCCGTCAGGCGCTGGAGCTCGGCGCTCGACTGACGCTGCATTTCCTCTAGGCAGCGTAGGACATCCTGCCGGTCAAAGCCGCCGAACATGGATTTTTTAAATTTCTCTCCGTATTCCATACTGTCCACTCCTTGGTCGTTATCAAAGGCGCGGCGGGCGCGCCGGTATTTCTTTTTTTATTATACAGGATAACCGTCTCTTTGTCCAGCTTTATTTTCCGGAAAATAGGGCATACATGGGAATACAAGGGCATAGCCTGCTTTTTGGAAAGAAGCTTGGCAGCAAAATCTTACTCGCCCAGAGGGCAGGCTTTTAAAGTCTGCCGCCCAGTTTGGAAAAAGGGTGGCGTTTTGCAGAAAAGTATGCTATAATAATTTCAAGTCAATGCCGGTAGGAAAATTTCAAAAATATTTTGAAACTATGAAACTTTTCGGTATGCAGGCTCGTATTATCTATGTATAGTATGGGCAGGGCCCCTTTTCCCTGTCTATTTTGACAGCCGCAGGGCTGGGCCAAAGACGGCAGCCATGAACATATCGTGAATAAGGCCGATACATACGCACACGTTACAAGGAAGCAATCGTGTAATTTGATATAAAACGCTGATACAGCGGAACAGGGCGTCCTGCCCGGCGGGACGCGTCAATAAGATTCGCCTATGCGGGTCGCAAAAAGAGGAGTGGGAGCGTGAATTTGATAGAAGTCAAAGACCTTAGGAAGGTCTATCGGATTGACCAGGAGCGGGTCGTGGCCTTGAACCGGGTCAACCTTGCCATTGGCGAAGGGGAGGTCTGCTGCATCCTGGGCACGTCGGGGAGCGGTAAGTCAACGCTTTTGAACATCATGGCGGGGCTGGAAAAACCGACCCGCGGGCAGGTGCTGATCGGCGGCGAGGATATCACTGCGATGGGCGAACGCCAGCTGGCCCTTTTCCGGCAGAAAAACATCGGTTTTATCTTCCAGTCCTACAACCTAATGCCGACGCTGACGGCGGTCGAAAACGTCGCTATGCCGCTGATGTTCCGCGGGATGGGCAAAAGGGAGCGCAATAAACGCGCCAAAGTCATGCTCAAGGCGGTGGGGCTTGGCAAGCGGATGAAGCATAAGCCGACCCAGATGTCCGGCGGCCAGCAGCAGCGCGTCGGTATCGCCCGCGCTTTCGTCGCCCGGCCCAAAATCGTCTTTGCCGACGAGCCGACCGGCAACCTGGACAGCCATACCACGATTGAGGTCATGGAAATGATTGTCAAAATGTCCCGCGAACACGGCGAAACGCTGATCCTTGTTACCCATGACCGCGAAATCGCCTGCTATGCCGACCGTATTGTCCATCTGGTTGATGGCAATATCGTCAGCGATACCCCCAACCAATCAGTGATCGGCCAGAGCGAGCCTGCTTCCGGCAAGCCTGCCTCGCCGGAAACTGTTTCTGAAGCTGGGGAGGGCGCCGAAAGCGCCGCCCCTGATGAAAATCCCCCCGCTGCCGGCGGGCAGCAGACGCCGTTGGCGGCAATTTGACAATAGGAGTGAATCAATGATGAACAGCAAAGCAATCAAACGCACCGTCGCATTGGCGGCGGCCTTTACACTGGGCCTTACGCTGCTGCTGGCCGGGGTGCCGGCGAGGGCGGCGGGCGGAAAGCTTTCCGCAACAGCAAAAGCGGCTACAGGTTCGCTGGAGCAGGGCGGCGATCAATCTGTACAGGTAGATTTTGTACATAGCAGCTGGTCAGGTGAGTTACCTACAGAGGCAATCATCACCGCCAAAGGCACTGGCGGCCTTTCGGGTGAGCCGAGTGTAAAAACTGTAACAATTACTGCTACAGAAAATAAAGTCGATAATGATTCTAGCAGTAATTCTGGAAATGGGGGCACGCAGACAACTGATGCCAACATAGCCGTTCCTAAAGCAGATACAGATACAACTTATACCTTAGTTTTTTCGGCAGTGTTTAGCGGTTTTTCTTATAATGGTTCGCAAAATGCAGGGCTAACACTAGATGTGGATTATGGAAAGGGCGAAAAATTTTCTGCTGTTGCCCCTGTTGAATCTACCAAAACCCCTAGCGAGCCTGACGACTCTGGCCCTGTCACGCCAAGCAAGCCCACCGGCAGCCTGATCGGCATCAAATCCGGCACGACTTTGCCTGAAATCAAGGCTGGCGAAACCAAAACTATCAGCATTCCGCTGGTCAATTCCGGCAGCAGCTCCCGCTATGCCGGCAAAACCCAGGTCACCGCGGAACTTCCCGACGGCCTCTATTTCAACAGCGCTACCGCGATGTGGGAGCTGAACTTCAGCCGTATCAGCAAGGAACAGACCCTTAAGCTGCCGCTGATTGCCAGCGATGATGTCAAAAGCGGTGTCTATCCAATCACCATCAAGTCGGTGTTTAAATATGGCGGCCAGCAGATTGATGAAACCTTGCAGCTGAACATCAAAATCACCGGCAAAGAGGAGGAAGAGGAAGGCAAAGGTGCGCTGGCGGTCAAAAATTACCGCTTGAGCACCGATAAGGTCAAGGCTGGACAGTCCCTGACGCTGGTTACAACGGTTGAAAACACCGGCGATGCTGCGGTCAAAGATATCCGCATGGTCTTAAACGGCTTAGCTACGGAAGGTTTTACCATCAATAACGGCATGGATACCCAGATTATCCCGGAACTGCGGGCGGGCGGCACAGCCGACATTACCTGGTCGCTGCTTTCCAGCACCGAGATGGTCACCGGCAACCACAGCCTGACTGCCGAGGTTACGGCCGGCGAGCTGTCGGCATCGTCAAAAATCTTCATCCCTGTGGAGGGCAAGCCCGCCGATTCCAGCGATGAGGAAAAACCGAAATCCTCCCGCCCCCGTGTGGTCATCGACAGCTATACCTTCGCGCCGCTGAACGATGCCGGCGAGCCTGACGGCGCTGCTTCCTCCGTTGAAGGCGGCAAGACCTTCCGGCTGACCCTTAACCTGAAAAACACCAGCGCTGCAACCGCTATCGAAAACCTGAAAATGACCATTTCGTCGGCTCCCGACGAAACCACCGGCGGCGTCTTTACCCCCGCCAACTCCTCCAACACCTTCTTTATCGCTAAGGTCGGCGCAGGCGAAACCTTTACCG
Source organism: Oscillospiraceae bacterium (assembly GCA_022793675.1). GTDB lineage: Bacteria > Bacillota > Clostridia > Oscillospirales > Ruminococcaceae > Faecivivens. The sequence goes on from JAAWDH010000049.1 coordinate 71,363, forward strand.
AAATTATCGACCTGCTGGTCAAGGCGGACGCGCCGCCTAAGTCCTACGGCCTGCAGGTGGAGGTCAGCTATGAAGCTGTCCTTGATAAAGAGCGCATCAACATCGACGACAACGAAACTATTACCATCCCCGTCACTCAGCCCGACCGCTTTGAAGTCGGCGAAGTCAATATCTGGTCGGTGATGTTCGGCGACAGCCTGAACCCTTCCGTTTCTTATGTCAATAAAGGCAAAAGCAGCATCTATAACCTTTCTATCGCCATTGAGGGCAGCAATTTTACCACCGCTGAAAGCACAACCTATGTCGGCAACGTCGAATCCGGCAGCGGTGACTATTATGAGGCGTCCCTGAACCCCGAAGCGCCCGGCACCGTCGAAGGCAAATTCATCCTTACCTATGAAGACGCCGCCGGCAACCCCCACGAGGTAGAACGCGCCTTCTCGACCACCGTCGAGGAAATGAACAATGGCGGCGACGATTTCATCGACCCTGGCCTTGATCCGGCGGGGCCAATCGAGCCTGTCAGCCAGGGGATGCCCGGCTGGGCGTGGGTTCTGATCGGCGTTGGCGCAGTGGCTGTTGTCGGCGTCGCTGTGGTGGTCATCCTTAAAATCAAAAAGAAGCGCGCCGTCAGGAAACAGGACCTGGAGGACGATTATGACGACTGATAAAGCGAGGTGCGGGCGATGAAACTAAAGGATATGATTGTCATGTGCCTGTCGAACCTTTTCAAAAGAAAGGTTCGTACGCTGCTGACGGTAATGGGCGTCGTCATCGGCACCTGCGCCATCGTAATCATGGTGTCGCTGGGGCTGGGGCTGCAGAAAAGCCAGGAGGACGCCCTGGCCCAGATGGGCGACCTGACGGTCATCCAAATTTACAATTACGGCAACGTCACCGAGCAGCCGCTTGACGACGCGATGATTGAAAATTTCCGCAAAATCCCCAATGTTGTGGCTGTGACGCCGGTCTTCGAGCCGGAGGAATGGCGGACGGTGGAGCTGTCCAGCGGCAAGTATGAATTTTCCAGCAGTATCGCCGGCGTCGATTTTGATGCGCTGGTGGCGTTGGGGTTTGAAACCGATGCCGGGGAAATCCCCACCGAGGGCGACCTCGACCATGTGCTGCTGTTCGGCGCAGACGCTGTCTATAATTTCTACAATCCCAAATCCCGCAACGGCTGGATGGGCCGGGGGGACGAGCCGCTGGTTAACGTGATGGAAGATAAACTAACCTTAACTATCGGCAAGAAGGACTACGACAACAAAAAAAAGCAGCCGACCTATAAGGCGACCTGCGCAGCGATCCTCACAGCCGATTACAGCAAAAACCCCAGCCCTGGCTGGCGGGTGTTTATGGACATTGACGCTTTGAAAAAGCTGGAGGCTGAATACAAAAAATTCAACGGCATCAAGACCGACCGCAACAAGGTCGAAGCCTATCAGGAAGTGGTGGTCAAGGTCACCGATATGAAGGCCGTCGAGGCCGTCGAAGAGGTCATCAAAAGCTATGGCTTTGAAACCAACAGCATGGAGACCATCCGTAAGCCGATGGAGGAACAGGCCAGGAGCCAGCAGATGATCCTAGGCGGCCTGGGCGCGATTTCGCTGCTGGTGGCGGCGCTGGGCATCACCAACACAATGGTCATGTCCATTTACGAGCGTACCCGTGAAATCGGCGTCATGAAGGTACTGGGCTGCTTAATCAGCAACATCCGCGCGGTGTTTTTGATGGAGGCCGGTACAATCGGCTTTATGGGCGGCGTTGTCGGCGTCGGCATCAGCTACGGCATCTCGTTTATTATCAATACAGTGGCGGCTGCCGGCGGCGGCGCGAATGATAATATGTTTGGGATTGGCGGCATGAGTATTGGCGGGTCGTCGATTATCCCTTGGTGGCTGGTAGTCGGCGCGCTGATATTCTCGACGTTGGTGGGGCTGATTTCCGGGTTTTCTCCGGCGAACCGCGCCGTTAAAATCAGCGCTTTGACCGCTATCCGTCAGGAATAGCCCAAAAATTTCCTCTCGTATCCTAAACGGGAGCCCTTGCGATTTAGCGGGGCTTCCGTTATTATTTGCAATCTATCGACGCAGTAGGTGGTTTTTCAGGGGTAATCAAGTATCTTAGCGATTAAAAGTCTTTGCGGAGCTTTCTTCAGAAAGCGACTCGTACTCTCCGTATCCTTATTATTTGAAATTCCTGTTGCTTGGAGGGCGGATTTGTGGTATACTCTTTCTGTATATGAAAATCTGCGCCGCAAAATAGAAAGGATCACCCATGGAAAAAATAAGACTGCAAAAAATTATCGCCGACAGCGGGTTCTGCTCCCGGCGGCAGGCGGAAAGCTACATCGAATCCGGCGTGGTGAAGGTCAACGGCCGGCCGGCGGCCATTGGCCAGAAGGCTGACCCAGCAAAAGACCTGATCACGGTTAACGGCGAGCGAATCGCCGCTCCGAAAGCCCGCCAAAACCTCTATCTAATGCTCTATAAACCCCGCGGCTATCTGACTGCGATGGCCGACGACCGGGGGCGGAAATGCGTCTCCCAGCTGGTGGCGGATCTGCCGCAGCGGGTCTATCCGGTGGGGCGGCTGGACTTGAATTCGGAGGGGCTTTTGCTGTTCACCAACGACGGCGAGTTCGCCAACGCGATGACCCATCCCGCCCGCCAGGTGCCTAAAACGTACCGCGTGACAGTGCATGACCACGTTACAGAAGGCCAGCAGACCCGGTTGGCTATGGGCGTTGAGCTGGACGGGCGGATGACTGCGCCGGCAGAGGTGCGGGTGGCGGCTGAGGAGGAAGGGCGGACCGTGATGCTGATGACCATCACGGAAGGCCGCAACCGCCAGATCCGGCGGATGTGCGAAGCGGTCGGGCTGACAGTGGCGCGGCTGAAGCGCATTTCGATCGGCAGTTTGCGGCTGGGGATGCTGCGGCCTGGCGAGTACCGGATGCTGACCAAAGATGAAGTCGACAATCTGAAACAAATCAGCCTAAAACAGACGGCCCCCAATCAACGCCCAGCTGTGAAAAAAGGCAGGCCCTGAAGGCCGGGAAGGAGAACATTATGGTATTTCTGCGTCCGTTAAAAGCCGACGACCATTTTCCTGGGCTTACCGGTCCGGAGAGCGGTTTCCTTTACTATGTTGCGCTTGAAGGGGAGAGGCTGGCGGGTTTCTGCCGCTACCGCCGGAAGGCCGAGGAAATTGAGCTTCTGGAGCTATCAGACGGCGGCGATTTGGAGCTGGCCGACGGGCTTTTGCGAGCAGTTTTGGCTGCTGCTGTTGACTCCGGGGTTGACCGCGCAGCCCTTTCGGAAGAGGTTGCAGCGCGATTGGCACCGTTAAAGCTGCCCTTGTCTAGTGAAAACATCCTAAAATCTATCGAACAATTCCTATATTTTTGTAAAAATTGCGAAAAATCCAAAAGGGTATTGTGATTTTTTAGACGTTGTAGTATAATATAAACTGGGTGAATTTGATGGTTGTCCTTATAGAGATAGACGGCCTGCCGCGGCCTCATCCCCAAGGGACAGCTTTCAAGTTCTCTAACCGATGTAAAGCGGTGTCCGGCAGGGCGCTGCTGAAATACATAGAATGGGGGCAATAAAATGAATTACCAAGCCAAGCTGGCAAAGCTTGAGGAAATGAAATCCGCCTGCCAGACCGCTTCTCCCGCCAGGGAGCGCATTGCTGCGCTTTTTGACGAGGGCACCTTCACCGAAACCGACGGGTTCGCCGGGAAGGGCGTTATTACCGGCTGGGGCCAGGTGGAAGGCGGACTGGTGTACGCTTTTTCTCAGGATCTGAGCGCTATGGGCGGCGCTGTGGACCGTGCACACGCCAGGAAAATTGAAAAAGTTTATGAGCTGGCCGTTAAGAACGGCGCGCCGGTGGTTATGATCCTTGACTCCAACGGGGCCAAGGTCTCGGAAGGGCCGGAAATCCTGCAGAGTTATCAGCGCATCCTTTCTTTGTCCAACAACCTCTCCGGCGTGGTGCCGCAGGTGGCGGTGGTTGCCGGCAGCTGCGTGGGTATCGGCGCGATGATGGCGGCTTCTGCCGACTTTGTAATCATGGCTGAAGACGCCGAGCTTTGCCTGACGGTAGGCGCTGACGGTTCGGCAAAAACCTGCGCCGAAAACGGCGTGGCCCATCTTTGCTGCGAGGATGCGGCGGCAGCTGTAAAAAAAGCCCGTGAGCTGATTACGATGCTGCCGTTGAACAACCTGTCGGTCGTTCCGGTCAGCGTTGAAGGCGCCCCTTCTGGTAAGACCGTTTCCACAGAACTCTCCCAAGCCGAACTTGCTGAGGCCGTCTGCGACGCCGGCTCGGTAATCGAGCTGAAAGCGGCCTTCGCCGACCATGTCTATACCGCCCTCGCCTCTATCGGCGGCAGCACGGTGGGCATCGTTGCGGTGAAGGGCGAGCTTTGCAGCAAATGCGCTGGCAAAGCCGCTGCTTTTGTCCGTTTCTGCGACAGCTTCAGCCTCCCTGTTGTGAGCTTTGTGGACGCCGAAGGCTTTGCCGGCTGTACCTGCCCCTGCGCGGCAGCGAAGCTGTCGGCAGCTTATGCCGATGCTACAACCGCCAAAATCACCGTTTACACTGGAAGCGCTATCGGCGCGGCCAGCGTCGCTTTCGGCAATGCCGACTTGCGGGTTGCTTGGCCGGGCGCTGTGATTTCGGCGCTTGCTCCCGCTTCGGCTGTAGAGTTTTTCCGCCACGACGACCTGAAAGGCGCTGCCGACTTGGCCGCCCGCCGCAGCGAGCTGGCTGAGGAATATGCCGACACCGAGGCAAGCCCCTTTGCCGCCGCTAAGGCCGGTATGGTGGAGGATATCGTTGCTCCCGCCGCTACCAGGGACCTGCTGATCTCTGCGCTGGAAAGCCTTGCCTCCAAGCGGGTTTCGAGACTGCCCAAAAAGCATTCCTGCTGACCGTTTTTGTCATCACGATGAATTTTGACTTTGACTATAGAAAGGTTCTGAAATCATGAAAAGATTCAATATCACCGTCAACGGCAAGACCTATGATGTAGCGGTTGAGGAAACCGACGCTTCCTCTGCTCCTGTGGCAGCTGCCCCCGCAGCGCCAGCTGCTCCCGCTCCCGCCGCTCCTGCCCCTGCAGCCGCGCCCGCAGCCGCCCCCGCCGGCTCTGTTTCCGGTACCGACGTTAAGTCCCCGATGCCTGGCACCATCCTTGATGTTAAGGCTGCTGTGGGCGACAGTGTTGCCAAGGGCCAGGCCATCTTTGTGCTGGAAGCGATGAAGATGGAAAACGACATTGTTGCGCCGGTCGACGGCAAAATCGTCTCCATCACCGCCAAAAAGGGCGACAGCGTCAACGCCAACGACGTGCTGGCTGTTGTCGGCTGAGACCTGGGGTTTTCCCCTGTGAACCGGCGGCTCTCTGCCCCGGACAAGCGCCGGGAATGCCCGGCGACATCAAACCAAGGAGGACTACCACCAAATGGCTAAGAAAATCAAAATTGTCGAGACCGTCCTTCGTGACGCCCACCAGAGCTTGATTGCCACCCGGATGCCGCTGAGCGATATGCTCCCCATCTTGGGCGAAATGAATAACGCTGGCTATTACGCTGTGGAGTGCTGGGGCGGCGCTACCTTCGACTCCTGTCTGCGTTTCCTGAACGAAGACCCCTGGGAGCGGCTGCGCATCCTGCGCCGTGAGCTGCCCAGCACTAAGCTGCAAATGCTGTTCCGCGGCCAGAATATGCTGGGCTACCGCCATTACGCTGACGACGTGCTGGAATATTTTGTCCGTAAGTCTGTGGCCAACGGCATCGATATTATCCGTATCTTCGACGCTTTGAATGATATCCGCAACCTGGAAGCAACCATTAAAGCCGTTGAAGCCGTTAAAAAGGAAAACCCCAACGCCCATGCCCAGATCGCTATTTCCTACACCTTGGGCGAAACTTTCACTACCGACTATTACGTCGGCTATGCCAAGCAGATTGAACAGGCCGGCGCAGATTCCATCTGCATCAAGGATATGGCCGCCCTGCTGACTCCTTACCGTACAGCCGAACTGGTCAAGGCTATCAAAGAGGCTGTGGCTATCCCGGTTAACATCCACACCCATTATACCTCCGGCCTTGCCTCAATGTGCCTCTTAAAGGGCATTGAAGCCGGCGCTGATATCATCGACACTGCCATGTCCCCGTTGGCGCTGGGTACTTCCCACGCCCCCACCGAGTCGATGGTCGCCGCCCTCCAGGGCACTGAGTATGACACAGGTTTGGATCTGAAGCAGCTGACCAAAATCCGCGATTACTTCATGACCCTGCGCAAAAAATACATCGACAGCGGCCTTTTGGACCCCAAGATGCTGGCGACCGACGCCAACGCGCTGATTTACCAGGTCCCCGGCGGAATGCTTTCCAACCTTTTAAGCCAGCTCAAACAGGCCGGCAAGGAAGACCAGCTGGAAGATGTGCTGCGCGAAGTCCCGCGGGTGCGCCGCGACGCCGGTATGCCCCCGCTGGTCACCCCGACCTCCCAGATCGTCGGTACCCAGGCGGTGTTTAACGTTATCACCGGCGAGCGTTACAAGATGGTCACCAAAGAATTCAAAGGCCTTGTGCGCGGCGAGTACGGCAAGACCCCTGAACCCATCGACCCCGAGTTCCAGAAGCAGATTTGCAAAGACGAGCCGGTCATTACCTGCCGTCCCGCTGACCTGCTCAAGCCCGAGCTGGACACCCTGCGCCAGGAATGCGCCGAGTGGGTGGAGCAGGAGGAGGACGTCCTCAGCTATGCCCAATTCGGCCAGGTTGCGGTCAAATTCTTTGAAAAGCGCCGCAACGCAAAATTCGGCCTGGACGGCAAACGCGGCGATGCCGCCAACGGCGTCCATCCCGTCTAAGAAAAATAGGATTTGATTTGGCGAAGAGTTCTGCGCCCCTTTTCTAGGGCGCAGGGCTGTTCGCCTTTTCCCTTGCCCGCTTTTAGGGCTGTTATCATTCATCATTCAACACATTCTGACATACCTGGAGGCTGTAAGGTCATGAAAGAGATGCTTGGCCGTCTGTTTACCAAAAAAAACGGGAAAGACTTTTTGCTGATGACACTCGGCACGCTGCTGACTTCGGCAGGCGTGTACTTCTTTAAATTCCCCAACAATTTTTCGACCGGCGGCGTCACCGGTATCGGCGTCATTTTGGGGCACTATGTGTCTTGGCTGACGCCTAGTACGGTGGTGTCAATCTTGAACTATGTCTTGCTGGCAATTGGTTTTGCCGTGTTTGGGAAAAATTTCGGCTTCCGCACCGCCTATTGCAGCATCCTTCTTTCAGTGACGCTGCAATTATTAGAAATCGTCTACCCAATGGAGCGTCCCTTCACTGGACAGCCTTTCATGGAGCTGCTCTGCGCGGTGGGGCTGCCGGCAGTAGGCGCAGCAATCCTTTTTAACATTGACGCATCCACCGGCGGCACCGATGTTGTGGCGATGATTTTGAAAAAATTTACCAGCCTAGACATTGGCAAAGCGCTGTTGGCTTCGGACGCAGTGATTACGCTGGCGGCCTGTTTTGCTTTTGGGATGGAAACGGGGCTGTTTTCGATTTTTGGGCTGCTGATCAAAGCGTTCCTGGTTGACAGCGTCATCGAAAGCTTTAATATGTGCAAATATTTCACCATTGTCAGCAAAAATCCCGAACCGATCTGCGAATACATAACCCATTCCCTCAACCGTAGCGCTACGGTCATGGACGGTACCGGGGCCTTTTCCCATGATGGGCAAAAGGTAGTGCTGACCGTCATGAGCCGTGGACAGGCAATGCTGCTGCGGAAATTTATCCATACCAGCGATCCCCATGCATTTATGATGATTACCAATACTAGCGAGATTATTGGCAAAGGTTTCCGTGGGGTGTAAAGGAAAGGGGCTGAAGATAATGGGGAACTGCCCATGGCTGCGCACAGGCTGCTGCCGGCAAAATGGGATGCTGATGGTCTGCAACCTCACCGATCCGGCCATCTGCCAGGGGAAACAGCGTCAGGGTCAGACCTTCCGGGACTGCCGTTATTACCGCAACCCGCGGGAAGGGACGCCGGAAAATATGCGGCCCTGCCCGCTGTGTATCCGGGTGGAGCGGCGGGGACGCTATTACGCCTATTGTACAAGCGTCAAATTCCCTGGGGCCGACGGGGAGAACGGGCTGTTAGTCACTGACGAAAACCGCGCGCTGATTTGTGTCGGGCATCAGGTCCGCGGGAAAAAATACACCAGCTGTCCTTATTATAAAGGCGGCAAGCCCAAAAAGAAATAATGCGGGTACAGCAGTCTTTTACCTTGTGAGGATGTTTGGGCAGTTCGGCAGATGAAAAAAGGAGGTGCATTCCTGATGAAAGAAAATCCCTATGACCGCGATTCTTTTTTTCAGCAGTACGCTGGGATGGCCCGTTCACAGCAGGGCCTTGCCGGGGCGGGGGAATGGTATGCTTTAAAGCGGCTGCTCCCCGACCCAGCGGGGATGGATGTGCTGGATTTGGGCTGCGGTTTTGGCTGGCACTGCGCTTGGGCAGCGGAGCAAGGGGCGGCGTCGGTGCTGGGCATTGACCTATCGGAGAAAATGCTGGCTGAAGCGGCAAAGCGCTGCCTGGCAGAGCAGATCCGCTATCGCTGCTGCGCCATTGAAGATTACGAATATCCCGCTGATAGCTTTGACCTTGTGGTCAGCTCGCTGGCCTTCCATTATATCGAAGACTTTGTCAATATCTGCCGCGGTGTCGCTCATACCCTGCGCCCGGGCGGAAGATTCGTTTTTTCGGTGGAACACCCAGTGTTTACTGCCGAGGGACGGCAGGATTGGCTTTACGGCGAAGACGGAAACATCCGCTGCTGGCCCGTCGACCGTTATTTCTCGGCAGGCCCGCGCGAAGCAGTCTTCCTGGGTGAAAAGATGACAAAATATCACCGGACATTGACCCAGTACGTTGGGGCGCTTTTAGCGGCGGGGTTTAAGCTTAGCGGCCTCGTGGAGCCTGAACCCGACCCTGCGATGCTGTATCTGCCGGGCATGGCTGACGAGCTTCGCCGGCCAATGATGCTGTTGGTGTCGGCAGAGCTGGGATAAAATAGGAAAAGGCGCAAAGCCAATACTCTGCGCCTTTTTCCGCTAGAGAAACGGATGGAATCAGCTTTTTAACTGGCTTGACAGGAAGGATGCGGCAGCCAGCGTCAGTTTGGTGTGCATTTCTGTCGCGGCATCGCCGCTTAACAGCGCCACGCACCCGACTACATCGCTGCCCATGGTGATTGGGCAGCAGACTTCGATAGATTCAACATTGTCGGCAGGCTGCAAAGGTGGGGCGGCGTTGTCCCGCAGGTAGTTCTTGCGGCCTTCAAGCAGCTGCTCAAGTTGGGCCGAAATCGGCTTTTCCAGGATATCCTTTTCAGTGAGGCCCGCCGCGGCGATAAAATGGTCGCGGTCGGCGATCAGGACGGGGAGCCCGCTCATACGGTTAAGCACTTCGGCGTATTGCCCGGCCAAGTTGTATAGCTCGCCGACGGGGGAATACTTTTTGAAGATAACCTCGCCGTTCGCGTTGGTGTAGATCTCCAGCGAGTCCCCTTCGCGGATCCGCATGGTACGGCGGATCTCTTTGGGGATTACGATACGGCCCAGGTCGTCAATTCTTCTTACAATTCCGGTGGCTTTCATTTTGATTTAACCATGCCTTTCTTCATTCAAAGGTTTCCGTCCAGCGCAAAGGGTGAATTGGTCGCGTCTGGATTTATTGATATTATTTACCGTGGGCAAAAGATGTATACCTGCTTTTGCAGAAAACCTAAAAAAGCATGTCCCGAAGGTTCTTGAAAAGATGGGTTTGTTATTTTTCAAGCAGGCTTGGGACGAGGCGGGGCCGTCCACCCCTGTTGCGCTGCCGCCTCGCTGCCTGTAAATTCCGGCAAAGCAAAATTGCGAGCCGGGTTTTGACGGAATCGTAAGGCCTAACTTTTTTTGAGATCTGCCTCTGGCCTGAAAGGCGGAGGCCCGTCCCGCGTCAAGCGGCGTCTGCTTGCGCGGGAACAAATCCTCTCTTTCAAATCAGCCGGGCGTCTGCGTGCGCACACGCGCCGGGCAGATTTTACATTGTTTGACAATTACAGTTTAATGCAAACGGGCCGTAAAGTCAAGCCCTAAATTGATATATTCAGAAAAAGTTGGATATTGTCATAACATTTTCTCCATTATTACCGATTTTCAAACAACCAAGGAGGTCGTATTTTGTGGAAAAATTACTAGAGATTTGCTGCGGAAGTTTTGATGATGCCTGCGCTGCCAGCGCAGGCGGCGCTTCCCGGATCGAGCTGAACAGCGCCCTTTTCCTGGGCGGGCTTACCCCCAGCCTGGGGACGCTGGCAGCAGTCAAAGCCCATCTTTCTTTAAAAGTGGTAGCGATGGTGCGCCCGCGCGGCGCTGGTTTCTGCTATACGCCAGGGGAGATGGAAGTGATGGAGGCAGACGGCCGGCTGCTGATGCAAAACGGCGCCGATGGCTTAGTATTCGGTTTTTTGGACGAGGGCTTTGAGGTGGACGCTGAAAAAACCCGGCGGTTTGCGGAGCTTGCGCACGCTTTTGGCGGCGAGGCCGTTTTCCACCGGGCGTTTGATTGTGTGAAGGATCCAGATAAGGCGGTTGAGACGCTGATTTCGCTGGGGGTGGACAGGGTCTTGACCAGCGGCCTTGCCGATACTGCGCCGGAGGGGGCGGAACTTCTGGCGGCGCTGCAGCGCCGTTACGGCGGGCAGATCGAGCTTTTGGCAGGCAGCGGCGTTACGCCGGAAAACGCTCCAGCATTGATGGAGAAGACGGGGATTATGCAGCTGCACAGCAGCTGCAAGGATTGGCGGCGCGACCCGACAACAGCCGGGGAGCAGGTGTCTTACAGCTATGCGCCGCCGCCCCATGGGCTGGACTATGAAGCGGTATCGGCGGAAAAAGTCAGGGCGCTTCGGGCGGCGATGGGGCTGTGACCGTCCGCTGGCGGACGGCCTCATAAAGCAGGATTGACGCCGCGCAGGCAACGTTGAAGGAAGACGCTGCGCCCTGTTCCGCCATCGGGATGGTGACCAGCAGGTCGCAGGATTCCTTGAAAGTGCGGCTGAGGCCCTCGGTTTCGTTGCCGACCATCAATAACAAGGGGCCGTCTAGCGGGGCAGCGTAAAGGGGATGCTGACGGTGGGCGGTAGTGCCGACGGTTTGGAATGTGGGGAACCGGCTTTTAAGGGCATTGAGATAATCAAAAAGGCTTTGGTTATCAGCCAGGCGGATGACTGGCAGGTTGAAAAAAGACCCCATGGATGCGCCGACGACTTCCGGGTCGTAGAGGTCGACGCCGTGGCCGGTAAGGATCAGGCCGTCGGCCCCTAAAGCGTCGCAGGAACGGATCATCGTGCCGAGGTTCCCGCGGTTGGAAGGCCGGTCAAAGAGCATAAGCAGCGGGTTTTCGGAGAGTTTCAGCTGGTCGGGGGTGTCGGGGCGCATTGCCGCAATGGCCATCAGTTCGGAGGTATCGCTTTTGCCGCTTAGCTTGGCCATCAGCGGCCCAGAGAGTTCGTAGTTGACGTCGGTGTGGATAGAGCTGAGCAGGCCCTTTGCCCAATCGGACAGGGGTTTGTCGGGGGTATAGAGGAACGAGCAGATGTGCCAGCCGTTTTGCAGCGCCGTGTTGATATTGCGTACGCCTTCGACGAAAAACTGGCGATAATGGTACCGTTTGCTGCGGTTGCTTTTCAGCACCTCAAAGCGTTGGTAATCGGCGTTTTGAGAATAAACCCTTTTAACAGTCATAAATAGCCGTCCTTTATCATTACTCTCCTATAACTATAGCATACTTTGCCAGGATTGTCGAGCAAAATCTGGGAAAGCCGTCGTTATGGGAAGGGCAATCGTATGGCAGAACCTATCAACGCAGTAGGCGGGCAAATCCATGCTGATGTTTGCCCTAGCGATTAAAAGTTTTGCGGGCTTAGCTCTGCAGGGCAACAGTATTTAGAGATCTGAAAGGATACGAAAGATACGGGTCGCTTTTGAAGAAAGCCAAGCTTAGCAGAGCTAAGCTTGCAAAACTTTTAATCGCCAAGATACCCATGCACCCTCAAAAACCGCCTTCTGCGCCGATAAATTCTGCCATTTTTAAATGCTGTTACCCTGTCTTTAAATACTGAAATACTTGACCAATTGCAGATTTCGTAGTAAAATAGGGATGGAACAAAGAAAGCCGCGCTAGATGCGGCGCGGAAAGGATGATATGATGGATGTAAAGCAAATGGCTGTAGAGAAGCACCGGGAATGGGGCGGCAAAATTGAAATCACCCCGCGCTGCCGGGTGACCAACCGCGGCGAGCTGGCGGTCGCCTATACTCCCGGCGTTGCCCAGCCCTGCCTGGAAATTGAAAAGGATCCCGCCCTTTCCTTTACGCTGACCCGCCGGGGCAATCTGGTGGCGGTAATCAGCGACGGCACCGCGGTGCTGGGGCTTGGCGATATTGGCCCGGAGGCGGCAATGCCGGTGATGGAAGGCAAAGCTGTGCTTTTCAAGGAGTTTGCCGGGGTGGATGCTGTCCCGCTCTGCCTGGACAGCAAGGATGTCGACGAGCTTTGCCGGACGATAGAAATGCTAGCCCCTTCTTTTGGCGGCATCAATCTTGAGGATATCGCCGCCCCCCGCTGTTTTGAGATTGAGCGGCGGCTGAAGGAAAAGTTGTCTATCCCCGTTTTCCATGATGACCAGCACGGCACGGCGATTGTCGTTTCGGCGGCGTTGATTAATGCGCTGAAGCTGGCGGGCAAGCGTTTTGAAGAGGTTACGGTTGTCGTCAATGGCGCTGGCGCGGCGGGGATTGCGATTGCCAAACATCTTTTGAGCTTTGGCGCGGGGGATGTGATCCTCTGTGACAAAGAGGGGATTGTCTATGACGGCCATCCGGCCAACAATCCCGCCCAGCAGGAGATGGCGGCTGTCACCAATAAAAAGGGCATGAAGGGGACGCTTGCCGATGCGCTCAAAGGTGCAGATATTTTTGTCGGGGTGTCCCGGCCCGGGCTGCTGACGCCGGAAATGGTGTCGGCAATGGCGGAAAAGTCGATTGTGTTTGCAATGGCCAACCCAACCCCGGAAATCATGCCTGATGAGGCCAAAGCCGGCGGCGCTTTCATTGTCGGCACCGGCCGCAGCGATTTCCCTAATCAGGTCAACAACGTCCTAGCCTTCCCCGGCATTTTCAAAGGCGCATTGGAGGCAGGGGCGACCGATATCACCGAGGGCATGAAACGCGCGGCGTCGCTGGCGATTGCCGGCGTGCTGGAGGATGATGAGCTGAGCGCCGACTGCGTGCTGCCCGGCCCCTTTGACGGGCGGGTGGCAAGGGCTGTGGCGGAGGCGGTTGCCGAGGCGGCCAGGGCCGAAGGGGTCGTCCGCCGGTAACCTTGAACCAGTAAATGGATTTTTGGCCAAGCATTTTATTTTCATTTTGTTGGAGGCGGATCTATTATGCAGAATTTTGGCGTGGATTTTTTGGATGGGACTCACTTCCACTTTGGCAGGCATTTCGGCGGGCTTCAGACGCACAGCTCTTTGACAGACGGCCAGCTGGAGGCGCTGTTGGAACGGGCCTTCCAGGATATGCGGACGCTGGCGATCCAGCATGAGAACGGGGCCTGGATGGAAGTGGAGTTTGGCGAGAAAGGCTGCTTTATGGTCTTTTCCGAACAGGACGGCGAAGTAATCAGTTATTTTGACAATGGCAGCGGTAACCATGGCGTCGTCGACCTGCTGATCAATTGCTGTCCGGAGGAACGGCTGATGTGCTACTCCAAAGAAACGCTGATGCAGGTTATTGAGACCTTTCTTAAAACGGGGCGGCAGGACGGCCGCTTTCACTGGATTGATGACGAGGCGCTAATGGCGTAAGCCACTGGCTTCTGTTTTCATCATACATAAAAATTGAAAGGATGGCTTATCATGAATTATACCTACACCCCCCGCGGGGTCTGCTCGCGGAAAATTGACCTGACGATCGAGGACGGCGTCGTGCAGTCGGTGCGTTTTACCGGCGGCTGCAGCGGCAACACCCAAGGCGTGGCGGCCCTCTGCGCCGGCCGCAAGGTGGAGGAGCTGATCCCGCTTCTGAAAAATATCGACTGCGGCGGGAAGGGAACTTCCTGCCCGGCCCAGCTGGCGCTGGCGCTGGAAAAGGCGGCGGCAGATGCCCATTAACATCCCGGACAGTTTGCCGGCTAATTCGGCGCTGCGGCGGGAAAATATTTTTGTGATGAACGAGGGGCGGGCGGCCCACCAGGATATCCGCCCGCTGCGCATTGCTATCTTGAACCTGATGCCCAAGAAAATCGAGACCGAGACCCAGCTTTTGCGGTTGCTGTCCAATTCGCCGCTGCAAATCGATATTGAGCTGCTGCAGGCGGGTACCCATCTTTCCCGCAACACGGCTGAAAGCCACCTCTGCCGTTTTTATAAGACGATCCAGGATGTGAAAAGCGAGCGCTTCGACGGACTGATTATCACCGGCGCGCCGGTGGAGCAGATCCCCTTCGAGGAAGTGGACTATTGGCCGGAACTTTGCGAGATTATGGAATGGTCAAAAAGCCATGTCTACTCCACTTTCCACATCTGCTGGGGGGCGCAGGCCGGCCTATATTACCATTACGGCATCAAAAAGTATGACCTGCCCGGTAAAATGTTCGGCATTTTCCCCCATCAGGTCCATCTGCCGCTGCATCCGCTGGTCAGGGGGTTTGACGAGGTGTTTTATGCGCCGCATTCCCGCCATACGGAGGTCAAGGCAGAGGATATCCTCGCCTGCGGGCAGCTGGAGCTGCTGTCTTCGTCGCCGATGTCGGGGGTGTATATTGCCGTCTCTAAAAACGGGCGGCAGGTTTTTGTCACCGGTCATTCGGAGTATGACAGAGGGACGCTGGCGGCGGAGTATTTCCGGGATCTGGATAAAGGGCTGCCTATTGAAATACCTTACCATTATTTCCCAGGAGATAATCCTGACGAAGAGCCAGAATTTATCTGGCGCGGCCATGCCAACCTGCTCTATGTCAACTGGCTCAACTACTTTGTCTATCAGCAGACTCCCTATAACCTTGAGGAAATGGAGCGGCTGCTGACCGTAAAAGAGGGCGGCATAAGTTCCGCTCTGTAGTTCTATAGTCATATAGCCGGGCTTTTGTCCGGAGGAAGGAGAAAAAACATGATTGTCACAAAAGATACCTGTATCGGCGATATCCTTGACTTTGACCGCACGACTTCAGTGTATTTCCTGGAGCTGGGGATGCACTGCTTAGGCTGCCCCACAGCAAGAGGCGAGAGCATTGAGGACGCCTGTCGCGCCCATGGGCAGGACGTAAACGAGCTGATTGAAAAGCTCAACGCCCATCTGGCCAAAGCCTAAACGGCTGTCAAACAGCGAATCCCGCGGCAGGGCTTACTTTCGCATAACCTGCCGTGGGTTTTTTAAGGAGATGCTATGAGAGACTGGCTTAATGAAACCCTCCCCTTTCTGATCGAGGCGTTTGCCAGCGATTTTGGCGGACATGATGTTGAACACACTTTGCGGGTGTATCGTCTAGCAATGGCGATTTGGGAAAAGGAGGGCGGCGACGGTGAAACCATAGCGCTGGCGGCGCTGCTTCACGATGTCGACGACTATAAGCTCACCGGCGGGCCGATGGGCGATACATCGCGGGCAGAAGCTTTTATGGCAGAGCACGGCGTCAGCCTGGACAAAATAAAGACTGTCACAAAAATTATCGCTGAAATTTCCTTTAAAAGCCGCGGCACGGTAACGCCAGCGACACTGGAGGGGAAAATTGTCCAAGACGCCGACCGCCTGGACGCTATCGGCGCCGTCGGCATCGCCCGTACCTTTGCCTACGGCGGCAGCAAAGGCAGGCCGTTATATATTCGCGGCGAGTCTTATGCGCTGGATATGACAGCGGAGGAATACGCCAAGCATGAAGGCAGCAGCGTTGGGCATTTTTACGAAAAGCTGCTGAAGCTGAAGGGGCTGATGAATACCGAAACGGCGAAGCAGCTGGCGGCAGCGCGCCACCAGTTTATGGAGGACTTTTTGGCAGAGCTTTCAGCGGAATGCTTTCTTTAAAGAGAGGAGGGCTGCGGGTTGAGCGGGACAGGGCCGATATGTCTGGACAGCCGGCTGCGGCTGCTGGCGGAGGAGATGACGCCGGGAGGCGCCGGTATCGATGTGGGTACCGACCACGGCTACCTGGCAGTATATCTGGTGCAGAGCGGGTTAGCGGCGCGGATGGTGGCTTCGGATGTCAACAGAGGGCCGCTTGCGTCAGCGGAAAGCTGTATCGCCGAGCATGGGCTGACAGATAAAATTGAAACTAAACTGGCTGACGGGCTTAAAGGGCTTGACCTTGCCGGCATCAGCGATATTTTCATCGCCGGCATGGGCGGCATTCTGATCAGCGAAATTCTCGCCGCCCGCCATCCTCTCTCTCAAAAGCTTATGCTGCAGCCGATGACCCAGGCCCCGCTGCTGCGGCGCTGGCTGCTGGAAAACGGCTATCGGATCGAGCGGGAACGCTGCGCCCTGTCTGCCGGCAAGGTCTACAGCGCGATGACGGCGTGCTATGACGGCGTCAGGCGGGACTGTACCCCCATCTTTGCCCTGGTTGGCCAAATTCCGGACGACCCCTCGGAGGCTGCATTTTTCTATCTTGAACGCCAGTTTTCCCGGCTGCAGCGGAGAATCAGCGGCCTTGCCCGGCAAGGCGGCAGCGATGAACTGGATGAGACGCAGGAGCTGGCGGCGGCGCTTTCAAAAATTATTGCCAAACGGAAGAGGTGCTAACAATGACAGATATTCAGGATATTTTTCAGGCAGTAGACGCTTACGCGCCCTTTGAAAGCGCCGAAGATTTTGATAACGTCGGGCTGCTGGTCGGGGAGATGGGGCTGCCAGTGAGCCGCTGCCTGGTAGCGCTGGATGTGATGCCGGCGACGGTATCGGAAGCTTTGGCGAAGGGCTGCGAACTGATCCTCTCCCATCACCCGGTGATTTTTAACCCGCTGCGGCAGGTGGGGCATGAATCGACGGTCGGGCAGCTGCTGCGGGCGGGCGTCAGCGTCATCTCTGCCCATACCAACGTCGACAAGGCAGGGTTAAACAGCGCGCTGGCGGAGATTCTGGGTATCCGGGAGCTAAAGCCGCTGGCAGCGTCAGGCGGCTGTGCTGGGGTCGGGCTGCCGCCTGAAAAGAGAAAGCATAAGAATGCCTGGGAACTGGCGCTGCTGTTCAAAGAAAAGCTTGGCGTGCAGGGTTTTCGCTGCTATGACGCCGGCGGCATGATTGGGCGGGTTGCGCTTTGCTGCGGGGGCGGCGGCAGCTACCTGAAGGATGCGATAGAAGCAGGGGCGGATTGCTTTGTCACCGGCGACCTGCGCCATAACCATGTGGTGGAAGCCGCCGCAGCTGGGATAAGCCTTATCGACCTTGGCCATTTTGAGACCGAGGTGCATTTTATCCCGCTGATGATAGGGCTTTTGCAGCCGCAGCTTCCTGATGTCGAATTCCTGCCGGCAGAAAGCAGCAAGCCACTGTTTGCACATGGATAAAAAGAAACGGACAACCGTGCATAAAAGCTGAAAAGTGGCGCAAAAAATAGTCAATCAATGGATATAACCTGTCGTTATTGGAAATATACGCTAGGAAAACCACGAGAATATCACAGAAATTTAACAAGATTTTGTAGCAGACGGCCTTGTATCTTTTGTCAATTTGCGGTATAATGTAAATATGGTTGTTTTGCCCGCCGGACAGCTGCTGGAAGCCGCAACTTGTTGGGGAAGCGCCGGCGCAGGGGGTTTGGGGCTGACGTCCTAAAACCTAATTGAAACGCAGCCAGAAAATTTTAGAAAGGGGATTGAGCAACCATGTACGATAAAACGGTGACATTCTCCGTGTCGGACGATAAAGAGGTACAGATGCGGCGTACCCTCTCTGAAGTTTATGATGCGCTGGTGGAGAAGGGCTACAACCCCATCAGTCAGATTGTGGGCTATATCTTATCGGAGGACCCGACCTATATCACCACCCATCGCAACGCTAGGACCTTGATCCGCAAGGTGGACAGGGACGAACTGCTGCAGGCAATGGTCAAGCATTACCTGTCAGGGGCAGAGTAAAGCGCAGACGGCAAAGCCGGGGAGCAGAAACGCTCTCCGGCTTTGTTTTGCTGTTATAGAAAGGCTTTGGGGTAATGTTCGCGCATATAGCTGGCAAAGGGCGTGTCCGCCTGATACAGGTTCTGCTCTTTGACAATCTGTGCGGCTGTCTGTTCAATATGTAGGAGCATTTTCGGCGACAGCGTCTCGTAACGAAAAATTTCCAGTTCCCCCTCGCGCTCAGCTTTCAGAAAGGCCTCATACAAATCCGGGATTTCAGTGCATCCCGTAATATCGACCGGCTGAAGGCTGACATATTCGTTGGGCTTTTGGGTAGCAGCTAGGCCCTCCGCTTCGCAGCAGTACAGGAAGCCCGCCCTGCCGCTGTAGAGGATGCGCAGCGCATCCGGGAAACATTCGATGTAATGGAGGCCGCCAGGGATGCCGTCCTTCCAGTTATAGCCATAGGCATACTCGAAACAGCGGACGCCGTAGAAAAGCGCTGCCGTTGGCAGAGAGGTCAGGTAGACCAGCTGCTCTTTTGTGTCGGCAAGCGCCGACGCAGCAGGCAGAAGCCGCGTCAGCCCCTCTGTCGGCGAGCCGTGATAAAGCATCATTACAGCTCAATCTCCATGCCGTCGTAAGAAACCTCAAACCCCTGCGGATTTAAAGTCTCGCAAAGCTCTTCGTGGAGCATCCCGCTATTATGGGAAAAATGATTGACAATACAGCAGGTATTTTCGCCGCAAATACCGATTTCCCGCAATTTTTCCCGGACGCGGATATCGTCGATATAACCCATGTGCCCGCTCTTAGGCCCATTTTCCAGCGGGCCGCCGGTGCAGTCAAAGCTGATCAGGTCGACAGGCTGACCGCGTTTTTCTAAAAATTCCCAAACTTCGTCGTAAAACCAGCCCGTGTCGTGGCAGTAAAGCACCGACTTGCCTTCTTTTTCAATCAGGTAGAAAAAGGGCGTCGAGCCAGGGCGCTCCAGCATATGCCGGGCGGGCAAGGGGGTGATGGCATAGCCGTCGGCCTGTTCCGTTTTGAAAGGGGTGAGGATGTGCCAGATCAGGTCATGCTCGCTGGATTTTTCCAGCTCCCAGGAAACGCCGCTCATAAAGAAGTCCTGGGCATCCTGACCGCAGAAGATGTGCAGCTGCTGGCTTACCATGTTGTGGCTGTAGCCGCCGCCACGGATGGTCAGTTCCTGCGGGTAAAAATGGTCCATGTGCCAGTGGGTCAGCAGCAGATAGCGTACCGCTGACAAATCCAACCCCAGCTGTAACTTATGCAGGTAGGTGTCAGGCGGAAAATCCAAAAGCAGGTCGTCGTTGATCAGCGCCTGGGAGCGGGTGCGGATGTTCTTGCCGCCCCGGCGGGCAGCTTCTAAGCAGTGAGGGCAGTTGCAGAATACGGCGGGCCAGCCTTCAGCGGCGGCTGTGCCAAGAAAACGGAATTTCATAATTAAGCTCTCCTTTTATTGTTTAATAAAAAAGCTTTGCCTGAAAAAATTAGCTTGCATATCCTGCGCCGCAGGATATTTTGCGGGTGCTGACGGCTGCCCCGCGAGTAAAAGTCTTTGAGCTTAGCTTTGCTAAGCTTGGGCTTCTCTTCAGAAAACGCCCCATACTTTCCGTACCCTTTACGCCTGGCGGATAAACATCGGGTTTAGGAAAGGCAGCACCCGTACTGGTTCGCCAGGCAGGCCGCCGGCGTCGAGCGCCGCGAAAATCACGCTGTTGCTTTTCTGGTTGGCGTAGGCCAGCTGGCTGCCATTTTCGGCAAAAGCCAGCGAGCGCGGGAATTTGCCGTAACAAGGGCGCTCGGCGATTTTTTTCAGCCCCTTCCCCTCGGCGGCAAAAACCGAAATGGTGTCTGCGCCGCGGTTGGCGGCATAGAGCAGCGTTCCCGCCTCATTCATAATCAGGCCGGAAAGGTAGCTGGGCATTGCAAAATCGTCTTCCAGCGAGTTGATGCCGCCCAGGTAAACAGGTTCGCTGCCGCTGACGTCTATTGTCAAGATACGGTTGGTGTATTCGGTCGTGGCGTAAAGCAGCCCTTTATCTTCCCGGAGCAGCAGGTGGCGGATGCCCTCGCCTTCGGGCAGCGCCAGGAAACGTCCGTTAATCAGTGCGCCGCTGTCGTCAATGTCATAGTAATACAGCCGGTCGAGGGCGATATTTGCCGCATAGGCGCGGGTTTCTGCCTTGTCGGCAATAATGCAGTGGGCGCGGGAAATTTCTGCGTCGCTTTGCCGCAGCCAGCTTTTCATCTCACCAAAGCCGTCCTCTTTTATTTCTAATGTGAAGACGTGGCCTGTCCCGTAACAGGCTCCCGCCGCGACCTGGTGTTTTGGGAAGACAGTTAGGTGGCAGAAAGACGTGCCGTCAATGGGGCGGTTATCCAGCAGCGTGCAGCGGTTGCCTTCCCGTCGGAACAGGTAGACGCAGCCGTTTTCTTCGCCTTCGCCGACAGCTAAAAGCTTGTCTTCAAACGTATCCAGCCAAGTAGGGCCGGGGACTGTGTCCTGCCACAGCGGCTGGGCGCCGTCGTAAAGCGCGATGGAAGGCAGTGCAAGGCCGCCGCTTTCACCGCCGGTTCCGGAAATCCAATATTTCATTTCGTCACCTCTTTGGTCTCAAATATTGCCGTTGAGCCGTTTGACCGAAGCGTCAAGCAACTCCTCTACATAATCGCCGTCACTCATGGCGGCAAAAAACAGCACGTCCTTCCGCGCGAGGCTATGCCGCATGAAAAGCCCATCAGGCAGTTCCTTAATACGTTCAGCAAGCCCCTTAAGCAGCGCTTCGGCAAACGCCCATTTTTCGTCCGACCGCTCGCAGAAGTCGATATCGCTGCAGCCGTCGACGATGTCCACCAACGGCTGGTAGAGATAGTCAGGGTAAAGGGCATTCTCCCATTTAGAATAGTCCGTCAGGTTATGCCCCTTGTTCCAGGCTAAATAGCAGCCGTAGAAGTCGTCGGTTGTGATAAAACCGATGGCGCAGGAGCCGCCTGCCGCCTCAAGAATCTCCTCCACCGAATCCGCCAGATTTTCGGCGCAGCCTTCAGAAAAAGCTTTAAAGACAGAATCATCCATATTTTTCTCATGCCTCAAAGCCGAAATAACTCATCGTGTTGTTATAGGAAATCCCTTCAATGATTTCCTTCAGCGCCGCCATATCAGCCGGATATTCGCCGTTTTCGACCCAGCTGCCGATCAGCTCGCAGAGGATGCGGCGGAAGTATTCGTGGCGGGTGTAGGAGAGGAAACTCCGGGAGTCGGTGAGCATTCCGATGAAGTTGCCCAGCACCGAAAGGTTGGCATAATCGGTCAGCTGTTTGATCATGCCAGTCTTGGTGTCGTTGAACCACCAACCCGCGCCCAGCTGCACCTTGCAGCCGATCCCCTCATTTTGGAAAGCGCCGATGGCCGAACCGATCAGCTCGCTGTCGCAGGGGGAGAGGGAGTAAAGGACCGTACGCGGCAGCGCGTTTTTGCGTTCCAACTGGTCAAGCAGGGCAATCAGGCCCTCAGCGCAGCCGTAAGGGGCAATGGTGTCAAAACCGGTGTCCGGCCCTAGGGCTTGGAATTTGCGGGTGTTGACGTTGCGCACGACGCCAAAATGGATCTGCATAACAATATTATAGCGGGCATATTCCGGCGCAAGCGCACAGAAGACCGCTGTGCGGAAGGCGTGTTCCTCCCGTTCGGAGAGGGTCTCGCCGGCGAGCCGCTTTTTGAGGAAGGCGTCGGCTTCCTGTTCGGTTGCCGGGATGCAGACGATCTTGCCCAGCCCGTGGTCGGACGCTTTGCAGCCATGCTCGGCAAAAAATTTGATCCGGCGGCGCAGCGCCTCGCAAAGCGCCTCGAAAGAGCTGATTTCAATATCGGCCGCCTGGCCTAGTTTTTTCAAATAGTCGGCAAAATCTGCCTTTTCAATGGCCAGCACCCGGTCAGGCCGGAACGCCGGATACACTTTGACCTTACAAGAAGGGTCGGCGGCAATGGCTTCATGATAGCCCAGGTCGTCGGCCGGGTCATCCGTCGTGCAGATGACCGTGACGCGGGAGCGGTCAATGATACCGCGGACAGACATCCCCGGTTCTTTCAGCTTTTCGTTGCAGGCCCTCCAAATCTCTTCGGCCGTCGCGGGGGAAAGGGGGACATCCACGCCGAAATAGCGCTTTAGCTCCAAATGCGTCCAGTGATAGAGCGGGTTGCCGATAAGCCGCGGCATCGTCGCCGCCCAGGCGTCGAATTTCTCGCGGTCGGAGGCGCAGCCGGTAATCAACGCTTCAGGGACGCCGTTGGAGCGCATGGCCCGCCATTTGTAATGGTCGCCTCCCAGCCAGGCTTGGGTAATGTTGTCGAACTGCCGGTTTTGGGCAATTTCGGCGGGGCTGACATGGCAGTGATAATCCACAACTGGCATTTTGGCGGCATAGTTGTGGTAAAGCTGCCGGGCGGTGCCGGTGGAAAGCAAAAATTCCTCATCCATAAAAGGTTTCATTTGGATCAGCCTTTCTTTGTTTATCAGTTTTTTCTGCGGCAGAGTCCGCTTTTCCTGCATATGATACCTTATAGCTGAATATCAAGACACAGGGGAAGGCGGTGGTATCATGCGGGCTAGGGAACGGCGGAAATATCGCTGGCTGCCTTTTGCGGCAGCGGCGATGATGCTGGTAACGGCCTTTTGGGCTGTTGACCGGGAGCTGCGGCGGGCGGTGTCAGAAAAGGTGCGGTACCGGGTAGAGGTGCTGGCCATGGAGATGATGGCCGAAAGCGTTGCCGAGGGGCTTGCCGGAGCGGGCGCACTTTCGGAACTCTCTGTAGACAGTACGGGCCGGGTGACTGCTATTGAAATCAACGTCCGGGAAACAGCCCGCATTCAAACCAGCATCCTGCGGCGGCTGACCGCGGCGATTTCCCAGGAAAGCAATGAAACGGTCGCCGTCCCGCTGGGCAACCTGCTGTCGGGGGAATGGTTCTCCGAGCGGGGGCCGGGTATTACCTTTACTTTTGAGCCGGAAGGGGCTGTGCGCGCCCGTACCGTCAGCGAATTTACCGCTGCTGGAGTCAACCAGACCTGCCATAGGGTGGTGCTCTGTCTGGAGGCAACGGTGGGCGCTGTAACTTCCTTTGGCAGCCTTTCGGTCACCGTTCCTGCTGAATTTATCCTTGCAGAGACGGTGGTTGTCGGCGAAATTCCAGGCTCCTATACCCAGGTTATTACTGAAGATCAGGCGCTGGTACGCGATTTAAACGATTATAGGGCGGGCTAGCCTGTTAGGAAATGACCTTGCCTTTGCTGCTTATTGTGAATTGTATACTGACTGTTGTCAGCGGGACATCGATGTTCTCGTTGGGGATATAGAGGCTGTAAGTCCAGTCGAGCTGATACTTGCCGGGCTTTAAGGCCGATCGGGGTGCAATCGTGTAGTATTTCCCATTGTAGCTGGTGAGGACGAAGTCCGACTGGCCGCTTAAGGTCACATTTTCGCCAGAAATTGTTATGTCGCCCGATTCCATCGCAATTGAAAGGTTCCCGGCAGGGGCTTTGGGCACGACCTTCAGCTCAGACGACGTGCCGGAAATGCTGGCAATCGTATTGTACCCGTCGTTGCTTGGCAGGTCGCTGACGCTGGGCTTTTCGGTCAGCGTATCCGGGATCGTGAAATAGTCGATATGGTTCTGCCGTGCGCCGGAGGCGTTTTCTGTGACGTACCAGATTGTTTTATAGTTCGCCGGCACGCCGTTCAGCGACAGGGTGTTGCTGCCGAAAACCAAAGGCAGCTTCTTGCCCTTCGCGACCACCTCGGCGATCGTGGGGCGGTATCCGTTGGCATCGTAAGCAATGGGCGAGGGCATACAATAAACGTAACCTGCGCGGTCGGCGCTGCATTTGACCGATACGGTTTCCCCTGCATAGCGATAGGCCGTATTCACCGTAAGACTTGGCCCATAAAGGTCGGTATAGAAAAGCCCCTGGGCAGAGGTCCCGTCGGGGAGTTTCGCTGTGACAATATAGTTAACCTTGTTTGCGAATGTTGAGCCGGTGCGCAGGCTAAGCAGATAGCTGCCATTGCCTTCAGCGGTCACCTTCTCGATTTTCAGCTGGCCACGGGGGCAGCTAAGGGTAAAATCTTCTGCCGAGAGGCTGCCCGATGCGCCTTCCAAGACAATCCGCGCCTGGGAATCAGAAGCCGCGACGCAGGATTTAACCGTGACCCCGGCAGGCGCTGCCGGGATTTCCAACGAAAGGATAGGCGTAGTTTTTTGCCTGTTTTTGATAGTCGTATCAACCGCTATGTAATATAGCGTATAAGCCGTATTGGCTTTCAGGCCGGCAATCTGCGTTTTAGCAGAAGCGTCGCTTATCCTGACCCGCTCGCCCTTTTTCAGTTCATCCTCGCTGGGGATCCTGGCGGTTGTTTTTGGGACAGCTTTGTAATAAAGGTAGCCGGCAGTATCGGAAGCAAACGCGAATTCCGCTGTCGTGCCCGATGTGCGGACGGCCGTTTCGCCGTTGAGCAGCGGACAGTCAAGCTGGCTTGCGAAACTCTGCTGGAGCACTTTGCCGCCGGGGAGTTTTACCTCGAGATAGTAGGCATTGTCTCGATAGTAGGATGTAGACAGGCTGTAAGTCTGTTTATCCTTGGTGGTTGCGCGGGCAACAGCCATATCTGCCCCGGAAGGGCAATAGATGCGGAAGTCTTTGGCAGTCAGCGCCTTTTCGGTGGGATAGCTCAAAGTGACTACGGTAAGTCCTGGTTCTGTTGTATCGATGTCTTCGATTACCATGCCTTCGTCAGCAGCCGCTGCCGGCGCTTCGATGATGTTGTTGACCTCGACCGGGTTGTAGGCGACGGCTTCCTGATAAATGTTTTCCGCCGCCAGATAGAGGTCGTAGGCGGTATTGGCAGACAAGCCTTCTATTGAGATTTTGTTTTCGCCTTTTTTGATGGCGTAAGCTTCGCCGTCCGCCAAAATCTCTTCCAGGTCATGGCTGGCTGCACGCTGCTTCTGCGAAACCGGCAGGCAGTAAAGGGTGCCGGTTTCAGCGGCCGTAAAGGAAAGGGTTGCCGCAGAACTTTCGGTGCGCACCGTCTTCGGGTTTGCCACCAAGGATGGGAGCGCCGCGCAGCTGAAATCCGATACCAGCCGCTTGCCGTTGGGCAGCGTCAAGGTTATGGTATAATTCCCTGCCGGCATAGAAGTCGCCCGCAGCAGATAGACCTTGTTTTCATCCTCCGGACCGGTGGAAATGGCGTGCAGCGTCACTGGGTTTCCGTTCAGCCTTGCTATAGAGAAGCGCTCAAGGGCCAGCTTGGCCGGGGCGGCCTTGTTAAGAGTGACGAGGATTTCGCTGTCGGAAACCGCTTTGGCGGAAGTTAACGTAATCCCTTCGTAAAGGTCTCCGGTGCCAGTTGGATTATTTGATGGGTTGCTTGTGCCGTTGTGATCTTTATCCGGCGCTTCAGCTTCTTCATCCGTCTGGTTGCCGCCGGTTGTGAAGTATTTATCAGGCGAAGGGATGCGCCCTGTAGCTTTGCCGTTTAGGTCAAAATGGTAGCTGCGGCCATTGATGACCACGTCGCCGGTCTGCATCGCGCCGTCGTCGTCAAAGTAATAGGTATCTTCACCGATTTTGATGACGCCGGTCTGCATCGCGCCGCTGGCGTCCAAGAAATAGCGCTGCCCGCTGATGGTAACCCAACCGGTGGCCATATCGCCGCCCTGGTTCATATAATGCCATTCGCCTTCTAAATCTTTCCAGCCGACAGCCATCGAACCGGTTTCATTCAGGTAATAGAGCTTGCCCGAATCATTAAGCCAGCCGGTGTCCATGATCCCGTCCGGCCCTAGGTGGAACCAGTTTTTGCCGTCCTTGACCCAGCCGGCCGCCATCTGGCCGTTTGCTTTTAGAAAATACCAGTTCCCGTCCAGCTGGAGCCAGCCGGTCTCCATCTGTCCGGAGGCGGAGAAATGGTACCAATGGTTGTCGATTTGCCGCCAGCCTGAAGCCGAGACGCCGTTTTCCAACCAGCGCCAGCCGCCTTTTCCGTCACTGCTCCAGTCAGCGAAGGCAGTGGTGGCCGTCGCTGCCGCAGCCGTGACTGCTGCCAGGCAAGAGACCCATTTACGGGTGGATTTTTTCATGAAACGCCCTCTCTTTCTGTTTGTATGGATGAAGCAGTTTTGATCGTGAGTTTGTATACATTTATTATAGCATAAATCTCCCAGGACGGCAACCCTAATCTGTGTTTGAATGCGAGGAGTACGAGGGGTTACGGGAGTACGGCGCTTTCTGAAGAAAGCTTAGCAAAGACTTTTAGTCGCCAAGGTGCACGTCAGCACAGCTTTACACGCCTACTGCGTCGATAACTACCGCGACAGAAACGCTGTGAAAAATCCGGCTTGCTGGATTTCCGACGCGAACTGTCAGCGGCGACACGCCGCCCGCCTACTGCGTCGCAGCTGCTAAAGCTAAGCTTGACAAATAATCTAGGCTGTGTTACAGTAAATCTAAACAGATTACTGGACATATTACAAATCGGAGGTGTCCTATGGCTTCACTTTCACAACGCAACCTTTCCCGTATCCTAGAGGAGGCTACCCGCACCGGTGGGGATTTTGCCGAGCTTTTCTGGGAGGATAAGGAGGAGGCGAACATTACTTGGTCTTCCGGCGGCGTCAAAAGCGTCACCGGCGTGCGCACAGTCGGCGTAGGGATTTACCTGCTTAAAGGGGTAAAGAGCGTCTATGTTTGTACCAACGACCTGGCCCTTCCGGCCCTTCTTGAAGCGGCGAAACGGGCGGCGGAGCTGTTGGCGGCGGGCGGCTGCAGCGGCGCTGGCGTCGCGCCAAGGCCCTTCCAGGCATTGGTGCTTACCCATCCCAACCCTATACGTATCACCCCCTCTGCTGCGCCGATGCCTGATAAAATCCAGCTGCTGCGGGAGATGGAACTGGGCATTGCGGACACCCAGGGCCTGCGGCAGCTGGACTTGGGCTATTTTGAGAGCGACCAGCGGGTAACGGTTGCCAACACCGACGGCCTTTTTGCCGAGGACCGCCGCACGGCCTGCCGGCTGCGGATGACGGCGGCAATGGAGCGCGAGGGGAAAGTGTTGTCCCGTTGGCAGGATTTCACCCGTCCGCAGGGCTTTGAAGCGTTTGACGACCGCGAAGCGCCTGTTGCTTTCGCGAAGGATTTCCTTGGCCGTATGGCTTTGAGCCTTAAAGCGGAACCTATCCGTTCTTGTACGGTACCGGTGGTGCTGGATGCCGGCAGCTGCGGCACCATTTGGCATGAGAGCTGCGGGCACCCGTTGGAGGCGGCGGCGGTTGCTGCCGGGGCCAGCGAATTCTGCGGCAGGCTAGGGGAGAAGGTAGCGGCGGACAAAGTGACGCTGGTTGACGACGGCACGCTGCCTGGCCTTTACGGCAGCGAAGCCATGGATGATGAAGGGTGTCCCACAAAGCGCAATGTGCTGATTGAAAAGGGTGTGCTGAAGGGCTATCTTTGCGATCGGTTAGGCGGACGGAAACTTGGGATGCCTTCAACTGGCAGCGGTAGGCGGCAGGATTACACCTATGCGCCGGTGTCCAGGATGACCAACACCTTTCTTGCGCCTGGCGAGGACGACGAGGAGGAGATGATCGCTTCAGTGGATGAAGGGCTTTTTGTCACCGGGTGCGGCGGGGGCTGCGGCGGGCGTGAATTTTCGATTGAAGTTACCGAAGGCTGGTGGATCAAGAACGGCCGGCTTGTCCATCCAGTCAGCGGCCTGACCCTTAATGGACGGGGATTGGAGGTCATAAAACTGGTGGATAGGGTAGGCGGCAAGCTTGTTAGCGAAGGCGGCGGGTTCTGCGGCGCGTCGTCGGGGCTGGTCCCAACGACATCGTTCCAGCCGCGGATTCGGATTTCGGCGATGGCTATCGGCGGCACAGCCGGTCAGGAGGGGTGAAAATGGGCAAAATAGAACTTGATGGCAAAAAGGCTTTTGCGGCGCTGCCGCAGGGGGTGTCGAAAGCTGAAATAGAGGCTGAACGCAAGGAAACGGTTTCGGTTTCCATATCCGGGGAGGCAATGGGCCTCAATGCTTCGTCAGTGACAACCCTTTACGCCCGGGTGGGCGGCGAGGTATCCGGCACAGCCTGCAGCCAGGCGCTGGGCCAGGATCTTTCGCAGCTGCTGGAAAAGGCGCGGGACAACGGCCGCTGGGCCGGCGGACGGGCGCTGCCGTTTGCGAAGCCGCTGCAAAAAACCTTTTCCGACGGCCGCAGGCCTCAAAACCCCGAGGCTTTGCGCGAGCTGGCGGCAGCACTGGAAAAGGCTGTCCGGGCCGTCAGCCAAGGGATTGTTTCCGCAAGTGCTGCGGTCAGTGAAGAAAGCACCTCCATACGGCTTTTGTCGGCGGACGGGGCCGATTTGCAGAGTGAAAACCGCGCAATTGTGGCTGAAATAACGGCTGAAGCGGACTGGGATGGGTTTGCTTGCGGCAGCGAACTGACGTTGACCGGCGGCTCGCCGGAAGATTTCTGTCCAGAAAAAATGGCCGCCGCGTTGGCGGAGCAGCTGCGCCTTCAGCAGCGTCCAGGCAGCTTTACGCCAGGCAGCTATCGGGTGCTGCTTGACCAGCCGGTGGTCTGGAACCTGATGCTGACTGCCTGGCAGGTTTTTTCCGGGCCGCGCTGTGCCGCCAAGACTTCCTGTTTCCATCAAATGCTGGGTAAGCAGGTTGGATCTTCCTGTTTAGGGGTTGCTGATTATCCAAGCCACCCTCAAACGGGATTTCGCTATGATTTTGACTTTGAAGGCAGCCCTTGCCAGCCGGTTGCCTTGGTAAAACAAGGGCGGATGGCCGGGATGCTGCATCATTTGGATAGCGCCGCAGCCTTTGGCGCCCTATCCAACGGCCGGGCTGGCCGCGCGCCGCTGCTCACTTCTGGGATCCCCAACGCCTATACGGTGACGCCGCGGATTTTTATTGTAGAACCGGGACAGGCTAAGGCCGAGATGCTTCCGGAACTGTTGGGGGATGGGCTGCGGATTACGGAATCTTACGACCCTTTCCACTGCTTGGATATTGCTTCCGGGCATTTTTCCATTCCTTGCCGCGGGATTCTCTATAAAAATGGGAAGCCGGCCGGCAGCGTGGCTTCTATCGCCATCCATGGGGAGCTTTCAGAGCTTTTTCAAGCAATAGAGCTGGTAGGGGACGATTTGCGGATAGCTCCTTTCCTGATGACTCACGCCTATTGCGTCGGCGCGCCGTCACTGCTGGTCAGCCGCTTGGTGGTCAGCGGGAAATAGGGGACGGGGGTACGCCGCTTTCTGAAGAAAGCTTGGCAAAGACTTTTAGTCGCTAGGGTACATGTCGGCACAGATTAACCCGCCTACTGCGTCGATAATTATTACTGACCAGTCGCGACAGAAACGTTGTGGATTTCCGACGTGAATTGTCTGCGGCGACACGCCGCCGCTTGGCGAATATTTTATTTGACAAGCTGTACCTGGCGTGATAAAATGGTACTGTACAGAAGGGAGCGGACATATGAAGCATATGAAAAGTTACGCGCCCCGTGTGCTGACGGTGGCGGTTGGGGTTTTTATTATTGGCGTGGCGGCCGGGCTTTTTAAGCTGGCGGCGGTGGGGTCGGATCCCTTCACAGCGATGAACTCTGGCATCAGCGCCGCTTTGGAAATGCAGTTCGGGACCTTGCAGCTGCTGGTCAACGCGGTAATCCTTGTGCTGGTTTTTCTGTTCAAACGGCAGTTTATCGGCTTCGGGACGATTTTCAATATGGTTTTTGTAGGATATACGGCAGACTTTTTGATTTGGCTGATGGGCAGGCTGGGGATTGTTTTTTCAGGGCTGCCGATACGGATAGGGATGCTGTTAGTAGGGGCTGTATTGATTTGCGCCGGCGCGGCGCTTTATATTTCTGCCGACATGGGGATGTCGCCTTATGACGCGGCGGGCTATGTGGTGGAAGTGGTGACGGGAGGGAGGCTGCAATTCAAATTCGCGCGGCCGATCCTAGATGTTGTCTGTGTCGGCATCGCGCTGCTGACTGGGGCGCAGGCTGGGATCCAGTGGGAAATCATCGGTTTTGGCACAGTTTTTCTGACCCTTTGCACCGGGCCGTTGATCCAGTTTTTCCGGACGCGCTGGACGGATCCGCTCCTGAGGAAACTGTGTCCAGAGTTGGCGGGAGCAAAAGCTAGATAAAAAACGGGCAGTGGCTTTTCGGCTGCTGCCCATTTTTCTTTGCAAAATAATATGTAAAAAAGCTGTGTATTTTCAAATTAAGACTGGTAAAACTGACTGGGATGTGGTAAAATGAAGGTGGAAAAATTTTCGGAAAGCAGGGTGAAAATATGAACGAGCCTTTGAAAATCCTCGCTATTGGCAACAGCTTTTCCCAAGACGCCACCCGTTATCTGGAGGCGGCGGGAGAGGCGGGAGGCAGGCCGGTATTGGCGCGCAACCTCTATATCCCTGGCTGCAGCTTGGAGCGCCACGCCGAAAATCTCCGCCATCGCGCCTATGAGTATGAGTACCAGAAGGACGGCGAGCACCTTTTTTCCACCATCCTTCCCGATCGGAAAAAAGGGGTATCCATCCGCATGGCGCTGGCCATGGAGGAGTGGGATATTGTCACTGTCCAGCAGGTCAGCCATCTGGCGGGCGTCTATGAGAGCTATTTCCCCTGGCTGTCCGAGATTTTGAGCGTAGTACGGGCCGAGCGCCCCCGCGCCGCTATCTGGTTCCATGGTACCTGGGCTTATGAGCCCGATTGCCGGCGGGAACAGTTTGCCCAGTATCGCTATGACGCAGCCGAAATGACAAAGGCGGTTCTTTTGACCACCGAGCGAGTTGCCGGCCAGTTTGGCCTGCCGGTAATTCCAGTAGGGGCGCTGGTTGCGGCGCTGCGGGAAAAGCCTGCATTCGACCCTGCACAGGGCGGCGTCTCGCTTTGCAGGGATGGGTTCCACCTGTCGTTTGATTATGGGCGGTACGCGGCGGCGTTAGTTTGGTACCGCGCCTTGGCCGGCGGCAGCGTCAAGGGTTTGCCTTTTAGCCCGGAAGGGGCTGAACCTTCGTTGGTTGATCTGATTCAAGAGACTGTGGAACAGGTCGTGGGGCGAGCCGTTGGAGCAGCTGCTGTGTAGGGTTTTGCGCAGGGATTTATATCGATATCAAAAGGAAGGAAGAGTGTTATGTTTTTGAAACTGGCTAAAATCAGTTATGATCCGGTTGTCGGCTATGCGGCCGAGGAATTGAAGCGCTGTCTTGAAGCGATGGATCCTTCAGTGGAGGTGCTGCTGCTTACCTATCCCAACTGGCGGGAAGACGTGAAAGACGCTCTTTGGTTGGGGATAGATCCAAAATTTGCCGAGGCGCTGCCCGCGGTGGCCGATCCGGAGCTAGATGATGCCATTGCTATTGAGACTGACGGTCTGACTGGTTTTATTACCGGCGCGAATCCCCGTGCGGTATTGATTGCTGCCTACCGTTTTCTGCGGGAATTGGGCGCAGCTTGGGTGAGGCCAGGGAAGGACGGCGAATTGCTGCCCTGCTGCGACTTAAAAAGCCGCAGCGTTTCTATAAAAGAACTTCCTTCCTGCCGCCATCGCGGCGTCTGTATTGAAGGCGCTGTGGCGCTGGGGGATGTCTGCGAGATGATCGAATGGATGCCTCGGGTAGGGATGAACGCCTATTTTAACCAGTTTATGATTCCGGCGACTTTCTATGAGCGCTGGTATGAGCATTACCTGAACCCGACGATGCCGCCCTTTATGATTGACAACGCCGACGTAGAAGGGATGCGCGATACGACGGTTTTTGAGATGAAGCGTCGAGGGCTGCTCTATCATGCGGCTGGTCACGGTTGGACCTGTGAGCCTTTCGGTATTTCCGGCACCGGTTGGGACGCCGACCGCAAACACGATGTTCCTGAAGAGTCGAAGCAGTTCCTGGCGCTGGTTAACGGCAAGCGTGGGCTTTGGCAGAATGTCCCGCTCAATACCAACCTCTGTTACTCCAATCCCGAGGTGCAGCGCCGGATGTCCGACGCAGTGGCAGATTACTGCGCTGATCGTCCGGAGGTGGATTATGTCCATGTCTGGCTGGCCGACGGCTTCAACAACCACTGCGAATGTGAAAACTGCGTTAAAAAGCGTCCCGCTGACTGGTATATTGATATTCTCAATCTGATTGATGAAAAGATGACGGCTCGCGGGCTGAAGGCGAAGGTTGTCTTCCTGATGTATTTCGACCTTTATTGGCCGCCGGTGGAGAGCAAGCTCAAAAACCCCGGCCGCTTTGTGCTGATGTTTGCTCCTATCACCCGTACCTATTCCCATTCGCTGGGCGAGGCAGGGGAGATGGAGGCAGCTTCGCTGCCGCCCTATGTCCGCAACAAGTGCGGGATGCCGCGTTCGGTAGAGGAGAACCTCTGCTGGCTGCGGGAGTGGCAGAAATTTTTCCCAGGCGATTGCTTTGATTATGACTATCATTATATGTGGGACCATCTGCGCGACGTCGCCCATATGTCGATGAACCGGGTGCTGTTTGACGATATGAAGGCGATGGGCAAGCTGGGGATGAACGGCATGGTAAGCTGTCAGAACCAGCGGGTCTGGATGCCCAGCGGCTTTGGGATGGCGGCGATGGCCGAAGCCCTTTGGGATAAGGACGCCGATTACGGCGAAACTGCCGACCGTTATTTTGCCGCTGCTTTTGGGCAGGACGGGTCGCTTACGCGGGACTATCTGGAACAGTTGTCCGAGAATATGGTGCCGGCTTATTTCCGCCGTGAGGTGGAAGCTGCTGGCGATGAAGATAAGGCGGAGCTGCTAGGGAAATTTGCCAAGGCCCGCGCCTTGATGCAGGCATTTTCGCCGGTTATTGCGCGCAATGCGGGCTGCGGCTGCTTGGATGCCGTCCAGCGCCGCAGCTGGGAATACCTGGAGCTGCATCGGCAGTTTTGCGAGGTTCTCGTAGGAATGGTGGAGCAGCTGGTTACAGGCGATGTAGAGAAGGCCAAAGGGCATTTCCAGCGTGCCTGCCGCTGGCTGCAGGACCATGAGCCAGCACTGCGGGATGTTTTTGATGTTTATGAGTTCCAGGCCACTGTAGGCCGGATGTTCCAAAAACCTGGGATCATTTTCTAAATCGTCCGCTGGATACCAGGGCCGGTGGGGGACTGCCGGCTCTGGTTCGACTGGAAAGGAGAAGGATTGGCTATGCCCAATGAAACAATACGCAACATTCTATCCCGGCGCAGCGTCCGGGCCTATACATCCAAACAGATAAGCCGCGAGCAGCTGGACGTTATCCTGGCTGCGGCGCGTTATGCGCCAAGCGCGATGAACCAGCAGGGCCGGCATTTTTTGGTCGTCCAAGGGCAATCGAACATCCAGGCGATGCTGGAAGCGGGCGGCCTTTCAGGGAACCCCTTTTACGGCGCGCCGACGGTAGTGGTGGCTTTTGCCAACCCCGAAGCGGCTGTCCCGGCGGAATCGGCGGCGCTGTCCATCGGCAATATGCTGTTGGCGGCCCACGCGCTGGGTTTGGCGGGGTGCTGGATCCATGCGGTGACTGCTATTTTTGCCACTGACGCCGGTAAGGCCCTCCAGCAGCAGTGGGGCGTCCCGGATGGTTTTATTGCTGTCGGTTCGGCTGCTTTGGGCTACCGCGACGGTGAAGCCCCTGCGCCCAAGCCCCGCCGCGAGAGCTGCGTAACCTTTATTTCCTGATTCTTAAACAGGCTGTAAAAAATCAGAAAGAAAAAACTGACATGGGAATTGATAGGCACCATGCACATTATGCGCTTCCTAAATCCTGCGCCTGTGAATATGCACTGGAAAATGGTGTGAAAGCTAGGGTATGGAAGAGCTGAAAAAACACCCTGCAAACGGCGGCAGCCTAACTTGCAGGGTGTTTTGTTGATGATAAAAAGCAGCTCGCATCCGCCGCAAGGCAGATGCGAGCTATTGTCCAGGTTTTACCTGGTGGCGGAGTTGGAGGGACTCGAACCCTCGCACCGGTTATTAAGCGGCCTACGCCCTTAGCAGGGGCGCCTCGTCACCAACTTGAGTACAACTCCATGGAAACGTCCTGTCAAGGTATAAAAGATTTTCTGCAAGGGGAGCAGATTGGCGGAGAGAGTGGGATTCGAACCCACGGTCCCTTGCGGGATCACTGGTTTTCAAGACCAGCTCCTTAAACCACTCGGACATCTCTCCTCATCAGAAGAATCCGTCAGGGAACATAAACTATATTAGCACAAAAGCATTTGCTTGTCAAGGGTATTTTGGAAATTCTTGAAAAAATTTTTTTAGATAGGGCTGCGGCGAGGCAAAAAGTGCAATTCGTCCCTAAAAAACGACGTTTCGTCCCAGAATCCACACAAGATAGTTAAAATGTGCTATACTAAAAGCGCTGGGTCGGAAGAAGAATTTACCCGCCGCCAGCCTGCCGCGTCAGAAATTTTTACTGCGGCGATATAAGAAAGAGGTGAACGTTATGGCAAAAGAAAAACCCCGGTACTCAATGTACAAAGCCGTTGGCTATATGCTGGGGAAGGCCTGGCAAGGGCACAAAGGCGTGCTCGTGATGTGCATTCTTACGGCGCTTTTGGCGGTAGCGGAGAATCTGGTCGGCTTATTCATTGCGCCGTCCATTCTCAAACAGGTCGAAAACGCCGCACCGGTGAGCGCGCTTCTGTGGACGATTGTCATTTTCGCAGCGGCGCTGATCGCCTGCCGGGGGCTGTCGAGCTACTTGAACACCGCTTCCGAGCCGGCGCAGACCGCGCTGCGATTTGACGTTGCAATGGACGTCTGCCGAAAGACAATCAGTACTTCCTATCCCAACATCGGCGACCCGGAAATCTCCAAACTGCACACGAAGGCGCTTGAGGCCACGCAGAGCAACTGGGCGTCGGTAGGACGAATCTGGTTTAATCTCACTGGGCTGCTGCAGAATTTGCTCTGTTTTGCGGTTTATCTGATGCTGCTGTCCAATCTTGACCCGATATTGATGGTAGTTGTGCTGGGAACAGCAATTATCAGTCACTTGGTTAGCCGTTGGTATGACGGCTGGGAGTTCCGCCATGAGGAAGAAGACAAGCGCTACTTTTCTAAATTCTATTATATCGACGACAAAGCCACCGATATCGCGTTGGCCAAGGATGTACGGATTTTCGGGATGACCAGCTGGCTTTCCAGAGTTTACCACAGCAACCTGAGCAAATGGCTGGATTTCCGTACCAAATCCCAAAAGGTCTATTTCTGCGGAGATGCCATCGGCATTGCGATCGGGCTGGTGCGCAGCACGATCTGCTACGGCTATCTGATTACGATGACGCTGCGGGAAGGGCTGCCCGCCTCCCAGTTTTTGCTTTACTTTACGGCAATCACAGGCTTTACCGGCTGGGTGACAGGCATTTTGGATCAGATTAGCGGGCTTCACTGGATGGCGCCATATTTTTCCCGTCTTTTGGAGTATCTGCACCTGCCCGAACCTTTCCATTTTGAGGATGGCGAACCTTTGAAACCTGTCTCTGACGGGATTTACGAGCTGCGGCTGGACCATGTTTCTTTCCGCTACCCCGGCGCGGAGGAGGACGCTGTTCATGACATCGATCTGACCATAAAATCGGGCGAAAAACTGGCTATTGTCGGCTTAAACGGCGCGGGTAAGACGACGCTGGTCAAGCTGATGAGCGGGTTCCTCGACCCGACCGAGGGCAGGGTGCTGTTAAACGGCGTCGACATCCGCCGCTATAACCGCCGCGATTACTACGATCACTTTTCGGCAGTGTTCCAGCAGTTTTCCACGCTGGCCTGCAGCTTTGCCGAAAATGTGGCGCAAACTTCCCAAAATATCGATCGGAAACGTGTGGAACACTGTCTCGGCCAAGCGGGGCTTTTAGATAGAATCAACGAGCTTGGCGGCATCGACGCCCACATGGGGCGCGAGGTCTATGAGGACGGCATCCTGCTTTCCGGCGGCGAGACCCAGCGGCTGGTGCTGGCCCGCGCCCTTTATAAAAACGCGCCGATTATCTTATTGGATGAACCGACGGCGGCGCTGGACCCGATTGCCGAAGACGATCTCTACCACAAATACAGCGACCTGACGGAAGGGCGGACTTCGGTGTATATTTCCCACCGGCTGGCCTCCACCCGCTTCTGCGACCGGATTCTCGTTATGGACAAGGGGCAAATCACCGAAGAAGGCACCCACGAATCCCTGCTAACGGCCGGCGGCGGCTATGCCGAGATGTTTGAGGTGCAGCGCCATTATTATCAGGAAGGAGCGATGGACGATGAGCAAGAAGACTAAAGAAAAAATTTCATTAAAGGAAGCCTGGGCGCTTAATTGGCGGGCGCTGAAAATTCTATATCACCTGCGGCCTTCGCTAATTCTGGCCAACTGCAGTTGGGTCATTATGGAGGCAATTACCCCCTATGTCGGCATTTATTTCTCGGCCCAGATCCTCGGTGAACTTGCCGGCGCGCGCGACCCCGAGCGATTGAAGCAGCTGGTCATCATTACCCTGATCGCGACAACAGCAGTTGCCCTGCTGACAGCGGCAGGCCGGCGCTGGCGCAATTCCCAGCAGAACACAATGTGGTGCGCCACCCAATCTATTTACAGTGACAAGCTACTGGCGATGGATTTTGCCGCTGTTGACAATCCCAAAACCCACGATCTTTTAAGCCAGGTTCAGCAAAACGCTAACCATTACGGCGGCGGGCTGATGATGATGCAGTCGGATATGTTTGTCAAAGCTTTTGTCCAGATTGCCGGCGGCATTGCCCTGACAGTCGGCCTTTTTGTCCAGAAAGTACCGGAAGGGCCGCTGACCTTCTTAAATAATCCGCTGTCGCTGGTGGTTATGCTGGCCATTATGATGTTTTTTATCATTGTCGCCCCGATCTTCTCCACGAAAGCAGAATCCTTTTGGTCGACCTATGCCGATCTGATCAAATTCGGCAACCGGATCGTCAATTTCTTTTCTCATAAAATTCAGAACCCCGACCGAGCGCTGGACGTGCGGCTGTATGATCAGATTGACATTTGTGAAGATTATATTAAGCACGAGCATCCCTACGGCAAAAATGGCAAGCTGGCCAAATGGTCCAAGGGGCCGATGGGGCTGTTAAACGGTGCGTCGTCGGCGATTTCGTCTGGGTTTACCGGCGTGGCCTATGCCTTTGTCTGCCTTAAGGCACTGGGCGGAGCCTTCGGCGTCGGCGCAATCACCCAGTATGTCGGCGCGATCACCAACTTTTCTGACGGCGTTTCGAGACTTTTCCTCACCATCGGCGAAATGCGCAACAACGCCCCTTTCCTGCGCACGAGCTTCGAGTTCCTCGACATCCCCAACGAGATGTACCAGGGCAGCCTGACCACCGAAAAGCGCTCCGACCGGCAGTATGACATTGAATTCCGCGACGTCTCCTTCAAGTATCCCGCTGCTGAAAACTGGGCGCTGCGCCATGTTTCGATGAAATTCAAGGTTGGCGAAAGGCTGGCTATCGTCGGCCAGAACGGCTCCGGCAAAACGACCTTCATCAAACTGCTTTGCCGCCTTTACGACCCGACGGAAGGTGAGATTTTGTTAAACGGCATTGATATCCGCAAATATAACTATGACGACTACCTGTCGGTCTTTTCGATTGTATTCCAGGACTTCCAGCTTTTGTCTTTCGGCTTGGGCCAGAATGTAGCCGGCGGGGAAACCTTTGACCGTGCCC
The DNA here is from genome assembly GCA_022793675.1 of Oscillospiraceae bacterium. GTDB lineage: Bacteria > Bacillota > Clostridia > Oscillospirales > Ruminococcaceae > Faecivivens. The sequence continues at coordinate 109,351 of JAAWDH010000049.1, forward strand.
GTGCCGAGCGCTGCCTGCGGCAGGCTGGATTTGGCGACAGGCTGGATACGATGCCGAACGGCTTAGACAGCAGCCTTGGCCGCGATTTCGATCCAAAGGGTGTCGAGGTTTCCGGCGGCGAAGCCCAGAAAATCGCCATTGCCCGCGCGCTTTACAAAGACGCTCCTTTCATCGTGCTGGACGAGCCGACAGCGGCGCTTGACCCTATCGCTGAGCAGGAAGTCTACGAACGCTTCAACGAAATTGCCGGCGATAAAACGACTATCTACATTTCCCACCGGCTGTCTTCCTGCCGTTTTTGCGATGAAATTGCTGTTTTTGACCAAGGCGATATCATCCAGCAAGGCCCCCACGACGAACTTCTTGCCGACGAGAACGGCAAATACGCCGAGCTTTGGAATGCTCAGGCACAATATTACCGCTAACTGTACCAGCTGGGCTGTGCGCTGTCCGCGTGCCTCTTTCGCGGAAAAGGGTTTCAGCGCACAGCCTTTGCTAGGTATAAGGAGTATAGAACTGCAAAGAATTGAGTAGGAAAGCGCCATAGTAAAATCTATCGACGCAGAAGGCGGCTTTTAAGGGTAAGGAGGTATCTTGGCGATTAAAAGTTTTGCGGAGCTTTTTCAAAAGCGACCCGTATTCTTCGTACCCTTCAGCTTTTTAAATGCGTCGCCCGTTAAAAAAGGGTTGACAAAAGGGGGAAGGGTTGCTATAATAAAAGCAACAGATAGTGTGAACAGCTGCGAACAGACCAAGCAGAGCGGTTCTTTTGTCAGAGAAAGGCCCCGCCGGCGAAGCCGGACGGCTGGGAGGGCCTAGAAGAGAAGCTTTGCAGGCCATCTGGAAGCTGCACGCAGAACGTGCCGTAAAGCCTGCGTTAAGGGCGTCAGAGTGGCCGTCCCGGCGAGTATCTGCGGGACGCGCAATTTGGGTGGTACCACGGAATCAGGCAGGGTTTCGTCCCATAGGGGGACGGGGCCTTTTTGTTTTGCTGGGCGCACGGTGTAAAAGAAAGGAATGAATCCAATGAAGTGGACAGGTTTAAACGATTTGCGGGAGCAGTACCTCTCGTTTTTTGAGAGCAAGGGCCATACCAGGATGGCTTCTGCGCCGCTGATTCCTAAGGATGATAATAGCCTTTTGTTGATTAACTCTGGTATGGCGCCGCTGAAGAAATTTTTCTTAGGGCAAGCCACCCCGCCTAACAGCCGGGTGACTACCTGCCAAAAGTGCATCCGCACTCCGGATATTGAGCAGGTAGGCAAAACGGCCCGCCACGGCACCTATTTTGAGATGCTGGGCAACTTCTCTTTTGGCGATTATTTCAAGCATGAAGCGACGGCCTGGGCTTGGGAATTTATCACTAAGGTGCTGGAACTGCCGCTGGATAAGCTTTGGGTGACAATTTATCAGGACGACGACGAGGCCTTTGATATCTGGACCAAAGAGGTCGGCGTCGACCCTGGGCGTATCGTCCGGCTGGGGAAGGAAGATAATTTTTGGGAACACGGTTCCGGCCCCTGCGGCCCCTGCTCCGAAATCTATTTTGACCGCGGCGAAGCTTACGGCTGCGGCAGTCCGACCTGCGGGCCAGGCTGCGAGTGCGACCGGTTTATGGAGTTTTGGAACCTGGTGTTTTCCCAATTTGATTCCGATGGCAGCGGCCACTATGAACTTATGCCCAAACCCAACATTGATACCGGCATGGGTTTGGAGCGGCTGGCCTGCCTGATGCAGGGGGTTGATAACCTTTTCGAGGTGGATACCGTCCAGAATATCATGAAAAAGATTTCTGGAATTGCCGGCGTCGCTTATAAGCACAACCCCAAATCCGACGTTTCCCTGCGCGTGATCACCGATCATATCCGCTCTACGACATTCATGCTGGCCGACGGCGTTTCCCCTTCCAATGAGGGCCGGGGGTATGTGCTGCGGCGGCTGCTGCGGCGGGCTGCCCGCCACGGCAGGCTCTTAGGGGTTAACGAGCCGTTCCTTTACAAGGTCGTAGACACCGTTGTGGCAGAGAATATTTCGGCCTATCCCGAACTGGCTGAAAAAGCTGCCTATATCAAAAAAGTCATGAAAAATGAGGAGGAAGCCTTCAACAATACCATCGGCAAGGGGATGGATATGCTGAGCGAACTGATCGACCGGATGTCGGTGAGCGAAATCAAGACCCTTTCCGGCGCGGAGGTCTTCCGGCTTTACGACACTTACGGCTTCCCGATGGATCTGACCCGCGAGATTGTGGCTGAGAAGGGCCTTGATGTTGATGTAGAGGGCTTCGAGACGTTTATGCGTGAACAGAAGACCCGCTCCCGTGAGAATTATCTGAGCCGCGGTGGATCTTCCTGGGAGAGCGAGGAACTGGATCTGCCCAAAACTGAAACGGAGTTTGTCGGTTACGGCGCGTTGAGCTGCGAAGCACAGCTTGCGGCGCTGCTGGTGGACGGTAAGCCGGCAGAGGTCGCCACAGAGGGCGAGGAAGTCGTGCTGCTGCTGGATAAGACCGCTTTTTATACTGAAAGCGGCGGCCAAGTTTCGGATACCGGCGTGGTCAAAGGCGCACGCGGCGCGGCCGTTGTCACCGGTATGAAAAAGCTGCCTTCCGGCCAAACCATCCACTTGGGCTATATCAGCGAAGGGACGCTTGAAAAGGGCGAAGCGGTCGAGGCCCAGCCCGACGAGCCGCGCCGCCGGGCGATTATGCGCAACCATACGGCGGCCCATCTGCTACAGGCAGCGCTGCGCCAGGTGCTGGGCGATCATGTCCACCAGGCCGGCCAGTTGGTCGATGGACACGCAGTGCGGTTTGACTTTACCCATTTTGAGCCAGTTTCACCAGAGCAGCTGCGCGAAGTGGAAAACCTGATCAACCAGAAAATCCTCAGCTGCATACCGGTGGGAAATTACGAATGCGGCATTGAAGAAGCCCGCAGCAAAGGCGCAATGGCGCTGTTCTCGGAAAAATACGGCGATGTGGTCCGCGTGGTGGAAGTCGGCGATTATTCGCTGGAGCTTTGCGGCGGCACCCATGTCAAGAATACCGGCGAGCTGGGGCTGTTCAAAGTCGTTTCGGAAAGCTCGGTTGCGGCGGGCGTCCGGCGTATCGAGGCGGTGACTGGTTTCGGCGTGATAGAGCTGTTTAACCAGACCAAAGGCATCCTGGATATGGCGGCGGCCACAGTAAAAGCGGCGGTGGGCGACCTGCCCCAGAAGCTGGCGGCGCTTAACGCCGAGCTGAAGGAGCGCGACCGCGAAATTGCTTCTCTTAACGGCAAGATTGCTTCTGGCCGTCTGGAGGAGCTGCGGCAGCAGGCCCGCCGGATCAAAGGCGTCGGCGTCCTCAACGCCAGCTTCAACGGCGTTCCGATTGAGACGCTGCGGATGATGGGCGACAAGCTTCGGGATATCGACCCCTGCAGCTGCCTGCTGCTCTGCGGCGGCAATGGCGACAAACCCAGTTTTATCTGCATGGTCGGCCCAGAAGCTGTCAAAAAAGGCGTCCATGCCGGCAAAATTATCAAAGAAGTCTGCCAGAAGACCGGCGGCAAAGGCGGTGGGCGTCCTGACTCGGCCCAAGGCGGCGTCGGCGACCCCTTTAAGGTCGACGAAGCTATGGCGCTCTTTGACGGTTTGGTCGAAAGTATGGCTGCGGAGTAACGGAAGTACGACGCTTTTTGAAAGAAAGCTAAGCTTAGCAGAGCTAAGCTGCAAAAACTTTTAATCGCCCGGGTACCTGGGTGAGCAGCCATAGCCGCCTACTGCGTCGGTAACTGCTGCCGATAAGAGTGGCTAGAACCACTGACCTGTAACCGCGGGGAACCGGCTATGCCTTTTCGCAGCAGAAATCCGGCTTGCTGGATTTCCGACGCGAACTGTCTGCCGGCACAGCCGGCCGCGAACTGTCTGCCGGCACAGCCGGCCGCGAACTGTCTGCCGGCATAGCCGGCCGCGAAATCCCCTAAAGGATGTGAAATAATATGAACGATTGCCTTTTCTGTAAAATCATTGCCGGGGAAATCCCCAGCAAAAAGGTCTACGAAGACGAAAGCTGTTATGCTTTCTATGACATCGATCCGAAGGCCCCCGTCCATTTCCTGGTGGTACCGAAAACCCATATCAGCGGGCCAGATGCGGTCGAGGATGAAAATGCGGCGTTGGTCGGGCATATCTATGCTGTAATTGCGAAGGTTACCCGTGAACTTGGGCTGTCAAAAGGTTACCGGGTCGTCGCCAACTGCGGCGAGGATGGCGGCCAGACGGTCGGCCATCTTCATTTCCATGTGCTGGCGGGCCGGACGCTTGCTTGGCCTCCGGGCTGATAGGAGGCGTTTATGCCAATTTTCCGCCAACTTGTCCCCGCCGACCTGCCGATGGTGCTGGAAATGAATGCTTCCTTTAGGGAAGGTCTGGTAACGCCGGAAAATGCAGCGGCGTTTCTTGCCGACCCGCGGAACTGGCTGTTCGCAGCGGTGGAGGAGGGCAGGGTTATCGGCTTTGCCTATGGCTACGAACTGCCCCGTCTGAATAATATCGGCCATATGCTCTACATCCACGAAGTCGCGGTGGCGGAACCTTTTCAGCGCCGCGGCATCGGCACAGCCATGATGACCGCTCTTCGGCAGGTCTGCCGGGAGAAGGGCATCTGTCGCTATTTCCTTTTTACCGACCAGGCAAACGTCGCTGCCAACGCCCTTTACCGGAAGCTTGGCGGCGAGGTTTCCTATAATTCCCACGGCCGGGATACCTGCTATTTTTTCCAGACCCCATAAACTGTAACATATAGGAAGGAGCCATTGTTTATGCAGTTCTATACATTAAAGGTTGCCGGCCTTACCCGGCAGCTGCCCCTCTGCCCTGTCAGCGACAAGCTGGACATCGCTGCGTTTATCATGTTCTCCGACGTGGAGCTGACCCGCGCCTGCACCTCGGCGCTGATCCAGAAAATCCCGCCCTGCGACGTGCTGATTACCGCTGAATCCAAGGGAATCCCGCTGGCTTATGAGATGGCGCGGCAGATGGAAATCCCCTATGTTGTCGCCCGCAAGGGGATCAAGGTCTACACCCGCAACCCCATTTCGGTCGACGTCAACTCCATTACCACCCAAAACCCGCAAAAGCTCTATTTGGGACAGGATGAAGTGGATATGATCAAGGGCAAGCGGGTGTTGATTGTTGACGATGTTATCAGCACAGGCGAATCGCTGACCGCCCTGCATAGTTTGGTTGAGCAGGCCGGCGGACGGATTGTCGGCCAGGCTGCAGTGTTGGCGGAGGGGGATGCCGCCGACCGTACCGACATTATCTTCTTGGAAAAGCTGCCGCTCTTTTTTAAGTAGAAAACGGACTGTCAGATTCCATAGGACCTATATGGAGGAAAGGGTGCATGACAATGAAACATAAACTTTTTTGTTTGCTGGCCGCCATGACCGCAGCTTCCCTTGCAGCTGCTGCGCCGGTTGCCGCCCATGGCGCGCACCGTTGGGGTTACCCAAATGGGGCTGTCCACCATGAAGAGGTGCCGCGCCAGAACTGCTGGGAGCATCGGTCGGATGGATGTTGGTATTATCTGGATGAGGACGGCAATACAGCCCAAGGATGGATCGACGAAAATGGCAGCCGTTATTATTGCGGCCATGACGGCAGGATGCACACCGGCTGGATTGAAGACAGCGGCAATTGGTATCACTGCGCCCGCGATGGCAGGATGCAGACTGGTTGGATTGAATCGGACGGCAGTTGGTACCACTGCGGCCAGGACGGCGTGATGCGCACAGGCTGGTTTGAGGATAATGGGAAATGGTACTGCTGCGCCCGTGACGGCAGGCTGCAGACCGGCTGGGTCGAGGATGGCGGCTGTTGGTATTATTGCGGCAGCAACGGCGCAATGTGTACAGGCTGGCTTTCACTGGGCGGCGCTACTTATTATTTTGATGGCAGCGGGGTGATGGCGTCGGGGGGCGTGCGTGAAATCGACGGAAAGAGTTATCGTTTTGCTGATTCCGGCGAATTGGTTGAGGACTGGGCGCTGACGCTGGTTAACGGCAGCCATCCGCTGCCGGATGATTTTACGGTCGAGGTCGTCAATGTGGGCGGCAAGCCCTTTGACAAACGCGCCGCGTCTGCACTGCAGGCCCTGCTGGACGATGCCCGCAAAGCTGGCTATCCGATGCTGATGGTGTCGGGCTATCGTACGGTGGGCTATCAGCGCGGGCTGGTAGAACGCTCGATTCAAGGGCGCATAAACCGCGGGATGAGCCGGGATGCTGCGGTAGCTGAAACAGCCCTTTATGTAGCGGCGCCTGGTTGCAGCGAGCACAACCTGGGGCTCGCTGCTGACATTGTCAGCAGCGATTGGTACAGCAAAAACAGCGGCCTTGAAAGCTGGTTTGATCAGACCCCGCACTACCAGTGGCTGTCGGAAAATGCCTGGAAATATGGCTTTATCTTGCGTTACCCCAAAGACAAGGTCGAGGTCACCAAAATTGGTTATGAACCTTGGCATTACCGCTATGTTGGTACCGATACCGCCAAAGCAATTAAAGATAGTGGCCTGACGCTGGAAGAATATCTGGGTCAGTAAAAAGCCTGTTTCAGAAAGGGGGCGGGGGATTGAAGGGCGCGTTTTCAGAGAGGTGGCTGTTGGCCTTCAGCATAGCGCTGATACTGGTGATGGGAGTTCTGGCGGTAAAGGCGTTTCTGATACATCAGTATCTGATCGCCTTTGGGATGTTGGCGCTGGCGAGCATCGGCGTAGTTTTTGCCGCGCTGCTGCTAGTTAATATCGACTTTGTTTCATGGATATGCGGCGACTTTTATGATGATTTTGATGAAGATGACGACGAAGCCGAGGAAGACGACGATTTATATGAAAGCAGCAGCGGCCTGGCCTGCGTCACGCTCAAAAAAATGGAGCAGAAAAGTGAAATTGGTAAACCTCGCGCTATGGTGTCTGTCCTTTTGCGCGGCGATCCCGACCCCTTACAGCAGAGCAATGTACGGCAGATTGTGATGACTGGCGGCTCAGATTCGCCCTCTGCGTCTAATAGGCAGCCTAAGCGGCTATTTCGTTTTGACTTGGAGGGCAGTTTTTGCGTTGATTCTGTCCAGGCGGTCAAGGAGCTGCTGGCACAGGCGCTGCGTGCAGTCTTGATAGCGGAAGCTATAGGTTTTGTCAGCTTTTCAGCGAAGGTGGGCGGCGGCGTATATGAATGGGATACCGGCTGGTTGGCTTTTGACGCCTGTTACCAAGATTTTAACATGATGATGAAACGCCTGCCGCTGGACTTCCAGAAGGCCGAAGCGGAAAAACTGGATGGGTATTGGTTTAACCGGCTGAATTTCGGATATATGCAGGTTATGTTGGAACAAGACGGATTGGAGCTGGCGCTGGTACTTTCCCGCGGCGTGCTGACAACAGCGGTTTTTGACGCTTCTCCTAGGAAAGAAGCGCTTTTATCTGAACTGCGCAGCCAATTATCCCAGTTCTGGCCGCTACTTGCAGATCTTGAGGGGCTTCAGCCGGACATGGTGACGCGCAATAGGCGGCTGTAGGCAAAAAAGGCTTGACAAGGGCGGCAGAGTGTGCTATAATAAAGAAAATTTATAGGAATGGGTGAAAAGATGCGTAAATAATCTGTTTTCAACACGACAATGAAGATTCCCCTCATTGGGGTTTGTTTTGTTGCCGGAAGACAGATTAGCGCCGCTTTTTATGGCCTTTTCTACTGTGATAATGCAGCTGTCTTCTGGTGCGTCTGGGGGACAGCTTTTTTGCATTTCCCCTATGAAAAGGAGTGAATGCTCATGCTACAGATAAAGAACCTGACCATGAACCATAAAAAAGACCTGCGCCCGCTTTTAGAAAATTTTACCTTTTCGCTGAACCCCGGGGACCGCGCAGCGTTGATTGGCGAAGAAGGTAATGGAAAATCTACCCTTCTAAAGCTGATTTACGATCCGACGTTGGTGGAGCCTTATCTTGAGTGGCAGGGGGATATTCGATGCAGCGGCCGTTTTGGAATGCTGTTCCAGGAATTCCCAGACAAAGAGGGCACAGTCTACGACTTTTTTGCGGGTGAAGGGTCGACGCTGGAAGATTTTTTCGATCTTGATCCGCGCGAGGTGCAAAGCACTGCCCGCAGTTTGGGGCTGCCGGCTGATATCTGTTACAGCGACCAGCCGGTCGACAGCCTGTCCGGCGGTGAAAAGGTCAAGCTGCAGCTTTGCCGGGTACTGCTGGGCAAACCAGATATCCTGCTGTTGGACGAGCCGAGCAACGACCTTGACCTGGAAACCCTTGAGTGGCTGGAGGCGTTTATCCTCCGCTGCCCGCTGCCTATCCTCTATATCTCCCACGACGAAACCCTGCTTTCCCGTACGGCAAACGTCATCCTCCATATTGAATTGGTGCGGCGTAAGACGCTGCCGCGCTGTACAATTGCACGGATGCCCTATGACCAGTATATGGAAGAACGGGCGTCAAAAATTGCCCAGCAAACCAAAGAAGCCCGCAAGGCCGAGGAGGAATACCAGCAGCAGCAAGCCAAATTTTTACAGATCCAGTCTAAGGTCGACCATCAGCTGAACGCCATTTCCCGGCAGAACCCCAGCGGGGGGCGGCTGCTGAAGAAGAAAATGCACACCGTCAAGTCGATGGGGCGGAGGTTCGAGCGGGAACACGAAAGGGCGGTACAGCTGCCAGACTTGGAGGAGGCGATTATGCTGCGGTTCCCAGAAGGGTGCGCGGTGCCCGCCGGAAAGGATGTTGTGCGCTTTGAGCTGCCGGAGCTGGCGGTCGGCGGCCGGGTACTAGCAGAAAATATTGCTTTGCAGATTACTGGGCCGGAAAGGGTTTGTATTATCGGCAAAAACGGCGTCGGGAAAACGACGCTGCTGCGGCAGATTGCCGAAAGCCTGTTGGGCCGCAGCGATATCCGGGCTGCCTATATGCCCCAGAATTATGCGGAGCTGCTGCCGCCAGAGGTCACGCCGGTGGAATTCCTCGCTAAATCCGGCCGCCACGACGAGATTTCCCGCGTTCGGACATTTTTGGGCAGCGTTAAATACACGCCAGAGGAAATGGAACATCCGGCGGCGGAGATGTCCGGCGGCCAGCGGGCGAAGCTGCTTTTTCTGAAAATGATCCTTGGCGGCTGCAATGTGCTGGTGCTCGACGAACCGACGCGGAATTTCTCGCCGCTGTCAAACCCAGTCATCCGCGAGGTGCTGCGGCAGTTTGAAGGGGCAATTATCAGCATCTCCCACGACCGGCGCTATATTTCCGAAGTTTGCACAAGGGTGCTGAGGTTGACAGACAAGGGGCTTCGCAGCGTTGACCTGCCGACGCAGTAGGCATATGGTCACGCAGGCGCGTACCTTAACAAGTAAAAGTCTTTGAGCTTCTTTTCAGAAATCGGCCATACTCCTTCACTTGACAAAGCTAGCGAAGTATGCTATATTTGTGAAGGAATTTGTTCACCTATGTGTTCGGCGCTGCCGAAGAAAGGGTTGAATCTGATGAAAAGAATATTGTACCGGCTTGGTGTTCCGCTTCTTGGCATACTCGCAACATCTATCCGCCTGTTTTTCCCCAGCAAACCTGCGCCCGTCCGTTGGCAGGAGGTCGTCCAACTTATTATCCTGTTGGCGATGACGGTGCTGGTAACGCTGCATATTTCCGGCGATATCCGTGATGCCCGCCAGAAAGAGGAAAACAGTGATTGATTGCTTTGCCTGACGCAGCAGGGTGGCTTCTCTACAGACGAAGCCACCCTGTTTATATTTTGACAATTTTAAGGGGGGTTAATTTATGGAAAAGCAAAAGCTGTTGGAATTGACAGCACCGTGTTCGCTGTTATGCTACACCTGTACTGCTTATAAGGACGGACCGGTGGGCGAGTGCGCCAGAAAGCTTTACAGCTATCTGGACGGCTTCGGCGAAATGCGCGGGCAATTTCTGTCTGGAGAAGGACGTAAGACTTGGATGGCCCAGTTTGTCGAGTTTTGCAGCACACTGCAGCACATCGGCGGCGTCTGCCCCGGCTGCCGAATGGAAGCCGGGCCAGGGTGTATCCAAGGCTGTCCGGTGCCGGGATGTATTAGTGAAAAAGGAGTGGATTTCTGCGGCGAATGCCCCGAATTTCCCTGTCAGAAGGCCGGCGATTTTTTCACCGCCCAGAATCCCCGCATCGCTGCCGCTTGGGAAGCAGGCAGCAGGCGGATCGCCGAAATCGGCGCTGAAGCTTATTTCGAAGAGAAAAAGGGCTGTTCCAAGGAAACATTGGGCAGATTTGCTGAAAAATGCGCGGAGGAACTGCGTTTTGAAGACCTTGCCCATCTTGCGCCATTTTTACCAAGGGAAACACTGAATGGTTTAGTCGATCGTTGTGCTGAAGACGTTTCAGCAGAAGGTTTGATAGTTTTGGCTCCGTTCCTTTCCAAGGAAACATTGGGCAGATTTGCTGAAAAGTGCGCGGAGGCGCTGCACTTTGAAGATCTGCCGGCCCTTGCGCCATTCCTGCCTAGAGAAACGCTTGGAGGATTGGTCGAGCACTATGCCGGCAGCATTCCGATGGAGCATTTGTTGGGGCTGGCACCCTTCCTTTCCAAAGAGACGCTCTGCCGGATGGTTACCCGCGGCGCTCAGGAAAAAACGCCGGAAGATGTAACAGAAGAATAAGACACAGGCGCTAAAAAAGGGCAGCCCTTTATTAGGGCAGCCCTTTTGCTATGCGAAACAGGATCAGTAAATATACTTAGAAGTATAGTTGCTGCCGTCGCCGATATATTTCATGATCTCATCGCTGCCGCCGCCGGAGGAGGCGAAGGTCGGATCCATCCGGTGCCAGGTCGAGCCGTCAAAGTAGATGACGCCGTCAATCCAGCCGGTTTCTTTGGTCCAGACGCTGATCCAGGCATGATAGGCAGTGCCGGCGTAGCCGACCACCAATTTACAGGGTACGCCTTGGCTGCGGAGCATCCCGGCCATCAGTGCGGCATAATCAAAACAGATCCCTTTTTTGTTGGACAGCACAGTGTCCAGCACTGGTAAATAGCCCGGTCGGACATTAGAAGCTTTATCGGTGTCATATGTCAGATTTTTGACAACAAAGTCATAAATCAGTTCAACTTTTTTTAGTGGATCAGTTTGAGAGCCTGCCAGTTCTGCCGCCTTTTTTACCGTATTCGTGGCGTTGCTCTCATAATTGACATATTGGTTGGGACGGATAAAAGGCGCAAATTCGTCATTCAGCGTTGCCTTGAAAGAACCAGAGAGTACAAACGCGTACTTGTTGCCCGTAGTATTCTCCAAAACATTGACTTTATAGTCGCCGTTACCATCGGAGAGAGGGAAGGTCGCCCAGGTCTGTACTGGCAGGTCGTAATTGTAGGTGGTATTGGGGCCGGCAACCTGTACCTTTAGTTTAGTCTGGGTGGTACCGCTGAAATAGACCATGACGTAGCCGTCGCTGACGTTGGAACGGTCGATGGTAGCACGGTCGTTTTTATCCACAGCAGTGCCGGATGCGACTGGCATCAGTGCGGTGCCAGTGGCGGCAGGGGAAGCGGCCAGCGCTACGGCCTCGTCCTCCAACATGATTTCTTCAACGGGGACTGGGTCAATGTAGATGTTGTCACCGCTGGCAGTTCCGCTGGCGCAGCCGGCCAGCAGGGTTACAGAACATAAGAAGGCCAGCAGTTTTTTGGCGATTTTCATCGTAAAATACCTCCTGGATGTCATGATATTTCCCCGGTTGTTAAAAGCCCGGGGACAGCTTGAGGCTGTCTTCAAATGCAGCACAGTCAATCAAAAGGCTGCCTGCTGCTGAAAAATCGGGACGTTGATAAAATCTCTCCCTCCTTTTTTATCAGCTGTTATGTCAATTTTGAAAGTCCAAAATGGAATACAGGTTGTGTTGTCTTCAGCTTTGCGTCCCGACGATCTCCTTATATTATACTACAAACGCCCGCTTCTGTCAAGCAGGCGCAGACAGTCTCCCTTTTCAGATTGGTGTTGCCGAACGCGGATTTGCTAAACCATTCGTCAAGATATTCAAAGTGGGTAGTCATCCACTAGTGGATGACTACCCGATAAACTGGAAGTTATAAGTCTAGCGGAAAAATTTTTGTCAGTCTGGCTCTATGTCAATCCAATACCTGCGAATTGGTTCATCATCATTTTTTATATGTACAACATTTTCCATAACTCCTCCGCATTTCTCAACTGTTTTCCATGAACCAATATTACTATCATGAACACCAACCAACACCTTATAAATTCCCTTTTTCTTCGCCTGCTCCAGCATCATTTTTAACATCTGAACAGCATAGCCTTTTTGGCGTTCAGTAGGACGAACAC